>JACPKQ010000013.1 GCA_016186995.1 Deltaproteobacteria bacterium | reverse complement strand
TTTTTACTTCGTAAAAAATCCATGCCCGCTTAGGCCTCCGAGACGGCCTTCAAAACATACTAGGTAACTTTATGTGACAGAATTTGAGTTTATGTAAAGCTAACCTTTCAAATTTTGCGGAAGTAAAGCGCAGCCTACGGTTCGTAAGTATTCAAAACTGTGTATCCCGGACAGTGCTTTAGCACTTACGGGATCAAGAAGAGTTCATGTTGGATAACTACAGCGAGCCATGAAGCAAAATTTAGGAAGGTTAGCAAGAACCTAAGTATCGGAAACAAAATACCCTCCCTACTCTCTCATGGACTCGAAATTTCTGTCCTTGCGGAAGAATCATTCACAACTATGTGAAGAAATGGTCTTAAGTCTGAAGTGTAAGTAAAGCGCAGCACACGGTTCGTAAAGACTCAGAAGACTGGATCCCGGAGAGCGCTTGCGTGCTTCCGGGATGACAAAAAATTGATATAACAAACTACAGCGAGCCATGAAACGGAAGACTTGAGATCATTTCAAGAACTTAATTTGAGAAAGAAGAATACTAGATTCCCGCCTCCGCGGGAATGACAGGAGGATTTCCCTACTCAGAACTAAGATTGTATTCTGAATACTGGATCCCGGGTCTTCGCCCGGGATGACAGGGGGTGTTGCTACTTTAAAAAACTTTTCGATAAACCTGTTCGTAATTATCAACAAAATGAAAGTGGAGGCCTTTTTTTACATGGTTGGGTACTTCATTTAAATCTTTTTTATTCTTGTGAGGAAGTATAATTATTTTAATACCACTTCTTTTAGCAGCTACAATTTTTTCTTTCACACCCCCAATGGGAAGTACTTTTCCGGTAAGGGTAAGTTCCCCCGTCATGGCAACTCGAGGTTTCATGGGTTGGTTTTTAAACATTGAGATAAGAGAGGTTGCAATTGCAATGCCTGCTGAAGGGCCATCTTTAGGCGTTGCTCCTGCCGGAAAATGGATGTGGATATCAGAGTCTTTAAGTATGAGATCTCCGAGCCCAAACTTTTTTGAATGAGATCTTACATAATTTAATGCGATTTTGGTTGATTCATCCATCACTTCACCCAATTGCCCTGTTGTTTCAAGAGATTTAGAGCCTTTCATTTGTGTTGATTCAATGAATAAGATCTCTCCCCCATAGCGTGTCCAGGCAAGCCCGACGGAAACTCCGGGAAGTTGAGTACGATCAACAACTTCATCAAAAACACGAGGTGCTCCTAAAAACTTTTCAAGCTTTTTTTCTGTGATTTCTATCGTGTAATCTTTCTTTCCTTTTGCGATCGTCGTGGCTACTTTGCGACACACAGTTGCAAGTTCTCTGTTTAAGTTTCTTACCCCTGCTTCTTGTGTATATCTTGTAATAATGGTGTTAAATGTTTTGGGGCCTATTTTAAGTTGCTGAGTTTTAAGACCATGTTCCTTAAGTTGTTTTGGGAAAAGATGCTTTTTAGCAATTTGAACTTTTTCTTCAGGAATATAACCTGATAATTCGAGAACTTCCATTCTATCCATAAGTGCTTGTGGAATAGTATCTAAAATATTTGCCGTACAAATAAAAGTAACATTTGAAAGATCAAAGGGAATATCAATGTAATGATCTAAATAAGCATTATTTTGTTCAGGATCTAAAACTTCAAGAAGTGCAGAGGCTGGATCTCCTCTAAAATCAGCGCCTACTTTGTCAATTTCGTCTAACATAAAAACAGGATTATTTGTTTCTACTGTTTTTATACCTTGGATTATTTTTCCAGGCATAGCACCAATATAAGTGCGTCTGTGGCCATTAATTTCAGCTTCATCTCGCATGCCACCCAGTGAAAAACGATAAAATTTTCTTCCCAAGCTTTCTGCAATAGATTTACCGAGAGATGTTTTTCCAACCCCCGGAGGGCCTACAAAACAAAGGATAGAACCTTGCTTTTTAGGGTTTAATTTTTTTACGGCTAGGTATTCAATAATGCGGGCTTTAATTTTTTCAAGCCCATAGTGATCGCGATTTAATATTTTTTCTGCATGTGTAAGGTTAAGATTATCTTCGCTTGATTTTTTCCAGGGTAATTTAAACACCCAATCAAGATGAGTTCGAATAACATTGTATTCTGGAGATTCAGGTATAATAAGTTCAAGACGTTTCATCTCATCTTTGACGGCAGTGTGTGCATGTTGGGGTAAGTTTTTAAGTTCTTTTTCAAAGCGTTCTTTTTCAATGGTTTTTTCGTCTTTAACCTCACCTAATTCTTTTTTAATGGCTTTTAACTCTTCTCTTAGGAAAAAATCTTTCTGCTGTTTTTGTATTTTTTTATTAATTTCGTCTTGGATTTTATTACCCAACTTTAAGATATTAATTTCTTTTGTAAGAAGTATATTTATTTTCTTAAGTCTTTCTTTAACGCTTAAAGTTTCTAAAAGTTTTTGACGTTCTTCCATGGACATTCTAAAGTGAGAGGCAACAAAATCAGAAAGTGTAGCCGGGTTTGCCATATTAGCAATAATGATATTGATCTCTTCAGAAATTTCTTTGTTGAGAGAAATAATATTTTTAAGATGTCTTTGAACATTTCTGAAAAGGGCTCCTGTTTCTTCGTCATCGTGAACGACATCCTCTAAATAAGCGACACGAGCAATAAAGTGAGGAGTTGTTTTAATAAAGCGTTCAACCTTCATACGGCGAAAACTTTGAACAACCATACTCATACCGCCATCTGGAAGATTGATAATTTTGTGAATTTTGGCAACCACCCCAATATTGTAAAGATCATCGGCAAGTGGGTTTTTAATATTTTTATCTTTTTTTGCTAAAAGTCCAATATATTGGTTTTGTGAAAAGGCTTGCCCAACTGTTTCTATATATTCTTTTTTTTGAACAAGAACAGGAAACATCATCCCTGGAAAGATAAGAATATGGCTTAAAGGAAGAATAAAGACGTTATTGGGTAGATCACTAGGGACTTTAATAACGGAATACGGCCCTTCTGAAAAGAAAGGAATATCTCTATCTTGATTAAGTTTTTCACTCATGGTTCAATGATGCCTTTGAATATAGGCATACATTCTTTAATTTCAAGGGGTTTTTATTGTGGAATTTCGCCAACTCTTTAAAAACATTTACTTTTTTGAACAATGTGAGGTAGGGCCTTTTCATAGTTTTAGCTATATTATAGGGTGTCAAAATACCAAAAAGGCGTGCTTGATCGACCCTGGTTGGGAGCCCCACACATTTCAAAGTATTTTAAAAAGGGCAAAGTTAAAACTTCACTCAATTCTTCTTACTCATCATCACCCCGATCAAACACAAGCAGTTCTTGATTTTATTTTAGAGAATGATCCTTTTATCTATTTGTACGAATCTCAAGTATCAGAGTGGCAGCATTTAAGCCATAAAGTAAAAGGTGTTAAAGATAAAGATCATGTTGAAGTTGGGCATTTAACCTTTCAAGTTCATCATACTCCTGGGCACACGCTTGATAGTTTGTGTTTTGAACTGGAGGATAAACTTTTTACAGGAGATACCTTGCAAGTTGAAAATGTGGGAAGGTGTGATCTTCCGGAAAGCGATGCAACACTTCTTTATCAATCTCTGTACGAAAAAATTAAAAGTTTTTTACCCAGTTTAAAAGTATATCCAGGGCATCACTATGGCCCTCATCCCCATTCCACTTTACAAAATGAATTTCAAAAAAACCCCTATCTTCAATTTAAATCACTCGAAGAATTTATAAGATTTCGCAAATAACCGAAGTTAAATCGTAAAAAAAAATGGACGAAGGGAGTGGCAATGCACTTCCTTCGTTCTTCATCCTCTCTAAAGAGCGACAATTTTTCGTCCTAATCCATAGACCTTCTTGTCTCGCTTTGCGCCATCTAGTTAGGCTTGCTTAGGGCACTTTGTCTTCGCACGACTTCCGTGTGCTGCCCACGCTTAGCAAAGCTCAAAACCCCTTAGAGAAGAAATATTATGTTTGTCTTCTCTACCTTCATTATATCAGGAAAGTAGGTTGTAGATTGAGAGAGGCCTTTGTAACTCTATGAAAAGAGGTATGAAAATGGAGGTGGTAACTTCATGAAAACACTCTGTTTTTATCGATGGTGCTTCTAAATTGAAGTGCCTCAAGTATATGTTTTTTCTGGATATTATGATTATGATCGAGATCGGCAATGGTTCTAGCAAGCTTTAAAATACTGTGAAAAGCACGGTGAGAAAGATGAAATGTGTTGATAGCTTTTTCAAGTACTTTTTTAGATTCATCATCCAGTTTGCATATTTCAAAAATATGGGTGGGTGGAATTTCTGAATTTTTTGAAATATTTAAATTCTTAAATCGATGTTTTTGTAAGGTGTGAGCTTGAATAATATTTTGTTTTACTTTTTCTGAGGTGAGTTCTGTTTTTGTTTTTATAAAAAAGTTTTTAATAGGTTGTATTTCAAGATGAAGATCAATTCTATCTAGAATAGGGCCTGAGAGTTTTGAGCGGTAACGATGAATCATGTGGGGCGTACACGTACATGCAATTTCAGGATGGGTAAAATAACCACAGGGGCATGGGTTTGTAGCAAGTATTAAAGAAAAGTGAGCAGGAAAAGTCTCACTTGCTTGAGCTCTGTTAATTGTAATCTTTTTTTCTTCAAGAACTTGTCTTAAAACCTCTAAAGATCTTTTTTCAAATTCTCCAACCTCATCTAAAAACAAAACACCGTGGTGAGCTTGGGTAACAAGCCCAGGTTTAGGAATGCTTCCTCCACCGACGAGAGCTGTATGAGAAATGGTGTGATGGGGTGCAACATATGGAGGTTCCATAGAAAAAGAAAAATGACCCTGAAGAATAGATTCAATTTTCGAAACCTCGAGAGCTTCTTCTTGACTTAAGAGTGGTAAAATTGAGGGAATAGATTTTGCAAGTAGTGTTTTCCCACTTCCAGGAGGGCCCATAAAAAGAATGTGGTGCCCACCTGCAACAGCAATTTGAAGAGCTCTTTTGCCTGTTGTTTGCCCCTCGATATCTTCTAGACGAATTTTTTTATGTGTAGAAATGGGGAAGTTTTGATTTTGTGGGGAAGAGAGATCACCCTTTTCAAAAAGATAATTCATGGTTTCAAGAAGTGAACGGGTACCTTTAATTTTAATTCCTGTAAAAAGAGAAGCTTCTTTAAGATTTTCGTAAGGCAAGATCACTTCTTGAAGTCCATATTTTTTTGCCATAAGAAGGTGTGCCAAAGCACCTCGAATAGGTTTTACCTCTCCATTTAAAGAGAGCTCTCCTAAAAACAAAGTATTTTTTATTTTTTCTTCAGGAACTTTTTGAGAAGCCACTAAAAGAGAAACAGCAATGGGTAAATCAAAACCACTGCCTTCTTTTTTAAAATTGGCCGGGGCAAGATTCACCACCACTTTTCTTTGAGGAAATTGAAAGTTTGAGTTTTGAATAGCAGCTTTGATTCTTTCTGTACTTTCTTTAATGACTCCATCCGGAAGTCCTACTGTTTTAAAACATGGAAGATTTGATTGAAGATGGGTTTCAACAGAAATAAGGTGTGAGGTAAGTCCTAAAAGAGAGCCTGTAAAAGTTTTTGCAATCATGTTTTGTTTGTAAAGCAAAACACATGCCAGCTATGTTGAACTTAAAATGGGATTAAAACTGTGTCAAAATAGGACAGTGTATTTCAAGTGACACACTATTTTTTAAATCCTTTTAAGACTTATTGATCAGGTTTTTGACCTTAGTTGTGATATCAGCAACCTCGAAAGGTTTTGTTACATACTCATCGCATCCAGCTTCAAAACCTTTTTTAATTTCAATTTCACTTGTTTTGCCAGAAAGAAAAACAAGGGGAACATTTTTAAATTCGTCATGTTGTTTGATGAGTTTACAAAGATCATAACCATCAACCCAGGGGAGTTTAATATCGAGAAGAATAGCATCCAAAGGGTGAGCTTCTAAAATTCTTACAAGTTCAGTGCCGTCTGTTGCTTCAAGAACTTCAAAACCATCTTTTTCAAAAATTCTTTTAACGGCATGACGGGTGGATTGATCGTCATCCACAACTAAAATGTAATGGGGATTTGTTGCTTTTCTATAATCGGTGAGTGAAACGATTTTATTTTTTAGAATCTTTTGCTTTTTGATTTCTTCAATTTTTTTTTCAAGCTCTTTTGTAGAAATATTTTGTGGATTTTTTCCTTTCATGAACACCTTTCCTCTTAGGGGACTTTACACAACTAACTTATTTCATTCTAGCTTAGATTTTAGGCTTTTTCAACGAGTGTATAAACCTGACAGAGTGCTTTTTGAACACGAGCTTTTTATTCTACTAAGTGGCAGGCGACAAAATGACCGGGTTCTTTTTCAACAAGCTCTGGCATGGTTCTTTTACACTCACCTACAATAGCAAAGTGGCAGCGCGTGTGAAAAACACAGCCCGAAGGCAGATTAATAGGGCTTGGAATGTCTCCTTTCAGTAAGATTCGATTTGATTTTTTTTCCGGATCGGGTTGTGGAATGGCAGAGAGAAGTGCTTGTGTATAAGGATGAAGTGGATTTTTGTAAATTCTATCACTGGGTGCAAGCTCAACAATATACCCTAAATACATAACAGCCACTCGATCACTCACATATTCAACAACATTAAGATCGTGAGCTACAAACAGGTAAGCAAGGTTAAATTTATTTTGAAGATCTTTCATTAAATTAATAATTTGGGCTTGAATCGAAACGTCCAGTGCTGAAACAGGTTCATCTGCAACAATAAATTCTGGCTTTACAGCAAGAGCTCGTGCAATACCTATTCTTTGACGTTGGCCACCACTAAACTCATGGGGGTAGCGGTTTAAGGCGCTCGGTCTTAGACCTACAATATTTAAGAGTTCTTCTAAACGTTCTTTGAGTTCCCGTTTGTTTTTAACAAGTTTATGAACCTTAACAGGTTCTGAGAGAATGCTTTTAATTGTCATGCGTGGATTTAAAGAGGCATAGGGGTCTTGAAAAATAATTTGCATGCGTCTTCGAACACGAAGCATTTTTTTCCGCCCGTATTCAAGAATATTTTCTCCATCAAGAAACACTTCGCCGGAAGTAGGCTCTAAAAGTCTTAAAATCATTCTACCCAAGGTTGATTTTCCGCATCCACTTTCTCCAACAAGGCCGAGTGTTTCTCCTTTTTTAATTTCAAGAGAAACTCCATTCACAGCTTTTACAGACCCAACTTGGCGGGAAAAGATGCCACCTTTTAAAGGAAAGTGCTTAACAAGATTTTGGACTTTAAGAAGAATGGGTGGTTGCGTCATGTAGTTTTAACCCCGTTTTTTTGATCCCAATGAATGCAGCGCACCCAGTGTCCTGGTTCTACTTCCTCTAAAACAGGTTCTGCTTGCCGGCATTCTGGTGTAGCACGACTGCAGCGATCGTTAAATCGACATCCTTCTGGAATATTAATAAGATCAGGAACAATACCTGGAATTGTTTTTAATTCTTTTCTGTGGTGTTCTGCGTCTTTAATTGTGGGTAAGCTTTCTAAAAGCCCAATAGTGTATGGATGAAGAGGATTTTTAAAAATGGTTCTTACATCTGAATACTCTACAATTTTCCCTGCATACATCACTGCAACGTGATCGGCTGTTTCAGCAATAACACCCAGATCATGAGTGATCATGAGAATAGACATGTGAAATTTTTTCTGAAGATCTTTCAGAAGATCGAGTATTTGAGCTTGAATAGTGACATCAAGTGCTGTTGAAGGCTCATCAGCAATGAGAAGCTCTGGATTGCAGGAAAGTGCCATCGCAATCATAACCCTTTGACGCATTCCACCACTTAATTGATGAGGGTATTCTTGAAGTCTTTTTTCTGGATCTGGAATACCTACAACACGAATCATGTCTATAGTGCGTTTTCTAATTTCACTTCTTGAAAGATCTTGGTGGACTTCGATAGCTTCAGAAATTTGGTTTCCAATTGTAAAAACGGGATTGAGAGAAGTCATGGGTTCTTGAAAAATCATGGCAATTTCATTACCTCGAATAGAACGCATTTCTTCGGGGTCGAGCTTCAGTAAATCTCTTCCTTTAAAAAGAATTTTTCCAGAGGTAATTTCGCTAGGTGGGGTGGGTAACAGTTTCATGATAGAAAGAGAAGTCACAGATTTTCCGCATCCACTTTCTCCAACAAGGCCCAATGTTTTTCCCTTTTCAATGTGGAAACTGACATCATCAACAGCATAGAGTGCACCTGCTTCTGTGTGGAAGCAGGTTCTTAGATTTTCAACACTCAAAAGAGTTTCTGCCATGAATCTCATTCTATAATAAACCTCACCCCTTTAGGCAACGGCTAATTTTATTCTTAAATACTTTGGTTCTTGAAATGGCTTTCCTGTCATTCCAGCGAAAGCTGGAATCTAGGATTTATTCAACTTTGGTTCTGAATTGGGGGCAGCGCCCCAATTCTCTCATGGATACGTCAGACCATTTCCTCACATAAACACGAATTCAAAATAAAGGTGCGGGTGTGGGGACGGATAGCTTAAAAAAGTTGGGGGAAAGATGGGGGGGTGTTTCTATTTCGGAAAAAGAGATTTCTGCTTGGGTACCTTCTAAAGGAGAGTGAAGTTTAATCAGTTGAGGGAGAAATTTGTTTTTACCTATTTTTTTAAATTGATAATAACTGATTTCTAATTCTGCTTTATTTTGTGAATTTCGAATCTCAAGATCAAGAGTAAAAAAGTGGTGAGGATCTAAAGAGACTTTCCAGAATTTGTTTTTGTTCGAAAAGGTAAGAAGATAGGTGTTATCTTGATTGTTAAACTCGAGATGCGCATCTTTAATTTTCCGAGGTAGTGGAAATTGAAGTGTTAAACACCCCACGAGTTCTTCTTTTGTGAAATGATAAGGAAAATAATAAGGAAGAATAGGAAGTGTATTGGTTCCCCTGTAAAGGGTGTTTTTTGTAAGATCGTAATAAATAAATTGAGATGGGTTAGTTACAATAATAGCAAGGGTTCCCCCTAAAGAGTGTTCTGCTTCAAGTCTCAAAGAAGAGGGGTGGTTTGCCGCCATCAAAAAATCAAAAGCATACTTTCTTCTGCCATCTTGAATCCTTATTTTACCTTGAGCTTTGATACTTTGTTTTTGTTTAGAGAGATAATAATATTGATCTAAAACTTTCTTAGAGTCAGAAAGAATATGTTGAGGTTTTTCTCGAGGCGCTCTTTTGAGAGTAGAACAATGGGATAGAAAAAGACAGAGAAAGAAAGAAAAAAGAAAAATAACATTCTTGTTTTCAAGGAGAGGCGGGATGTCGTTTTTTAAGATCTTCAATTCTTTCTTTGATTTGGACCAGGTCATTGTGTTCAGGTTTTAATTCAAGGGCTTGTTCGTAAAGTTGTAAAGCATTTTTTATTTTTCCAAGTTTAAGATAAGTTTCTCCTAGGTGGAATTTTATGACGGGTTCTTTGGGTTCTAGCTTTTCTGCTTTAAGAAGATATTTCAGCGATTGTGGATAGTTTCCTAATTGGTAATAGATCCACCCTAGTGTATCTGCAATGTGGCCACTTTTGGGTTTTAATTTAAAAGCCTTAAGTGCCATTTCTTGAGCCTGTTCCAGTTTTTCTTTCTGAAGTGCATAAGTATAACTCACAAAATTAAGGGCATCAGCATGATTTGGATTGATTTCAATGAGCTTCTCCATGGTTTCTATACTTTTTTTGGTATTTTTTGTTTTGTCGTAAAGAGTGCCTATGTAATAGAGAAGTGATTCATCTTTAGGAAATTTTTGAAGTCCTTTTTCTAATATTGTGAGAGCTTCTACCTGTTTTTCTTGAGATTCATAAAGACTTGCTAGGGTATTATAAAAGTGAAGTTCATCATCTTTCTTTTTCATGGCCGTTTCAAGTATTTGAATCGCTTTTTCAGTGTCTTTTTTATCACGGTGATAATAAAAAATTTGTTGGATAACAGCCTCTCTATAATATTTTGAAGTGGGTGAAATTTTTTCAAGCTCTTTCATAGATGAGTCGTAGTTTTTCTGTTGTAGATGAAGAAGGGCAAGTGTGTAGCGTGCTTCATCAGAGCTGGGTTCTACTTCCAAGAGAGCGTTTAATTCTTTAATAGCGTCTTTAATCTTTTTCATTTCGACATACAATCTTGCTAGTTGAAGTTTGAAAACAATTTTCTCTGGGTAAGCTTGAGCCCTTTCTTTAAGATATCGAATGGCTTTCTGGTAATCTTCCGAATCTGTAAGAAGTCTTACGATATGTTTGTGAATAAAAATATTATCTGGATTTTTGTGAACATAATTCATAAAAAAGCTAAGAGCTTGTTCTTTTTTGCCTTGTTGTTCATAGATAAGCCCTATGAGATAAGCTGCTTCTGTAAAATCAGAATCTTTTTTTAAAGCTTTTTCAAGGTTTTTAAGGGCTTGAGAGAGATTATTTTCTTGTATGTACGCACGACCTAAAAGGTAATACCCTCTTGAAGAATCAGGGTTTTTGTGAACATATTTTTCCAAAAGTTTAATTGTTTCTTTCCAATCACCTGTTTTATTTGTGAGATTGATCAGTTGTGAAAGGGCTTCTTCATTTTCAGCATCGATTTCTAGAAGTTTTTTAAGATCACTTATGGCATTGTGGTATTTTTGAGTTGCACTGTGGATGAGTGCCAATATGGAATGAGCATCTGTATTTTGTGGGTCTTCTTTAAGAACTTTTTGGCACAGTTTTTCAGCTTTGTCGTAATTTCCCATTCGAACATAGGCTTGTGCTAGGGTGATGCTTAAAGGAATACTTTTTTTATTATATTCTAAAGCTTGTTCTAGTTTTTGAACGGCTTCTTCTAATTTCTCGTTATCAAGGAGTTGCAGTCCTGATAGATAGTAAAAATAATATTGTGCATCCTGATCTTGTGTTTTATCAATCTCAAAGATATTTTTAAATTGATAAGAGTATTCTTTATAAAAACTTTTAGGAAAGCTTTCTTGAGGAATGAGCAGTGTATCTTTTTTCTGTGTTTTTTGTCCGTTCAAAGGAATATAATCTTGAATACCTAAAAAAATAAAAACAATGAAAACAAGAGAGAAAGCCACTATGAATTTGACATGAGATTTCATTTTCAATAAAGTTCCCAAAAGAGATTGGAAGTGGATAAGTGGCTGGTGCGCTTCCTGGACTTCAAATCCAGTGATAGTTTTTCTTAAAGAAAAACTATGGAGGGTTCGATTCCCTTACACTTCCACCAACTTCCTCGTTCCAGATTCACCCAGAACCCCCTCATCTCCATAAGTTATTCACCATACCGCCTTCTCTAGGTTCGATCTTCGCCTTTCAGGCTCGTTCTCACAAAGAGAAGGTCTCCAGCTTGAGCTCTAAGCTTCGATTGCTGCGTTCTCTCGCAATCTTAGCAAGAGCTCTTAGCTTCCGTGGGTTCGATTCCCTTACACTTCCACCACCAAAAGATTCATCCCTTTTGGGAAAACTCCTCTAAGCATCTTTTCGGCTATCCTTAGGTTTTTCTTAAAGAAAATGTTTTTTCACTTCCCATTGTCATTCCCGCCGATAGCGCAAAGCGCACAAGCGGGAATCCAGACTTAAGTTCATAAAATGGTCACAAACTAACTCATATCTTCACTGGTGTCTTTATTCCAGCCCGCGTCGAATTTCCCTGCGAGAAATTCGCGCTTAACCTCAGCCTCGCTCTTTTGCTTCGCAAAAACCATGCCCGCTCGGCTTCCGAATGACTTACATAAAGACACCAGTTTCAGATATTCATTAAGCTTTAATCCATTTATTCGTAGTCATGTGAAAAAATGGTTAGGCTAAGGTGCTCAAGTCAAGCGCAGCCGAGGGGGCTATCTCATCACCTTTGGTGATGGGATTGCTTCGCTGCGCTCGCAATGACAGAGGGGACGCTCGGGATGACAAAAAGAAGTGCAGGAGTAACAACGAAGAGAAGTCAGGAAACTATTAACTTTCAATATGAATACTCTCAAGTATCTTCTCAAACAATTTTTGATATTGGTTAAAGTCACTTTTGGGGGACTCACATAGAATAGAGTAAAATATATCATTATCATAATCATAAAAAAGTATTCTTAAAGAACGTGAATCATTCACTTCTGAAATAATTCTTTTTCCTTTTATATGTTTGAGGTTTATATCTTTCATATCAACTATTCGCTGTCCTTTGTTAATTTCTTGTATACGTTGCTCGAATGTTTGAAATAAAGCATTATGATTACCCCAAGCAAGAATTTTTATTTTATTATTTTGAGGATGAATGAGAGTAATTCCATCACCATTATCTGGATATTTTGTTTTGAATTCTTTAGGAATATTCAAAGTAAATTCAAATCGTTCATTGTGATAAGCTTCCATCTCCCAATTAAATGGCTTAACTTTATCTATAGTTGTACACGACAATGTAAAAGTGAAAAGAATGAAACAGAAAAGTTTAAAACTTAAAATCATCGTATTCATATAATTTATTGCCCTTTATTATACCTTTTAAATGGTTAGCATAGCCAGGTTCTGAAGCATAACCTGCTTTTTTCAACTCATCACAAAACCTGAAAGGATCGTCTTTATGTTTAAATAGTTTTTGATACCTAGGGTTTGAACTTAATAACTTTCCGTGATCTAATACAGATTCTTCAACAGATTTATATAATCTAAAGTTTGGTTTAACTTTAATCCTTTTGCCTTTCATAACTTCGTGTGTCGTAAATGGTTTTCCTTTTCCCTTAATACCAAAATAGTTATTATTTTTTACTGATCTTCCCCAACCTGTCTCTTCAGCTGCTTGAGCTAAGGTAACAGAAATGGGTACTCCATATTTTTTTTTAGATTCTCGCGCTGCTGGTAACATAAGATCAATAAACTTCTGCTTCATTTTTTGAATTTTGCTCAGTTTCTTCTGAGGTTTTAATTTTTTTAAAAGAGCTTTGGCTTTCGTAATGTCATCTATAGTTAAGGGTTTTCGGTTTTGAGCCATAGCATAATCATCTATACCGCAAATTCCTGAGATATGATCCCCCCAATATTGTTTTTTCTTCCAATATTCAGACCAACAAATATCAAGATGACTTTCATGTGTTGATATTTGTTTTTCAGAGTAGAGCGTTTTCTTTACCCACGACGCAAGATAAGAGGCGTTATCACCTGAATTAAAAAGGATTTTTGATTTAGTTTCTTTTTTATTTTTGGACTTTGTCATAATTAAAAATAAAATAACATTAAATGATTAGCATAAGCAAATACAGTTTATGAAAAGATTTCCATTAATTTAGGATGACAGGAAGCCGCGCCGAATTATATTCTTCACGGAGCCTGCACTCACGAAAGTGGGTGTTCAGAATTGTAAAGGTCAACTCATTCGATGACAGAATTCGAGTCTATGTGAAGATGGCCAGGCTGTCATCGCGAGGGTTCTTAAAGAACCCGTGGCGATCTCAACACGCAAGTGTTGTCCTAGAATTGCTAAAGCAATTCTAGGAGATTGCTTCGCTGCGCTCGCAATGACACGTATCCATGAGAGAGTAGGGAGGTAAACAATTCTTGACGCACTGAGACATGCTGATTAGACTCGTGACCTATTATGGAAACAGTAAAAACCCCAAAGATTATCAAGCGTTATTCAAACCGTAAGCTTTATGACACATCCCAAAGCTCTTATATTACGCTGGATGACATTGCCCAGTTTGTACAAGAGGGTGAAGATATTACCGTTATTGACAACCAAAGTGGTAAGGATATTACCTCTCAAACTTTGACGCAGATTATTTTCGAAAATGAGAAAAAATCAAAAAAAACTATTCCGACCACTATTTTGAAAGATGTTATTCAAACAAAAGGGGGTTCCATTACCGCCTTTTTACAAAAGACACTGATTGATCCTGTAACCCAAGTTGGAACTGAAGCAGGACATGTTATTAAAGATGTGGCTTACGGCATTGAAGACTGGCAGAGGAAGATTGATAAACATATTCGTGCTACTGTTCAAGAAGTAACGGGTATTCGTCAACTTCGAAAAAAGATTGGGCTTCTTAATAAAAAGCTTCGTTATTTAGAAAAGAAGGTTGAAGAATACGAGCGTCATCCGAATTAATACCGCGTCAAAATAAATTCAGGGCTCGATAAACTCTGGAGTGCTTTGAAAACATTAAGTCTTCCTTGAGAGGCAACTTTACCTGAAAGTGTAGAAAGTGGATCTACAGAAACCATAAGAAGATTTTTAAGTTCTTGGTAAGTGAGCTTGGGTTGATAACTTAAAAGAAGAGCGGCTCCTCCTGCAACGTAAGGGGTTGCCATAGAAGTTCCGCTTAATACCTCATATTTGTTTTGAGGCGAGGTGCTCAAAATAAAAGCCCCTGGAGCTCCTATATCAACAGATTGTGGCCCGTAATTTGAAAATAATTCTAATTTATCTTTTGAGTTTGTAGCGGCAACAGAAATGACATTATTCAAATCAAAAGCTGCCGGATAAATAGGCTTTTTATCCAGATTATCACCTCGACTATCATCTCCTCCGTTACCAGCGGCTGCTATAAAAAGAACACCGTGTTCTTGTGCATATTGCACAGCTTGGTACAGATTCACTGAAAAGTTTTCTCCACCCCAACTATTGCTTATAATTTTGGCGCCATTTTGAACGGCGTAGTGAATGGCTTTAATAGCGTCACTTGTTTTTCCAGAGCCCTTATCACTAGTAAATTTAAGAGGCATAATACTTACGTTTTGAATAACACCACTTGAACCTTTTCCATTTTCCCCCACAGCGCCAATGATGCCTGCAACATGTGTTCCATGGTGGTTATCATCGTAAGGAAAGGCATCATTATTTCTGAAATCCCAACCTATGATGTCATCAATAAAACCATTTCCGTCATTATCAATGCCGTCAATTTCTTTATTTTTGACTTCTCCATTTTCGTTTTGGTAAGTTCCCATCTCTCCGGGGTTGTGCCACACGTTGGCACTCAAATCTTCGTGAAGATAATCCATTCCTGAATCAATGACAGCAACCACTATTTCTGGATTACCACGATAAATATTCCATGATTGAGGAGCTTGTATTTTATAAAGTCCATAAGCTTCTGAGAGGCGTGGGTCAGATAAAAAAGGTGTGCTATCAATAGGCGCTGGAAGAGGCGGGTTATCAATTTTTTTCTTCTTTTTTGAGCCCCAGAAAAGTGTGAGTTCATAATCAGGTTCTGCAAAAGAAACTGTGGGATGGCGATTAAGTGCCTCAATAAGATCCCACATGTATGTGCTGTCACTCAATTCCCACACTTCCATATGAGGAAGAAGTTCTTTTTTATGAATGATGTGTTGTTGAAGTGTGCTCATTTCTGCATTCATGTGGCTTAAGACTTGTCCATTTTGAAATGTATTAAAAACGTTTTTATAGGTGACGATAATGCTTTGAGTTTTGGTGTTGTGAACAGATTTTACTTTAATGGGGGAAAAAGCTTTGTTTTCTTTTGGAAGGTGGATCCAGGCTTGAATGAGAACTGACAAGATAATAATGGAAACGATCCATCTTTTTGTCACAGTATAAAATAGATCGGATTACTTTTGAAAAATCTTAAATAAAAAGAGAGCTCAAGGATTCACCACTGTGGATGCGAGAGATGACTTCGGCTAAAAGGGGAGCAACGGAAAGTACTTTGATTTTAGGGTGTGTTTTTTTAAGTGGAATGGAATTTGTTACAATTAAATTTTCCAAATGAGATTTTTGAAGATTGTGGATGGCATCTCCTGCTAAAATAGCATGGGTACAAAAAGCTGAAATAGAAGTAGCTCCATTTTTAACAAGGGCTGCTGCTGTATTAAAGATGGTACCCCCAGTTGAAATTTCATCATCGATAATAAGAGCTTTTTTTCCTTTGACATCCCCAATAATAAAACCCATATGAACTTGATCGTCGTTTTTACTTCTTCTTTTATCCATCACAGCTAAAGAAGCCCCTAACTTTTGGGCATAAAAACGAGCACGTTTGACCCCCCCTGCATCAGGAGAAACAATCACATCAAACTTCTGCTTTGATTTTTTAAGATATTCCAAAAGCACTGCAGAAGCAAAAAGTTGATCTGCAGGAATTCTAAAAAAACCTAAAATTTGTGGTGAGTGAAAATCGATGGAAAGAATACGATCGGCACCTGCAAGAGCGAGGTGGTCTGCAACAAGGCGCGCTGTAACAGGAATGCGTGGTTGATCTTTTTGATCACTTCTTACATAAGGAAAGTAAGGTAATACTGCTGTGATCCTTCCTGCCGAGGAATATTTTGCAGCATCTAACATAATATAAAGTTCCATAAGATAATCATTGACTGGTTTTGTTGATGTTTGGATGATGAAAATATCATGATCTCGAATGTTTTCTTCAATGCGACAAAAAAGATTGTCGTTGTTGAATCGAATATGAGAAATTTTTGTTTGCTTGATTTTAAGAATTTTTGCAATTTCTTGGGAAAGGTGCGGGTGGCTTGTGCCAGAGATTATTTTAATGGGTTTCATTGTATTTAATTTGTAACAAAGAAATGGTACGTTGTCAGCAGTATGAATATTAGGATTGTGTTCAAAAAGCCTGGGCTACAACTTAGGTTTTTAATTACAGAGATAGGGAGAGTACTTCCTTCGGGTACGCCATCACTTTTTTCCTGCGAAAAAGTGCGGCTCGCGTCTCAGGCAATCTGCTGCATATGCTATGCAGACCAAGCCAGATTACCTTCCGACACGACCCTCTGTAAGCACTCTCCCTATCTCTGGAAAAATAATAACGATAAGTGGGGCTCTGTTTCAAAAAAACCTTCTCGCAGACTGGAGCGGGCATGGCTTTTTTGCACAGCAAAAAAGAGCGAGGTCGAGAGAGAGCGCAAAATTCTCGCAGGGAATTTTGATAGCGTGTTTTTGAGAAATAGAGTCCCACCTAAGGTATATAAATTGTGGAGCAAATCAGGCTTTTGAACACTGCCAATATTGAAAAAAAGCTTATTTTTGTAACGGGTAAAGGAGGTGTGGGTAAAAGTAGTGTGGCGGGAGCCCTTTCCTTAAACTTTATCAAACAGGGTGAGAAAGTGCTTTTAATAGAGCTTGAAAAACCCTCAACAATAAGAACGTTTTTTCCGCAATCTCACCCCAATCGTCTTCTTCACCATTTAGATCTTAAGGTTATGGATTCAGAAGAGTCATTAAAGGAGTATGTTTTAAAAATTATTAAACTGGGTGTTCTCTATAAAGTTGCTTTTGAAAACAAGGTTTTTCAGATTTTCTTAAATGCTTCGCCAGGAATTAAAGAACTTATTTTATTGGGGCACATTCATTATCTTCTTGAGAATAGTTCTTATGATAGAATAGTGGTTGATATGCCTGCCAGTGGACATGCGCTGGAATACTTAGAAGTGCCTAAAATCATTGCAAAATTTATGAGTTCGGGGCCTCTTTTTAAAATTGCTCAAACAGTTCAGGCAACCCTTCAAAAAAGCGCCCTTCTTTATGTTTCTCTTCCAGAAGAGCTTTCTCTATCAGAAACATTTGATTTTTGTGAGAAATTGAAAACCAAACTTGGTAAGGTTCCAGATTTTATTATTTTAAACCAGTTTTTTTCGTGGCGTTTTGAAAGTGAAGAAGAGTGCAAGATTTTTGAAGACATAAAACATAAACTCTATAAATACCCCGAGTTTGAAACTTTTAAAGTTTCTATTAAATTTTTAGAAACTTATTTTGGAAAATCAGCTTATTACAATACCCAATTAGAAAATAAATTTGGAAACAAGCTTGTTAGAATTCCTTTTTTGTTTTCTGAGAGGTGGGAGCATAAGGCCTTAGAGGAAGTTTCAACTTATTTAAAATGACAATGATTCAAGAACTGATTCAAAGAAAAAAAATACTGATTTGTTGTGGAAGTGGGGGTGTAGGTAAAACAACTCTTTCTTCTTCTTTGGCTCTTTATGCAGCTCTTCAAGGAAAAAAAGTTCTTGTTCTTACAATCGATCCTGCAAAACGCCTCACAGAGGCTTTAGGAATTAAAAATGTGGGTCATCAAAGAAAAAGGGTAGAAATAGGTGGTCATGGTGAGCTTTATGTTCAAATGCTTGATACGAAACAAGCATTTGATGATCTCATCACATCCCTTTCTCCATCCCAAGATGTGGTAGAAAAAATTATTAAAAATCCTATTTATCAGAATGTTTCTCATGGGCTTTCAGGTGTTCATGAATATATGGCAACTTCAAAGCTTTATGAATGTTATCAAGAAAAAAAGTTTGATGTGATCATTCTTGATACACCACCTATGAAAAAAGCTTTTGATTTTTTAGAAGCACCTCAAAAAATTGCAGATTTTTTCGATGCTAAAATTTTTCACTGGTTTTTAAAACCCTATTTTCATGTTGGGAAAGCCGGGTTTAAGTTTTTAGTGAGTAGCAGTGCTTTTGTTTTAAAGATTATAGAACGTTTTTCAGGCATGGAGGTTTTAGAGTCCATGCATGGTTTTTTCCTCAATTTTGAAGGTATGTATGAAAGCTTTCATCAAAGGGCTCTTTCTATTCATAAACTTTTAAAAAGCCCACAGTGTGGATTTTTACTGATTTCTTCCTCAGGTCAAAGTCGTTTTTCCGAGATTAAAGTTTTTTGTAATGTTATGAAAAAAAAATCGCTTTCTTTTGAGGGAATTATTTTTAATCAAGTTTTGCCCCTGTATAAAAGAAAAGATATTTCACTTCCGAAAATTGTGGCAGAGAAGAATTTAAGTTTTTTTAAAGAAGAGAAATATATTCGGGTTTTTTCCAAAATAATAGATTATTTAGACGATTTTGAAGCTTTAGCTCTAAGAGAACGCACGAATACACAATTATTACTTGAAGAGCTTGATATTGAACCCTCAAGCCTATATATTCCCCGGTTCTCCGAGGAGATACATAATATACAGGGTTTAAAGGCGTTTCACCCCTATTTTGAATGACAATGTACAAAACAAAAGAAATTTCGCTTAAAACAAGCGAACAGAATCAAATGATTGATATTACTTCTATGGTTCGAGATTTTGTGAAAGAAAGCCATGTTCGTGATGGAATGTGCTTTATTTATGTTCCCCATACAACAGCAAGTATTGTTATTAATGAAAATACCGACCCTCAACTCAGGGATGATATTTTAGATCATATTGAAAGACTTATTCCAAAAGGAGAAAAATATAAGCATTCTTCTCATGCCGCCGCCCATATTAAGGCGAGTCTTTTAGGAAACTCAAAAACTCTTCTCATTAAAGATAACAAACTATTACTAGGAAGGTGGGAGGCACTCTATTTTTGTGAATTTAGTGGACCTCGCGAAAGAGTAGTCATAGTGAGAGTTCAAGTATGATACTTCATTTTATAAGTGGATTTTCATATTTGTTTAAAGGGTTTCATTTTTTAATGAGACACAAAAAGCTTAAAAGAGTGGCTCTTATTCCTTTTATGATTAATATGATTATTTTTATTTTGTTGATAATAGGGCTTATTTATTATCTGCCCACAGGAATTCAGTTTTTACAAAACCATTTTTTAAGAGAAACTCTGCCAGAATCTTCTTTTTTTTATTATTTTTTCTGGATATTTTTCTTTATTTTAGGATTTTTTCTTTCTTTTTTTATAACTTTGTTTTTAGGTATTATTATTTCCTCTCCTTTTAATGATCTTCTTTCTTCAAAGACAGAAGAATTGATAAAGGAGGGAGAGAATTCAGACCTCCTCTCCCTTGATGGGAGAGGATTAGAGGAGAGGGTGAAAAGAGGGTTTGGTGATATGTGGCTTTCTGTGAGTAACGAAATTAAGAAATTTATTTTACTTATAGTTCTTCAACTTATTCTTATTGTTCTCAATTTTTTGCCTGTTTTAGGAACAACCCTTTATAGCATTTTAAGCTTGTTCATTGCATTCTTATTTTTAGCTTTTGAGTTTACTGATTATTCTTTTGCTCGAAAAAGATTTTTGTTTAAAGAAAAAAAATCTGTTGTGTTCAGAAATTTTTGTCTTTTTCTTGGTTTTGGAGCAAGCCTTTTTATTGTATTGCTCGTCCCCTTCGTTAACTTTTTTCTTATTCCTGTAGGTGTTGTAGGAGGCACCCTTTTATATTGTGACAATTTAGATAAAAATGAAAATAGAATTACAACACCATATTGAGAAGAACCTATCAAAAGTTGAAGAATGGATGAAAAAGCATCTTAAAAAGGTCAAGCATCCACTTTATTCTTCGGTCGATTTACGAGATGCAGGTTATAAAATAGCCCCCGTTGATCACAATGTTTTTTCTGGTGGATTTAATAATTTAACAGAAAAATCTAAAGTTCAGGCCTCACAATATTTTAAAGAGGCACTCCATTCTCTTCAACCGGGTATTCAAAAAATCGGAATCTTTCCAGAGACCCATACCTCCAATAAATTCTATCTCGATAATGTTCTTACTTTAAAAAGCATTTTGGAAGCGGCTCAATGTGAGGTTTATATTATTACTACTATTGATTTACCACATGGGGCCCAAGAATTTCCTTCTTTTTCAAAAGGGGTGATGAAACTTCACCAGGTTTTCATACAAAATAATAAGGCGACAGTTGAGAATATCTTTTTAGACATGATTATTTTAAATAATGATCTTTCAAATGGACCTATTGAGATGTTTAAAAGTTTAGACATACCTCTTCTTCCCCCTCAAAGCTTGGGATGGTATCAAAGGAAAAAATCTTCTTATCTGGAGGCCTACCATAAGTTAGCCTATGAATTTTCTGAACTCATAGATGTCGATCCTTGGTTTTTATCAACAATTCATGAGCGAGTAGAAGAGGTGAGTTTTAAAGAACAAAAGGGAATGGATTTGATTTCAAAAAGTGTAGAAAAGGTATTAGGAAAAATCAGAAAAAAATTTGAAAAGCATCATATTAAACGGCAACCCTATGTTTTTTTAAAAAACAATTCAGGTACCTACGGTATGGGAGTTTTAGCACTTTATTCGCCTGATGACGTATACGCTTTAAACAGAGGACAAAGACAAGAAATGTCTTATGGAAAATCAAAAAAACCTATTACAGATATCATAATCCAAGAAGGGGTTCCCACTTCAAAAATTATTGGAGATTGTATAGGAGAGCCTGTTATGTATGTTGTTAATGGTTGCGCTGTAGGTGGTTTTGTAAGGGTTCATTGTGATAAAACAGATATCGAAAATCTCAACGTTCGGGGTATGACATTTAAACCTTTTGATTGTGACGAAGATCCTATTGGAAGTGTTTATGGGCTTATCTCTGTTCTCAGTTCACTTGCAGTAGGTTATGAGGTAAAACAATATCCATGAAGTTTTTATTTATTATTGATTCCATACAAAGTTTTAATATTGAAACAGATAGTACTTTTGTTTTGATGCTTGAGTCACAAAAAAGAGGGTATCCTATTTATTATTCTTATATTTCAGATTTAGGTATTCAAGGAAAAGATGCTTTTTCTTTTGCTCATAAAGTAAAAGTTCAAAAAACAAAAGATTTTTATGAAGTGCTCGAGGGTAAAAAAATGCTTCTTAAGGATTTTGACGCCATTTTTATGAGAAAAGATCCACCCGTTGATCATCATTATATTTATGCAACTTATGTTTTAGAACTCGTTTCAAAAGATGTTTTCATGATCAATCACCCCTCTTCTTTAAGAAAGTTTAATGAAAAACTCTCTATTCATTATTTTCCAGATCTTATTCCTCCAACTCTTGTAACATCTTCTCTAGAAGAGATTCACCGCTTTAAAAAAGAGGTTGGAGGAGAAGTTATTTTAAAACCTGTTTATGGTCATGGGGGGAGAGGTGTGTTTTATTCTGGAAAAGAAGATATTAATTTAAAGTCTCTTTATGAAATGCTCACTTTTCAAGGAAGAGAATCTATTATTGTACAAAAATTTTTACCGGAAAGTCGCCAGGGGGATAAAAGAATTGTTCTATGCAATGGAGAACCATTGGGGGCTATTTTAAGAGTTCCTCAAAAAGAGGATATCAGAGCGAATCTGCATGTAGGGGGTCGTTGTATGAAAACTCAACTCAATTCAAGAGATCTTGAAATATGTCAAAAATTAAGCCCCTTTTTAAAATCAAACGGTCTTTATTTTGTGGGTATTGATGTCATTGGGGGGTATCTTATTGAGGTGAATATAACAAGCCCTACATGTCTTCAGGAACTCAATCGAATGAATGGAATCACTTCAGAAAAGAACTTTATTGATTTTGTAGAATCTCAAACAACTTAAAATTTAAAATTAATACCTATTTGGATTTCTGTTGCTTTGGTGTTGCTAAACTCTTTAGAAGCTTTGAGGTTAAGATAGGTATCTTTATCAACTGGTTTTGTGAAGCTTGTTTCAAGCTTCATGGCATCGGAATTAAAAGAAGTCAAAGATTGTGTTCCATTTAAAAAAATCTTTTCAGCACCTATTTTAAAAGAATCTTTAGAAAGATGGAGTTTAGGTTTAAAACTTGAAATCAATGGTGAAGCATCATTATTGGGTTTTTTATTTTTGTTTGTTGATACAATATTGTGATTTTTTCCAAAAAAGAAAGAAGTTACACTCAGTTTTATGTTATCTTCAAAGTTTTTTCTTAAAAGCTTTATAAATTTATCTTGAATCATACCATAGCCATTTGAAGATGTTTCTTTTGTTTTTTCATCGTTCCAACAATCAAGCATACTGAACGAAGTTGTTTTAAGAGAGTTTTTAATAAGATCTTGAGTGTAGTCTTTTACAGGAATAAGTTTTTTATTCATGTGAGTAAAGACAGATTGAGGAGTTTTTTGAGGTTTTTGTACAAACCTCACCTCTTCAGAATAAGCACAATGGATTCCAAAAAGAGATAGGAAGAGAATCCCTAAAAAAACATCTAATTTTATTTTTTTGGCCTTTTTCATGCTTTTTCCCCGTTTTTTCTTCTCAACAATATAAATAAGCAACCCCTGTGCCAGTTTTTAGGTTTAAAAGGATATTTATATCTTATTGATATCATAAGGCTTTTCATTTTAGTACAAAATACTAACCTTTTAATACAGTTCTCTTCTGCCATATTTTCGTCACTCTGTGACAAAATTGAAGGTGTTTCAAAAAATCTTAATAAAATAAAGAGGTTAAGTCTGTGTTTATAGTTTTAACAAAAAAGGGAGGTGTGCTTAGTATTTATCCATTTTAAGCAGCTGTAATAATTGAGCTTTTGACCACCCCTTATCGTTTTCCAAAAAGATGACTCCCAACACGGATAAAAGTAGCACCCTCTTCAATGGCAATTTCATAATCATGAGACATGCCACCCGAAAAATGTTCAAGATGAAACTGTTTTCCCAGTTTTTTTAAGTTACGAAAATAAGGTCTTACCTCTTCTTTGTTTTCACAATAGGGTGGTAAACACATAAGCCCTATTAAATCAACATGAGAAAGTTTTTTTATTTCAGAAACCATCTTAGGTAAATCTTTTTCATCAATACCTGATTTTGTTGTTTCTCCACCCATATTTATTTGTATAAAACACTTTATTTTTTTATGAATGGAAGAGGCTCTTTTTTCTATTTCTAGTGCTAAAGGAAGAGAATCTAAAGAGTGAATAAATGAAACTTTATCTATAATAGATTTCACTTTATTTTTTTGAAGATGTCCTACAAAATGCCAGATAATATTTTTTGGGAGCAGTTCATATTTTTGTAGAAACTCTTGGGCTTTATTTTCGCCAAAGTGTCTAAGACCTACGTCGTAAGCTTCTTTTATTTTTTCTATTGCTTGTTGCTTGCTAATTCCTACAAGAGTCACTTTTTGTTTCTGTAGATTTTTTTTAAGACATATTTTTTCTATGTTTTTTTGAATTTTTTCTAAATTATTTTTTACAGATAAATTTTCCATTTAAGGCTTGAATTATATACTTTGATGCCCCTCTGTCATCCCGGGCGAAGACCCGGGATCCAGTATTTCTATTTCTACAACCTTGGTTCTTAAAATGGTTGCTATCTTTCGCTTCATGGCTCGCTACACTCGTCATACCGGATTCTTCATTAATCCCGTAAGTGCTAAAGCACTGTCCGGGATGAGAGAGTTCTGAATATTTGCAAAGATGGGCTGCGCTTTATTTCCGCTTCAGATAGCAACCATTTTTTCACATAGCTTCGAAATAAACCTATAGGGCAAAAGATAGGGATAGTGCTTACAGAGGGTCGTGTCGGAAGGTAATCTGGCTTGGTCCGCATAGTATATGCGGCAGATTACCTGAGACGCGAGGCGCACTTTTTCGCAGGAAAAAAGTGACGCCGTACCCGAGGGAAGTACTACCCCTATCTTTTGTGGCCACTTCAAGAACCTAAGCTGACGGGGTGTATATATTTTGAGGAAAAAGTGACTTAACTCATATCTTCCTGACTTTTTGTAGTGTTAACACATATTTATGTTATTTTTCCGCCTTTTTTTATTTTTTCTTCTTTTTTTACCCGTACAGCTTCAGGCCTATGCACATTTAGAAAGTACTTTTTCAGGAGGCTATTACAGAGATAGTGATAAAGACCCCCATTGGCCGTCTTATTTTTATTGGAATTTTAACCAAACAAATAGAGCTGGAGTTGAAACTTCTATTCATATGGGGGTCAATAATGATGTTGTATTTGAGACGTGGAGGTTTTTTCTTTATCATGCCACAGTCACTCTTCCCTATAAAACATCTCAAATGATTTTAGGAAGACAGTTTTTCTCAGAAGGCTTTGAGGTAGGAATGCTAGATGGAGTTCAGGCGCATTATGACTGGTCTTCTCAAGGGGGGATATGGATGGCAGGTGGGGGGCTTCACAACCTTGAGAAAACTAACATGGATTTTAATACGCAACTTTATGGATTCACAGCACACGAGAAGTTTTTATCGGCCCTTTTTAAATTAGGATATTTTTTAAATGTGCGTGATAAAAATAAAGATCTTCATTTTGTACATAGTTCTATGATGAAGGAATGGGATCAATGGTTTCTAAAACCTTGGGTTCTTATGAAGGGACAGTTTAATGTGGAAGAAAACTCACTTGAACAAGCGAGTTCTGAGTTTCGTCTTCATCCAACTCAAAAAACTATTTTTAGTTTTGATTTTTTATCTCAAAAGAGAAATCATCTCGTGCCCAATGATGGTGATTTTCTATATGGAATTCTTATTTCCTCCTCTCAGAAAACCTTTCATACTTCTCTTACATGGTTACCTCTTACGACTCTTCAAATTGAACTGGGCGGTTGGTATATGAAATATGATTCATCCAAGGGAGAAGAATCATCAAACCGCATACAACTTTCGACATCATGGCAAATCAATCTTTATGATTTGAACTTTTTTCTAGGGAGAGTTCATTCTTATGGGGGAAAAGTATGGCATGGAGGAGGGGGTGTTAAAAAAGCCTTGAGTGAGTGGGCTGATTTTCGGGTTGAAGCTAATGTGGCATATATTGAAAAGATCAATAGTATTAAAACCTGGGCCTATCACGTTCGTAGCGGCTTAACCTTTAAACTTGCTACAAAATTTGTTTTGTCAGCTTTACTAGAGGTGGAAAGAAACCATCGTTTCGAGGTGGATTCACGAGGCATGATTTATGTATCGCACTATTTATATTAATTGTATTAAGAAGTTCTTTATTTTTTTGGTGCTCATACAGGCAGTTTATGCTCAAGATGATATTAAACCTCATTTGCTTTTACCCACAAAAGGTTTATTTTCCCATCCTCGTCACAATCAAATTTTGAAAACGCTTAATATTCAATGTTCAGAATGTCATAATTTTTCGATAAAGAGTGCTACAAAAGGTCCTTTAGCGCGTCCCGTAAATGAAAATTTTTTGAAAGCGCCAAAACATATCTGTCATCAGTGCCACTTCGGAAAAGTATCATTACCACGGCCTAATCAATGCAGAATGTGTCATGAGAACTCTGAAAGGCTAAAACCTCAAGATCATTTTTTAAACTGGAAAGAGCGCCATGGAAGAATGGCACAAATGGATAGTAACTCGTGTCAGCGTTGTCACAGTACTTCTCAAACTTGTGATCAATGTCATTTAAAAGTAGATTTGATGAGACCCAAAGTTCATCCAGCTAATTTTCGATTTTTTCATTCGGTTCAGGCGCGATTGGGCCCTCAATCCTGTGTTGTATGTCATAAAAAAGGATCTTTTTGTCAGGACTGTCATTTTGGAAAGAGGCCATGATGAATATATTTTTAAAAAAAAT
>JACPKQ010000001.1 GCA_016186995.1 Deltaproteobacteria bacterium | reverse complement strand
TTTGCATTACTAGGTAACTTTATGTCCGTGTCACCCTGAATGCACTCCTGTCACCCTGAACGCAGTGAAGGGTATAATACGAATTATATCTTTCGCTATGCTCAAGATGACAAAAAATTCGAGTCTATGTCAAAAAATGGTTACTGTCTGGAGCGGAAATAAAGCGGAGCTCTATGAGGCCTTGCCGAATAAAGAGCGAGCCATGAAGCGGAAGATAGTAACCATTTTTAAGAACCTAAGAATGACATGAGTGCTTTTTGAACAAAATCTTTTTAATAGTGTTGATGACAAAGGTTCAGGAAGCCATTATGACTGAAGGACTATGAAGAAATACTTTGGGACAGATGGGATACGTGGAGAATTCGGCACGTTCCCAATGACCACTGAAATCGCCTATAAAGTAGGCTATAGTGTGGCTACCTACTTTATTCATGAAACCCAAGGTCAAAACATAAAAATAGCTTTAGCCAGAGACACGCGTGAATCTGGAAAAGAATTAGAATTAGCCCTTCATCAAGGACTTCTAGCAGGAGGGGCTCATCCACACCATGCAGGGATACTTCCAACACCTTCCATGTGTCTTATAACTTATATCCAAGATTTTGATGCAGCTATTGTTATTTCTGCATCTCATAATCCATATCAAGATAACGGACTTAAAATATTTGGACCTCAAGGTAAAAAAATTAACGATGATGCCGAGATTCAAATAGAAGAACTCATTGAAGCCTCACACTTACCAAAAAAAGGATTAAGAGTTACAGAAACTTTTCCTACGGATGATGGTATTAAAAAAATCTATTTAGAATTTTTGAGAGGAAGTATCAAACCCTATCATCTTTCAGATTTTAAAATTGTTCTTGATTGTGCTCACGGAGCTACTTACTCCATTGCTCCTCAGGTATTTAGAAATGTGGGGGCAGAAGTTGTTGCTATTAATATAGAGCCTGACGGTCACAATATTAATGAAAATTCAGGCGCGCTTTATCCAGAAAATCTTTCAAAAAAAGTTCTTGAAGAAAATGCAACGCTTGGTTGTGCGTTTGATGGTGATGGAGACAGGCTTATTCTTGTTGATGAAAAAGGAAATATCGTCGATGGGGCGGATATCTTAGCTGCATGGGCAGTTTATCTTAAAAATAAAAATCTTCTCAAAAAAGATACACTTGTTTCAACAAGTATGTGCAATTACGGCATTGATAAATCACTAGAACCCTACGGTATCCACATTGTAAGAACAGATGTTGGAGATCGTTATATTTTAGAAGAGATGCTGAAAGAAGATTATAATTTAGGAGGAGAACCTTCAGGGCATCTTATTTACAAGGATTTGATTCCCACGGGGGATGGTATTCTTTCAGCACTTCAAGTTTGTAAAATGCTGAAAGAAGAAAATAAAACCCTTTCAGAACTTGTTTCTTTTATCAAAAAATTTCCTCAAATTTTGAGGAGCTTTTCAGTTAAAGAAAAACGTCCTTTTTCTGAAATTCCACATTTTAAAGAAGTTTATGAAAAAGCAGAGGAAAAATTAGGAAAGTGGGGGAGACTTGTTGTTCGATACTCGGGCACTGAAAACCTTGCTCGAGTTATGGCAGAGGGAGAAGATTCTCAAATAGTAGAGAATGTGGTAGAAGATCTTACTCATATCATTCAAAAAAATAGTGGGGTTTAAATGTCATATCTTGGAGTCAATATTGATCATATTGCAACTATAAGACAGGCTCGAGGAACATTCTATCCAGATCCAGCTTCTGCTGCCAGGCTTGCTGAGTTAGGGGGGGCTCATTCCATTGTGTGCCATCTTCGTGAAGATAGAAGGCACATCCAAGACGATGATGTTTTTTTACTTCGTAAATTTGTTACAACAAAGCTCACCCTTGAAATGGCTGTGACAGAAGAAATGCTAAAAATAGCAAGTGACCTCAAGCCAAATACAGCCTGTTTTGTGCCTGAAAAAAGAGAAGAGCTAACAACAGAGGGGGGACTCGATGTTAAAGGTCGATTTCAAGAAATAAAAGAAGCTCTTCACAAGCTTCAATCAAAAAATATTTTAGTAAGCCTTTTTATTGATCCAGATTGCGAGCAGATAGGATTGGCTAAAGAGGCGGGCGCCACCATGATCGAACTTCACACGGGCATTTATTGTGAAGCAGCACACAAAAACCAAGAATTAGATCGTCTTGTTAAAGCAGCTCAGTTTGCAGAAAGTTTGGGGCTTATTTGCAATGCCGGACATGGTATTGATTATTCAAATGTACAGATACTTGTTTCTTACTTAAAACAAAATAAAATAATGATTCATGAATATAATATTGGGCATAGTATTATTGCACGTTCTCTTTTTACAGGGATACAAAAAGCTGTCACTGATATGAGAAATCTTATTCGAGAAGCTGAAAAAGGCTAAGTATGTCTATTCTAGGTATTGGTATTGATATTGTCTCACTTAAAAGAATTGAAATACTACTTGAAAAATATCCAGGCCGTTTTGAGAAAAAAATTTGTAGAGCTCAAGAAATAAAAAAACTTCCGAAAAATCATTTTCAAAAAGTACGTAGACTTGCCTCTACCTTTACTGCAAAAGAAGCTTTTTCAAAAGCCTGTGGTACGGGTTTTACTGAAGGTATGTGGTTTACCGATTTAGAAGTTCAGAGAAACAAGCAAGGTCGCCCTGAAATATTATCTTATGGTAAGATGAAAGAACTTTGTGATAAACTTAAAGTCAGAAAATATCACTTATCGCTTTCTTATGAAAAGGAAACCTGTATTTCATTTGCTATTTTAGAAAAATGAACCTCTATACCATAGAAGAAATGCAGCACATGGATGATGAGGCAATTGAAAAGCACGGGGTATCCCCATTTTCTTTGATGGATCAAGCAGGGAAGGGGGTGTCTACTCTCATTGCCTCCCACTACCCTAAAAATCTTTCTGTAGGCATACTTTGTGGGCGTGGAAATAACGGTGGAGATGGTTTAGTCGTTGCTCGATATTTACTTCAAAAAGGCTTTCAGAAAATTCTTATTATTCTTATACCTCAAATAGATAATTTAAAAGGGGAGGTTCTTGAGCATTTTAAAAAAATAGATCAAACAAAAATAAAAATCTATGATCACTCGCATCTTGAGCTTCTCAAAGAGTGCGATGTGATTGTGGACGGACTTTTAGGAACCGGACTCAAAGATGAAGTAAGAGATCCATACAAACAAATTATTAACTATATCAATGCGCTTCAAAAAGAGGTTGTAGCCATTGATATCCCAAGCGGGCTGCAAGGAAATTCAGGGGAACCTCATGGTGTAGCTATCAAAGCTAAAATGACAGTGTGCCTGGCAGGGGCAAAAGTAGGGCTTGTGCTTACCCAAGCAGCTTCCTATGTAGGTAAACTCCATGTTATTGATATAGGTATTCCAAAGCCTCTGCTTAACGCTTCTAAAAAACTTCTCACTCAAGAAATCATCACTCAACTGATTCCAAAACGTAGAGTGGATGCATACAAAGGAAGTTTTGGACATATTCTTTGTGTTGGGGGGGCTTATGGAATGGAAGGGGCTATTCAAATGACAGCCTTAGGCGCATTAAAAGTAGGGGCAGGACTTACTACTATTGCAAGCCTTTCAAAATTAAGAACCCAATCTCTTGAAGTGATGCATCAAAAATTGGGATTTTTCTGGCCATGGCAACTTAAAAAACTTTTTTTAAAAAAGAAGATTTTGGCTTTAGGCCCTGGTTTAGGTATTTCTCATAAGTCAAAGAAAATACTTAAATTTATTTTAAAAAATTATAAAGATCATCTGGTGATAGATGCAGACGGACTGAATTGTTTATCAGAAATACAAAAAGATGCAGATTTGGAAAAACTTTTGAAAAGTAGGGATCACGAGCCCATTTTGACCCCACATCCAGGAGAGTTTGCACGTCTCACACATTATAAAACAGAAGAGATTCAAAAAAATAGGGCTGAATGTGCCTTTGAGTACGCTCGTAAATGGAATGTTATTCTTGTCCTTAAGGGAAGCGGAACAGTCATAGCATCTCCACGAGGAGAAATATTTATTAATCCTACAGGCAATCCAGGAATGGCTACTGCAGGTATGGGTGATGTGCTTACAGGTATCATTTCAGGATTCTTAGGCCAAGGATTGAATCCACTGGAAGCAGCACAACTGGGTGTTTATCTTCATGGACTTTCCGGCGATCATCTTAAAGAAAAAAAAGGTGTTGCAGGATTTATAGCTTCAGATTTACTTGAAATATTACCGGAAACTATTCAATTTCTTTCCCATTTATCAGCATAATGAGGTTCTTGATAGCTTTTCTGTCATTCCAGCGAAAGCTGGAATCTAGTATTCTTCTTCTACAACTTTTGTTCTGAGAGGGGTGGTATTTTTTCGATAGTTAAGTTCTTGATGGCCTGGAGGTTCCTCAGGGGCCCCTCCGCCCAGTGTGGATCCTCCCCTTCAAAACCTCCAGGCCATCTTCATATGAACACGAATTTAAACTCTCTCATGGGCTCGAATTCTGTCACCCTAAGTGCTTTCCCTGTCACCCTGAGTGTAACGAAGGGTATAATCACGAAGTATATTCTTCGTCGTGATTTTGTCACTCCTCAGAATGACATTGCTTTAATGGAATAGGTGAGGTCTTTGGGTGGCACATAAAACGTCTGAGAATATATATTATGTCAATAACTGGATAGTACCCAACATGAGGGTCTACTTCATAATATTATAATTTATGATATGAATCTTTCATGTTTCAAGACTATAAGCCTGGTGACATTATCTTTTCCAATATGGATTGTGATGAAGGCAATGCTATTCAGACATCGACACAATCACCATACACTCATGTGGGCATTGCTCATTTTAAGGATCAAAAAATGTTTATTATTGAAGCCTGGGGTTTAGTTAAACTGACTTCCATAGAGGAATGGCTTCAAAACTGTCAAAAAAGAATAGCTGTAGGGCGTGTTCTCGAAAAATATAACCCTATTGCTCATGAAGCGAGCTATAGAGCTTTAGGGTTTTTAGGACGCCCTTACAATCATTATTATGAAGAAACTTCAGAAAAACTTTATTGTGCTTCTCTCATTTATTATGCCTTTAGATTAGCCAATGAGGATCAAGATTTTTTTACCTTAAAACCCATGAATTTTAAAGATGCTTGGGAGCACTGGAAAAAATATTTTGGAAATCGACACATTCCTCAAGGAAAGCCAGGTATCAACCCAGGCTATATTTACAACTCACCCAAAATAAGAATTGTTTATGACTATCGTCATAAAATCTAAAAAAGGAAGTTGCGATTGCAGCACATGTTTTTTTCATAAATATGAAATTGAGTTAAGTTGGTAGACATAAAGTTACCTGGCATGTTTTGAAGGCCGTCTCGGAGGCCTAAGCGGGCATGGATTTTTTACGAAGTAAAAAAGAGCGAGGCCGAGAGGCGTGCGGTGTTTTTCTCGCAGGGAAAAACAACCGCTGTGCCTGAGAAATATGCCAGGTAACTTTATGTAAAATCGCAACACCTATTAAAATTTATAGCTTTTCATTTTTAAAACAAGGCGTTAAGATTCAGGTGTTATGGGCACTAGGATTGAAAAAGATTCGATGGGAAGTATGCACGTTGATAACTCCATGCTCTATGGTGCTTCAACACAGCGTGCCGTGCTCAACTTTCCTGTAAGTGGCTGGAAAATGCCTTTAGATTTTATTCACGCCTTAGGAATTATTAAAGCTGCATCCGCCCTTTCCAATAAACAACTTAAAAAATTAGATGCTAAGAACGCACAAGCCATTGTTGATGCTTCACTTCAAGTAGTTCAAGGTAAGTACGACAATCATTTTGCCATCGATGTTTTTCAAACAGGCTCCGGCACATCCTCTAATATGAATGCTAATGAAGTGATTGCAAATATTGCAAACTTAAAGTTGGGCGGAAAAGTTGGGTCAAAGCACCCTATTCACCCTAATGATCACGTCAACATGGGGCAATCGAGTAACGATGCTGTACCCACAGCAATGCATATTGCTACTTATGTAACACTTAAAACAAAACTTATTCCTGCACTTAAGGCATTAGAGAAAACTCTTTTAAGTAAAGCAATTGCTTATAAAAAGATTATTAAAATTGGTCGCACGCACCTTCAGGATGCCACGCCTATTACGCTAGGCCAAGAGTTTAGCGGATACGCAGGAGCTGTAGGAAATAATATTAAAAGAATTGAGGCTACCTACCCTCTTCTCTCTGAACTTGCCTTGGGTGGTACAGCTGTGGGAACAGGTATTAATACGCATCCACAATTTGCAAAACGTGCTATCCAAGAGATTTCAAAAATAACTAAAATAAAATTTAAAGAAGCAGAAAACCATTTTGAAGCTCAAAGCCACAAAGACTCCATGCTTGAAGTCAGTGGGGCTTTAAAAACCTTAGCTGCAAGCCTTACTAAAATTGCTAATGATATTCGCTGGCTTTCAAGTGGTCCACGATGTGGATTTTCTGAAATTGAAATTGCCGCAACACAACCTGGTTCATCCATTATGCCAGGTAAGATCAACCCGGTCATTGCAGAATCTCTTTTACAAGTCTGTGCCCAAGTTATTGGAAATGATGCTGCTATTACAATCGGTGTTCAAGCAGGAAATTTTGAACTCAATGTCATGATGCCTTTGATCATTTGTAATCTTTTAAACTCTATTAAACTCCTTACAAATGGAGTTACTATTTTTGAAGAAAAATGTGTTCGAGGTATTGAAGCAAACGTCAAAAACTGTGAAAACACAATTGAAAAAAGTTTAGCTCTGTGTACTGCCCTTGTTCCACTTATTGGTTACGATAAAGCAGCAGAGCTTTCTAAAAAAGCTTATAAAACAGGAAAAACAATTCGAGAAATCTGTTTGGAAGAAAAAGTTCTTTCGGAAAAAGAGCTTCAAAAAGCCCTGGACCCATCCTCTATGCTTTTTCCGAAATAGTCACCTAGATTCAATAGCTTAATAATTTTATTTAATGTTCCGATATAGGTATTACTATGATTCTATTCCCCATCGAACACCAAAATAAAATCGTCAAAAAAACACCCTTTGTGTGGATACTTATTTTTATCATAAGCATGATCTCGATTCAAACTCTTCCTAAGGTCATACAGGATGAAAGAACTTTATCAGCACTTCATCAAGAATATGAAAAGCAATTTTATCTTGAGGCTCAATTTTATCGTAAGTATTTAAAAGAAACAGGAAAAAATGTTGATTTTTACGCCATCAAAAAAACTCTTGAGTGGGAAGAAACAACACTACCTCTTAGCTTTGAGTTTGAAGACTCTGTTCTTTGGTTACTTTCTCAAAAAGATATTGCTTTTCAAGAAACACTTCAAAGAAAACCTGCTTTTTCATCTGCATCAGATTACACGCAGTGGAAGCAAAACCATCAAGATCTTAAAAATAAAAAAAAGAAATTATTTTTATGGAATTATGGTTTTGTACCTTCTTTTCCCCGTATGAGTGGTATTTTCACTTCTCTCTTTCTCCACGGGCATATTTTTCATCTTTTTATCAACCTTTTCTTTCTTTGGTTTTTAGGAAGGTTTATTGAAGAGCGTTATGGAAGTGCAAACTTTCTTCTTCTTTTCTTTTTAGGTGGATTTTTATCAATTCTCTTTCACTCACTCACAACTCCTTTTAAAGAAACACCACTTTTAGGAGCTAGTGGTGCTGTTTCTGCTCTTTTAGGTGCTTATCTTGTCAGTAATTTTAGAAATAAGGTAAAACTTTTTTATTTTATTTTTCCGGCATGGTTTGGAAGTTTTTATGTTTCAACAGTCACGCTTGTTATTTTTTGGGGGCTCTCTCAAATGGCAGGCATTATTGAAAGTTTGAGTTCCTTTCCCATTTCTAATATCGGATTTCAAGCCCATTTAGGTGGATTTCTAGGGGGAATTCTTATTACACGTTTATTTATTGATGCGCCTCTTAAGCTTAAAAATATAGAATTTATTTCGCATGCTGAAAAAGAAGCTTTCCAAGGAGGACTTAAGTTTTTTCATGCACATTGTACTCGTCTTGCCTTAGAACATTTCAATAAAGCTTTAAATATCAACCCCTTTCACCCAGTGACACAGCTTATGGTTCTCCATTTAAGCCTAAAACTGGGACAATTCTCCCCTCTTCCCTCTTTTTTAAGAAGTATGGTTCACACTATTGAAGAAACTTATGGCATCAGAAAGCTTGCTCTTGTTTATGAAAGAAAAATTGCAACCCTTTCTTACAACACACCTTTAGAAAGTTCTACCTATCTTAAATTAGCAAACTTCTACCAATCCTGTAAAAAACATGAACTCACAGCTTATGTTTATATGGAATTTTTGAAATATTATCCTCATTCAAGATATTCTAAGGACATACATACAAGATGCTCCAAACTATTTAAAAAATATTTTTCTACCTCTCCCCTTGAAGAAGAATTTATAAATCTTATCGAAAAATACAAAAAGGAAGTACCTTATGAAAAAGAAGCAGCTTAATCTTATAAGACCTCTCACCTCTTTAGAACTGAGAAACATTTATGAATCAGCACACTTTCATAAGCGTCTCATTGCATTTTTCCTCGATGGATTCATTCTTTTAACTTTTAATGCACTATTTCAAGCCATTATCAAAATTTTAACACCTCTTTATCCTCATGTGCTTTTAGAAAACCTCCATGTTTTTAGTACTTCTCTTATTCTTTTTTTAAATCTTATTTATTTTCAAATGCTAACATATAGAACAGGACAAACTCTTGGAAAAAAAATAGTGAAAATTAGAATTGTTTCTACTTATACTAGCGAGATGAGTTTTTTTCAGTCTTGGATAAGAACACTGGGTTACTTTATTTCATTTTTTTCGTTTGGAATTGGATTTCTTTCAAGTCTTTGGGAGAAAGATAAAAAGTGCTGGCATGATATTGTTGCAGGAACTGAAGTGATTGACTTAGAACATCATTATCAAAATGAAAATCTAGATTATCAAAATGAAATACTTAAAATCCAAAATAAATTATTGCCACGAAGGATGACCGGCTGAATGCGAGGATTGAGGATTTAATCTCCATTCTTTTAAATCAAAATGAATTTCATCACCACCCCACACAGGTTTTTTAATTCTTTCAACAGATTGCCCTGGTTTTGTTTGTTGTGACCCTAAGTACTTATCTAAAACAGTATAAGTATCACGGTGCATCAGATATACATGCACATTGTTTTTAAGACCATCTCCTAAGCTCACCCTCCCCTCATGGGTGGTTAAAACCAGTGAAGCATTTTTTGTAATTTCCTTGTAGTAGTCAGCATAAGCGCCCTTCATATCAAATAAATCACGATCGATAATGATGGCGAATTCGTGGGGCGCTAGCAGCGGTTCTGCAAGGGGGGTTGTCAGTTCATCACAGCGCCTCTCATTCAAAGAGGGTTTGTCTTGCTGTAACGTACATATTTTAATACCTGTCAGATCTTGTGCCTCCTCTCCATAATTATAAACTTCAACAAACTCTCCAATATCTTGAGGGCTTCTTTTTTCAATAGTTTTAAGTTTTGGGTTATACATAATTTCGGTTATAGCAAGAGGTATTCTGGAAAGTCGACCCCATGCTGGATAACCTTCTTCATCGCCATATTGTGGATGAGCATTGCGATAATTTTCTTTAACATAAGATTGGTATTTTCTAGCAATTTCAGGACTGTAAATGACTATGAGAACCTCATCATTATCAACAGAAGAATCAGAAAAGTTATAAGAACCTGTAATAACATAGCCTGCTTGAGTATCTCCATCTATAACCATCAATTTATTATGATGCTCACCCTCATAAGCGCATATCTTAACAGGTAATTGATACTCTCTTAATTTTAGGAAATGAGAGTCATCAAGACTTAAATTATTATAAACACCATAAACAGGCGTCTTGAAAGATTCTGTTAAATGAAAATCTATTTTTTTTCTGTCTGTGTTTTCTTCTACACGCTTTCGAAATTTCATAGGCAATTTTTCTTCCCCTAAAAATTTATTAATGAGAAGATTTCCCATGCTTTCATGGGTAAATACATACGTATTAAAGAAAATAGATTTTTTAGCGGAATCAAGCAACTCAGCTAAGCGCCACTCAATATCATCCTGGGGTGAAAAATAGATTTCAATTCTTTCGCCTCCCCCTAAATCAATCACACGTGGAAATTCATCTGAAACACGTTTTTTATTCTTTTGGAATTTTTTTTCAAAAAACATTTGATTGAAATCGTGAATAAAAAACTCTGCTACTTTTTCATCTTCTACCCACACAGCTTGATTAGCATTTTTTTTAGCGCATCTCTCCGTAATATTGTATGACCCTACCCATACTCTTTTTTTATCTACAATAAAATATTTGTTGTGTGACAAGGGAAGCCCTACATCAGCTACAATTTGAACCCCTGCTTTTTTCAATTCATAAAAAGCTTTTAAATATTCTAGATGATAACTTTTTGTAATGTGAAACTTTTGTGACGCCGTCCACTCTTTTGTTTTTTCTAAAACAGTAGTCCGAGCATTTTTTAAAACAACTTTACTTACATTGAGGCCCCGTTCAAGAAGAATGTCTTTAACTAAGTCAGGGTGAAATAAAGCTTTATCAAAATAAAAAAGCACATACTCTTCTGTAAGATCTTTTTCTTCTAGTTTTTCAGTATACAGTTGATGAATAGTGGCATAGGCTTCTGGATATCTATGATAATCTCTATCTGTTACCATCTGTAATTGAATTTTTTTATTTTTATTTAAAGATAAAAGCCGCTCGACGATAATGGGATCAGAAAACTGATAAATAGCAGCCTTAATCTGACCCTCATAAGAAACACTATTTAAAAACTCTAATAACCCTCCCCGCAAATTTCCTTCGAGTGGAGGAGAATTATGAAAAAATCTTATCTTTTCTGCTTTGACTGGAAAAACAAGCAGAAGCCCCAAGGCACCTAAAATAACGAAGTTAGTGAGCTTCCGCACCCCAAGCACGTCCTGTTTTTTTGTCATAATAGAGGTGTTCCGCTGCAAATGAACTCAAGAATTTTTTTCCAATCAGTTTTTTAGCTGTGGCACGAAGATCATTCCACTCTTTCTGTGTTAGAGAATATCCTACCTTCCAATGAAGTGCTATGACGTTTTCCTTTTCCCAGGAATCATACAGGGCATCTAGTTGATCACGATTGTAATTCCACACCTTATCAAACTGATCACTGTATTTTTGAATAAGATCTTGATATTTCTTTCCTTCAAAAACAACCATGTTTTCTAAATTACTTTGTTCTGCTGTTTCTGACCAATTATAACTCCCTGTAAAAAGAATCTTTCCATCCACAATCATAAATTTATGATGCATGAGTTTTGCTTTTGGATGAAACACTTTAAATTGATAATACTTTGTTCGAACACTCCCCTCTGGCAGGTTTTTACTAAGATGATCCCTTTGTGAAATATTAGAACCATCGCTTTGGTCAATAAGTACTTTGATGTCACCCTTCCAATCTCGCAAAAGAGATTTTTCAACAAGTGCTTCAGCAATATCTACATAATTGAAATGAGCTGTTGCTATGTAAATAGATTTTCGAGCGTTCCTAATGGCATCGATAATCTGGTCAGCCACAACAGTACTCTCTGGATTCAACTTTAAAGAATAACTGCCACTTCTACTTTGCACTAGCTCGTGGTTATCTGAAGAAAAAAAGCTTCCAGATTCTGCACTCAATAATACTGGCAAAAATAGAAAAAATACTTTTAACTTTAAAATTTTTCTGAACTGAGTTTCCATATTTTTTCAAATTCCTCTACAAACTGGTCTCTTAAATGGTTTTCATCACTCCCTGAAATAAAAAGGGTGTCTTCATCATAGGTATGATCGGCACTGTAAGCCCAGTTGGCACTTCCATTTATAATGGTAAATTGTTCAGTATCCCCATCAATAATAACAAACTTTTGATGGTTGTTTTTAGCGAGCTTTCGAATTTTAATATTTTTCTTATTCTTAAACTCTTCATAAATTTCTTTATGATCGGCCCGTGCCCAATCAGCCCCATAGTTAAGAGAAATCCGCACTCGAACTCCCCTCTCAAGGGCTTTCAAAACTGGTTTTTTAAGCAAGCGGGGTTCCACATGATAAACAGCAATATCAAGAGTTTTTTGAGCTTGATCAAGCTTTTCTAAAAGATTCTCCCTAAACCCACCCTTAGGTGAAAAATAGGTTTCAACTTCTGCAGAAAGAAAGAACGGTAGAAACAGTGTAGTGAGGAAGAAATATTTTTTAAGTTGAGCCTTCATCGTAAAATATTTTCTAAAATGGGAAGTGTAAGATGTCAAACAAAAATAAAATCTCATTGAACTTTTGTTATTAAATGCATATATTGAGGGCTGCATGAAGTCACAATCTATTATTACTTTGCTCACAGATTTTGGCACTAAAGACACCTATGTACCTCAAATGAAAGGGGTTCTTCTTTCTATGAATCCACAATTAAAGATTGTAGATGTGAGCCATCAAGTTTCACCCCACAATATTCTTGAAGGAGGTTTTTTACTTAAAACGGTTTATTCTTATTTCCCTAAAAAAACAATTCATGTTTGTGTCGTGGATCCAGGGGTTGGAACCTCCAGAAAAGCTATTTTAATAGAAACAGAAAATTACTTTTTTATTGGCCCTGATAATGGTATTTTCACCTTTGCTTTAGAGAACGAAAAAATAAAGTCGATCATTGAGCTTAAAAACTCAGAATACCATCTTAAAAATGTCAGTATTACTTTTCATGGACGAGATATTTTTACACCCGTTGCCGCACATTTATCCCTGGGCATGAAGCCTCAACAGTTTGGACCTGCTTTAGAAAAGATAAAGTCTTTGGATGCTCCCAGTGTACATCAAAATGAAAAAAGTGTTGAAGGAGAAGTCCTTTATGCTGATCATTTTGGAAACCTAGTCAGTAATATTCAAAAAAAAGATTTAAAGCCTCACGCGCACTATTCAATGAAAATTCAAGATAAGACAATAGAAGATATTTCAAAAACCTACTTTGATAGACCTAAAAATAATCTTGTAGCACTTTTTGGCAGTTCTGGTTATCTTGAGATAGCCATTGTCGAAGGATCAGCTAAACAACTCTTTCCTTCTTTTAATAAAATTGTCTTACAGGAAATAAAAAAATCCTAAATCAAAGTGCGGTTTCGGTATAAGTTTGTATTTTTTGAAGTGTATAAAACCGATGAAAATGCCCTTTTGTTCTCAGTAATTCTTCTCGGGTTCCCTCTTCAACTAAATGACCTTGATCTAAAACAAGAATACGATCTACATTTTCTATTGTGGAAAGTCTGTGCGCTATGACAATAACAGTACGCCCTTCCATGAGACTATCGAAAGCTTTTTGAACAATACGTTCACTCTCTGAATCAAGTGCTGACGTTGCTTCATCTAAAATGAGAATAGGAGCATTTTTTAAAATAGCTCGCGCTATAGCAATTCTTTGTTTTTGACCCCCTGAAAGTTTGATTCCTCTATCACCAATATGGGTTTGATATTGATTGGGTAAAGTTAAAATAAATTCATGCGCATAGGCTGCTTGTGCTGCTTTTTGAATATCTTCACATGTTGCTTCAGGTTTACCAAAACGAATATTTTCATAAATAGTATCATTAAATAAAATACTTTCCTGAGAAACAGTGGCAATATTTTTTCTTATGGATACAACGTCATAATCCTTAATATTATACCCATCAAGATAAATAACCCCCTCATTAACATAATAAAATAGCGGGATAACATTAGCTATGGTACTTTTTCCTGCGCCACTAGCTCCAACCAAGGCAATAGACTCTCCTTTTTTTACTTTAAAACTAATATCCTTCAAAACCCAGTCTTTGTGGTATTTAAAAGATACATTTTCAAAAACCAGCTCTTTCTCAAACTCTTTCAACATGATTGGATTTTCTCTATTTTGAATTGTAGGTTGAGAATCCAAAAGGCTAAAAATTCTTTCAAGAGCAGAAAGAGTTTTTTGAGTTGAAATATTGTACCCATTGAGTCTTCTTAAAGGTACTAATAACATTCCTAAAGCAATAAAAATAGTTGCGACATCTCGAAAACTCTCTGCTTCAATTTTGTGTTGAGAGTAATTCAAAAGAAAAAATAAAATAAGACAAATAAAACTAATACCCAGAAAATCAACCAAGGGCGTTGAAATAACTTCAACACCGTTAGATTTCATTTTTGAACGAAAATAGGGCGCTAATTTTTTCACAAATCTTTCTTTGATTTCTTTTTCTAAGTTGAATCCTTGGATCATTTGGATCCCATAAAAGGATTCTTGTAAAACTTGATTCACGTCCCCAAATTGAACTTGTATGCGATGAGAGTACTTCTTAATAGCCTCTCCAACTTTTTTCATAAGAAAAATACAAAGAGGTGTAATAATCAAAACTCCGAGTGTTAATTTCCAATTTCTAATAAAACTTACAAATAATAACCCAATGATTGTGAAGGGTTCTTTAATCAATCCTGGTACAGAATAAAGGAAGTAATTCACCATCTCTATATCATAAGTGACACGAGATATAAGTGTTCCTGTTGATGCTTTCTGATGGTAATCAAGAGAAAGATCAATACACTTATTAAAAACATTTTCTCGTAACTCATAGATAATTTTTTCTCCAACATATTTAGCAATGTATGCTAACCCTGCCTTTGCAATGTTTTGTATTGTGAAAAAGATGAAAATGGCTAATGGCAAAACTTTTAATAACTCTTGTTGTTTATTTTTAAAAAGATCAATAATAAAGTCCCCTGCGTAAAATAATAATCCAGGTTCTACAGCCGAGGCTATAATGCCTAAAAATACGGCTGCGACGAAGAGCCACATTCTTGATTTCACATATTCAAAATAAAAACGTTTCATGACTTTCATAAGTTATCTCTATATTTCTCTCTCATAGAGAGAATCAAGAGTCCAATATTTTCAATTTAACTTCAACTTGCCAAAAAATGAATCAGTATTAATAAGAAGATATATGGAAACAAAAGCTATTCTTGTAAGACTTCCTAATTGGGTTGGGGATGTTGTTATGGCAACTCCTTTGCTCAGAGCTCTTTACAAAAGCCATCCCAAATCCACTATTTCACTACTAGGTAAGCCTTTCTTTTTTGATCTTTTAAAAGGTCTCCCCTACTTTAATGAATATATACCTATAAACGCAAAAAAAAACTTAAAACAATTTTTTGAACTGCGACACAGCCGCTTTGATAAAGTTTTTCTTTGCCCCAATTCTTTTTCAAGCGCTTTTGAGGGGGTGTTATCAGGAGCTCGTGAAATTATTGGATATGATCGCACTATGCGATCCCTCCTTCTCACTCATGCAATCCCTATTTCTCCTATACATTTTCAAGGGAAAATCTGCACTTTAGCAATGCATCGTTATTATATGAACTTGCTCACTCCTTCTCAATGGAAATCAGAAGATCTTAAATTAGAGTTACGAATTAACAATGAAGATGATTTTAAAATACAATCTTTCCTTCAAAAAAATAATATTCAGGAAAAAAAATACGTAGTTTTAGCTCCTGGAGCTAATTTTGGATCTTCTAAACTTTGGATTGAAGAAAGATGGATTGAGTTAGCAAGTCAAATAGAAAAAAACTTTGGATACTCGATCATTTTTACAGGTAGCCCTACAGAAAACAAACTACTTTCAAAACTTGAGTATGTTGCAAATAATAAATTTACAACAACAAGATCAACCTCCATGACATTAGGTCTTCTTAAATCACTGATTCATAAAGCAGCCTGTCTTATTTCTCTGGATACAGGCCCTAGGCACATTGGAGCAGCCTTTAATATTCCCACAGTAGTTTTAATGGGACCTAATCATCCTGGTTTATCAGATACTGATCACGCTCTGACTGATGTGATTCTTGAAAAGGTTGAGTGCTCTCCTTGTCATAAAAAAGTGTGTCCTTTTGAGCATCATAAGTGTATGACTCACATATCTGTTTCAAAAGTATTAAACCAGTGTGAACGCTTACTTAAAGACTTAAAATGTTAGACCTTTCCAACAAAAAAATACTTATTGTTAAACCCAGTTCACTTGGAGACATTATTCATACCCTTCCCGTATTGCATAATCTTAAAAAGTCAGCCCCATCTTCTCACATTCACTGGCTCATTGATGAAGATTTCAAAAATATACTTGAAGCACATCCATTGATCACAAAACTGTGGTTTTTTAAAAAAGAAGCATGGAAAAAACCTTCACAATTGCTTAAAACAAGTCGTGAAGTTTTAGCTCTTAGAAAAAATCTTATTCAAGAAAAATTTGATGTTGTTATTGATATTCAAGGACTTTTAAGAAGTGCACTTTTTACTTATCTCACAAAATCAAAAATAAGAATCGGTTTTCTAGATGCAAGAGAAAAACTAAGCGCTCTCTTTTATAATATTAAAATAACAGGTGGAAAACCTATCCATGCGGTTGAAAGGTATCTTAAACTATTAAGCCCACTTGGAATCAACAAATATGAAATAGAATTTCCACTCCCTGCTCCAAAAAATACATTTAAAAAAACATGTCCCTATTATGTCGTTGTTCCTGGAGCTAGGTGGGCCACAAAAAGGTGGCCATCGTACTACTTTATTGAGCTTATTAAAAAAATAAATAAAAAAGCTATTATTATCGGTAGTTCACAAGATAGAGAAATAGCACAAAAAATATGTCATGCAGTGCCAGAATTCACTCTTGATCTTAGCGATCAAACTTCATTACAAGATCTTATTTCGATTATCAAACAAGCTCAATTTGTCATCGGCAATGATACAGGCCCCATTCATATTGCAGCTGCTCTTAAAATACCTGTCTATGCACTTTTTGGAAGTACGAATCCTCTGCGAACAGGCCCTTACGGACATAGTGATAAGGTTTTCAACATTTCTCTGCCTTGTGCACCTTGTTTTAAAAAAACTTGTTATCAAAAAGGAAACCAACACCTCAGTTGTTTAAAACAACTCACCCCTCAGGATGTTTATCAAAAAATTATAAATATTTTATGATGAGCGTAACAATACTTACAAAAAATAGCGAAAGACTTCTAAATCAGTGTTTAAAAGCACTTCAAAACTTTGATGAAGTTGTTATTCTCGATAATGGATCTACAGATAATACACTAAAAATAGCTTTCACTTACCCAAATATTAAACTGATTCAGTCTCCATTTACAGGTTTTGGGCATCTTAAAAACTTAGCTGCAAAAAAAGCAAAAAATGACTGGATATTCAATATCGATAGCGATGAGATCGTCTCCCCTGAACTTTTTCAAGAAATTAAAAATTTAAAAAAAGAATCTCCAACTTTGATATTTAGATTAAGAAGAAAAAACCATTTTAATGGAAAGTGGCTTCAAGGATGTGGGTGGTATCCTGATAAAGTTTTACGTTTGTATAATAAAAAAACACACTCCTTTAACGAAAATCTTGTTCATGAAAGTATTGTTCCCTCTGAAATATCTAAAATTATTGATCTTAAAAACCCAATTTTACATTATCCATTTAATTCTTCAGTCGAGCTTATCACAAAAATGCAACAGTACTCTTCTTTATACGCCGAGCAAAATAAGCATAAAAAAAGAAGCACTCCATTTAAAGCCTTCATAAGGGCTTTTTTTTCTTTTATAAAAAGTTATTTTATTCAAAGGGGTTTGCTTGATGGCTATGAGGGTCTTATTATTTCATTTTACAATGCGAGTTGTGTATTTTTTAAGTATATAAAACTATTTGAGGAAAATAAGAAATAGATCCAATTATGAAGAAATGGACTGTTATTCATACCGAAGCTTCCACAGGCTGGGGAGGTCAAGAAATAAGAATTCTTACTGAATCTAGTGCAATGCAAAAAAAAGGACATCATGTTATTATTGTAACCCAGGAAGAAAGTTGTTTACTTGAAAAAGCTAAGAAAGCAAACCTAGAAACAGCAACCATTTCCTTCCAAAAAAAAGACACTCTAAAAACATTTTTAAAACTTAATGAGTTACTCCACAAATACAAACCTGATTTTGTTAACACGCACAGCTCTAAAGACAGTTGGATTGGAGGTTTAGCTACTCGAGCCTTTGGATCCAAAACTAAAATTATTAGGACAAGGCACCTTTCAACTCCGGTTTCAAAAAATATTATTAATTCATTCATTTATGAAAACATTCCTCATAAAGTTGTTACCACAGGAGAAGCCATTAGGACCCAATTGATTAAAAATAATAAAATGAATCCAAAAAAGATTGTTTCTATCCCAACAGGTATTAACTCTAAATTTTTTTCATCTAAAAATATTAAAAAAGATGTCCGCGAAGAACTACAACTATCAAAAAATACTTTATTAGTAGGAATGGTTTCTGTTCTAAGAAGTTGGAAAGGGCATCAATATTTTATCGAAGCCTGTGAATTTCTGCTTAACATACTTCCTCAGGTGAAATTTCTTATTGTCGGAAGTGGCCCTTGCTATGACGTTATAAAAAAAAATATTGTCGAAAAAAGACTTCAAAATAACATTCTATTGTTAGGATATAGAGAAGACATACCTCATATTCTTGCGTCACTCAATGTTCTTGTTCATCCTTCTTATGCAAACGAAGGTATCCCCCAAACCTTATTACAAGCGATGGCTATGAAAACTCCTATTATTGCTTCTCATTTAGAACCCATCAAAGAAGTGATTAAAGATGGAGAAACAGGCCTACTAGCCCCCCCTAAGAACTCACAGGTTTTAGCACAAAAAATAGCATTTCTTATTGAAAATCATCACTTGAAACAAAACCTTACCGAACAAGCCTATAAACTTTTTTTAGAAAAATATACTTTAGATGAAATGATTAAAAAAACAGAAAATCTCTATACTGAGTTAGATCTCAGGTAATTTATTATGCGACTTGTGTTTATTAAAAAAAAATTCAATCCCTATGGTGGAGCAGAAAAGTATTTGCTCACTCTTATTCATCACCTAAAAAAAGAAAAAGAAGATATTCATATTATTTCAGCGGATTGGCCAGAAATAAAAGGTATTACACAACACTTTGTAAATCACATTTCATGGGATTCCACTCTTTCAACCTGGAGTTTTAATAAAAAAGCCTCTCACATGGTAGATGCCTTAAAACCCGATCTTACCATTAGTTTTGAACGAACTACGTGCCAAGATATTTATAGAGCTGGCGATGGTTGTCACCAAGAGTGGTTGGCGCAAAGAAAAAAAAGTTCTTCTCTGTTTAAAAAACTATCTTTTTATTTTTCTCCACTCCATAGAACCTTATTACATTTTGATAAAAAGATATTCACTAAAACACCATATATTATTGCCAACTCTCATTATGTAAAAGATCAGATCATTCGATATTATAAAGTTTTGGATTCAAAAATACAGGTTCTCTACAATGGAGTTGATACTCATTATTTTACACCCACAATTAATAAAGAAGTAAGACCTTTCACGCTTCTTTTCATAGGCTCAGATTTTGAAAGAAAAGGTCTTGAGGTGGTTTTAAAATCATTAAAACTCCTACCCTCCAATATTAAACTGAATGTTGTTGGAAAGGGAAATATTCATAAATATAAAAAAATAGCTCAAGAAGAGAATGTATTAGAGAGAGTCACATTTTTGGGACCACAAAAAGAGATTTCTCACATATATCATTCAGGGCACATTTTAGTACTCCCCACCATTTATGATCCATTGAGTAACGTTGTTCTTGAGGCACTTGCATCAGGCTTACCTGTGATTACAAGTAAAAATAATGGGGCATCAGAAATGATCGAAAATGGAAAAGAAGGTTATATATTAAATGATCATTTATCTCATGAAGAATTGGCTCAAAAAATGAAGCAAGTCATCAATAATCTATCCTCACTCAGCGTCAATGCCAGAAAAAAATCAGAATATTTTTCACTAGAAAAAAAGGCACAGGAGTTTCAAAGTTTTATTAACAAAATAAAATACATCCATACTTGAGTACAATATTGACATCAAATCATGCTGCATGATACGTCAAATGCCATGCCGAAAAAGCTTCAAGTAAGCCTCATTCTCTTAAGCTTTCTTTGTGCCTTGTTGATCTTAAGTTTTTTGGTGACAGAAGCAAGCGGGCTTTTTTTTACTCATAAAATTGATCTTCTTAAAAAAAGCGGTGCAGGCGTTGTCATCTTCTATCTTTTGTTTCTCTTGCTTGTCTTATTCTATCAAAAAAAGGTATTTCAACTTCCTATTCAAGAGCTGGGCTTTAATGCATACCCCTCTTGGAAAAAAGAACTTTTTCTAGCATATATCACCGCTTTTCTCTTAGCCTTAAGCTACGGCGTATTTGGAGTTCTGGCACAGAAAATGACACTTTCTTTTGACGCTCCTTTAAAACAATGGCTTGCTTTTTGTGCTTCTCTTCTGTTTCCATTTTTTGTGGCCTTCGCAGAAGAAACTCTTTTTAGGGGTTTCTTTTTAAACCTTTTTCAAAGAGGATATTCCAAAGTTACGGCATCTCTTCTATCAAGCTTTCTCTTTGCCTTTTCACATAATCTAAAAACATTCGCTGATTGGACAAGGCCTGATCAGATTTTTAAATTCATAGGTCTCTTCATTTTAGGAAACATGTTTTGCAGTGCCAAATTATGGAGAAAATCACTTTTCCTTCCTATTGGACTTCATGCCGGATTTGTTACCTATCGATTATTGATACGAAAAACTCATCTTTTTAAGTATGATATTGATGACACCCAGAATAATCTTCTCTTTGGTGTTATCGATGACCCTCGAACAGCACTGATAACATGGGCCGTCTTTTCCCTGATGCTTTTATTTTTTATTTATAAAAACAAGAAATCAAACTTGAAACAATAATCTTCTATTTTTCTCTTGAGCTTGAAAGAGCTTAAAATTACATTATATACAATAATTTCAATATGTTAAGTAATCTTAACGCTTTTTTTTGTCAAAAATGTCATTTTGTGGCCATTCTTAAGTGATACCATTACCTTTTAAAAAATGAAGGGTAATTCATTTTATATAATAATTACAATAACTTATATGATTAATAAAACATCAGAAAACTGGCATAAGGCTTGCTTCATAGGGTTATTAAGGATAGAAAAGGCCATTAGAGGATGAGGAGAAAACTGTGAAAACACTCAGAGCTCTTATATTACTAACCATATTACTAGGGTTTTCAAAAACCTATGCGGAGTTTCTTGTCACTGAGCAGGCAGACGCTTTTCCAGAAGTACACCTTCAAACTGAAGTGGAGGGTATGTCTTATGCTGAAAAGCATAATGGTAAGTTACAAGAGTTTCGTTTAGGCGTTCGATTTCAAAGAGATCAGTCTTACCTTCCTGGACTGCAATGGAGTCTTGATTCAAGTCTTTGGGCTATGTCCCCACAAGAAGCTTCTCAATGGTTTAATATATCTCAAGCGCATTTAAGCTATCGAACTCATTATTTCAGTATGATTTTAGGAAGAGTTCGCCCAGAATGGGGGGCCCTACTCCGCTACAGCCCTATTCAAGAGATTTTTCCTCAATTTACGATTGATCCTATTAACTATCAAATCAATGGTCTTTCGGGGCTTTACACAGCACTCAATACAGGCTCTTGGTCTTATGAGCTTATGGTTAGCCCTCTTTATATTCCACATATGGGTGGAGCTCGTTATGTACAGGATAACGACGATACTATTTTACCTGCTTCACGATGGGCCATGCCCCTTTACTACCAGTTTGAAGCAAAAGATGGTTACAAACCTATTAATTATCATCTCATCATGCCTAATATCAAAAAAACAGTTTTGAAAAATAGTTTTGCTGGAAGACTTGCCTTTCAATCAAAGTATGCAGATCTAGCATTGACAGCTGCAGATACAGTGGATCCTCAACCAAGGCTTCGCATTGATCCTAAAGTTGAAATTAAAGATGAGTCTTCACTCCAAGGAAACGTTAAAATTTATCCTGAGTTTTATAGACAAAGAGTTTACGGATTTGAAACTAAATTAAAATTTCAAAGCGTCAATCTTATTGCTGAAAGTGCTTATATCAAACCAGAAAATCCAAGTAATTTAAAAAATATCATGTTTAAGCCCACAAAGTTAAATAACACATTTGCAGTTTCATATTTAGGACAAAATCGGTTTCTAAAAAATTTTACAGCGGGGCTTCTCTATTCAAAAGAACTCGAAAAAACCCCAGAAGTTGGTCTTTTTGGCTTAAACCATGCATCTACTCTCTTCTTTTATGATTTGAAACTTCAAGTACTACCTCAATTAACACTGTCATTTTTCACAGAATCAGATTTTAAATTAGATGATACCGTTGTTACAAATGCACTCTTTTACAATATTACAGAATCGTTCCAAATCGGAGGCGGCATAGACCTTTTTAAAGGGCCTAAAAATACCTATTGGGGACAATATGATCGGCAAGATCGAGTGTGGCTTAAGGTGAAACATGTTTTTTAAAAGAATATTCTTTTTTATATTTTCTTTTTTAATTTTAACAGGTTGTAGTAATTGGTGGGGAGGAAAGCAACAAGAAAATGGGATTTGGAAGGGAGAAAACTTTAATACTACCACCACAGAAGGGCCTTGTTCCTTTAATTTTGAAGAAATATCAAATAAATTTATCAGTGGCACCATTCATAAAGAAGAAATAAATCATATCATTGTGTGTGCGCTCACTACTTTAGAAGAGAATAAAGAAAAAATTATTACTAAAACTCAAGGTGAAGTGACAGATAATGAAATTAAAGTCTTGATAAAAAGCTTCTTTTTACCCAAAGTTTCAGGAGGTCAAATAAAACTTGATATTTGGATAGAGAGAATTTTTTCTCTTAAAGATCTTATTCTAGGACCTAAAAACCCTACAAAACAAAGAATCTTTAAATACTCTGAAATGACTCAGGTTCTCAATCGATTTCAAAAAATAAGCCCTGAAATAGAAATGGCTTCGCAGAAATTTCAAGAACTTAAAACCTATAAAACACTCGATCCACACAGTTATCAATTACGTAAAGAAATTCTCTCTTTATATATCAAAATGATAAAAACAATGCTTCAAAATGAAAGAGGTAAAGTTATTCATGATCTCCCACGTGATTTAGTTCTCAATCAGTACAATCTTTGGGACGGCTTAGATAAGGGAATTGGAAAGCATTACATTGAAGCGACTTATTTAAGCCATCGCCTACTTTATGGTCATCCTGAAGAGAACCTTTTAAAAGATATTCTAGTACCACTCTTTAAAAACATAGAAGATATGTATGGCATTTTTTCAGATATTCACTATTACCAAAATCTTACAGATATTACGACAGAAAGCTCTGTTCAATTTCTAGTTCATTATTATAAACTCCTTGAATACATTTTTAAGTTATTTGAAGATAACCATCAAAAAACCATTTCTCGAGAAGATTTAACAAAGCTTTTTAACCTTCTCCAAACTGAAATCAATGGAAATTCACACCTTTTTGTACAAGGCCTTTTTGAACTCAAAATTTATATTTGCGGAGGAAGCCCTGATCTTCTCACCGCCAATGAAGTTCGAAAATTACGAGCCATCAATCAAAAGATCTTTCAAGACTATGAAAGATCTTTAAGACTCTTTGAAGGTTTAAGGCAAGAAAGTGTTACAAGGCATGACATTAATCGTTTTACAATAAATAATTTAGAAAAATTTAAAAATAATGAAGAAGGATTCTCTAGAAACGATTTTGTAAGCTATCAAAAAATGTATGAAAATTTTCCACGTATCACACAGTATTGGAAATCTCCTTTTGAAGTAACCGAGGGCATTCAAAAATATGACTTTATTCTTTCACAAATAGCTCTTACTATTACGGAGTCTATTTTAGATGCCTATGACAAAGATAAAAATAGTGAAGTTGCTTTAGGTGAGATTAATGAAACTGAACTCTCTTCTTTGATGAAAACTATTCAACTTCTTGTGAAGGGTTTTTACCTTCTTATTAGTAACCCCAATGCCACAGATTCTAATACAAAACTCTTTGAATTAAACGAAGAAGAATCTCTCTTTTTCTCCAAGATATTAAGCTTTTTAACAGACCGTTTTTTTCATAATAGTAATGGTAATGGTATTTTAGATAAATACGAAGTTCTTGAAGTGATCAGTTTTCTTTTCGAAACGAGAAAAAATGCCAGAGCCTTTTTTGAAGAAACAAAAAAAATAGAAGATCCGCATTATATCTTGGCTGAAGCACGAGAACTTCCTCAAAATGATGAAACCGTTCGAAACTTAAGAGACACCTCACTTATTTTTAAATACTTCCCCCACTCTCATTTTGAACTTTCAAAAGAAGATTTAGAAAAATATATTTCAAAAATACTTGGGGCTTTAGGTAAAACTTTAGATGAACAAGTGAGTTTTAAAGATATTGAGATTATTTTTGGTATGATTCGACTTATTGAAATGATTTTTACAAAATATGATCTTGATTTAAATGGTGTTCTCTATAAAACAGAACTTGACCTTCTCTATACAGATTTAGAACCTTTCTTTGGCCCTGTTCTTGAGAAAAAAATTAAAGAATCAAAAACTAAACTTCGATTTTATGAAAATTGGTTTGCAGAAGATAATACCACAATTAAAAGAAAATTTTTTGATTATGCTGTTTGTTTTGGAGAAGTGACTATTATCTATAAAGATCTTGAGAAATTAGATAAGAAATTAGAAAAAGTTGAAGCTCAGAAAGAAAAAGTAAAGGCAGAGGCAAACAAGAATCGTTATTTTTGGGAATCCCTTTCTCAAGATCAACAAGCTGAACTTGATAAAAAACTGGCTCTTCTTGAAGAAAAAAAAATCGAAACAAACAGGCTTCTCATCATGAGTCTTCTTACAGATATCATGCACAATGATTCACTTTTTAAATAAAAAACACACCGTTTTTTAAAATCTACTCCTTGCCATCAAAGTTTTTTTTGTTAACATAATTCAGTGTTTAGAAACTATACATGAGGAGGATGAAATGGCGTTGTTGACACAGGAAGGATTGCTCTTTCTTTTTCGTTGGATCCACTTTTTAGCTGGTGTTACGTGGATTGGCATTCTTTATTATTTTAACTTTGTTCAAGGAAGTTTCTTTGCAGAAACAGATACGTCTACCAAAAATGGATGCATTCAAAAACTTGTCCCCCGGGCTCTCTGGTGGTTTAGATGGGGGGCCATGTTGACCTTTATCTCGGGGCTTTTGCTCATTGGTTTAACTGTTCATCAAGCAGGATATGAGTTTTTAAGTACTTCGTGGGGAGTTCTCATTTTAACCGGAGCTCTTCTTGGAACTTTGATGTGGGCAAATGTGTGGTTTGTCATTTGGCCGGCTCAAAAAGTAGTCATTCAATCAACATCTCAAGTGATGGGGGGTGGCGAAGCGATACCACAAGCGGCTGCTTATGGTGCAAAGGCAGGACTGGTATCACGTACCAATACTTTGTTTTCCATTCCTATGCTTTTCTTTATGGGGGGAGCAAGACACCTTTCTGTCCAAGTGGGTTATGACATGGATTTCTTACCTCTTGTGATTACCTTGGGTGTCATCATTCTTGCTTTGGAGCTGAATGCTATTGTGGGACAGCTGGGCCCTATGAAAACTGTTAAAGGTGTTATTGTAAGTGGTTTTGCACTCACTGCGGTTCTTTATGGCATTATCGAATTTTTTGTTTAAACAAACATACCAACCTGTTATCCCGGAAGTGCTCAAGCACTGTCCGGGATCCAGTATTTTATTCCTACTGATAATAATCTTATTGATTTCTTGCACAAAAAAGAAAGAATTTTCATTACAAAACAATGAGTTAATCACAAAAGGTAAAGTTATTTATAATAGTCACTGTGTTGTATGCCATAATATGAATCCAAAAATATCAGGTGTTTTGGGTCCAGAACTTGTTGGATCTCACTTCGAACTTCTAAAACTAAAAGTAACTCAAAATCAGTATCCAGAAAGTTACACACCTAAAAGACAAACACAACTTATGACATTAACCAATCCCATGAAAGTCATGACAGACGAAGATCTCCATGCCTTGGAAGCTTATCTAAATTCTTTTAAATGAATTAGATTCCCTTTTGCAAGGGAATGACAGGAAAAAACAACGTTTTTAAAATTTAAAAGAGGAAGTGAAATCAACAAGTTCATAGAGTTTATCTCGAATATACTTGAGTTCTCGTTCATCAATAATAGAATTTTTACGGAGTTCTCTTTTCTCTTGTCTTAGTTCTTTGATTTTTTTCTTAGCCCCTTCAATACTATAACGCTCTTTGTGAAGGAGTTGTTTAATAAGAAGAATTTTTTTAATGTCTTCACGGCGATAGACTCTCTGATTTTTTTGAGACTTATTAGGGCTGATAGTTTTAAACTCACTTTCCCAATAACGCAAAACATAAGGCTTTAACCCTGTAATTTTACTAACATCACCTATCTTAAAAAAAAGACGGTCTGGTATTTGGATTTCGTTAAACTCACTCATGGGTTGGCTTTAATAGAAGCATTTAACGCATTCTTCATAACCTGGCTAGGTTTAAAAGTAAGAACACGTCGTTCTGTAATTTTAATAGATTCTCCTGTTTGCGGGTTACGACCTACACGTGATTTTTTCTCCCTTACAACAAAATTGCCAAAACCTGATATTTTGATTTTTTCGCCTCGCTCAAGGGTTTCTTTCATGAGATCGAATAGATATTCAACAAGATCAGCAGACTCTTTCTTTGAGAAGCCTATTTTTTCATAGACCTGCTCGATCAGCTCTGCTTTCGTAATAGTTTTGCCTTTATGAGTTTGTTCTTGTTCAACCATACCTAACTAAAACGCTAACATAACTCCTAAATGATTTCAAGCACTTCTTGGACTATACTCGGATAGAAGCAAAGAGTTTTTCAGTCAATGCCTTAAGTATTTCATTGTGTGCCTTTTCGACTTCTTCATAGGTTAGGGTGTGTTCTAACGATTGATAATAAAGGCGATAAGCTAAAGATTTTTTCCCCTGCCCTAGATGTTTTTCATCGTGATATACATCAAAAAGTTCACAGTTTTGAAAATAATTATTATTAACATTTGTTATGCATTCGATAACTTTTTCATGCGTTATCTCTTTTGAAACCACAAAACTTATATCTCTAAAAACAGGGGGATATTTAGAAATATGAAAATCGGGTTGTTTGTGTTCTTTATAACTTAAAATAGGCTTACATTTAACTTCAGCGATAATAACGGCTTGCTCAATTCCCTTTTTTTCTAAAATGTGAGGATGAACCTCTCCGATAAAACCAATTTCTTCTCCTTCAAAAAGAAGTATTGCCTGCTTACCTGGGTGTAAAAAAGGTTTCTTGGAAAACTCCCATTCAATTTTAGGTAAATGAGGAGAATTTTCAAAAATCCCTTCAAGGACACCCTTTAAATCGAAAAAATCATATTTTGTTTTAAATTCCTTCCAAGGAGTCACTACCTTTTCTTCTCCTGATACAAGAAGCGAGAAATGCGGTTCTTCAATAGGTAGTTTTTCTCCCTTTTTAAAATGAAATGTTTTTCTAATTTCGAAAAGTCTCATTGTTTTAATATTACGATTATAGTTATAAAGTAACGTTTTAATAAGGCTTGGGAAAAGAACAGGTCTTAAATCAGAGAATTCTTCACTGATGGGGTTCAAAAGTGCTCGAGTTTCTCCTTCTACATTGCATTCTTCTAATAATTTAGGAGAAATGAAAGAAAAATTCATAACTTCAAAAAAACCCTTTGCGGCCAGAAACTTTTTAAGTTTAAAAACATGATAATGAGCATCGTTAATTTTTTCTGGGCTAGGTAAAAAAGCAGAAGGAATTTTGTCAAAGCCAATGCATCGGAGGACTTCCTCGATAAGATCTGCTTCACAGTAAATATCATTTCTATAAGAAGGAACTTCTACATCAAAAGATTGGTTTTTATTTTTTTTGAGCTTAAACCCTAAAGCACTTAAATGTTCTTCAATACTTTGTGAAGAAAAACTCTCTCCTAAAAGAAGATCTACGTTTTCTTTGATAAGTTTTATTTTTCTAATTTTTCTCTTAACTGGGTAAATATCAATAAATCCTTTACAAGCTTTAGCACCACTTAAGTCACACATAAGAGCAGCAGCTCTGTGAAGTGCAGGAACAACACCCTCACTATCAATTTCTCTTTCAAAACGATAGCTTGATTCAGACTGAAGTTTGAGTCTTTTACTGGTTTTTCGAATACTGACAGGATCAAAACATGCACTTTCAATAAGAATACGTTGCGTGCTTGGGGTTACTTGTGATTCAAAGCCCCCCATAACTCCTCCAATAGCAACAGCTTTTTCGCTATCTGCAATAACAATATCTTCTGCTTCTAAATCTCTTAAAACTCCATCTAAGGTTTTGATCTTCTCCCCTTTTTTGGGTTTACGAACAATAATTTTTTGCCCTGAAAGTTTATCAAAATCAAAAGCATGGAGGGGTTGTCCCAACTCCATGAGAACAAAGTTAGTGACATCAACAATATTATTAATAGGTTTGAGTCCTACAGAACGTAAACGAGATTGAAGCCACAGTGGCGAAGGTTTGACGCGAACATCTTCTAATACAACTCCTGCATAACGCAAACACTTTTCATGCTGAATGCGAATTGAAGTCACTGTTTTAATGGTTTTCGGTAAAACTGGAATTTTTATTTTAGGCACTATCACTTTTTTCTTGGAAAACGCTACTATTTCACGAGCCATTCCTAAGTGACTTAAGCAATCTCCACGATTGGGTGTCACTTCACACGTTAAAATCGTATCTTCACACTGAAGGGCGTTTTCAAAAGGAATACCCACTTGTGTCTCATCCGGCAGAATAAAAATGCCTTCTGAATCTCCTGGTAATCCAAGTTCTTTTTGAGAGCACAGCATTCCAGAAGACTCAATCCCTCTCAATTTCGCTTTTTTAATCTCAAAATTTCCTGAAAGTATCGCTCCTAGTTTTGCAAAAGGAACTTTGTTTTTTTCTTGAATGTTATGGGCTCCACACACAATTTGGTATTTTGTTTTGCCATCGGTGACTTCACACACCGAAAGCCTGTCTGCATGAGGATGTTTTTCAATTTTTAAAATTTGCCCAACCACAACCCCACTTGAAGAAGCTTGAATATGTTCAATACTACTTACTTCAATTCCACGGAGAGTAAGTTTTTCAGATAAAAAAGGAATATTCTTTTTGAAAGCCCCCAAAGAAACATAATTTTCTAACCAGGATAAGCTAATCTTCATAATGTTCTAAATTGTTTTAAGAATCTTAAATCGTTTTCAAAAAGAAGTCGCATATCAGAAATGCCATACTTAAGCATAGCCAAACGTTCAATCCCTACGCCGAAAGCAAAACCTGTATATTTTTTAGGATCATACCCTACAGCTTTAAAAACATTTCGATGTACCATACCGCAACCTAAAACCTCTAACCAACCTGTGTTTTTACACAAACGACACCCTTTTTGTTTGCACACAACACAAGAAATATCGACCTCAGCGCTCGGCTCTGTAAAAGGAAAAAAAGAAGGTCTAAAACGAAGCCTCGTCTCTTCACTGAAAAAGTTTTTAAAAAACTCAGTTAAAACTCCTTTAAGCTGAGCACATGAAACATTTTTATCAACATAAAGTCCTTCTATTTGAAAAAACATAGGTGAGTGAGAAATGTCTTGATCATGGCGATAGACAAAACCAGGAGAAAGAATGCGCACTGGTGGCTTCATCTTTTCCATCGTTCTGATTTGAACAGGTGAAGTATGTGTTCTTAAAACAGTATCATCACTCATATAAAAAGTGTCTTGCATGTCACGAGAAGGATGGTGCTTGGGCACATTTAAAGCTTCGAAATTATAATAATCAGTTTCTACTTCAGGGCCATATTCAATATCAAAACCCATTTTTGTAAAAATCTCGATCATTCTTTGTGCTGTTAAGGTTGTTGGATGAAGCCCCCCTTCTTCTATTCTTTTTCCAGGCACGGTTATATCAATTTTTTCTTGATGAAGCTTTTGATCTTGTTCAAGCTTTTTTGCTTTTTCAATGATAGCATTGAGATGATCTTCAATTTGTTTTCTGACTAAATTCCCCATTTTCCCAACTGGGGCTCTTTCATCTTGTGGGAGACTAGGAATACTTCTTAAAATTTCTGTAAGTTCGCTTTTGCGCCCCAAGTAGCGCACACGAATGACTTCAATTTCTTGAAGCTCAGGATAAGAGCCTAAACTTTCGATCTCAGAAAAGGCTTTGGTTCTAATTTCCTCGATCTTAGAAAGATGCGACATTGAAACTTACTTTGTAGCAAATGCAACAATTTGATCAAAATCTCGTGGATGAGATACTGCTAAATCAGCTAAAACTTTACGATCAAGTTGAACATTTTTTTTCTTCAAAGCACCCATGAATTGACTATAAGAAACTTGAGATTCCCCCGCTGCAATACCAATGCGAGTGATCCAAAGAGCGCGAAAATTTCTTTTTCTAACGCGACGATCACGATAAGAAAACCGGAGAGCTCTATCTACGGATGAATAAGCTGAACGAATCAGTGTACTTCGCCCACCTCGGAAGCCTTTAGCGGCTTTTAAAACCTCTTTTCTTTTACGTCGTCCTTTAACACCTCTTTTAACTCGCATGGTAATACTCCTTTAAATCTTTCTATATTAATTAGGTAGCATTCTTGCTACTTGTTTTTGATCTGCTGGATGGACCATTCCACCTGTACGAAGTTGTCTCATTCTTTTAGGAGGTTTAGCACTTAAAATATGTCGTCTGTTAGCTTTAGCTCTTTTAAACTTACCACTAGCTGTTTTTCGAAATCTCTTTTGAGCAGATTTTCTTGTTTTTATTTTTATCTTTGCCATGACTTCACCTAACCTTTATTTATTCTTTTTTCCGGGGATCACAAACATACTGTAAGCTCGCCCAAACAATCTAGGCTGCTGGTCTAAATACCCAATATCCTCAATGTTAGCAGCGAGTTTTATCAAAAGTGTTTTGCCTAATTCAGGACGCGCAATCTCTCGTCCTCTAAACCATACGAGCACTTTAACTCGATCTCCTCTTTCTAAAAAAGTTCTGATCTGTTTTAGTTTCGTATTAAAATCATGATCAGCAATGCCAATCGTTAATTTTACTTCCTTAACAGCAACTTTAACTTGTTTTTTTCTAGCTTCAGCTTCTCGTTTACTTTGTTCGTACTTGTACTTCCCGTAGTCGATAATTTTACAAACAGGAGGTTTTGCTTGAGGAGAAATTTCTACAAGATCTAAACCCCTATCGCGCGCAATATTAAGAGCAATATGGGTTTGCATAACCCCTAATTGCTTCCCCTTTTCGTCTACAACGCGAATCTCAGGAACTCGAATTGTGGTGTTAATCCTTGGTGGGCGTGCTATGGGGTTCCTCTCTTTTTTCTTCCTGTCTCATATCTAGAGTCTGGATATTAATAATTTATTTAAAAAAGTCAATACGTTAGGTTCTTGGGAAGTGGGATTCTTTTTTTAAACGTTCCACAAATTCATCCAAATCTGTAGTACTTTGTTCCCCTTTCCTCTCCCGCAAAGCTATTTTCTTAGACTGCACTTCTTTATCGCCAATAATCACCATGTAAGGCACTTTTTGCAATTGCGCTTCACGAATTTTAAATCCTAGCTTCTCATTTCTAAAGTCGGAAATAACCCGAAACCCTTGAGTTTTAAGTTCATGGAAAACATCTGTTGCATAGCTTAACTGAGCATCCGTAAGGTTTAAAACCACAACTTGCACAGGTGAAAGCCATACAGGAAAAGCACCTCCAAAGTGTTCAATAAGCACCCCTAAAAATCGGTCAGGACTTCCAAAAATAGCCCTATGAATCATAACAGGACGATGTTCTTCGCTATCACTTCCAACATAAGTCAGTCCAAATCTTTCGGGCATTGAAAAATCAAGCTGGATGGTCCCACACTGCCACAATCGTCCCAAACTATCTTTAATATGAGTATCAATCTTAGGGCCATAAAAAGCACCATCTCCTGGATTTAATTGATACTGTATTTTCAATTTATTAAGAGCATTTTCTAAAGCTTTTTCTGCTTTATCCCACATTTCTTTTGAGCCCATCGATTTTTCGGGTCGTGTTGAAAGTTCAATTTTGTACTCTTTAAATTCAAAATCCTGATAAGTTTTAATAACGCGCTTCACAAGCTTCACGACTTCTTCTTCGATGTGCTCCTCTGTACAATAAATATGAGCATCATCTTGAGCAAAACCACGCAGACGCATCAATCCATGTAAAACACCTGACTTTTCATACCGATGGACAAAACCAAATTCTGCAATACGAAGTGGAAGTTCCCTGTAAGAATGTTTTGCGTTTTTATAAATAAGACAATGCCCAGGGCAATTCATAGGCTTAATGGCCATGTGCTTACCTTCAGTTTCTGTAAAATACATGTTTTCTTTGTAATTCTCGTAATGGCCACTTTGATGCCAGAGATCATCTGTAAAAATATAGGGTGTTCTTACTAACTTATAATCTTCTTTTTTAAGAAAACTTCGACAGTAGTCTAAAAGAAGCTCATAAAGGATTGTTCCCTTCTCATGAAAAAAGGCCACACCAGGGGCTTCTTCATGAAAACTAAAAAGGTCTAAATCTTTTCCTAATTTCCGATGGTCTCGTTTTTTAGATTCTTCTAAGAGATGAAGGTATTCTTCAAGTTCTTTCTGAGAATAAAATGCGGTGCCATACACACGCGTGAGCATTTCATTTTTTTCGTTTCCACGCCAATAAGCTCCAGCTACTTTCAAAAGCTTAAATGCTTTAAGCTTTCCAGTTGTGGGCATGTGCGGCCCTCGGCAAAGATCTTTAAACTCGCCTTGTTCATAAATACTCACACTATCTTCATTCAAATCACGAATGATTTCAGCTTTGTAATTTTCCCCTTGTTTTTTAAAAAACTTTACAGCTTCACCACGTTTCATTTCATGGCGAGTGATGGTGTGGTTCTCTTTGACGATCTTAGCCATTTCTTTTTCAACGCGTTCTAAATCCTTTTCAGAAAACTCTTTTTTAAAAGAAAAATCATAAAAATAGCCATTTTCAATAACAGGGCCAATCGTGATTTCGACATCTTTGCCATACAGTCTCTTAATGGCTTGTGCCATAATGTGTGTGGCTGAATGACGTAATATATCAAGTGTTTCTTTATCTTTTTCTTTTAAGATTCTAATTTTAGAGTCTTTCTGAATAGGGGTTTGTAGATCTCTGATTTCATTATTAACAAGGGCGCCTACGGCGGCTTTAGCAAGCCCCGCTCCAATATTTTTGACAATGTCCCCTGCTGTGACCCCTTGAGGATATTTTTTCTGAGAGCCATCAGGTAATTGTATAGTGATGTTTTTAGACATAAGAAATCTTTCCAATTAAATAAATATACATATCAATCATAGTTTCTTCAATACCAAACCCCTTGTCTTAATATTCAATATGATTTAACCGATATATATAAGAGTAAGAAAAATTAAGACAACAAATTGCTAAAAAAAGAGTCCAATGAGAAGAAAAATTTAATAAAGAAAGTGACGAGCTTAATCCGTTTTCAATTCATATTGGGATTTAGCAAGGGCTAATCCCTTATTCAACAACCCTCTTCAGTGCATACATAGACTCATCGGCACGATCACCACCTAAAAACAAAAGATCATTTTTAGTCTCTTCGGCTTTAGCCAACATAGTAATATTAAATTCCCAATCTCCACTGCCATCTTTCATATCTGGGTTAAAAAAAGCTAGAGTTGGATTTCCACTTCTATTAACAACAGCATAATACTTATATTCTTTACTCAAATCTTCACCTGTTGAAGTAATGTAAGCGGCTTTTCCAACACTATATACCTCATACTTTAGAGTTTTTCCATTTTCCTTTGAGTTAAGAACATTAAGCACTTTTTTATCTTCAGCAAAAGTCACTTTCAGACCAGAAAATGCCTCTGCCGTGCCTTTGTCCCAAAGTCTTTCAGTAAGTGCTGCATCAATAACCCATTCTCCTGCTACATTTGATGCAAGGACATTCTCCGATCCATCAACAAGTTTGACTTCTGAAAAAGCTACATTCGAAACAATAAGCGCCAAAAACACAATCATTATTTTTTTCATACATTACCTCCTTGAAAAAAACAGTTGCCTAATTTATAGTCTGAAAAAAAGATTTATCAAGGTTTTTTACTTGCCCTATGTGGCTTTGAACTTTCAGGACGGAAGCTCATTTAAGGACCAATCATAGTCTAAATAATCTATTTCCACATCAGGATTCTTCAAAGTCTCCTTTGCTTTTCCATCAGAAAAAGTTAAAAGATATTCTCTTACAGAGGGTTTAAAATCATCTGCATACCACTTAAATATCTTTGAAAGATGAGCTTGCTTTTTGGAAAGATCATATTGATTTCTCACCGAATCATTTACAAATGCCTTCATAATACCATTCAACTGTTGATCTAATTTTGATCCTTCAAAGGCAAACGATGCTAAGGGAGGACAACTTTTAGATGCACAATTGACCGCAGCATGAATTCTTGGTTCTTTAAAGATCACCCGCAATACCTCATGTTCAATCCAGTCTAAATGGTGAGTTTCTCCCATAAGTTTTACAATGGGTTGCTTCCAAGGATCAGACAAATCTCTAATCGATTTTAAGGGATAATGTTCCAAAATTAATTTTAGAGTATAGGCATTATACGCGTTAATATATAAAGCCTTTTGATCATTGTGAGACCATCTTTCCACTTCTTTTCTTGTATATTTTTCAATGGTTTTTAAATAAAGCTTTAAAGGATGGGTTTCTTCACCCCAGCCTTCATGCAGTTTTTTGTAATGGACCCACCCACCCCTCACATGCTTTTTTAAAATCTGATCCCAAAGAACATGATCAACGTTTGAAAATGCATTCAAAGAAAACAATGAACTACAAAAAATAAGTACCATTTTTCTCATTATTTAATACCTCCAGATACCAACATAATCATGTTCCAAAGCTTAAATGCTTTATAAATAAAAAATATTTTAATTCACAATATATTACTACAGTGCTACCCTCAACAATAAAAACAAGAAGAGAAATATCTATGAAGGCTTCTATACATTTTGTTGTTAGTGTTCTCTTCATCATAGGATTTAAAGTTTATGCTCACCAAAATAAAAAACACACTGAATCTAGGAAACCACATGTAACCAAAGAAAAACTAGAATCTATCAACAACCTTTATTCTCAAGCAATTCAACCTATTTTTAAAAATAAATGTTTGGACTGTCATGGAGGCCCATCCCAGTTTCCATGGTATCACCGTCTTCCCATAGCAAAACAGCTGATGGATGATGATGTCAGAGAAGGAAAAAAACACCTTGATATTTCTAGTGGTTTTCCATTTAAAGGACATGGAAGCCCACTCGATGATTTAAAAGCTATAGAAAAAGTTGTCAAAGAAAGAACCATGCCCCCTATGCGTTACTGGCTACTTCACTGGAATTGCAGGCTTACAAAAAAAGAAAGGCTCGCCATAGTCACCTGGGTTCAACAGTCAAAAAAAATATTGCGTGAGGGGCTTTAAACTGTTACTTTGACTGCGTTTTAGGCCCTTGGAGGTGTTGTGCTATTCACAAGAAAAATTCTCTTCCTTTTTTCCTGGCTTCTTTTTGGATTGTTATTTTCATCCTGTAGCGGAGATGAAAAGATCGTTTCCATTTCAAAACAAGACAATGTAGAAGATGAAACTCTTCTTCAACCCCAGGAGCTCAGAGATCCTCAAACGATCACAAACCCTGTTGGTTCGCCTCCAGCTTCTATCATTGTATTTAAAGGGTATCTTTCCTCTTCTGAACAAAGACTTTATACAATATCTTCTCGCGCTGAAAGAGGCACTCCACAACTTCTCGGAAAAAATCACACACAATTTATAGAAATGGTTTCATCCCCTCATCCACACTTTCTCTATACATTTACAGAAGAAAGGGGTGTAAGAACACTGGGTGAATTTAATAGTAAAACAAACTTTTTCCGTCCTCTTATTTTTAACGTAGGAAAGGCTTTTGATCTTAAGCCTTTGGGCCCATTAAAGATAGCTTTTCTCAAACAAGAAACTGTGAACCATCAAAGTTTAAATGTTTTTTTTATTGAAAACAATGAGTTAAAAAAACAAGATTTTAAAAATAGCGAAGTAACATCTTATGAGTTTTCAGAGAAACAAAATATTTTCATCTACGCTGAAGCTCAAGAAAATAAAAGTTCCCTTGTTAAAATGAATATAGAAAAAGAAAATTTTGGAAACTCAACCATTCTACTTGAAAAAGAAGGCGTACGCTTTCCTTATACAGCCATGAATGCCACAGCAGAAGAGCTTTATTTTGTAGAGAAAAAAGATGCTCTTTCAAAGCTTAAAATTTTAGATTTAAAAACAGGCGAAGAAACGTTGCTCTTTGAAATGGAAAATATTTATGAACTTTCACTCTCTCCCAATAACCTGTTTCTTACTTTTTGGACTGAATCATATCAAGGTCAAGAGTTATGGCTTTATAATGTTTTATCAAAAAATAGAACACTCCTATCCCCTCTCTCTGTGCCGCACATACATGAAGTCGCTTATCGTCACAAACGAGTGCATCCTGTGTGGACACAAGATAGTGAGAATATTATTTTTGGCAGCTTCAACAGATGGTATGGAAACATCTATAATTACAATCTTTCTACAGGAAAAACACGCCCTCTTACAGATAATATTTTTGTTGATTTCTATAACCCCGCTATTTTATTAAGTGAGGATGGTTTATGAAAAAAATAGTGGTGATTTTTCTTCTTCTTCACATTTCATTTTTTGCGTGGTCAGCAACCCTTACAACCCAAGCGCCTCCTACTTTTTATTTTGACTCTGGCAAGGATCCAGAAGAAGTAGATTCCCTTGCTTTTAAAGAAGCCCTTTTTGAAGATGATTCTTCTTCCACCCTTCTTCAATTTAAGCTTGGTTTTTTTCAGCCTCAAAAAATCAGTATAAAAAATGAAAAGTATCAATATGATTATTCAGCCAAAGCTCTTAAAACTTCTCTCTTAGAAGGGGCTTGGGATAGCACACTTTTTAAACTTCTGGGACGTTGGGGTTTAAAAACACATGTGGGATATGCATTTATAAAAACACATGCATACAATGAACCTAATGCACTCCATTATCTAAACATTATTCCTGTCGGGGCAAGCCTTACATACGGGTTACAATACTTTAAAAACCAATGGATTGTCCCCTTCTTCGAAGCCGGAATGCAATACTTTTTTTATGTCCAATTGGGAAAAACAGATGCTTCCTACACAAGCGGTGGTTCCTTACACCCTCATTGGACAGGTGGCTTAAGGATTGATGTTAATAATATTTTATCAACTCTTTTTTCTACAAAACTTGAAACATCCTATTTTATAGAAACACAATATCGTGAAGTGAGACAGCCTCTCAATAAAGAAAAAATAGACTTTTCACAAAAAAATTATTTTGTAGGACTTTCTTTAGGGATTTAATCAGTTTACTTTTTTTACAGATATCTTTCCAGCGATGTCACCCCGTAGTGAAGAATTCCAATTAGCATGAACTTCATCATTAATGAAATAACCTTCAAGTGAAACAGAAGCATTTTTAAACTTTAGATAAATTCTTCGTGTCTGGGGATTATAACTTCCCGATTCCACTTCAAGTTCAGTATAAACACCCGTTCCTTCTATCCATTGCCGTGCACTTCCAGAAAGTTCTGGCACAACAATAGAATCAATAGTGCCTGTATCCCCTACAGACACATTGTGCATCGTAAGAACAAGTTCAAAGGGAACCCATCTATCTTCTCTTATAAGATAAAGACCAGTATTATCTTCCCGTGCGCCTCTATAGGTTCCTAAGATAGGAATCAGTTCATCACTTCTGAGTGCCATGTTTTCTTCTCGTTGCAGTTTAGCAATGTCTCGACCTGTTAAATCAGGAGAGGAGTCTCCACAAGAATTAAGAAAAAGTATGAGTACTCCACAACAAAAACAAGAAAATTTATTTTTCATCTTCCGCTTACCTCACCCAACAACCCTAACATCTGTTCAAGGTTAAATTCGGTATTAAAAACCTCAAAAAAAGAATTCTCGTAGTTTTTCTGACTTTGGTGAAGTTGGTTTTGAGACTCTAAAATAACTTCATTTGAGGCTTTGCCTGTTTGATAATCTTCTAAAAGAATCTCATAAGCCTGAGTAGAAGAACTTAAAAGCTCCTGAGCATTGATAAGACTTTTTTGAGCTGTCTTCCATAAAAGATAGGCCTCCTTCACTTCAAAAGAAAGAGTATTTGAAAAACCATTTTTTTCATGCCGCAGTTGACGAGCACGAGACTCGGTTTGCCGTGCTCGCGTACGAGCCTTTCCCCAGTTCCAAAAATTAACTTCAATATTAATCCCAATACTCCAATATTCTTCAAAACTGCCTATGTCTCTTCTCATACCCATAGGGTTATTGGACCCACCATACTGTCCATCTAAATAAATGCGTGGCCAATAATCTGACTTTTCTACATTGAGTTCTGATTTAATTCCTTTCTCTCTGTAATAAAAATCTTTGAACTCAGGTCTTCGTATGTGAGCTGTCTCTAAAGCTTCCTCCAAGGAAAGCCTTTCAGAAATAACGTGGGACAGATCAGAACTTACTTTTATATCGCTTGTTTGATCAAGACTTAAAAGTTGTAACAAAACAGAGTGTGCTACATCTCTATTTTTCTCTTCTTGAATCATTCTGTTTTCTGATTCTAAAAGTTGGGTCTTAATGCGTATAAGATCAGATTGGGGAACCTGGCCAGTTGAAAACAATACTTCTGCAATGGAAAAAAGCTTCGCAAGATTATCTTTTTCTGTTTGAGAAGCTTTCAAGAGTTCTTCTTCAAGAAGTAAATTCACATAGGCACGTTTTACATTGAGAATCAATTTTTGTTCTGTTATCTGGACACGAGCTTGGCCCGCCTTTTCTTGTGCTTCATTTTTTCTGTATTCATAGACAACCCTACCTCCTTCAAAAAGAGGATAGCGAAGACGAATTCCAACATTTCTTAAATCTCGATTTTCAAAATGAGAGGAGCCTCCCTCTAACGCTAACTGGGGAAAAAAATCAACCCAGGATTCTTCTACTTTAAAACGCAATTCGTAGGTTTTTTCTTTTTGAAGTGTGAGTGTAGGGTGCGTGTGAAGAGCAAGGGCAATCGCCTCATCCAAAGAAAGCACCTCGGGTGTTGCCTGAGCAGTAATAAAAAAGCCCCATAAAATCATTACTATGATGCAGTGGAAAGGCTTTTTAAAAAACATGACAGTGCTTTTTTTAACAGCAACAGAGCACTAAGTAAAGCCTCTTGTTTATGTCAAAGAAGCTATGATATAATAGTAAGAGTAGTCTATGAAGAAGTTAATTTCTTTAATATTTCTAAGTACTTGGGTTTTTGGAGCTGTCAGTGCTTTTGCACCTAACGCTTGCGAAAATATGCCATGCTGTACTTATAACATGCAAAACATTTCAAGTGTAAAAGCGCTTCATTGTGAAATTCTAGTCTGCAACATGGCCTCACCATCCCAAAAAAGCCAAACAAAACTGAAAGAAGCCCTCTTCTCTCATAAACACAATGTTTCTTCTGATGTTGTGTTTACAACAAGAAAAGAGTTTGTTCTGTCACACACTCTTCTTCATGTTTCTTTTCAATCTCAAAAAATTCGAGATGGGTGCTCTACTTATCTTGAACTTCAACACTTTCTTATTTAAGAAAAACTCCACATTTTTCTTGTCACCCTGAATGTAATGAAGGGTGACAGGGGTGCGTTCAGGGCACCTCCTCTCAGAACCAAAGTTGAATAAATCCTGGAATCCAGGGATGACGGAGCAGATAGGAATTTTAGAGGTACTAAAAAGGAGTTTTATGAAAAGGTATTACAAAATAAAATGGGTTCTTCTTATTCTCTCAATGGGGTTAGGTGTATCCTTAAATGCTACCCCACAAGAAGAACAAAAAGTACTCAAACTTCACGATCTTATCAAAGAAGCTCTTGAAAAAAATCCTCTTCAAAAGGCAGCAGAACATGAAGTAAGTAGTCATCAAGCCATGATAGGCCCTTCAGGATCTTACGAAGATCCTATGTTTGGCTTTGAAGCTAAAAACTATCCTGTAGATACATGGAGTCGTAGACAAGATGGTATGACCGGAAATGAAATAAGCCTTTCCCAAAAAATTCCTTTCCCAGGGAAACTTTCTTTACTCAAAAAAGCAACTACATTTGAATATAATTCAAAAAAAGAAACATTAAATCAGAAACAATTAGATCTTATTAAAAGTGTTAAAGTTGCTTACTATGAGTTTTATTTGGCCGCTAAAAAACAAAGCATTTTAAAAGATCAAAGAAGTGTTATTCGCCAACTGATTGTTGTAGCTAGAAACAAATATACGTTAGGAAGCATTCCTCAAGCAGAACTTCTTAATCTGCAATTAGAAGAGGCAGAGTTGATTAATCAACTGTTACAAGCAGAAAGAGAAATCCAGGTTAAGAAAAGCAATCTTAATTACTTCCTGGGTAGAAGAGAAAGTCTTTCTGGCAGGCCTGAAGATATTACTATAACACCACTTCAATTTTCAAAACTCACACCTGAATCGATTGCAGATAAAATTCAAAACAAAAACCCTGGACTTAAAGCTACGCACTATCAAGTGCAAGCGGCCAGTAAAAAACTCACTCATGCAAAATTAGGATATTTACCCGATTTTGAATTCATGCTTGCCTATATGTATAGAGAACCCTCCCCAGGCAATACCCGTGGGGTTGATATGGCTTCTGGAAAAATTGGGTTAAGCATACCCCTGTGGGCCTTCACTAAACAATCTGAGCAAATTAAAGGGGCTCGAGCTGAAAAAGCAAAGGCAGATGCTCTTTTTTATGAGGAACAAAATACCTTACTGCGTAGTACACAAACACTGTACTCAGAGCTTAAAGAAGCACATAAAAGACTCGACCTGTATAAAACAGGGATTCTCCCATTAGCAAGACAGGCTATCGCCTCTGGAAAATCTGCCTATCAGGCTAGTAAACTAGAATACACAAGCCTTTTAAATCTTGTGCAACAACGCTTTCAAGCAGAATATAGTTACCATGAAACAATCGTGAACTATGAAAATAAAATAGCAGAGCTAGAATCTTTAACCGGCTCTTCTATATAGGTTAAAAATATGAATATAATAAAGCCAATATTAAAAAATAAAATTTATATTTCTCTTATTCTTGTGGGTGTGCTGATAACTTTTTTTGTTATTTTTAAACGTCACACTTCGAATACCCATATTAATCACACACAACTCGAAACAAAAAAAGATGTGTATTTTTGCTCTATGCACCCACACATTACCTCTGACAAACCAGGCAAATGCCCTATTTGTCATATGGATTTACAAAAAATGGAAACTCAAACAGAAACCCCTATAAAAACAACAAAGAAAAAAATATTATTCTACCGCCATCCTATGCAACCTGAAGTGACCTCTCCTGTTCCAAGCAAAGATGAAATGGGAATGGATTACATACCTGTGTATGAAGAAGACATGGATGAAACTCCTTCAGGAGATGTAACAGGAAGAGCTTCATTTCGACTTTCACAAGAAAGACAGCAATTAATTGGCGTAACCTCAACCCAAGTAAAATATCAAGCACTTTCACAAGAAATTAGAGCCAGTGGAAAAGTAGCTTTTGATCCAGAACTTTTTACAACTATTGAAGAATATCTTCAGGCTCTTTCAGCACAAAAAGAAATGTCAGAAAGTAGCTATATAGACTTACAAGAACAAACTCGCGCTCTTGTGAAATCTACAGAAATTAAACTTCAACTTTTGGGCCTTACCAAAGAGCAAATTGACATGCTTGGAACAAAAAGTTCTGACCCTATTAATTTACTACTTCCACAAGGATTTGTATGGATTTATGCTGAAGTCTTTGAATATGAAATAGCAGGACTTAAAACAGGGCAATCGATTGAAGTGCTTGTACCCTCACTTCCCGGAAAATCTTTTTTTGGCAAAGTTTCAAGCATCAGTCCGGTACTCAACGCACCTACAAGAACTTTTAGAGTAAGAGCAGAAGTTCCTGATCCACAAGGAGAACTTCGCCCAGATACTTTTGTAAACGTCAAAATCAAAATGGAATACGGCAGAAAATTAGCTGTGCCACTGGACTCTATTATCCATTCTGGAGATCAAAACTTTGTTTTTGTTATTAAAGAAAAAGGCATTTTTGAACCACGCGCTGTGACTGTGGGTGTTAAAACAAAAGAGTATTATGAAATTATTGTGGGCCTTGAAGAAGGAGAAACAGTAGCAACAGCTGCCAACTTTCTTTTAGATTCTGAATCAAGATTACGATCTGTGATTAAACAATTAGGAACACCCAAACAGCATCAACATTAAAGGATAGACTATGATTGAAAAAATTATAGAATTCAGCGCACATAATAAATTTCTCATATTTATTTTTACGACCGCTGCCATTTTAGCAGCCGCTTGGACCATTCAAAACATACCACTCGATGCCATTCCAGATCTTTCCGACACCCAAGTTATTATTTATTCAAAATGGGATCGTTCTCCAGATATTATTGAAGACCAAGTCACCTACCCCGTTGTTACTTCTCTTTTAGGAGCTCCTAAAATCAAAGCTATTCGAGGGGTTTCTGATTTTGGTTTTTCTTATGTGTATGTCATCTTTGAAGATGGAACTGATCTTTATTGGGCCCGAAGTAGAGTTCTTGAATATTTAAGCAAAATTCTTCCAAAACTTCCTGCTGATGTAAAAACAGAAATAGGCCCTGACGCGACAAGTATAGGATGGGTTTATCAGTATGCACTTCAAGATGATTCAGGAAATCTTAACTTAGCAGAACTTCGAAGCCTTCAAGATTGGAATTTGAAGTTTCACCTTCAAGCGGTGCCCGGGGTTGCCGAAGTTGCCACCATAGGTGGTTTTGTAAAACAATATCAAATCAATATCGATCCTAATAAACTCATCACCTACAATATTTCACTCAGTCAACTTATTAAGGCTGTACAAGACGGCAATAACGATACAGGTGGAAGAGTTTTAGAATTTTCAGGAACCGAATACATGGTTCGAGGACGTGGTTATGTTAAAAATATTTCTGATATAGAAAAAATTGTTGTGACAACAGATTCCAAATCCGGGGTTCCTATTCTTGTCAAACACCTTGGAAATGTAGAGTTAGGGCCCGATATGAGAAGAGGTGTTTCTGATTTAGATGGATTGGGAAATACCGTTGGCGGTATTGTTGTTATGCGTCAGGGAGAAAATGCGCTGAATGTTATTGATAGAGTTAAAAAACGTATTGACGAATTAAAACCCACCTTACCCAAAGGTGTAAAAATTATTTCAACCTATGATCGCTCTGATCTTATTAAAAGAGCTATTGGCACTTTAAAACACGAACTTGTACTTGAAATGATTATTGTAAGTCTTGTGATTCTTCTTTTCCTTTGGCACATCCCCTCAGCTATTGTGCCTATTATGACGATTCCCATCTCTGTATTTCTAGCATTTATCCCTATGTATTTTATGGGACTCACAACAAACATTATGTCTTTGGCAGGTATTGCTATCTCAATTGGGGTTTTGGTGGATGGTGCTATCGTTGAAGTTGAAAACGCCTATAAAAAATTAGAATTGTGGAACGCCACAGGAAGACATGGAGATATTCATAAAGTTCGCCTAGATGCTCTTAAACAAGTAGGCCCCTCTGTTTTCTTTTCTCTTCTTGTTATTGCTGTTTCTTTTTTACCTATTTTTACCCTTGTCGACCAAGAAGGACGACTTTTTACACCCCTTGCTGTTTCAAAAACGCTCGCCATGGCTCTAGCAGCTGTTTTAGCTATCACTATTGATCCAGCGCTTCGAATGCTCTTTGCAAGAATGGATTTTTTTTCTTTTAAACCAAAATGGCTTTGTACTTTAGCCAACCACACACTTGTAGGAAGATATTATGCAGAAGAAAAGCATCCTATTAGTCGTATTCTCTTTCGCTACTATGAACCAGCCGTTCACTTTGTTTTAAAACACAGTAAAAAAACACTGATTGTTGTGGGTTTTTTACTCCTCTCGACTATTCCAGCTTTTATGAATTTGGGTTCTGAATTTATGCCTCCTTTAAATGAGGGGGCTTATCTTTATATGCCAACGGCTTTTCCGGGCATGTCTGTCACAGAGGCACAAAGAATTCTTCAAAAACAAGACAAACTTTTAAAAGAGTTTCCGGAAGTTCAAACGGTTTTTGGAAAGGCAGGTAGAGCAGACACTTCTACAGACCCTGCCCCCTTTTCCATGGTTGAAACAACGGTTGTGTTAAAACCAGAATCTGAGTGGCCTCGAGTTAAAAAAAAGTTTTTCTTTTTCAAAACCTCTCGAACATTTGAAGAACTTCAAAATGACATGAATGAAAAATTAAAATTTGCAGGTATTCCTAATATTTGGACAATGCCCATCAAAAATAGAATTGATATGCTTGCAACAGGCATTCGCACCCCCATTGGCATTAAAGTTTTAGGATCGGATGTTAAAATCATTCAAGAAATAAGCGAAAAAATTGAAGCGGTTGTAAGACAAGTGCCTGGAACACGTAATGTGTATGCTGAAAGAGCCGCCGATGGTTATTATCTTGATTTTGTTTTAAACCGAGACGAACTTGCTCGCTATGGTATTTCTATTAGTGAAGCACAGATGATTGTTAATTCTGCTGTGGGTGGTGAAAATATCAGTCACACTGTTGAAGGCCTTGAACGATATCCTATCAACATCCGCTATGCCAGAGAATTTAGAGAAGACATTGAAGCTTTACGAAGAATTCTCGTTTCTACACCCAGCGGTGTGCATATTCCTATGGCCCAATTAGCAGACATTCAAATGGTCAAAGGCCCTGCCATGATTCGAAATGAAAATGGATTACGCGCTGGATACATCTATATTGATTTTTTAGATCGAGATATGGGAAGCTATATTCAAGATGCAAAAAAAATAGTTGAAAATCAAATCGAAGTGCCCAGTGGTTACAACCTCGTATGGAGTGGACAATATGAAAACATGACTCGTGTCAAAGAAAGGCTTAAAGCCGTTATTCCACTCACTCTCTTTTTGATAGCTCTTTTACTTTATATGAACACACAATCCCTAGTGAAAACAGGCATTGTCATGCTTGCAGTGCCTTTTTCACTGATTGGTGGAGTCTGGCTTCTCTATATTTTGGGGTATCACATGTCTATCGCAGTGTGGGTGGGCATGATTGCGTTGATGGGGCTCGATGCAGAAACAGGAGTTTTTATGCTTCTTTATCTTGATATTGCTTATGATGATCGAGTCAAAGCTAACAAGATGAACACACTTGAAGATCTTAAAGAAGGCATCATTGAAGGAGCTGTTAAAAGAATTAGACCCAAAATGATGACGGTCATGGCTGCTTTTATGGGGCTTTTACCTATTATGTGGACGATGGGAACAGGAGCAGACGTTATGAAACGTATTGCAGCTCCGATGGTCGGAGGCCTTGCAACAAGCTTCATTCTTGAACTTTTGGTGTACCCTGTTATTTATTATATGTGGAAGTCAAAACCTATAATGAGTTAGAAGGCTTCGAATTCATTTCCAAGCTATTTTTTTCTTGGAAACTTAATGAAAAACATACTACCACGTCCTACTTCAGATTGTACGTCTATGACTCCACCATGCAATTCCATAATTTTTTTTGAAATAAAGAGTCCTAATCCCGAACCCTTTAAATCTGCCTTCTCACTCTTATTTATTTGGGAAAAATATTGGAATAATTTGGGTAAGTCTTCTTTGCTAATACCCGGCCCTTGATCGCGTACAGCTATAACCACCTGTTTTTTATCCATGTATGATGTTACCTCCACTTTTCCTTGAGATGTAAATTTGATGGCATTATGAATAATATTACTTAAGACTTGGATAACTTTTTCTTTATCACCCGGAACTTCTTCACACTGTGGATCAAGTGAATATGTTAAATCTATTCCTTTTGAAACAGCCAAGGGCATGGATTGTTCTATGTACTCATAAACAAGTTTGTTCAAGTTTAAAGTACTCAGAGATAAAGTATATCCAGACATTTGGATTTTTGAAAAATCCAATATCGATGTCGTTAACTGAACTAAGTGATGAATATTCCTCTTAAGTATTTTTAAAATACTGTGTTGTTTTTCTGTAGTTTCTCCTACAACTCCTTCTAAGAGAAGATCAACGCTTTGCTGAATAGCAGCTAATGGGGTGCGCAATTCATGGGAAACTATGGAAGTAAATTCAGTCTGTAATTGTGCATTCTTTTGTGCCTCTTTCAAGACTGTAATATCTTTGCGAATAGCAATGTATTTTTCGGGGCAACCATTTTTTCCCATTACGGGAACAATAATGGTATCAAGCCAATAATAGGAACCATCTTTACGAAGATTTTTTACTTCACCATGCCACACTTTTCCTTGAATAATAGTACCCCAAAGATTTTTATAGAATGCAAGTCCCTGCTCCCCTGATTTTAATATTTGATGAGTCTTTCCAAGCAGCTCGTGACGTGTATAGCCAGAAAGTTTTACAAAACGATCGTTAGCAAAAATAATGTGGCCCTCAGAGTCCGTAACGGCAATTTCAAAAATTTCATTAAGAGCATCTTTAAATTCTGTAAGTTCTTTAAGAGTAGCTAAAAAACCCTGATCTGAGGATATCAAGTCTGGATGTGTTTTTTTAGCGTGAGCTCCCATAATACAGTGTATCGGCCTTTTGGAAAATTATCTTTATGAATCTAGACGTCGGAATTTTCAAAGCAAGACCTCGGTGTCGCAATTCAAACCGATCTCGAATCCTTGAATTAATAAGTCAAATAAAAACAGCATGTTAGAACGATTACTTAATCTTCTAGATTTAAAATAGAGCGTTTGATATAATTATCATTAAAGTCATATTGTCCTCAAGAAGGAGTTATTCCCATGAAAAAAAGAAGTTTTTTATATGTCTTTGCCCTTACTCTGATTTGTATTTTCGGCTTACAAAGCTGTGCTGAAGAATCATCTACTACATTAAGTTTTACATCAAGTGGTGGGGTCGTAAGTCCTTCGACAGCACCGGTGGTTTCTCCTCTTGGCACTACCACAAGTGCTATCAAGACATTTACACAAGGTACTTCTCAAATAAGTGTAGAAAAAGCTGCGCTAGTTTTAAGAAGAATTCAATTTAGAAAAACTTCAGGTCCTGAAGCTGATTTCAAAACGAATGCTTTTGTCGTTGATATTAAATTAGATAATACAAAAAATATCGTTGCCGTTTCACAACTACCCTTTGCGACTTATGATAGAATAAAATTTGATATTCATAAACTTGATCCAATTGAAATAGCTGCCATTGACCTCAGTAAAAATCCCGAGTTTACAGAGTTTGTTAAAGATAATGGTTATAGCATTTACGTTAAAGGGACTTATGATAATGATACGACAGATGGGATTTCTGCAAAATCTTTTGAATTTAAGAATCGTCTTAATGAAACTCAAGTTTATTTTCTGCGTTCCCCACTAGAAATAAAAGAAGGACAAACATCAATTGATGTTAATTTAACAGTCGATTTAGATAAGTGGTTTCTAGTAGGAGGCCAGCTTGTGGATCCTGTAGATCAAAATAACAGATCTACTATTGAGCAAAATATCAAAGCTTCAATTAAACACTTCTAATGTACAACCTGAGGGTAGGCTTCACTTCTCCCATAACTGTTTCAAAAAATCTTCCAAAGGTATCCCGGAGAGCCAAGACTCCCCAGGGTAGAATTTGAATTACTTAAGGCAGCATCTTATCGCTGGTGAATGTATGCAAGTTTTGACAGGATGACATCTTCTGTGGTCATCCCCGCGAAGGCGGGGATCCAGAGATATCTCTACCTAGTTGTCTTAGTGAGTGTCGGTTTCAGTTTAAAAAGATCAATTATAGTTTTGAAAAAAGTTCTCAATTTTTCTTTGTAAAATATCTCGGATTTTTCTAAAGACATCTAACATTTCTTCTTCAGAACCCTTCGCTTTTACTGGATCTTCAATATCCCAATGAAGACGTCTTACATTTCCAGGAAATACAGGACACGTTTCATGGGCATGGCCACAGACTGTAATAACCATATTTATTTCACTTTGAGGAATAGTATCAACGGTTTTAGAAGTTTGATCTGAGATATCAATTCCTGCCTCTTTCATAACTTGAACAGCGAATGGATTTAAACCATGAGCTTTTATACCAGCACTATAAATTTTCATTTCTTTGGGTGCATATTTTTTAGCAAAACCCTCTGCCATCTGGCTTCTACAAGAATTTCCTGTACACAAAAATAGTATTGATTTTACAGGTACATTTTTTTTCATTATTTGACATCTGCTAGCGGCTCTAAGAATTCTTTTGCCGCTTGGCTCTTTTTCCTGAAAAATAGCGAAACATTCACTAAACTTATCATCACAGGTACTTCGACCAATGGCCCAATGACAGCTGCAAAGGCGGCTCCGGAATGAATACCAAAAACTGCTATAGCCACAGCAATCGCAAGCTCAAAGTTATTACTTGCTGCCGTAAACGAAAGCGTTGCAGCCTTTGAATATACAGTATTAAGTTTATGACTCATATAAAAAGAGATTAAAAACATGACTACAAAATAAATAAGTAGCGGGATAGCAATGATGATAACATCCATCGGAAGCTCAACAATATATTCTCCCTTTAGAGAGAACATAACGATAATTGTAAATAACAATGCTATTAATGTTAGAGGGCTTATTTTGGGAATAAATTTTTTCTCATACCATTCTCTTCCTTTTATTCTAAGTAACAAAAACCGGCTCATCATGCCTGCAATAAAGGGGATTCCTAAATAAATGAATACGCTTTGTGCGATCTGAGTGATCGTGATGTTGACTGCGCTTCCCTGAAACCCAAACCACGTTGGAACAATAGTAATAAAAACCCATGCATAAACGGGATAAAACAAAACCTGAAATATTGAATTAAATGCCACAAGACCTGCACAATACTCCGTATCCCCTTTGGCTAGATCATTCCAAACAATGACCATGGCGATACAGCGGGCAATCCCAATCATGATAAGCCCCACCCTATATTCAGGATAGCCATGCAAAAATACTAAAGCCAAGACAAACATGAGTATCGGACCAATGATCCAGTTTTGAACCAAAGAAAGCCCAAGAATCTTGGTATCACAAAATACCTTTCCTAATTCTTCATACCTTACTTTTGCCAAAGGGGGATACATCATGAAAATAAGTCCCATGGCAATTGGGATGTTCGTTGTTCCCACCTGAAGCATATTCCATATCCCCGAAGCTTTTGGAAAGAAGTATCCTAATGAAACTCCCAGTGCCATAGCTAAAAAAATCCATAATGTTAAATACTGATCAAAAAAACTTAATTTTCTTTCTTTTTGAAAAACCTTTTCCATATCCTGATGTCCTTTCTTATTAAAAAAGAGCCACTAATTTCTTTAATTGTTTCAATCCATTTCTGTTTATGCAGTAGCAAGTGCTTGGCCCTTTAATTTCACCTTGAATCAATCCGGCATCTTTTAATACTTTTAAGTGTTGAGAAACCGTAGATTGAGCTAAAGGCAATTTATCTACTATTTGTGAACAAACACAGCGTTTCTCCTTCAAAAGCATTCGAATTATAGAAACCCGTATTGGATGTCCCATAGCTTTAGCAAGGATAGCTAAGGCTTGATCTCCATTGGCGGTACTTTCGAAAACGCGTGCCTTTGCCTTCAAGCAATTTGCGGGCTTACAGGAATTATTTTTTTGAGTCATTGTTGTTTCTTTATCGTAATTTTACGATAAAAGCAATACGATACTATTTCTTATAAATTTCAAATACACAGTTATGAAACCTAGCTCAAAATCCAAGATTCTTCGGCTTCGCCTCAGAATGACAAAAAAAAATTTGAATCCGGGTTCGAATACCTTGACAAATGGTAGGCGCGGGCGGTCTCGAACCGCCGACCTCTACGATGTCAACGTAGCGCTCTACCCCTGAGCTACGCGCCTAGAAAATCAGAACTAAATATTTCGAAAAACAGATTATTGTTGTGGAAATGAATTGGCAAGAGCATTCCTAAAAATCATTTTTTTTAAAGTTGAGAAACTTCACTACCCAATTTAGCTACAATATCTTTTGCATTTCCAAAAAGCATCATTGTTTTTTTGTTGTAAAACAATTCATTATCAATACCTGCAAAACCTGGATTAAGACTTCGCTTGATCACAATGATGTTTTGTGCCTTATCAACATCAAGAATGGGCATACCATAAATAGGGCTTGTCTGCTCATGACGAGCTGCAGGATTCACAACGTCGTTAGCACCGATAACAAGAACTACATCTGTCCTTTCAAATTCTGGATTGATATCATCCATATCCACAAGTTGTGTATAGGGAACATCGGCTTCAGCTAATAAAACATTCATGTGCCCTGGCATACGACCTGCAACCGGGTGAATGGCATATTTGACGTCAACACCGCGTTTTTCAAGTTGATCCGCCAAAGCTTTCACACTATGTTGAGCTTGAGCTGCTGCCATTCCATAACCAGGAACAACAATAACAGAACGAGCATAAGCTAAAATTATAGATCCTTCTTCAGCGTCAATGGATCTGACTGATTTGTCAGTGGCTCCTACACCTCCAGCACCAGCATCTAAATCTCCTGTTCCAAAAGCTCCGAAAAGAACATTGGAAAGAGGTCGATTCATAGCCTTACACATAATCTGTGTTAATATAAGCCCTGAAGCTCCAACCAAAGCCCCTGAAATAATAAGAACATTATTCATAATTAAAAAACCAGCAATGCTCGCTGCAACCCCTGAAAATGAGTTCAAAAGAGAAATCACAACAGGCATATCAGCCCCACCAATAGCAATGACAAAAAGAACCCCTAAAAGAGTTGAAATAAAAATGAGCCCCACAAAAACAGGAAAGTTCACCCCTTGAAAACTTAAGAAAACACAACCTGCAAAAAATCCAAGTACTAACAAAATATTAAAGGGTTGTTGGAATGGAAAAGATATAGGTGAACCCCTTACTAAACCTTGCAGTTTTCCAAAAGCAACAAGACTTCCTGAAAAAGTAATAGCTCCTACTAAAAGTCCTAGAAAGATAATAAGTAAAGTATTCAGTGGTATCACTTCTGTACTTCCCACAAGTCGCAGATATTCAGCTACAGCGACAAGTGCTGAAGCTATCCCTCCAAAACCATTGAAAAGTCCTACCATTTGAGGCATGGCTGTCATTTTGACAAGACGTGCTGAAAAAGCACCTATGATAGACCCTAAAATCATTCCTACAAAAATCATTTCATAATTCAAAACACTTTTATCTAACAGCGTTACAACAATAGCGATGAGCATTCCAATAGAGGCAAGCCCATTGCCTCGACGAGCTGTCTGAGGAGAACCCAAATAACGAAGTCCTAAAATAAAACATGAAGAGGCCACCAAATAAGAAAGTTGTATAAGGGTAGGTATATAAGTACTCATTTTTTCTCCTCTTTCTTTTTAAACATTTGCAACATTCGATCAGTAACGAGAAACCCACCGACAACATTAATCATGGCAAAGACAATAGCTAATAAGCCCAAAATAACTGCTAAGTTCCACTCTCGTGGCCCTGATACAATAAGAGCTCCAATAATAGCAATACCAGAGATAGCATTAGCTCCACTCATCAGAGGTGTATGAAGTGTTGGAGGAATTTTTCCGATCAATTCAAAACCCACAAATATGGACAAAACAAAAATAAATAACGCCATCATAAAAACACTTGTCATCATTTTAACTCCTCTACACGAATCTTTCCTTCATGTGTAATACAACATGCATTAAGAACCTCATCATTAAAATTAAAACAAGGAGTTCCTTCTTTAATAATACTTTGAAGCAAAGTTACAACGTTTCTTGCATACATTTGGCTAGCATGAACCGGAATCGTGGCTGGTAGATTAACGGGCCCAAGGATAGAAACACCTTTATGAACAACAGTTTCACCAGCCTTTGTAAAATCGCAATTACCCCCCTGCTCTGCAGCTAAATCAACTATGACAGAACCTGCGCTCATTTGAGAAATCATTTCTTCAGTTACAATACGAGGCGCCTTTTTTCCAGGAACCTGCGCGGTTGTAATCACAACATCAGCATTTTTAACATGTTCTTTTAAAATATTTTTAATTTTTTCTTTGGAGGCAGAAGAAACTTCTTTTGCATATCCACCTTGTGTTGCTGTATCTTCGTCGAGTGTCACATCCACAAACTTTGCGCCCAAACTTTGAATTTCTTCTTTAACTTGAGATCGAACATCGTAAGCCTCAACAATGGCCCCCAATCTTCGTGCTGTAGCAATCGCTTGAAGTCCAGCTACACCAGCCCCTACAATGAGAACCCTAGCAGGCTTCATAGTGCCAGCTGCCGTTGTCAGCATAGGAAAATATTTTCCAAGATGCATTGCCGCTAACAAAACTGCTTTATAGCCGGCGATAGCAGCTTGGGAAGAAAGAACATCCATACTCTGAGCACGACTGATTCGAGGAATGAACTCTAAAGCAAAAGCTGTAATCTTTTTTTTTGCTAAACTCTTTACAAGCTCCGGGTTGCCATAAGGATTGAGTAATCCAATGAGTAGAGTTCCTGGCTGTAAAGCATCAAGTTCATTTTTTTCTGGAGGTTGTACTTTTAAAACAACATCTGCATTCTCTAAAAGAGAAGCATGACTATCAGAAAGTTCTGCTCCTGCTTGAGCATATTCTGCGTCTGAAAAAAAAGATTTCTCTCCAGCCCCTTTTTGAACTTTGACTTTAAGATTTAAATTTTTTAGTTTGGCTATAACACCTGGCACAATAGCAACTCGAGCTTCTCCGCTCTTTACTTCTTTGAGTATAACAACATTCACAGCTTTCCTCCTTTTATATAATTCCAGCTAACTCTTGTAGAAGATGCCAATTAGCTAAACGATCCTCTTGTGATCGTTTAAGCGCTCCTGATGGATGCCCTTCTTTATCAAACTGTTTTGCAAAACGCCCTTCTGTTCTAGCAAAAGCTATAAAATCAAGTGCTTCTCCAGTCTGAGGATGATGGTACCAGTCTTCTTTCATTTGAGGATTTCCTCGAAGTGAAAGTCGTTCTTTCATCCTAGCTCCTAGCCTTGGGTCATAAATCAAAATGGGAAAGGCTCTGGAATCTACTGCCATTTTTTCCTGACGTACAGATGCATCATCTGCCACACCATGTTCTGGCTGGCACGTTGTGTATACATTCACAACAGAAGGCCCTTTATATTCATTGGCCTCCATAATAGCTCTATAAAAATGATTTGAAAGAGCTGCGGTTGTTTGTGCTACATAGGCTTGTGGATGCATCATAGCAATATTACAAATTTCCTTTCTATGTTCTGTTTTTCCAGCATGTGCCTTTCCTATCGTCGACATTTTAGCATTTTGTCCCATAAAGGAAGCTGTAGAAGCTTGTCCCCCTGTATTAGAATAAACTTGAGTATCTAAAATCATAATATTAATATCCATACCCGAAGCAAGCAACCGCGACATAGATTGAAATCCTATATCAAGCATAGCGCCATCTCCACCAATAACCCATATTTTTTTATTCTGCCAGCCTAATTGATTCCACCGCATTCGAACTCCCATAGCATCGGCACAGGCGTTTTCAAAAAGAGAATTTGTCCACGACACACGAAATGGATTATAGGGATAGGTTGAACAATAAACTGTGTTACACCCTGTTGCTGCAACAATACCCATGTTCTCTTTTTCATAAATAAAACCCGTTGCGGCTAACATCATGCGTATGGCAGTTGCTTCTCCACAACCCATACAACTCCCAGCGCCACCTGTATAAAGCAAACTTCTTTCAGAAAGCATCATATCTGAAAGAAGTTTTTCGTTAATAAATTCACGAGGCGTCTCTGGAAGTTGTCGATACAAACTCATATGAGAACGAGCTTCTTTCATAATCTGATCATTTTTTCGAATCATTTTAAGAGCTTTTTTATCTGCACACACTTGAACACACTCTCCACACCCTTTACACTTGGTAGGATCAATAGCGATAGTAAAAAGCCCGGGGGTTTCGCCTTTTTTTTCTTTTATTTCATAATACTTTCTAGTTTTAATATAAAGTTTTTGGAGATGTTCTTTTTCTTGAGGATCTTTCATTGTACTCAGTTCTCTATCCAGAACTTCCTGTGTTACAACCTTTCCTAAAATAGCTGTATCTGGGCACTCAATGACACAATCCATACACCCTACGCATTGGTCAGGAATCAGTTCGGGAATATCAGGTGCAATATAACTAAAATCTCTGAGAGCGGCAGTTCCTGGAGGTATAATGGAGCGCGCAATTCCAATATCACAAGCTAATTCTTCAGATGCATGCCCTTTATTATAGGCACCTACAATATGTTCATTAAAATATTCAACATCGATCATTTCTGCCATATTTCCATCACTTCTTTATATCCACGCTCAACACATTTTATATTATCACGGACGACATCGTCACCTTTTTTACCAAAGTATTTTTTAATAGAGCGTTCAATTCCCTCAAACAGTTTTTCTTCCGTCATTTTAAATTGTTTTAAAAATGGGGTTGCTCTTAAGAAAATCCCCAAAAGAACAATTCCCTGCATTCGCTGAATCAGTTCTGGTTTGGTAGCAATATCTTGAGCAATTTGAACTGTGTCTAAAGCAAGAACCTTTATCTTTTTTTCTTTTATAATTTTGTGAGCATATTCTGGTATAGAACCCCAGATATCCTCTAATTGTTTTTGAGATGTTTGAATGAAAAGCACCCCATTATCTGCTAGTCCCTCCAGGGGATTTCCTAAATTAAATGCATTCATGTCGTTAAGAACAACAAACTCAACATGCGTCAGTTCATTGTGAGTAAAAATCTTTTCTCTTGCAACAGCCAAAAAATAATTCGTAGGTAGCCCCTTTTTTTCAGAGCCATATTTTGGAAAAGCCTGCACATACAATCCAAAAAGATCTGCTACAAGTGTTGCAATAATTTTATTGGTTGTAACAGAACCATAACCACCCACAGAGTGGCCACGCATATAGAAACTACCCTGAGGTCTCACATCAATCTGCTCCCCTCTTTTAAGGGCAGCCCCATGATCGATACCCAAAGTAAAATAACGTTTTTTAGGCTTTGAATTCTTCATCATGTGCGCCAGCGCTACAAAATCAGCTGGAGCAACATCTCTGCCTCCTAATCCAGCTGTGCCAGAATAAATAATAGGTATTTTTTTAGAAATACCATCTGCAAACGCTGCCTTAATTTCAGTTGTAAGAGGATTTGATTGCATGAGAGGTACATCCACTCGTTCAACCACCGCCAAAGCTTTTATATTTTTTAAAGCAGAAACAATTTCTTGGGAGGGAAAAGGTCGAAAAGAAGTTATACTTAAAATCCCTATTTTAATGCAGCATTTCTTTCTAATATATTCAACACAAGCCTTAGCTGTTTCCATAAAACTTCCCATGCCGACGACAGCATATTCAGCATCTTGAAGTCTATAAGATTCCACAAGATCGTATTTTCGACCCGTAAGTTTTGTAAAATCTCTCATAGCCTTTTTAAGATCTTCTGCTGCGTTATCATAATAAAATCTCTGTGCAATTTTGCCCTTCATATAACTATCTTGGTTTTGAACAACGCCCACCATCAAACCTTGTGAAGGATCCATAAAATTATAAAGTTTTTCTTGAGGTGCACCCACATACTCTTTCATCATTTCAGGTTCCGGTAAAAGAACATTTTCGATTGCATGTGTTGTTAAAAAACCATCTTGAACATTAAGGTAAGGGATTTTTGAATCTTCAGAAGTACGTCTTACAATCAAAGCCAAATCTCCTGCCTCCTGGGCATTTTTTGCAAAAACAATTCCCCACCCGACATCAGCAACTGCCATCACGTCGTCATGCCCTGCATGAACATTCAGTGAATGTGATGTAAGAGCGCGTGCTCCAATATGAAAAACAAGAGGTAAACGCTTTCCTGAAATCGTAAAAAGGACTTCTTTCATCAAAACTAAACCCTGTCCTGATGTAAAATTTGAAACACGCCCTCCTGCCAATGCATAACCTTCGCAACTGCTTGCAGAGCTATGTTCAGATTCTAATTCTAAAAATCCTAAAGGTTCACCCCATAAGTTTTTTTTACCTTCAGAAACTTGATGCTCATAGCTTTGGCCCATTTCAGTCGATGAAGTGATAGGATAGGCACAAGCCGCCTGGGTAATATGAGTATCTACCCACACAACCATACCCGTGCCATCGGCCGTCGTTGGTATTCCAGGATATTTAACTTTTGTCATAAGAATTTAATAAACTCCCTTCTTATACAAAAGAGTATGACGAAGATCAGTTTTTTGAGGAGAGTATTCGAGTTTATGTGAAAGTTTGAGGCTTACTGAACACTACCATGAAGAAAATGTTTCTATGATTTGCCTTTTAATATCCATAAAATCGACTTCCCCACGAAGCACTTCTTTCATACTGGTAATCTGAGTATGACACAAACCACAGGGCTCAAAATAAGAAAAATATTTTAGATTGCAATTTACATTAAGGGCAATGCCATGAATGCTCACACCTCTTGAAATATGAACTCCTAAAGAAAGAATTTTCTGGTCTTGAACCCACACACCTCGATGTTCGGGGTTGCTATAGGCTTTAATTCCATAGTTTTTAAGAAAGTTGATCACCCCATTTTCAAGTGTTGCAATGTATTCTTTGACAGACATTTTTTTCTCAAAAAGGGAAAAAACTGGGTAAACCACTATTTGCCCAGGACCATGATAAGTTGCCTCTCCTCCTCTGTTTAAAGGAACAACTTCTATTTCTTGTGGCAAAAAAGATCGATACTTGGAAGCTTGTTTCTCAAGTTTTCTTCCTAAAGTTACTGTATGAGGATGCTCGCAGATAAAGATGCAACCTTGAGACCTTCCTTCAAAAATTTTTTCTCTTTCCTCTATTTGAAGTTTCTGTGCCTCAAGAACAGAAATAAGTCCTAAATCTTTTACTTTCATTAGAGGAGGGTCTTATACCACTGATAGGCCAAAAATTCTTTAAAAACAATAAATGAGCTTACAAAACGCTTATGCCAGTAATCCATATCAAAATTCTTACTTTTAAGTACATAAGGATAAATTTCGATATCTTGAGGGAAAATCTTTCTAAAAACATAGAGGGATCGATACATATGGTAATTAGAAGTCACAAGTGCCATTTTTGAAACATAAAATTTCCGTAAAAGCTTTTCTGTTTCAAGGGCATTTTCTAAAGTATTTGCTGAAGATTTATCGACAAAAACCTGAGGATGGGTAGCAAGCTTTCCATAAACTTTATGGGTTTCTAATTTAAACTTTTTTCCAACCCCAGAAATGATAAAATAATCTGCCTTTCCCTCTTCAAAAAGTTTAAGTGCAAAAGGTATGCGACCTTGGGCTCCCGCTAAAACAACAATAGCGTCTACCTTTTCAAAAGTTTTTGTCTTAACGTTCATGTTTTGCACAAATTGGTAGAAGAGAGAGGCTTCAATAATAACAAGTGTTAAAAAAAACAAAGTGCACAGTAGTTTTAATCGTGACATTTTTGAAATAAATTAACACAGCATGCATCACCTGACAATTTAAAGAAAGAGTGGATCAAGAGTTTTGGGACTTTTTACCAAAAACTTTAGGCACTGGGTTGTGATAACTGGGGTTTTTCCCCATGAGAAGCAGTCATAACTGTTTTAATATTACCTCGTACATTAAAATCCCCCACTACCTCAATGTATTGAGGACTGAGCACTTCTACAAGATCATCCAAAATCACATTTACAACATCCTCATGAAACACTTTCTGATCACGAAATTTATTAATATAAAGTTTCAAAGATTTAAGTTCGATACACCACTGTTTAGGAAAATATGTGATGTACAGTGTTGCAAAATCTGGAAACCCAGAACGAGGGCACACACAGGTAAACTCAGTGATGGTGAAAGCCACCTCATAATCCCTGTGTTTTGTTCTGTTTTCAAAAACCTCTAATTTTGCATTTTTAATCTGTTCTTCACCGTAAAGCATGTACTTTTCTTAACGAGTTTCCCCTCAAAAGTCAAAATTTGCCCAAGAAAGAGGCTTTAGGTAAAGCGAGACTGTCTCTTTTGTTCTTGCTCTACCCATGATACAAAAATAGCATGGATCAATTCTTTGTTTCCGCTTATCACCTTACAGAAAGCCTTAAACTGAAGAAGTTTTCAGGCCTTTTTCCAGATACACCCTTCGATGCTAATGCCCAACGTATTATCTATAAACTTTCTGATAGATCGTTTTGTCTTGTTTATAATTTTGGATCTGTTGTCTTTTTTAACGTTGAAGAAAAAATAAGAGGTGAATATCTGAACAAAATTCAAAGTGCTCTTGAATACACTCAATCTTTTATTACTTCAGACGATTTTCTTGTAGAAGTAGATCCTCAAAATAAACCTACTATTGATTTTAATAAACTCACTATTAAAAAAATGACAACACACATTGTTGAACTGATTTCGCTTGTTCTTGCTCAATCCACAGCGCTGGAATATTTTGAAAATGAAGTAAGTTCACTTTTGAAAGAAATTGAAAACGTTTCTAAAAACTTTTCAAAAAGAAGGTTCTTTCGAATTTCTGAAAAAAATATTCTTCCTTTTATTGAAGACATTATTCGCATTAAGAGAAAAATCATTGGTTCTGTTTATTTACTTGAAAAGCCTGAAAGCACATGGAATTCAAAAGAAATGTATGAACTCTATGAAAACACAAGTTCTATGTTTGAACTGAAAGACAGATTTAAAACCCTTGATTATGAATTACAAACCATTCAAGAAGATACAACTTTGCTTGCTAGTTTTACAAGCAACCGGCAGATGCTTGTTATGGAAGCTGCTATTGTTGGACTCTTTGTTTTAGATTTACTTCTTGTAGGATATGAAATTCTTTTTAAATACTAACTACTAAAATGAAATTCTGAAAGCTTTATTGCCGGACACCAATAAGCAAAAAGATAACGTCCTTCATAAAAACTTGTTTCAGGAACCCATGCCGCGTCTTTTGAAATAGCATCTACTTTTGAAAAGGCTTTAAGTAAACTTTCTGTAAAGCGTAATTTGCGGATGGGTTTTGCAATCTTTCCATTTTCTATTAAGAAAGTGCCATCCTTGGTCACACCTGTAAAAGTAAGACTTCTAGGGTTTGAGGCGTTCACATACCAAAAACGCGTTACAAGAATTGCCTTCTCTGTTTCTTGAATAAGCTCTTGAAAAGATTTTTTACCAGCATGTAATTTTAAATGCGTAAACCCTGAGCCGCTCCCAAAAACTTCAGATGCCGTTGAAGGTTTTTGAAAGCGATTGGCATAATAGTGATTATAAGAAACATTTTTCAGAACGCCCTTTTCAATAACAGAAAGCTTCTTTTTTTCCTCGCCATAAGCATCAAAAATTTGAGGAAAATCAGTTGATACAATTGGATCATCGCTTAAATTAAATTGTGGATCAAAAACTTGGGAATTTAACTTTCCAGAAAAGGCACTTGTTCCTTCTTCAAAAGTCTTCCCCGAAAGGGCAAGCCACATCATATATTGAAGAAGTGTGCTGACAGCAAAGCGAGAAAGAATTACAGGATAAGTACCTGCTTCAATATCTTGTGGTTTTCGTGAAAGAAGTGAGCGAAAAATAAAATCTTCTGTATATTCTTTAATATCTAAAGTTTTAAAACTTTTTCCAGCCCAGGAATTCCAAGAAGAGGATTGTTCATCACCTTCACACACTGTTGTTAAACAACCATCGGAACGTATTTGATAACATAAATAATCATTCAAACTATTTGAAACAGCATACTCAGTAACCCCGCTT
>JACPKQ010000014.1:15750-42990 GCA_016186995.1 Deltaproteobacteria bacterium | reverse complement strand
GGCTTCTTTTTCTTGAAGAGCTTTTTCATAAAGACGAGATTTAAGCAATTTTAAAGCCTTATCTTTATTCTTATGCTGAGATCTTTCACTCTGACACTGAACTACAATGTTAGTAGGAATGTGTGTAATCCTCACCGCAGAATCTGTTTTATTTACATGCTGTCCACCAGCCCCCCCCGCTCTATAGGTATCAATCCTTAAATCGGCTTCTTGAATATCAATTTCAATATTGTCATCAATCTCAGGATAAACAAAGATGCCAGAAAAAGAAGTGTGTCGTCTCTTATTAGCATCGAAAGGAGAAATTCTTACCAAACGATGAATGCCTATTTCAGCTTTAAGATATCCATAAGCAAACTCTCCTAGAACTTCAAACGTAGCAGATTTAAGTCCTGCTTCTTCCCCTGGAGTTACGTGCAAAATCTCATAATGATAACCCATATTTTCAGCCCACCTAAGATACATTCTTAAAAGCATGTTAGACCAATCTTCAGCCTCTGTTCCACCAGCGCCTGAGTTAATAGTAACAACAGCAGAACACCTGTCATTCTCACCCGAAAGCATTTGGTAAAACTCTAGGTCTTCTAATTGACGAGAGAACTCTTTAACTTTAACTTGGGTTTCAAAAAATGTAGCCTCATCTTCTTCAGACTCTGCTAGTTCTAATAAAACATTGCAATCTTCGAATAAAGAGAAAACCTTGTTAAAGACCTGAATTTCTTTGTGGAGTTCGCTTTTTTCTCTAAGAAGATTTTGAGCGGTTTTCTGGTCAACCCAAAATTGGGAAGCACCTTCTAATTTTCCAATTTCTTCAAAACGTTTTTTTTTCTGATCAATGTCAAAGAAAACCTCGTAGTTTTTGAAGCTTCTTTTCTAATTCTTTAAGTTCTAATGTAAGTTCTTTCGTATTCATCTCTCAATCGGTATCTTCTCATTAAATGGCTTCAAACTCAAAATTTTTTGTCTTCTTGAGAAGTTTTAATTCTAATTTTCTCATAGGATCAGGATTTTTTTTGTGTTCATAGCCTAAAAGATGTAACAATCCATGTACAAGTAAATGCTTTAACTCAACACCAAAAGAATGATTTCTCTCTTGTGCTTGTATTTGGGTTCTCTCAACTGAAATAATAAGATCTCCCAAACATACAACGGGAAATGCATCTTCTAACTCGTCCATGGGAAAAGAAAGAATATCTGTCGTTTGATTAATACCACGATGTTTATGATTCATTTTCTTCATCTCTTGGTCTGTTATAAAAGAGAGATTGATTTCGATAGGCTTTTTAGCTTTTTCTTCGATCTGAAGCTCTTGTACCAAGAGCTTTAAGTATTTTTTTACCTTGAGACTCGGAATTTTGCGAATCTTTTGGCTTTTCTGAATGTTGATCTTCACGCGGTTCTCCGGGATAAACAATTCTTTGATGGTAAATCCCCATTAAAATTCTTGTAAAACACTCAATAATGGTATTGAGGTCTTTGAGAGTTAAATCACATTCATCCAATTGTCCATCTTGAAAAAAACCAAAGATAATCTTTTCACAGGTAGCTTTCATCCGCTCTGGATTAGGTTTAGTCAGAGTTCTTGAGGCTGCTTCAACAGCATCTGCAAGCATAACAAGAGCAACTTCTCTTGTTTGGGGTTTAGGTCCAGGATAGCGATAGTCATTAGGATCAACTTCTCCCATTTCTGGATCTTGAGACTCAACCGCCCTATTATAAAAATAACGAATCACTGTTTTGCCATGGTGCTGTGATATTGCATCTTTAACAGGCTGTCCTAAGCGGTATTGATCGGCTAAGTCAAGTCCCTCTTTAACGTGTGCAGTAATAATAAGAGAACTCATCCTTGCATTGAGATCATCATGGGGGTTGCTCATTCCTGCTTGATTTTCAATATAATAATTAGGTTTTACCATTTTTCCAATATCGTGATAATAGGCCCCAACTCTTGCTAAAAGCGGATTGACCCCAATCTCAGAAGCTGCCGCATCGGCAAGAGTTCCCACCAGTAAACTATGATGATAAGTTCCTGGGGTTTCAAGACTGAGTCTTCTTAAAAGTGGATGATTATGGTTACAAAGCTCAAGAAGTTTTAAATCTGTCGTGTAATTAAAAACAACTTCAAAAAGAGGCACAAGAGCTGTCACAATAAAGGACGAAAGCCCACCGCTTAAAAAGGCCGCTGCCAAATCAAAAGGACTATTTTTTAAATCAAAAGTAAGCTCTGAACTTTGCATAAGAAGAATAGCGGATACGCTGATCATATTGATAAAGCCAATTTTAAGTCCTGCTATAAAAACATCAGTTCGTTGCTTCACATGAGCAACAGACATAATTCCTACAATACAAGCTGAAAAGGTATAAAGACTGTAGAGAAAGTTTTGTTCTAAAATAAAGCCAAAAAGAACACTCAAAACTACAGAGTAAAGCAACCCTACTTGAGGACTCATAAGAAGCCTTACAATCATAGCTGTCACTGCAACAGGCACTGCATATTGGTAAGCAGAAAGTGGAATACGGGAGTACTGATCCATAAACCCATCTACAACAAAAAAGAAGATTTTAGTACAACCCACTGTTCCAAAAAGTAAAATAGCAAGCACACCTAGATCTTTGAGAGTGAGTTTAAATGTGCTTAAATATTCCATGCCATACCAAAAAAGAATGTAAAAAAGTAAAAAGAGAAGTAAAGCAATGGAAAAAACAACACGTGTCATACGTTGCTGCTGACTTTTGTCATAAATGTGTTTGAGAATAATGAGATGCCTTTTTTGAATCTGCTCGCCCCGACTGACAATGATATCTCCCTTTAAAAGGCGAATCACAATTGGCTGAACACTTTTTTTAGCTTGTACACGCTTAAAATCCGTCTGTTCTTTATTAAAAGTAAGATTAGGCTCAATGAGAGATTTAGTGAACTTTGAAAATTCAACAACAGCAGCTATTTTATAGCCAGCAAAAAGAGTTTCTTTGTCCCTTTCAATTATTTTTTGGATATCCTGTTTTATTTTAATTCGCTGAATATCTTCGTACAACCGTTCCCCGGCTTTACCTTCAATATCTCGAAGGGTCATAGAAGTTTTGGGTTGGTTTTCAACAGAAGAAACAATCATTTCTTGATCAAAATTTTTGAGTAAATGAACAAAAGCTGTTTCTATACTTTCACGAAAATGAAGGAGTCTTAAATAATAAAACAACTGATCTTCTATTTTAATATTAAGGTTATTTTCTAAAAATACTTTGCCGTCTAAAATATCTTTCTCGGTTTTCATATCCTTTTCACGCAAAATCTTAAAACTTTCAGAGATTCTTTGTGCTTTCTTGGAAAACAAATTTTTGTCATAATCAAAAACATCTTTCACAGCCGCTTGAGCTGCAGCCAATTTCTCTTGGGTGTGCTCTTCATCGATAATATCTTCGTAAGTTCTTTTCGACTTAATGGTTTCTTGGACTGTTTCACCTATTTCATAGGCTTTTGGAGAAAATAAAAAAGAAGGAACAATAAAAAGACCTAAAACAAGACAGGTTAAAAAAGAAAGACCTGTAATTTTATAAAACATAGGGGTAGGAAGTCCTAAAATTTTAGTTTTTAATTCTTGATGTTCTTTTTTCTGTGCCATATTTTAACATTCCACAAGTTGTGTGGATAAGCTGTGGAAAAGAGCCTGCTTTTATTTATTTTCTATAATATTCACAAGTACTTAAACCAAATTGAACTTATTTTAATCAGCACTTTTTTCTGCTTTTTTCTTATCGGTTAAACCCCTTGAGCTTCTTAAATTTAAGAGCGAGCCCCCTTTCTAAAACGCATTTTTACAGTATTTATCACAATCTCTACCTCAGGAAGCTTGAACAAATAAGCCATTCCAACGTAAAGGCAAAATCCTAAGAAAATGAAACATATAAGGATAAAAGTGCTTATCATTTTTGCCTCAGTTGCCTCCCAAGAAAAGTCAATCCTTAATCCATATAAGAAAGCTCCCATCACAAGTGCACAAAAAATATACTTAAGCTGTGGCACCAAGAATTCTTTCCAAGAAAAAGAGATATATTTCTTCTTAAAATAAACCATGAGTATAAAAATCTGTAGAATAGATGACAAGGAAGTTGCAAGTGCAAGACCTCCGTGCTGCAAAGGTACTATTAATAAAAAACAAAAAACAACGTTTAGAAATAAGCTCACAAAAGAAAAAACTGCTGGCGCCAATGTGTTATGAAAAGCATAGTAGGCTGGGACAACAACTCTTTGAAGACTCGCTGACCATAACCCAAAAGCGTAAAATGAAAGAGCTTCAGCTGTGGCTAATGTAGATTCTCCCGTAAAATGACCTCTTTCAAATAGAATTCGAATAAGAGGTACATCTAACACAATAAGTCCTACCATTGCAGGCATGGAGATAAAACTCACAGAGCGAATACCCAAAAGAAAATGTTCTTTAAACTTTGTATGATTTTGAGTAGCAACATGATCTGCTAGAGAAGGAAGAAGTGCTGTTCCAAAAGCAATCGCGAAAACCCCTAGAGGAAATTGAATCATCCGATCTGCTAAGAAAAGAAAAGAAATAGCCCCCTCATATTTAAGAAAAGAAGCAAACTCTTGAACAATGAGAATTGAAAACTGTATTGAAGAAAGACCTATAACGGCAGGAAGCATAAGTCTCATCACTTTCTGAAACCCAGGGTGATTCCAATTTAAAGATATTTTTGGAAAATATCCATGTTTTACGAGCCATGGAACCTGCAATAGAATTTGAGCAACACCACCCAAAAAAACACCCCACGCAACGCTAAAAATAGGAGCTTCAAAAAAAGATCGAAAGAAAAGAATACCCGCAATAATGCTTAAGTTAAGAAACACTGGCGCAATAGCCGGTACAAAAAAATGTTTGAGGGAGTTCAAAATACCCATGGCAAGAGAAACAAGTGAGATGAAAATAAGATAAGGGAACATAACTTTAAGAAGTTCTGCTGAAAGCATATATTTCTGTGGTATTTGTGAAAAGCCCGGGCCCATCGCTAAAAACTGAATAATCTCTCGAGCAAAAAGGTGGGCTAATAAAGTACAAAGACAAACAGCTATCGAAAGATAAGTAAAACTAACTGCAACAAGTTCCCTAGCCTCTTCCTTGGTTTTATTTCTTAAATAATCTGTAAAAATAGGTATGAAGGATACAGAAAGTGCTCCCTCTCCAAAAAGCCTGCGCATCAAATTAGGTATTCTAAATGCAACAATAAAGGCATCCGTTGTTGTTTTATCAAAATACCTAAAAATAAGAATGTCTCTAATAAAACCCAAGATTCTACTTACAAAAGTAGAAGAACTTACAACGAGTGCTGCACGAGTAATACTATGAGGCTTTGACATAAAGAAACGTTCATGATACCAAAGGGGTACTTTGCGTCAATGAACATATCAAGGGAGTTTTTATGGCACAGCACAAACAGTCTGAAAAACGAGCAAGACAGGCACAAAAAATTCAAGCAAATAAAAAAAGCTTTAAAACAGTACTCGTCAAAGCCGTGAGAGATTTAAAAGCTCAAACAAAGAAAAAAGAAGCCCTTGCTTTGTTACCAAATACAATCGCAACAGTTGATAAATCCGCTTCTCATAATATTATCCATAGAAAAAAAGCTGCTCGATATAAATCAAGACTGACACGATTCGTAAATACTCTAAAGTAAACTTAAAAGTGTGAGAGACTTTTGTAAAGCACACCCCATGGGGAGATTTGTCCTGTCTTAAGTGCAAGATCAAGATCAGAAAGTTTTATAAGCGTTTTTTCTAAACGTTCTTTTTGAAAATAGGAAGCTTGTCTTGACAATTCTTTTCCAAAATAAGGGGAAAGCCCAACTTTCGGATAAATTTGATAAGGAGTTAAACCCTCTTCTTCTAAAACTTTGTAGTGAAGAAGTTTTCTGCATTGTCTAGCTAATAAACTAAAAATAAGAGGTGGGACTTCACCCGATTTTTTAAGACTCTCCAGAAAAAAAAGATTTGTTTTTAAAGAGTTCATCCCTAAGCCTTGCAATAACTGAAAAACAGGCAACTCTTTTCCCCTTGTACTTACAAGGTGAACTGTTTCAAGTCCAATGGTTCCCTCTTCTCCAACATAAGAACAAATTTTTTGAATTTCCTGATACAGAGAATCGATATCTCGCCCATATAAAGAAGTTAAAAACTGGATTGTCTTTGGATCTACTTTTTTGTTTTCCTTTTGAAAAATATAAGAGGCCCAATAAGGCATTTCATTTTCATAAGGATCTCGACACTCTAAAACACCTACCTTTTGAGATAGCCTCTTAAGTGCTTTTTCAGAAAGGAAAACAACAAAAACCTGGGGAGCTTTGCCCTCAATAATTTCTTTTATAAGATTTGGTTTTAATTCTTCTGCTGATTTTAAAATAATGAGCTTTTCACCAAAAAAACCAGGGTGGGTACGAATGGCTGCTAAAAATACATCCTCTCTATCAAATTTTGCATCAAAGGAATAATAATTAAAAGATGAATCGTTATTTTTCAAAACTCTTTTTTTAAGAATACCTAGAGCTTCTCTTTTTAAAAAAAAGCTAGCCCCATAAAACGAAAAAAACTCACTTTCATAATTCTTAGATAAATCTTTAAATGCAGTTTGAATATTCATAAAACTCAAAAACCCATAAATAACTGCTCATGAACCTCTTCCATCATATTTTCGGCTAGTTCTCGAATAGCTTCTCTTTGATTGATTTCGTTTGATAAATGAGGTTGATCATTTTCATTATCTGTTAACTTATCTGGGTTAACAGAATAAGCCTCTGACTTGGAAAGCGAATAACTCCATAAAACCTCTTGGTTTTTTTGTGAGATCACCTGAATATCTAAAGATACTGTCGCTATATATCCTGTTTCTAAAAGCTTTTCTCCTCTTTGACTATTGTTTTGGAAATTGTACTTTTTAGTGCTGCCAGAAGGGGTAACAATAAAAGAAGCAACATTGCCCTGAATAATGGCTTCTGCCTCCTCCACTTTCACAATCCTTACATGACCACTCTTGAGTAATTCATATTTTAAAGCTTGTGTAAAAGCATTTTCAATACCTGCTTCATAAGTTTTATTTTCAAAAGTAGGAACAGCTACTTTTTGTGCCCCACCCGGAAACTCTCTACGAAGCCCAAATTTATATCCAGTACATCCACATAAATTTATTATTATAAAAAAAAGACACAGATTTTTTTTATTTAATAAATACTTCATAACTATGTAAGGAAATGGTCTATGTCTGAAGCGAAAGTAAAGCGCAGCCCATGTTTGAAAATATTCAGAATCCCTAATCCCGGACAGCGCTTTAGCGCTTACGGGATAACAGTAAATTCGTATGAAACAATTACAGCGAGCCATGAAGCGGAAGACATAGACCATTTCAAGAACTAAGGTGCTTAAAAGTTTATGGATAACATCGTATGTGTTCATTGCAACTTCCTTAAACCACAACATTAATCAGCCTCTTCGGTACCACAATAACTTTTTTAATACTTTTTCCTACAATAAAAGGTTGAATTCGTGGATGTTCTAAAGCGGCTTTTTTAAGATCTTCCTGATTGATGCTCGCTGCAACCTCTAAAGTAACACGCAATTTTCCATTCACCTGTACCGGAATGGTTATGGTATCAGTTTGAATCTTTTCCTTATCATATTCTGGCCATGGTGTTTCAAAAATACTTTTTTTATGGCCTAAAATCTCCCACAACTCTTCTGTAACATGGGGAATTAAAGGGGAAAGAAGTTGCAATAATGTTGAAAGTGCACAAGAAAGTACCTTACAATCTTCCTGAGTTTTATATTCTAACCCTCTTATTTCATTGGAATATTCCATAATTTTAGAAACTGCTGTGTTAAAATGGAATTGATCTTCAAGTGAGTTTGTCACATCCTGAATCACTTTATGAGTCAGGCGTAATACATTTTTAACATCAGGATTTAAAACATCATCTTTAATATCTTTAAAAGAAACATCTATATAGGAATTTTTATGTTCTAAAACAAAATCCCATATACGCCCAATAAAACGAAAACACCCTGCTACAGCATCATCATTCCATTCAGCATCTTTTTCAGGAGGCCCAATAAAAATGGTATAAAGTCTTTCCGTATCAGCCCCATATTTTTCTATGAGCTCATCTGGACTGACTACGTTTCCTTTTGATTTGGACATTTTTTCAAGTTTTCCAGTGTTGGGGCTTTTTTTACAGATCATGCCTTGAGTAAAAAGATTTTGGAAAGGTTCTTGAAAATGAATAAGACCACAATCATAAAGTGCCTTTGTAAAAAAACGTGAATAAAGCAAGTGTAAAATAGCGTGTTCAACGCCCCCTATGTACTGATCAACGGGCAACCATTGGTTGACTCGTTCAGAATCAAAAATTTTTTTATCCTCATGAGCTGAAAGATAGCGTAAATAATACCAACTTGAATCGACAAAAGTATCCATCGTGTCTGTTTCTCGTCGAGCCTGTTTGTGGCACTGGGGGCATTTTGTGTTTACAAAACTTGTCTCTCTTGCCAAAGGAGACTCCCCTTCTGCTTTAAAAGCAACATCCATAGGCAAAATGACAGGTAAGTCTTTTTCTGGAACTGGCAACTCTCCACAACTATCACAATAAATAATGGGAATGGGAGCTCCCCAATATCTTTGACGTGAAATAAGCCAATCCCTTAAACGATATCTTACTTGAGCTTTCCCTAAACCCTTTTCTTCCAAAAAGGATCTCATGAGAGAAACCACTTCAGATGATTTTTTGCCATTAAAAGGCCCACCATCTGCTTGAACACCCACTTCTGTAAAAGCTTCTTTTAAACTTTCTTCTCTCAAGCTTTTATCTTCATTTTGGATAACTACTTTAATAGGTAATTTATATTCTTGAGCAAACTCAAAATCACGCTGATCATGGGCAGGTACTGCCATCACTGCACCTGTTCCATATTCCATGATTGCATAATTAGTAACCCATAAGGGAATTTTATCTCTGTTTACAGGATTAATAATGTGCTTTCCTAAAAAAACTCCTTTTTTTTCAAACTTATCTTCAGGTCGAACAACTTGACCTTTGACTTCATCAATAAATTTCTTAACTTCAGGACTTAAATTAAATGTTTCAAGTAGTCGGTGCTCTGCAGCCAATGCCACAAAGGTAACACCATACAAAGTATCAGGACGAGTTGTGTAACACTCTACTCCTCCCTTAAAATCAGCCCCCTTAAAAATAATGTTAACACCCTCACTTCTTCCGATCCAGTTTTCCTGCATGCTTTTAACTCGCTCTGGCCAATGTGTTAGAAGTGAAAGATCTTTGAGCAATCTATCTGCATAGTCAGTAATCTTAAAAAACCATTGTTTAAGTTCTTTTTTTTGAACCTCTGTATCGCAACGCTCACATGCATTATTCACAACCTGTTCATTGGCTAAAACGGTAGCGCACGAAGGACACCAATTAACTGGAGCATGTTTACGATAAGCCAAACTCTTTTCATAAAATTTAAGAAAAAGCCATTGTGTCCACTTATAATAAGAAGGTTCACAGGTAAAAAGCTCATGCTCCCAATCATACAGGATACCCCACTTCAAAAACTGGGACTTACAAGCTTCAATATTTTTGAGAGTCGAAGTTCGTGGATGAACCTGATGCTTGATAGCATAGTTTTCAGCAGGTAGTCCAAAAGCATCCCACCCCATGGGATGGAATACCTCAAAACCTCTTTTAACTTTATATCTGGAAAGTGCATCTCCAATAATATAATTCCTACCATGACCTACGTGAAGAGTTCCTGAAGGATAGGGAAACATCATGAGGCAATAGTATTTTTTTTTAACATTCTTGAAATCTACTTTAAAACGAGAAAGTTTTTTCCACTTTTCCTGCCATTTTGCTTCAATCTTCTTAAAATTATAGTCCATAAAAAGCCCTTTCTCTTTTATTGGTAGTGTTCAAAAAGCCCTCTCATTTTCTAACTTATATATTGAGGTGGCTTTTTGAACACAATCCTTTCATTACGTGACTTGCCCTTTTTTGACAACTATGTTAGTTCTCAGAGGAGCTTTCGTATAAAACACGAAGTTGGGAGGTTTCTATGGCACGCATTACCGTCGAAGATTGCTTAAAAAAAGTAGATAATCGATTTCAACTTGTTATTCTTGCAGCTGAACGTACAAAACAACTACTGAAAGGCTCTGAATCTCTCATCGATGATCCTGAAAATAAACCAGCTGTTGTTGCTTTGAGGGAAATTGCAGAGGGTAAAGTAAGAGTCAAAAAAAGCTGATAATGGATAAAGGCTTTCCAACACACGTTGGAGCTATTCTTGAAAGAATACTCGGTCGTTCGGAATACAAGCAAAAATTCCAAGAAGCCAAGCTTGTTAATTTATGGCCTGAAATAGCAGGCCCTCATCTTTCTCGTCATACCTATCCTACTCGTTTTTCACGCGGGCGACTCACATGTACTGTTGATAACTCAGCCCTTTTAAGTGAGCTTCAGTATATGAAAAAAGATCTTCTCAAAAAAATTGAAGAAATAACTCATAAAAATACCGTCAAAGATATTTTTTTTGTCTTAGGCGTTATTGGGCCAGTTTCCAAATAGCAATACCCGATAAAATTTTGGGGTAGAAATAAGTACTTTTCTGAGGCATCACGCATCCAGATTTTGTGACTTCAAAAAACTCTTTCCAACTCACAGGAGAGGCCCAAAAAATAATATCATATTCATGATTTTTTAATTTTTTAAGGGCTTCGACTTCATGCTTTTCTGGCCCACGTATAAAATCAAGTGTTTTAAAAGATATTTTTTCTAAAACTTTCTCTAAATAACGTAAATGCTTAGGAGCTGTAAAACCTTTTTGAAAAGTTTTAGAATCTATCAGAGATAATTTTTCTGGGTCTTTTGAAGTAGAATATCCTAAAAGTGTTTCACCTTTTCTTATTTTTTGTAATCCTTCTTTTAAAGAGTAGGTTTGTCCTGTCTTTAATTCTTGGATCAGGTTTTTAAAAACACTACTTTCTTGTAATTTCACAGCGCGGTGTGTGGGAAGTATAAGCAAACCCTCTTCTTCCTGGTTGGTTACATACATCATCACTTGTGGATTTTTAGTTTTTTTAAGCCTTTGGTACTCTTCCATGACAGCATAGCGATGATGCCCATCAATAATGTAAATATTTTTTTGAGAAAGTTTTTGGTTAAGCATCTTCATAAAAGACTTATCTAAAACTTCCCATACTTCGAGAGCTCCATCGTGCCCCTCTACTTTAGTAAGAGGTACTTTGTGTTTAAGATTCTTGCTCCAATATCTTTTTAAAGAAATAGCCTTTTCAGAAAACATACCAAATACAGGGCTTAACTGAGCATGAGTTGCCTTCATTACTTGTAAACGATCATCGCGATATTTTTTAAATGTTTTTTCATGGGGAATCACATGACTTCCTTGATTTACAAGACAAATAAGGCCAAATCTCTCATGCTTCCCGTCAAAATTATATTCTTCACGACAAAAATAAAAAGCTTCAGCTTGAGGTTCAGTTAAAACTTTTTCCTTAATAAATTTTTTAAAATCTTGTGCGATCTCCTGGTAAGAATTTCCTAAAATAAGATGCGCAAAGTTATAAGCGCTTTTTTTATGAAAGATTTTTTTTTCTTCTTCACTGATGACATCATAAGGTGGTGTTAAAACATCCTCATAATCTTTAATCTTGTTTTTGTTATATCGAAGTGCTTTAAAAGGTTTAAGTTCGAGCATAGTCTTGTTTCATAATTTCTTGCCGTGTCAATTCTCCTTCGCGAAGAATACGGCATTCTAAACCTGTTACATCCACAACTGTGGATTCAAGTGTAGCGCCCTCCCACTTAGATTCAACAACATAATCAATTTTTGTTGAAAAATAATGCAATACCTGCTCATAACTTTGAGCACTGGGTAATCCTGATACATTAGCACTCGTAGCCGTAATGGGCTTTTCAAATTCTCTTAAAATATGAGCAACAATAGGATGTGAACTCATCCTCACACCCACTGTATCTCCACCTGCACACACCGTTTTAGAAACATTTTGATTCGCTTTAAAAATAAGAGTTAAAGGGCCTGGCCAATATTTTTTTACAAGACGCTCTGCTTCTGGTGTGATTTCACAAACATATTCCTCTAACATTTCTAAAGAAGAAACAAAAATAGAAAGAGGTTTCTGAAAATCACGTCCTTTTAAAGAATAAATTTTTTGAATGGCCATTTCATTATTAATATCAGCCCCTAAACCATAAACTGTCTCTGTAGGAAATGCGACGACCCCACCTTCTTTTAAACTTTTTATAATTGCTTGAACTTCAAATTGAGTCAGGAGCATAGTGATTGTTTGTATTGAAGCCATTTTTGAGAAAGTTCACGATCAGAAAGCGCTAGAATTTGAACTGACAAAAGAGCTGCATTCTTTGCTCCGGCATGACCAATACTCATCGTTGCCACAGGAACCCCACCCGGCATTTGTGCAATAGAAAGAATAGAATCAACACCCTCTAACGTCGATGTGGGTAAAGGCACCCCTATAACAGGAAGGTGTGAGTGTGCAGCCAGTGCGCCGGGTAGGTGCGCTGCATAACCAGCTAAACCTATAAGAACTTGTGCACCTTCATTTTCAACCCTTCGTACTTCTTCTACAAGACGCTTTGGTGCTCTGTGTGCAGAACACACAATGGTTTCAAAAGAAACGTGGAAATCTTTTAAAACTGCTTCAAGTTTTTGGGTGTATTCTCGATCCGATTCTGAACCTAAAAAAACAGCTACTTTCATGATAATGCTTTAGCTCCTATATCTTTTCGATAATATACCCCATCCCACGAAATTTTCGACACCCCCTCATAGGCATTATGATAAGCCTCTTGAAGTGTTTTTCCAAGAGCCCCCACACTGAGAACTCTTCCACCATTTGTAAGCACTCCATTCTCTCCCTTTTTCGTTCCACCATGAAATACAACTTGATGAGCAACGCTTTCAAGACCCACGATAGATTTTCCTTTTTCATATCCTCCAGGGTATCCAGAGGAAGCAAGAACAACACAGAGAGCAGATTGATCACTCCACCTTAAGTGAGATTGTTCCAATTGCGAATTCAAAGTTGCTCGAAAAAGTTCAATGATGTCTGATTGAAGTCGCATCATAAGGGGTTGAGTTTCTGGATCCCCTAATCGCACATTAAACTCTAAAACATAAGGGTTCCCATTGACGACCATCACTCCTACATAAAGAACCCCTTTGTACTCCATATTTTGTGCTTTAAGCCCGTGAAGGAAAGGATCTAAAACTTCTTTTTGAATTCTTCTCTCAAGCTCTTTTGTTAAAAGAGGTGCAGGAGAGTAAGCCCCCATACCTCCTGTATTAGGTCCACGATCACCATCTTGAAGAGCTTTATGATCTTGAGAGGAAGCCAAAGGTAAATAAGTTTTTCCGTCCACAAGAGCAATATAGGAAAGCTCTTCTCCTTCTAGAAAATCTTCAATAATAATCTTAAGCCCACTTTGTCCAAAAGCTTTATCTTCCATCATTTCATGCACGGCGTTCTGAGCCTCTTCTTTTGTTTTACAAACTCGAACTCCTTTTCCGGAAGCAAGCCCATCTGCTTTAATGACCCACGGAGCTTTGGTTTGATCTAGAAATAGAAGAGCCTGGGAAGTTTTTTCAAAAGCCATGAAATCAGCTGTAGGAATGCCATAACGCTTCATAAACTTCTTAGAGAAAATCTTGCTCGATTCAAACTGGGCAGCTTGTTTAGATGGGCCAAAAATCTTGAGCCCCTGTTTTTGAAACTCATCTACAATTCCAAGGCTTAAAGGTAATTCAGGTCCGACAACTGTAAGATCAATAGAATGTGCTTTTGCAAAAGCACATAACCCTTGAATATCATGAACTTCTACAGGAATACACGTTGCTAAAGAAGCAATTCCTGCATTTCCTGGAGCGCAAAAAATTTCTTGAACATGAGGGCTTTGATGAATCTTCCACACTAAAGCGTGTTCTCGCCCTCCATTTCCTACGACTAAAATACGCATGATACCGGGTTTATACCATATTTCTAGAGATTTTGCAGACCTTCTAAGGCGGGAAGATAAAAAGGATCAAACTCTAATGCACGCTTCCAATAATATTCTGAGGTCTTGTGATCCCCCTTTTTGTAAAACACACGACCTAACCCTGATAAAGCAGCTGGAGACTTTGAGTTTTCTTCAAGTATTTTTTGAAAATAATCTTCGGCTTGGTCTAATACACCATTTTCTAAAGTAAGATATCCAGAATAGAGTAAGGCCAAAAAGGATGTGGGCTTAAGTTTTAAAGCAGTTCTTAAATTTAAAAGAGCAAATTCTCTATCCCCTTCATAAAAATTAAGAATACCTAGAATAATATAAGTAAGTACATCTTTTTGATTGGTGAGCAAAACATTTTGTACCTTTTCAAGACCTTCTTTTTTTTCGCCATTCAGATATTGTAAAAGTCCCATACGTGACTCTGATACTAAATGACCCTTCCCTCTCTGAGCTAAAATAGCATTATAAAGCGACATCTTTTGGTAATAAGACACCCTTACAGGAAAAAAATAAGGATGTTCTATTTTCTTTTGAAAGTAATAGGGGTCAACTTCAAACATTTTTTCAAACACTTGAAAGGTTTTTTCCACTTCTCCTCTTTTTTGATAAGTTTTTGCTAAAAAATAATACGTTTCTTGAAGTTGTGAATTTAAGTTGAGAACAAATTGAAACTCTTCAAGTGCTTTTGAAGTATCTCCTAAATTTAAATAAGCTTGCCCTAAAAGAAGATGTGGCTCTAATTCTTTTGAAGTAAGAAAATAAGTTTCTAAATAAAGTTTAGCTTGCGCAAACTCTCCATTTAAAAAATAAGAGCATGCTAAATTATACAAAACAGCTTCATGCTTTCCATTTAACTCACGAGCCTTTTGAAGTATAGAAATAGCATCTCCATAATCTTGATTCACCATATAAGAAAGGCTCAAGTAAATATAAGCCCACTCGTGTGCCTCTTGATCTTTTTGAAGAAGAATTTTTTGGACTTTTTCTTTTAAAGAATCAAATGACCTTAAAAAATAAGTACTACTTAAAACACCTTTAATCGCCTCTAAGTTGTCTTTGTTTTCACGGAAAACATCCTCATAAAGAGAAAGGGCTTGTGAATAAGACCCGGTTTTTTGAAATTGAGAAGCCTGCTCTAGTTGCACTTGAAACTTTGTACTTTCTCCACCGTTTTTCTTGAGGGGATAAAATATAAACACAGCATACCCAATAAAAGATACGCATAAAGCAATCAGAAAAAAATCCCGCACTGAAAGCCTCTTAAGTAAAGAAAGTTTTACGTGGGGTATATATTCAAGTGTTTCTTCGGTTTTGATCTTCCCATGTGAGACGGCATAAGTTTTATCGTCTTTTTCATGGGGAACGAGTTTTCGAATGGTGGATCTAAACTCTGGAAAACTTCTTAAGGGCTGCCACAATTCACACGGTAAGCTCGCTTCATCTTGCGGGAAAATATCTTTTTTAAGGAGATGGTATTGAATATCCCTAAAAAGATAGGGGCCTAAAATCTCGCCTGCTCTTGTTTTAATAAGCCATTTTTTCACTGGCATTTCCACGCAAATGAAAATCTACGTTGTGTTTAATGCACAAAGTATCGAGTTCCTGTAAATACCATGGCCATATCGTGTTCATCACAAGCTTCAATCACTTGATTATCACGAATGGACCCCCCTGGTTGTACAAGCGCTCTTACACCTGCTTTAAATAGTGTATCAATACTATCGCGGAATGGGAAGAAGGCATCAGAAGCCAAAACAAAATCTTTTTTACTTTTAGCTTTAGAAAGGGCTAATTCTACGGAATCAATACGACTCATTTGCCCTGCCCCAATACCATAAGTTTGACTTTCACTTCCAACAACAATGGCATTGGATTTAACGTGTTTCACAACCCTCCAGACAAATTGAAACTTTTCTAACTCTTCTGGGGAGGGTTTGCGTTTTGTCACAACCTGCCAGTTTTCTTGGGACACAATCATATCACTTTGTAAAAGATAACCATTAAGAGCTTTTTTAATTTCCAATCCCTTTGAGGCATAAACATCTTGAGACCTTACAATAAGTCTTAAATTTTGTTTTTGAGAAAAGACTTCTTTAGCTTCTGCAGAAAAATGAGGTGCTACAACGACCTCTATAAAATCTTTAATAAGTTCCCTTGCAAGCTCTTCTTCGACAGGTCTGTTAAAAACAATAATACTTCCAAAATAAGAAACAGGATCTGAGTCTTTCGCCTTTTCAAACGCTTTAAGAAGTGATTGTGAATCGATCCCAACACCACAAGGATTATTATGCTTGATAACGACACATGCAGGTTCTTTAAACTCAGAAGATAACCTGCATCCAGCATGAATATCTACAATATTATTAAAAGAAAGCTGTTTTCCTTGAAGTTGCTCAAAATCTTTCTTACCTGTTGCTGAGTAAAAAGCTGCTTTTTGATGAGGGTTTTCACCATAACGAAGTTCCATCACCTTTTTAAAAGATTTTACTTTTAAAGCTGGTAATTCTTCCTCATTAAAATAACCACTAATAGCAGCATCATAAGAAGCAGTTCTGTGAAATGCCTTAATGGCAAGAGATCTTCTCATTTCTAAACGCACTTCACAATTATTTTCGGTCATTTCTCTTATGAGAGGCTCATAATCAGCGGGGTCAACAACAACAGCAACCCTTCCAAAATTTTTAGCAGCGGCACGAATAAGGGTCACACCTCCAACATCAATGTTTTCAACGGCATCAGATTCTCGAACATTTTTCCCCGCAATTGTTTTTTCAAATGGATAAAGATTCACAATGATAAGATCAAAAGGTTTAATGCCATATTCAAGAATATCTTTTCTTTGAAAATCGGTTGCTAAAATACCCGCGTGAATCTTAGGGTGCAAAGTTTTAACACGTCCATCGAGCATTTCTGGAAAGCCTGTTACATCAGAAACCTCTTGCACAGGAATTTTTTCTTCTCTTAATATTTTTGCAGTCCCTCCTGTTGATATAATTCGAACTCCCATGCGATGAAGTCTTTTAGAAACAGGTATAATATGCGTCTTGTCTGAGACGCTAATGAGCGCTCTTTCAATTTTAGCCATGAGGCGCCTATAAAACCATATTTGGCGCCAGAAATCAATGTAGTGAAAATCAACCTTTGCTTCTGAGTAGGGAGGGTGGCTCAGAAAATTTAAGTTAAATGGCGGCGTGGAATGCGTGGCATAAACTGACACAAAATCTCATAGTTAATGGTTCCTGCCCAGGTGGCTATTTGCGAAGCGGCAATGGTATCTTCTCCTTGAGAACCAATACATACAACCTCTTCCCCTATTCGAACCCCAGGAATGTCAGTGACATCAATCATGAATAGATCCATGCAAATCACCCCAACGATAGGAGCACGTTGACCTTTCACAAGAACATAGCCTTTATTAGATAAGCTTCTCCGCCACCCATCTGCATACCCTAAAGGGATAGAAGCAATGAAACTCTCTCTTTGAGTTTTAAAAGTTTCGCCATAACTTATAAATGCATTTTTTGGAAACTTCTTTAAAGAAAGTATAGAACTTACTAATTTTAAAGCAGGTTTTAAACCCAAAGAACTTCTTCTATTCAAAAGATTTTTATCCGGAGAACACCCATAAAGAGCAATACCCACGCGAACCATATTCAAATTCACCCCTAAATTATAAAGGACAGCTGCTGAGTTAGCCATGTGAAAATAAGGAATAGAAATACCCATATTTTTAAATTGCTCTACAATTTTCAGAAAACTTTCTTTTTGATTAAGAGTTCGCTCACTTTCATAGTTTTCAGCCTGACCAAAATGACTCATCACTCCTTCAATCTTAAGCTTATCCATATCTTTAATTTTTTGAAACTGGCTTAGAAACGTCTCTGCATGAAATCCAAGCCTACCCATACCCGTATCTACTTTAAGATGAACGCGCAGAGGCGTTTTAAGATGTTGGTTAAAATGATGCGCAATTTCATAAGAACTTAGAACTGGAGTTAGGCGATGTTCAAGAATTGTATCAACATAAGCCGTGCCGCATCCGCTTAAAACAATAATATCTGATTTAATACCGTGACTTCGAAGAAAAACCCCTTCTTCTATAGTAGCAACACCAAACTGAATACACCCTGCCATTTCAAGAACACGCGCGACTTCAATATCGCCATGGCCGTAAGCGTTAGCCTTCACTACAGCCAAAAATTCAACATCTTTGCCGATAAAGGTTCTCAAAGAACGATAGTTTTGCACTATAGCAGAAAGATCAACTTCAATATGTGTTTTTCGAAACATAAATAGAATTTATAGGCCTCTCTCCCCAGTGGTCAAGCTGTAATAAAAATGGTATCCACACCACCCGTCATTGCGAGGAAGCCTGTCCCTGCGAAGGCAGGGATGGCAATCTCAGTGAATTACAGATGTAATTTTCAAATTCATTTTTGAGTGGCTCTCTTTTTAGGTTCCACCATCAAACGAAGACCTATCGCATTAAATAATATCCAGAGTGTGCTTAATTTGGGGTTTCCATATTCAGATAATGCTTTATAGAGGCTTTCTCTTCCTAAATCTGTTCGTTCTGAAATTTCTGCCATTCCATAGGCTTTTGCAACATCTCTCAGTGCCATTAAAAATAGTTCTTCTGCATCTTCTTCTTCGGCCTCTTCAAGATGGGCATTTAAATAAGCTGCCGCTTCTTTAGGATCCTTTAACGCTTCAATTAAGGACTTCTCATATTTTTTTATTCTTTTGGGCATATAGTTTACCTCCTATAATCTTGCCAATATTCCTTGGCTTTTTGGATGTCTCTATCTTGGGAGCCTTTATCACCTCCACACAAGAGAACCACAAGGGTATCTCCATCCAATCCGTAATAAACTCTGTAACCAGGGCCAAAATCAATTTTGAACTCAAAAACACCATCACCTATAGACCTGGTGTTCCCAAAATTCCCCATACGAATGCGGTTTAGTCGCTTACGAATAATGGCACGAGCTGTTATATCTTTTAGTCCGTTTAACCATTCAGAAAATAGGGACTTCCCGTTCTCAGCTTCATATTCGACCAGGGTTCTTGGCTTAACACCCATCTGATATAGATTGTATCCAAAAAGATACAAATGTCAAGCTTAAAAATTGTCGTTATTGAGTGGAGGTGTGTGGGCACTAAACTATCCTGGAGCCAACCATTCTATAACCCACTGAAATTGCAGTTAATTTTGGTAGCTGATGCCTTACTTCCTGAAGCTCAAAGCCTCAATCATCTCTGAAAAGTCAAAATATTTAGCTTTTAAATCTTTGGGAACCTCAAGGGTGAAGTCCTCAAACTCAAATCCAGGGGCTACTGTACAACCAATAAGAGCGTAGGAAGCGCTTTTATTAAGAAGAGCCCCAAACCATGTCCCATGAGGAATAAGAACCTGTGGCCTTTCCCCCTTTTCCAAATCCCTTCCTAAAGTTTGTATTGTTCCATCCCCATTGGGGTACAAAAGAAGAACATCCAAAGACCCTCCATCATATAAATGAAAGATCTCGTCACTTTTAAGTTTGTGCAAAAAACTTTTTGGCTGTTCCTTGGTTAAAAGAAAATAGATCGCAGTCGATGTACATTTGGAACTTTTATAAAAGTTAGGAAGACCTTCTTTTGGAATACGAAGATCCGATCGATATGTTTCTTTGAAATATCCTCCCTCTGGATGAGGTTCCAATTCTAAGGTCTTGATGATCTTTTCATAATTTTTCATGTGTCTTTTCCCCAAACTGAAATGGCCTCTCTTGCCCATCTTAAAAGTTCATCTGAATTTTCTATAATATCCCCTGGTACCTCAAAATAGTTTTTTAATTTTTGTTTTGGACTGGGCTGAAAGGGTTTCATTCCATGGTCTTTATATTTTTGAGAAGTGATTTCATTGGTTTTAAAATAAAGGTGCCCATCATTAATGATGCCAAAGAAAATATTGTCAGAATAAAGTCCCCAACTACTAAACATGGAACTTGCTGTAACTTCTGAAAGACCATTTAATTGATCAAGAATAAAATCCTTTAAAGATTCATCCTTTGGCATAACTTCTTCATAACATATGCCAATATTTGTTCAAACAGAGTTTTTCGTCGATCTCTAACCTCAAGGTTGGTTCTTTATACCAAGATGACAATGACACCCGTCATGCCCGCGAAGGCGGGCATCCAGTGATATCTCTACCTAGTTGATATAGGCAAAGTATCTCACTATAAATCCTTCAGAGAATCATATCTCTCTAGGCATCGTTGTAGAGTGGTAAGAGATGTTCCTTTCGAGGATGGAACCATTGATATCTAACTGGTAAAAATAATAATTTTGAACTCTTAGTCAGGGTGATTCATTTCTCAGTGATTTGACAAGATTTTCTTATTATGATTTATGCGTTGCCTATATACCTTCTAAAGTATAAGGAGTTGTAACTATGGAAGATCATGAAAAAACTGGGCCAAAGTCCCAATTGGCGTTAAGTAGTTTAATCCTAGGAATAGTTTCGTTTATTCCCCTAATAGGGGTAGGTATTGGAGCCAGTGCTATCATTTTAGGCACCATCGCTCTCGTACAACTCTCGAAAAATATGAAATTGAGAGGTAAGCGCTCGGCAATTGCAGGAATTGTTTTGGGCGGCCTTGGTATCGTTTTTACTGTAGCATTATATGGCTCGCTTTATTATTTTGGATTTCAAAAGGATACTCCTTTTAATAAAGTTCAAATTGAGTTAAATCAAAATATTTTAATGCGAAGTGCTGGGATGTTAGAGTTATACAAAAAGAAATTTGGCAAATATCCAGAAACTTTGGAGGAAGCCATTAAAGCAGGATTTACCTTGTTCCCACAGGATGCATTCTTAAACGATTTTTATTATGATCTAGCTGACGATAAACAATCTTATGAATTAAGGAGCCTCGGTCCAGATAAAAAATACGGCACAGAAGATGATATATTGTTGGAGTGATGAGTGATCATAGTTACTAAGTCCTCGCTACGCTTGGGATGACATAATCAACGACCTGTTTTCCACTCATTCAATTTCCCTGACCAAGCCCCAAAAAAGGCATAGAATGGGAATCTGCTTTGAGGTTTTTTCCCCGTCCGTCATATCATCATGTCAACCCAGACTGAGGAGAGCATAAGATGAGAAGGTGAATGCATTGTAAGAGCAGCCCGAATTAGGAAAACAGCTCTTCTTCATGGAAAAGAAGGCAATGACGTTGATGCCACAACTAAAGAAGAAGGTCATTACTATCGTGTTAAATTCAATATGGGTTCTGAGGGCGCTATAGAAAATATTTCTCTAGGACACAGAGACTTTCCACATGACTTTAATTGTTCTGGATGCCCGCCTGCGCGGGCATGACGGGAATGATACCAATCTTTTAAGCCTGAGAAAACTTCACAAGCTCTTAATCGTCGAAAGTAGGCTTTTTACGCAGGTCCTTTTTAAGAGATTGTTTTCTTTTGCTCTCAAGCATTTTTTCTTTAGCGCGTTTTGATTTTTTTCTTTTCTGACGTCTTATTTTTTCAATTTGTTTTTGCTTTTCTGATTTTTCTTGAAGCCATTGCTCTTGAAACTTTTCACAAAGAAGTGCTCTTGCAAAATAACGATTATCAGCCTGACTTCTTGTTTGCTGACACTTTATTTCAAGACCTGTAGGAATATGCTTTAACCATACACAACTAGATGTTTTATTGACCTTTTGTCCTCCACTCCCTGAAGCACGAATAAAGTTTTCTTCCAAATCTTTTTCAAAGATCTGCAAGCGTTCCATTTTTTCTTTAAGGCGTTCTTTTTTCTGAGGACTGACAGGCATGTTTTTATTGTAACATACTCAATTTTTCCGTCATCACGAGGTTCATGAAGGTAGTGTCCCTGCACCAGAGATTTCTAACATTCTTTGCAAAGGTTTTCGTGAGCTTTCAATAAGATCTGGCTCTAAGGTTATTTCTGGTTTCAAATCTCTTAAAGCTAGATACACCTTTTCAAGGGTATTTTCCTTCATATAAGGGCATAAATTACAAGCACACCCCGAATCATTGGGTGCTGGAATATATTCATTATCTGGATTGATCTTTTTCATCTGATGAATCACACCAGGTTCTGTCACAACAATAAACTTCTTGTGAGAAGACTCAGTTGCATAGTGAATCAGCTTTGTTGTAGAACCAATAAAATCAGCTACAGAAAGGACTGTTTCTTCGCACTCAGGATGAGCAATGATTTCTGCTTGAGGCGATTCTAATTTTAATTTTTGAATTTCTTTCAAAGAAAAAGTAATGTGTACTACACAAGTACCCTTCCAAAGCACCATATCACGCCCTGTTTTTTTAATGAGGAATCGTCCTAAATTATAATCTGGAGCAAAAACAATTTTTTTATCTTTGGTAATTGTATTAATAACTTTCTCAGCATTACTTGAAGTACAAATAACAGTGCTTAAAGCTTTTGTAGCTGCTGTACAATTAATGTAAGAAACAACTTCATAATCAGGATAATTTTTTAAGAACTTTTCAAACTCGGGTGCTGGACAAGAATCTGCTAAAGAACACCCCGCATTCATCGAAGGGATCACAACTGTTTTTGTCGGATTTAAAATTTTAGCTGTTTCAGCCATAAAATGTACACCTGCAAAAAGAATGACATCTTGTGTACACTTTTGTGCAGCTACCGCTAACGCTAAACTATCCCCCAAAAAATCAGCAATGTCTTGAATCTCTGACTCTTGATAATAATGCGCAAGAATGACAGCATGACGCTGTTTTTTTAGTTTTTTTATTTCTTCTATTAAGTTCATAATGATTGCAAAATTTTTAAGTGTATGGTGTATATCACATTATGGAAAAAACCGACCTTATTAAAAACGCCATTCTTTCAAAACTTCCTGATGCTGAAGTTCATGTTGAGGATACCATGGGCGATAACAACCACTTTCAAGCGACTGTTATTTCAAAAGAGTTTGAAGGAAAATCACTTTTAGAACAACACCAACTTGTGTATGAGCCATTAAATGAAGCCCTCAAAGATAAGGTACATGCCTTTTCTTTGAAAACTCTGACACCAGAGCAATGGGCTCGAAAAGCTCATTAATTTTCTTTTTTAGGCTTTGCTCTTAAGTATTTGTTCTAACTCACCATTTTCATGGAGTTCTGTCACAATATCACAGCCACCAATAAACTTACCCTTTACATAAAGTTGTGGAATGGTAGGCCAGTTAGAAAACTTTTTAATACCTTCTCTGATCTCATGATCCTCTAAAACATTTATAGTTTTAAAAGACATCCCGTATTGCTTGAGAACCTGCACTGTTGCCATTGAAAAACCACATTGTGGAGCCTCTGCTGTGCCTTTCATATAGAGAACAACAGGGTTTTTTTCCAATGTTTCTTTGATTTTTTGTTCTACATTCAATGCCATAAAACCTCCTTTTTAAAAGCCGACGATGGGAGTCGAACCCACGACCTGCTCATTACGAATGAGCTGCTCTACCAACTGAGCTACGTCGGCAGGTTCATTATTTAACTCTTCTTCTTTGCTAACTGAAAACCTTCGTGTAAAAGCCTCACCGCAAGCTCTGTATATTTTTCTTCTATAACACAAGACACCTTAATCTCAGAAGTCGAAATCATTTTAATATCTATATTTTCTTTAGCCAAAATATCAAACATTGTTGCTGCAACACCCGCATGCGTTCTCATACCTGCACCTATAATAGAAATTTTTGAAATGCTATCGTTCCATGTAACATGAGCATCTTTATAAAGATCTTTTACAATTTGTACTGCTTGAATCCGATCTTCTTTAGGCACTGTAAAAGAAATAGAAGATTTAGCCTCTTCATCAGGAATATTTTGAACAATCATATCGACAACAATATTTTTATCCGCAATATGTGAAAAAAGATTGGCTACGCCACCCTTGACACCCAAATCACCTCGAACAGAAATTCGAGATTCTTTTTTATCATGTGTAATACCTGAAACTAAAATATTCTCCATTGTTGGATCCTCCTCGCACACTAAAGTACCTTGGCCTTGTTCAAAACTGGAACGAACATAAAGACGAACACTATGATTCATCGCACAGGCAACAGAACGTCTTTCTAAAACCTTGGCTCCTGTCGAAGCCATTTCAAGCATTTCCTCATAAGATATTTTTTCAATTTTCCGTGCATCAGAACAAATTCGTGGATCTGCTGTAAAAATACCTGAAACATCAGTATAAATTTCACAAGCCTTTGCACCCAAGGCTGCTGCAACAGCCACCGCTGTTAAATCAGAACCTCCTCGTCCCAAAGTTGTAATGTTACCTTCTGGGCTGATTCCCTGACATCCTCCGATAATAACAATTTTTCCTTTATCCAGTTCTGTGTAAATTTTTTGGGTATCAATACTGAGTATTTTTGCTTTGGAGTGAGCTGCATCTGTTCGAATCCCCACTTGAAACCCTAAATAAGATTCTGCATTGTATCTCATCGATTGAAGTGTCATTGCAAGTAAAGCAGCACTTACTTGCTCTCCTGTTGCAAAAATAGAATCATATTCTTTAAGAGCTGGCATTTCAGTAATACTTTTTGTAAGAGCAATGAGACGGTCTGTTTCTCCTGCCATAGCAGAAACAACAACCACCATATGTTCATTTTGTTTTTTAAAAGAAATAATCATTTCAGCAATATGGCGAATTTTTTCGATACTTCCCATTGACGTACCACCATATTTTTGGACAAGAATATTTTCCATGGATTCAATTATTGATACATCTGTTTTAGCTTCTGAACAAGAGCTTTTCCTCTTTTCCCTTCTCCAAAAAAAGAAATATCTCTTTGTGTTTCAGATGTGAACTTAAAATGAATTTCTAAAAATTCTTGGGGCTTTAAGTTTTTAAGTTTATCGAACCATTCAATAAAACAAATATCATCGCTAAAAAAAGTCTCTTCATAATCAAGAGGTAAAAGCTCTTGTTCACTCTCCAACCGATACAAATCCCAATGATGCAAACGTCTCCCTCCTTCATAGGTTTGAAGAAGCACAAATGTAGGGCTTACAACATCTTCCGAATTGACTCCATAACAACGTGCTAATTTTTTAACAAATGTTGTCTTACCAGCACCCAGTTCGCCCACAAGCCCTAAAATATCAGAAGGTTCAAGTATTTTGTGAAGATTATGAGATAAGCTATCTAATTGATTAATATTTATATCTTTTAAAGTAAGCACAAAATATATTTATCCCATCCTTCAATAATCGTCAATTTAACGTTGACTAAGCGTGTCATTACAGTAACTTGTAATGTTTATGAAGGCTGACATCTTAAAAAAGTGCTCTACCTTTCAAGAGGCTAAGATGGCCAGGGAAGCCGGTATCTACCCTTACTTTCGAGCCATAGAACAATCCGAAGGAACTCGTGTCGTGATTAACGGTAAAGAAACCATCATGATCGGTTCAAATAATTACCTAGGCCTTACCCATGATCCCCGCGTTGTGAAAGCCGCTCAAGATGCTCTTGCTCAATATGGGGTTGGGTGCACTGGCTCACGTTTTTTAAATGGTACTTTAAAACTTCATGAAGAACTTGAAACGCGTTTGGCTGCTTTCACAGGTCATGAAGCAGCTCTTGTTTATGCAACCGGATTTCAAACAAATTTAGGAAGTATTTCCTGCTTAGTCGGCGAAGGTGAAATCGTTTTGAGTGATGGTGATAATCACGCAAGTATTGTTGAAGGTTGCAGGCTTGCCCAAGGAAAAACAGTTATTTTTGAACATAACAACCTAAAAGATCTTGAAGATAAATTGAAACTTTACGAAGGTACCCCAAAACTTATTGTAATAGACAGCGTTTACAGTATGACCGGGGATATTGCTCCACTTGATAAAATTCACGATCTAGCAAAAAAATACAGTGCACGACTTTATGTTGATGATGCTCATGCTTTTGGACTTTTGGGAAAAACAGGACGTGGTAGCCAAGAACATTTTGGAAGAAAGTTTGATGTTGTCATGGGCACTTTTAGCAAAACATTTTCTTCTATTGGTGGTTTTATTGCTTCAACAGCTTCCGTCATTGAATGGGTCAAACACAAATCACGTTCTATGATTTTTTCTGCAAGCTTACCCCCTGCCTCTACTGCTGCAGTTCTTGAAGTTTTAACTATTATGGAAAACGAACCCTGGCATGTTGAAAAGCTATGGAATAATGCAAACTACATGAGAGAAAAATTAAACACACTTGGATTTAATACATCTCCAAGTACAACCCCTATTATACCTATTAATATAGGGAACTATCTTCAAACCATTATTTTTGGAATGACACTTGTCGAACGTGGTTTATTTACAAACCCAGTTCTTCATCCTGCCGTTCCTAAAGATGGTGCACTTATTCGGACATCTTACATGGCTTCTCACACACAAAAAGATCTTGATGATGCTCTTCTCATTCTTGAACAAGTCGGCAAAGAACTTCAAATTATTTAAATTGAAGAGCTTGTTCTCAAAATAAAAATTTGTTAGGCTGAAACGAAATGAAAAATGATCCATTAGCAACAACGCCAGAAATGGTTAAACAAGTTTATGAAAAAACAAGAAAAAACTTGAGCCTTCTTAAAAAAAAGCTTCATCGCCCTTTTACATTGACAGAAAAAATTCTTTTTGGACATTTACAAGATCCAGAAAATCAAGAATTAAAACCTTCTGAAAGTATTTTACAAATTCAACCTGATCGCGTGTGCATGCAAGATGCAACAGCACAAATGGCCATTCTTCAATTTATGCAATCAGGAAGAAAAAAAGTAGCGGTTAAATCAACCGTTCATTGTGATCATCTTATTCAAGCGCACTCAGGTGCTCAAAAAGACATTCAAAATGCTATTCATTCTAATAAAGAAGTTTATGATTTTCTAAAATCAGCCTCTCAAAAATACGGGATTGGTTTCTGGGGTCCTGGAAGCGGGATTATCCATCAAGTCTTTCTTGAAAACTATGCCTTTCCTGGCGGGTTTGTGATTGGAACAGATTCTCACACGCCAAATGCAAGTGGGCTTTGCATGCTTGCGGTGGGTGTTGGTGGCGCTGATGCGGCTGAAGTGATGGCGGGCTCTCAATTTGAAGTAAAATATCCAAAACTCATTGGTGTTC
>JACPKQ010000014.1:0-15720 GCA_016186995.1 Deltaproteobacteria bacterium | reverse complement strand
TATCATTGAATATTTTGGAGAAGGGACAAAATCTATTTCAGCAACTGGGAAAGCAACTATTACTAACATGGGTGCAGAACTCGGTGCGACAACTTCTGTTTTTCCTTATGATGAGAAAGGAACAACCTATCTTAAAGCAACTAACAGAGAAAAACTCACAAAACTTGCGCATGCAGTTCAAAAAGAACTTCTTTCGTCAGATGAAGATGTAGAAAAAAATCCAAAAAAATATTTTGACCAGGTTTTAGAAATTAATCTTTCAACTTTGGAACCACACATCGTAGGCCCTCACTCTCCTGATGTTGCTCGCCCTATTTCAAAACTTGCGCAAGAAGCACAAGAAAAACATTATCCACAAAAAGTAAGAGCTTTTTTGATTGGAAGTTGCACAAACTCTTCTTATGAAGACCTTTCTCGAGTGGTCGATATTGCAAAACAAGCCAAGGTAAAAAAACTTAAACCTAAAGCAGCTTTACTTATCACTCCAGGCTCAGAAATGATTTATGAAACCATTAAAAGAGATGGTTTTGTAGATGAACTTGAAAAAGCAGGTGCAGTTGTTCTTGCTAACGCCTGTGGTCCTTGTATTGGACAGTGGAAAAGAGACGATATCAAAAAAGGAGAAATAAATTCGATTGTTACTTCTTATAATAGAAACTTTCCTCGCCGAAACGACGGTAATCCAGAAACAGCTGCTTTTATTGCAAGCCCTGAAATTGTCATGGCAATGAGTTATGGCGGAACACTTTCATTTAACCCTCTCTCTGATTCACTGAAAAACGAAGATGGAAAAGAGGTAAAATTTGACCCGCCTAAGAAAGCTCCTGAAATTCCTGAACTTGGTTTTTCTGAAAAGCAAGTTAATTACTTTCCACCCAGTAATGATGAACCAGAAGAAATTGAAATTCACCCTAACAGTGAACGCCTCCAAAAATTAGAACCTTTTAAACCATGGGATGGAAAAGATTATAAAGAGCTGCTAGTTCTACTTAAAGCCAAAGGAAAATGCACAACAGACCACATTTCCCCTGCAGGCCCTTGGTTAAGATATCGCGGGCATCTTGATAAAATCAGCGATAACATGTTTATGGGTGCCAATAATGCTTTTACAAAAGACCCCGGTACAGGAATCAACATTAACAACACTGAAGTAAATCAACCTCTTTCAGGCATTGCCCGTGAATATAAATCGCATGGCCTAGGCTGGGTTGTGATTGGAGATGAAAACTATGGGGAAGGAAGCAGCCGTGAACATGCAGCCATGTCTCCTCGCTACTTAGGGTGCAAGGCTGTTATTGTGAGAAGTTTTGCCCGCATTCATGAAACAAATCTTAAAAAACAAGGTGTTCTTCCACTAACCTTTGAAAATTCACAAGATTACGACAAAATACAAGTCAAAGATTTTATTTCTCTTAAAAATCTTAAAACCCTTGCTCCACAAAAAGAAGTGGAGTGTGAAATTTTTCACTCCGATAAAAAAACACGAGAAACTATTAAACTTAAACACTCTTTAACTCATGAACAGATTGAGTGGTTCAAAGCAGGTAGCGCTATGAACTACTTTGCTAGAGAAAAATAAAAAGGAACGAAAAATGGAACATAACGTCATTATTATTGGTGGAGCCTGTGCTGGATTGACAGCAGCTATTTATTCGTCCCGTGCTAATTTAAAACCACTGTGTATTGAAGGTTATCAGGCTGGTGGGCAACTCATGCTCACCACAGAAGTTGAAAACTATCCTGGCTTTCCTGAAGGCATCATGGGCCCAGAACTCATGCAACTTTTTCGAAAACAAGCAGAACGCTTTGGAACTCAATTTATAACCGCTGATGCCACAAAAGTAGATTTTTCAAAACAACCTTTTGAAGTTTTTGTTAGAGATAAATCCTATAAAACAAAATCCATTATTATAGCAACCGGGGCAAGCCCTAATCTTTTAAAAATTCCCCATGAAGAGCGCCTCATGGGACATGGTGTTTCAACATGCGCAACCTGTGATGGTTTCTTCTTTAAAAATCAACATGTGGTTGTCATTGGGGGTGGCGATAGTGCCATGGAAGAAGCAACCTTTCTTACAAAGCATGCTTCTCAAGTTACTGTTATTCACAGACGACGTGAACTTCGTGCCTCAAAAATTATGCAGGAACGCGCTTTTAAAAACCCTAAAATTAAATTTATATGGGATACTGTACCCACTGAAGTTTTGGGTGATAAGGAAGTCACTGGAATTAAAATAAAAAATGTGAAAACAAATAAAATTGAAGAGTTTAAGTGCCAAGGTTTTTTCCTTGCCATTGGACACACACCTAATACAAAACTTTTTAAAGGACAGCTTGATCTTTTAGATAATCAGTATCTTAAAGTTACAAATAACACAAAAACAAGTGTTCCTGGTGTTTTTTCAGCAGGCGATGTACACGACCATCATTACAGACAAGCTGTGACTGCCGCTGGTAGTGGTTGTATGGCCGCCCTTGATGCTGAAAAATACCTAGAAAGTATTACTTAAAAAGCCTAGTTTTTAAACATATTTGATTAAATCTTAAACAGACTTAAGTTATTAAAAACACTGAACTTTTAATAGTTTTAATAAACTCCACTCTTTTGGCCGAAAAACATCCTTTGGAGTTAAATTTAACTTAATAATATCAATAAGATAGATTTTGTTATTGTGGCACATCTCTTGCTCATTTATAGGGTTGAGAAGGTGTTTTTGAGGGCCATGATTAAAAAGTACTTTAAAAAAATTTGTATTTCTATAATCCTTATTCTAGGGATTTTTGTATTTTTTGCGCTTATTTTAGATTCCCGTCATCACGAGCGAAACGTGGTGATCCCATCGCTTAAGCGTGAGATTGCTTCACATTCGTTCGCAATGACTGGAGGCATGCGCGCAATGACGAATTCGGGTTGGCTAAGAGAGAATAAAAGAAAAGCTTATAGAACCCCTGCGAATACCTCACCAGCACCTTCCGCTTTAGGAAATACAAAAGAACTTAATAAAAAAACAGAACCGTATTATTTTGACCCACAATCGAACCAAAAACCCATCACCCCCGCTCTTTATGAAACACCTTCACAAAAAGTGCTAGAGGCACTTCACGAAGCATCTTCAAAATCAGATAATTCTGATTTTAAAGATATTGGAAACACAAAAACCTATATAGCCAAAAATCCTTATAAACTAGATTCCGGCATAGGCTGGAATGACACAGGTGTAACATCCCAGGAAAAACAAAAAGAATTTCCAACAGAAAGTCTAGAAAATTCAACAACACTCAAAGCCTTTTCAGATGAAGTTTTTATTGCCCTCCAAAACTCAGACTGTTCTCAAAACCAAAACTCGCCGCTCAATGTAGGTGTGTTTATGACCGAAACACATATTTACATTGCTATTCGTGATAAGAAAGATCCAATGAATCCAAATGATGATGTGATCATCCTTTACGAAATGAATAAAAAAGAAAATATCTCAGGGCCACTTAATACATTTATTAATATCGAGTCAATTGAAGTTACTCAACAATGTGCAGTACGAACTTTAGCATTTAGATTTGAAGGAAACGAAGCCATTTAATAGCAGTATTCAAAAAACCTTTTAATGAACACCTTGTTTTTTAGCTTCCTCAATTAAGGCTGGAATCACTTCAAAAAGATCTCCAATAACACCATAAGTTGCCACCCCAAAAATAGGGGCATCAGGATCTTTATTAAGAGCTACAATGACGTCTGATTTTTTCATTCCTGATAAGTGCTGAATAGCTCCACTAATACCACAGGCTAAATAAAGTTTAGGCTTCACTGTTTTACCAGAGCTTCCTACTTGCCTGTCTCTTTCAACCCATTCATTATCCACAACTGGGCGTGAAGCAGCATAGTCTCCACCCAAAGCCTCTGCCAGATCTTTTACAATTTGAAAGTTTTCTTTTTTACCCAATCCGCGTCCACCAGAAACAATAATAGAAGATTTTGTTAAATCAACACCACCCTTTTCTGATTTCACATATTCGATAATTTTAGTTCTCACCTCAATTTGAGATAAATCAACACTCACATTTGAAACTTGTGGGGTTCCACCCTCTTCAATATCTGGAAATCCGCCTCTTTCAACTGTAAGAAGATAAGGTTTAGATTTCACCCTCACTTTTTCAACTAATTTTCCATTATAAACCTGTCTTTTAAAAATAAGATTTTCACCTTCACCTTCAACACCATTGACTTCTGAAACAAGACCCACATTTAAACGCACTGCAAGCTTTGGAAGAAAATCCCACCCAATGGAAGTGTGTCCTGCTACAACAACTTGAATATCCCCTTGAGAAACTAAATTTTGCATTACATATGCATAGGTATCTGGAGAATATTTTTCTAATTTTGGATCATGAACTGTTATAATTTCATTTATCTTTTTTGATTTTACACTCTGCACTAAAGAAGCAGAATCTTGTGCTAAAATAACAGCTGATAAAATAACAGCTGATACCTCTGCATTGAGTTTATTTGCTAAAGTCACTGCAAAACCCAAATTTCCCCAGTTATAATCTAAAACTTTCCCTTCACGATGTTCGATAAGAACCAAAATTTTACCTGCCATTTTGTTTTCCTCTTCTTCCATATGTTTTACATCCTCTATTTTTTAAAACCAAAAGATCCTCACGGTCGGCTGAAAGCCTCCCTCAGGATGAGTTATTTACAGCCTGGCGCTGCAGTAAATAACTCAGTTAAACACCTTTCTTTCTTTCAACTTTGAAATGAGCTGTGTAGCCACACTTTTTGCATCACCTTGTAAAATCTCAACTTTGCCTTCTGGCTGAGGTTCTAATAATGTTACTCTTTCAACTTTTGAAGAACCTAAATCTGATTCGGATAATTTGATCTCTTTAATTTCTTTCTTTTTAGCCTTCATAATACCTGGAAGTGATGGATAACGTGGAATATTAATTCCAGTTTGAATCGTGAGCAAACAAGGCAAACTCATTTCAACAACTTCTAAAGTACCACCCTCAAGCTCTCTTTTTACTTTTATTTTTTTTGCATCTTCTGACAACACTACACTGACAACAACACTGGCATGGGGAACCCCAAAAAGCTCTGCCAAAGCTGGCCCTACCTGAGCTTGAATATCATCTTCAGCTTGAATGCCAGTTAAAATAAGATCCGGCTTAAAATCTGAAACTGCTTTATGAAGAAGTCCTGCAACTGTTAAAGCATCTGTATCTTTAAAAGAAGCATTATTAAGAAAAACACCTCGATCTGCGCCCATAGCAAAAGCCTTTCTCATCACTTGAACAGTTTTATCATCACCTAATGAAACAATAACAACTTCACCACCATTTTTTTCTTTCATTTTTAAAGCTTCTTCAACAGCACACTCATCAAAAGAATTCATTTTATAAACAAGGTTACTATCTTCAATATGAAGAGAATCTGATTGAAGTGTAAAGTGTGATTCCATATCTGGAACAGCTTTTACACATACAAGAATATTCATGCATGACTCCTACGAAAGCCCTCCAAATCCATCATCTTCCTCTCCCTGTGATGGGAGAGGACTGAGGAGAGGGTGAATGTGTCTAAAATCTGATATGCAGTATAAGATAAGTTAAATTTATCCGTCAACCCAAAGAAATAGGTTTTAGAAAAAAAATAAGATTTTAATTTGAAGAAGGAGAGATACTTTCAGGAATAGTGGATACTTTAGGCCCGCCATTTCCTACTTCGGTACCCAAATATTCATCTGAAGAGGATTTCATAACACAAGGCCCGCCATTTCCTACTTCAGTACCACTTTCACACACATCCTGTTGAGCAAAGGCAACGTGACTTAGAGCAAAAACAAAACTTATGATAACTAAAAATCTTTTAATCATCTCTTCTCACCCTTGTTAATGGAAAAAATTGTATATTCAACTGATAAACCTCATCCGGGTTTTCTTCAGCACTTAAACACCTATTAAGATCAGCTCTGAAATTCTTAATCTTTTCAGAAATCAAATGAAAATTCCTCTTTCCAATAGATGCTGTGATACCATGAAAGGCACGATCTCTATAGTTATCTGATTTTAAATTATCTAATGCTTGTTCTCCCATGGCTCTGTGAAACTTATTGATAGTTTGTGATTTTTGAACAAAATCTTCATCTACAAAAATATTTCTATTAATAGGCTTTGCTGAGTCATTCTCTTTAGAAATGAGGGCAAGTTTTAAAAGAAGATCAAGTGATTCACGTGCCTCTTGCGCTGTAATTTCTTTATTAAGACGTGCTACAATCCATTCTGGGTTCCACTTAAAGTCAGACAAAGCTGCCATTTCTCGGATGGCTACAAAATACCAACGATTAAGATAATCTTTTTGCTCAATAGTTAACTCACAAGAATCAGGCCCCATGTTAAGACCTTTGAGTTTCGTAAGATAAAGATCTCTTGTTTCAGCATCTTGGGCTTGATTATAGTAGACAAGATTTTCAAAATACTCAACCTGAACACTTTCAAGGCCAAGTCCTTTTGCAAACTTTTTGATATTTTTATGACTTAAATTGCGCTTGCCATCCATGACAAGTTTTAAATAGTTAGGAGAATTAAGACCTGCTCTATCAGCAAAAGCCTTATAGGAATAACTTGCTCTTTTCTTCTTTTGGTCATAATAAAAGTCAGAAAGAAGCTTTCTATAATCCTTATAAGCATAAACGTTTAAATCCATTTTCACCCCTCTATTAAGAACCGCCCAACTTATACCGCTCCCCCCCCTCAAAATCAAGTTAAAAAAATAACAGATTTTGAAAATACTTTGATTTTCACCACTTTAAATAACCCTCGAGTATTATTGACATATTTTTGAAAGAATGGAAGATTGTGGAGGTTCTTTGGTTGACTGGTGACGTAGTACGAAGGGGAATAGTCGATCTTTCAGAAATTGCGGGTTAAGGAGCAATTTCTAAAGGAGACTCCCCGGAGACCTGAGGTTACTGAGATCGAGCTAATGCGAAGATCGAAGTTACGAAGGCGGTAAGCCCGGAGGGCTGAACGGTTTTCAAAGTTAAGATTTGATTTGACGGCAGTAATGATTTTCTAGTTAATAAGCGGTTTGTTGTGGGGACGTAGTTCAGTTGGTTAGAACGCCGCCCTGTCACGGCGGAGGTCGCGAGTTCGAGTCTCGTCGTCCCCGAATTCTCTATGAAAACAATAGTTTTGCTCTCTATCTCTAATATATTCATGACTATTGCCTGGTATGGACACCTTAAATACAAGGCCTCACCTTTATGGATTGTTATTTTTGTTAGTTGGATGATTGCTTTTTTTGAATATTGTTTTCAAGTCCCCGCCAATAGAATCGGTCATGGACAATTTTCAGCAGTTCAACTTAAAACAATTCAAGAAGCTATCACCCTCATTATCTTTAGTGCTTTTTCTATTCTTTATCTTAAAGAAAGCTTTTCGTGGAATTATCTCATTGGATTTGCATTTGTCTTTCTAGGTGCTTACTTTATTTTTCAAAAATGAAAGATAATACATCACTCAAGGACATTTTAACCTTCGAAGGATTTACGCAACTTAAAAAAGGTCATCCTTGGTTGTTTAAAAATCACTTTAAAAAAAACTTTTCGCTTCCGCAAAAACCTATGCTTTATCCTTTAGGAGAGCACTGGTTTTTGCTCTCCCCACAAAGTAATATTGTTTTAAGGCGCCTTGGGCCTGCCACACGATTTTGGCCTAGTGAAAATCTTGAAAGAAATCCTATTCAAACTCTTCCAGATTTTGAAACCTTTTTTGAAAAGTCTGTTTTTGAACTTTTAAAAAACAGTTTTGAGAAAAAACAAATTTTAGTAAATAGTGAATCTTGCTTTCGTTGGGTTTTCTCAGAAAACGATCTTTTACCAGGTCTTATTATCGATGTTTTTTATGATGATCTTATTGTTCAAATACTTTCTTCTCCTATGGAGCACTTTTGGCCTGTTATAAAAAAGGTTGTTCTCGAGATAAAGCCTAATGCAAAAATATACGAACAACGTTCGCACCCTATTCGCACTCAAGAAGGGTTAGAAATTATAGAAAATGATACTACTATCTTTAAAGAATGCGCGTGGAATGGGTTAAAGTGGAATTTTTCACTTTTAAACAATCAAAAAACAGGTGCTTATTTAGATCAAAAAGAAAATCATCTCAAAGCACTTCATTGGGCACAAAAACTAAATGTTAAAAAGGCGTGGGATGTTTTTTGTTACGAAGGTGGCTTTGGACTGCATCTTGCCAAAGCAAACGTAGATGTCTTAGCAATAGATGACTCAAAACAAGCACTCGAAAATCTAAAAAAAAATGCAACCCTTAATGGGGTTTCAAAAAAAATAACTATTTTAAAAAAAGATGCTTTTGTTTTTTTAAAGGATCAGTTTAACTTAAAGAAAAAAACAGATCTTATTATTTTAGATCCACCTCCTTTTGCTAAAAAATCTTCGGAAAAATCTGGAGCACTTAAAGGGTACAAAGAGCTTAACCTAAGGGCTATGCACTCACTCAACTCTTCAGGCCTTTTAGTAAGCTGTTCCTGTTCCCACAATATTTCGAAAAGTGATTTTCTAAAAATGCTTAGAGAAGCTTCTCATGATGCCAGAAAACAAATACATGTTTTAGAAGTTGGAGGTGCATCAGGAGATCACGCACCTCTTATCTCCTTTCCAGAAGGCAATTATCTTCAAGCTTGGTTTCTTCTTGTGCATTGAAAATACAGATATAGTATGTGGTACAAATTATGGTAAACTTTTTAGAAAAGATTAAAAAAGAAAATATCATTTTAAAACGATATTCAACGGAAATACTTCAAATCAATGTAGGAAAGTTCTGTAATCAGGCTTGTCATCATTGTCATGTCGAGGCGGGACCTAAGCGAACTGAAATCATGGAGCAAAAGACAGTGGATCGTATTTTAGAGCTTTTAAAAAAATCTCTTTTTATTCATACAGTGGATATGACAGGCGGTGCTCCGGAACTCAATCCCCATTTTAGGTATCTGATTTTAGAATGTAGAAAGCTCAATAAAATCCTTATTGATCGGTGCAATCTAACAGTCCTTTTGGAACAAGGACAAGAGGATTTAGTGGAGTTTTTAAAAGAAAATAGAGTGCAAGTTATTGCTTCTCTTCCTTGTTATTCTAAAGATAATGTCGATGAACAACGAGGTAAAGGAGTTTTTGATAAAAGCATTAAGGCCTTACAAGTGCTTAATGAGGCTGGATACGGCGTAGTGCCTCATCTGAAGTTGCATTTGGTTTATAATCCCTTGGGGACTTTTCTCCCCCCTCCTCAAGAAAAGCTTAAAAGTCAGTATAAGAAAGAACTTAAAACATTATTTGATATTGATTTTAACGATCTTTATACCATAACCAATATGCCTATTAAACGGTTTTATGAAGATTTAAGAAGAAAAGGGGAATTGGAAACTTATATGAAGCTATTGGAAAGTAACTTTAATTCTCAGGCTGCAGAAATGATCATGTGTAGAAATTTAATTTCTATTGGCTGGGATGGAAAAATATATGACTGCGATTTTAATCAAATGCTTGATATTCCATTGGGAGGACAAGATAAAACTATCTGGAATATTGAATCTTTTGATGATATTTCAGATAGTATTGCATTTGATAATCATTGCTATGGTTGTACTGCTGGTGCTGGAAGTTCTTGTAGCGGTGCTTTAACATAAAGGATATTTTTATGGATCATCTTGAAAGTATTAAGGAATATTATGGAAAGATTTTAAAAAGCAATCAGGATTTAAAGACAACTGCCTGTTGTTCAGTTTCAGAACCCCCTGCCTATTTGAAAACCATTGTTAAAAAAATTCATCCAGAAATATCAGAAAGATTTTATGGATGCGGATCCCCTATTCCGCCTGAATTAGAGGGGTGTACAATATTAGATATGGGATGTGGAAGCGGTAGAGATGCTTTTATTTTATCAAACCTAGTGGGTAAAAAAGGACACGTGATTGGCATTGATATGACACAATCACAGCTTGATATTGCCAATCAACACAAAGAGTACCATCGCACAAAATTTGAACACGAAATTTCTAATGTAGAATTTAAATTAGGATATATGGAGGAGTTGGAAAGTTTGGGAATTAAAAATGATTCTATTGATGTTATTATTTCTAATTGTGTATTCAATCTCTCCCCTCATAAGGAAAAAGTGTTTAAAGAGATATTTAGAGTTTTAAAACCAGGGGGAGAGCTTTATTTTTCAGATGTTTTTTCCTCTAGAAGAATTCCAGAATCTTTAGCACAAGATCCTATTCTTCGAGGAGAGTGTCTGGGGGGCGCACTTTATATTGAAGATTTTCGAAGAGTTTTAAAACGTGTTGGATGTTTTGATTTTAGAATCATGTCAAAAACAAAAGTTGAATTGAGTCATTTTGAAATTAAGAAAAAGATAGGAAGCATTGATTTTTGTTCGATCACCATTCGAGCTTTTAAGCTGTCCTTAGAAGATCAGTGTGAAGATTATGGCCAGGTGGGCTATTATTTAGGAACACTTCCAGAATTTCCTCATGAATTCCAATTAGATGATCATCATATGTTTAAAAGAGGACGCCCTCTTCTTATATGTGGAAATACAGCAGATATGATTTCCAAAACGCGATATCAAAAACATTTTAAAATAGTGGGGACCAAAGAAATTCATTATGGCCTTTTTGATTGTACCCCTAAAAATTCGATACAAACAATTTCTTCAGATGGTGCTTGTTGTTAATGAGTATTTTAAAAAATATTTCCGTTGTGATTCCCTTGGCACCAGGAGAAAAAGCTTATTTAGATTTGCTTAAAGATTTAGAGGTTTTGCCTCATGAGACAGAAATTATTTTATCAACAACAGAGCCTTTGGCAGAAATCTTTCCTAAAAATATTCATGTTATTCACACACAAAAAGGACGCGCCCATCAGCTCAATGGTGGAGTCATAAAGGCTTCTAAAGACTATCTTTGGTTTTTGCATGCGGATTCTAGGATTTCAAAAAAAGACATTTCAACATTAGAAAAATCTTTAAATGTTGCTCCAGAAACGCTTTTTTATTTTAATCTTAAATTTTATAGTGGACCTATCTGGATGGTATTAAACACCATTGGCGTTTGGGTCAGATCTCATTTTTTAGGAATACCTTTTGGGGATCAAGGATTGTGTATCCAAAAATCTCTTTTTAAAAGCTTGGGAGGCTTTGACGAAAAAGTACCCTTTGGAGAAGACCATTTATTTGTTTGGAAGGCTAAAAAACAAGGAATAGGACTTAAATGCACAGGTGGCTGGCTTAAAACGTCTGCTCGAAAATACCAAAGACAAGGATGGTTTAAAACGACTGTCAATCATATGTCTTTGACTTTTAAGCAAGCTTTTCCACAGTATTTCGCCATACTTCTGCGAAGCCACAAGATCTCTCTTATATGAATGCTGGTGCCATTGCTATTTTTGTAAAAACTCCTGGGTTTTCTCCTATTAAGAGTCGCTTATCCAAAACAATTGGAGAAGAAAAAGCAAAAACTTTTTATTTGCTTTCAGTTTCAGCGACAGAAGCCTTAGTTAAAAAATGTGCCCAGAACCACAATGTCATTCCTTATTGGTCTATTGCAGAAAAAGAGGGGTGGAACTATTGGAGTCACTTTCAAAAAATAATACAGAATGAAAAAACCTTAGGACACAGACTTTCATCTGTTTATAATACGCTATTAAATAAACATGAATTTGTTTTTTTAATAGGTGCTGACTCTCCTATGATAAATTTAGATATTTTAGATAAAGCACTTTTTTATGTTAAAAATTCTTTTGTTTTGGGACGAGCTTTGGATGGAGGATTTTATCTTTTCGGAGGACAAAAAAAAATTTCAGAAGACGTGTGGTGTTCTATTCCTTATAGTGATTCAACTACAGCGGAAAAACTTTATGAAAAAGTAAGTTTATTAGGATCTATTGATGAACTTCCACCTCTTTTGGATATCGATACTTACGATGATTTAAAAAAGATGTATCTAGATTATCGGGACTCTCAAAATTTGTTGCCAGAGCAAAAAAATATATTAGCATGGATAAAAAAACTTTTATGAAAACCTCCACTCTTCTTCTGGTTGGTTATCGAACAAAAGCAGTCTTAGCTGCAAAAGAGCTCGGATTTAACATCATTCTTTGGGATGAAAAAAAACCCCCTCGAAAAAAAAGAATACTCTTTAAAAAAATATTTACTCTTCCGCTTTATGAGACAAAACTTCCAAAAAAATTTGCTTATCAACTTAAACAAGAAAAAATCAATCTTGTTTCGGGTGTTACAGAAAAATCTGTTATTCCCTCTGTGTTTGCGAGACAAGCCTTACAATTACCCGGAACCCCCCTTAAAGTAGCCAATCGTTGTCGAAATAAAATAGTTATGAAAACTTTTGCAGCGAAAAAAAATATTAAAGTAACCCCTTTTATGGCTTTGCGAAAAAATACAAATATCAAAACTTTAGAAAGGAAACTTTCTTACCCTATTGTTCTTAAATATAAAGATCGCTCAGGGCGACGAGGACTTCTTATTGCAAGAAATAAAAAAAAACTGCGAGTGATGATGCACAAAAGAGATCTTGCAGAACGTTTAATTACAGGAAAAGAATTTAGCATTGAGTCTCTTATTTATAATGGAAAAATTATTTTTAAAAATATTACTGAATATTATGATCTCTACACTATCAATATAGTCCCTGCCGGACTTGCTCCAAAACAACACAAACTTATTAACAAACTTAACGAAGACATCATTAAGAAGTTTAAGATTAAACAAGGAATGACGCATCTTGAGTGTTATCTTACAAAAGAGGGTTTCATTTTTGGTGAAATTGCACTTCGTCCACCGGGTGGTTATCTTATGGATCTTATTAAAATAGCTTATCACTTTGACCCTTGGCTGGCCTTATTGAGCATAGAATCTGGAAAACCACTCACACCCCCTCAAAAAGCCAAAAATGCAGCGGCTTCTTGGCTCCTTCACCCTGGCTCTGGAAAAATCAAAACTATTCAAGGAGTGAAAGAAATTAAAAAAATAAAAGAGATTTCTGCTTTCAAAATAAAGATGAAAGAAGGAGATATTATTCAAAAAAGGAAAGGAACATCGGATGAATATGGACACTTTTTTATTAAAGCACTCAATCGGAAAAAAATTTTAAATACTATCAAAACTATCAAACACAAATTTCATATTGTTAAAGAATAAAAAATATTGTTAAAAGTTAAAAACATCAAAGTTTTTAAGATATTTTATATAAACTCTTTCTAATTCCATAATATCCCCTTCTGAGGGGCTGCTGCGAGTACTCCGCGAACTCACAGAAGGATACATCACATCTTCTTTATTCTTTACATGTTCTAGACCAATAAGATGCCCCACTTCATGGGTGACAAGCCTTTCAAGACAATAACTTGGATGATTAAAATTTAAAACATCTGCCAAAGTCCACCCCTTTTCTGTATGATATCGAAAATTTTGATTAATAAGAATATCTCCACCAGGAATTTCTGCAAAAAAACCATACGTTTTTTTTGTAAAAGGATACACACCTAACCCCAAAACATTTGAATCCAACTCCGCCATTCTTACAATGTGTATATTGTCATAAATATTATATGAAGCATCTGAAAAACCCATAAACTTAAATGTAAATGAAGTTGCAGAAAGCTCTTGAATGATAGGCTCCCAATTCTTAAATCCTTTATGAATGGCTCGTATCTGCTTTTCAGTAAAAACCCCCTTTTGAATGTAATAAGCTTGTGGAAATTTTGGGCGAAGAAATTCTTCAAAAACACGCGATCGCGTTTGCGGTGGAAAAGATCTTAAACATCCTTGGAAAAAAAAAGAAACACACAACAAAAAGAATATAAAAATACTTCTAGAAAATGACACCTTCATTACAACACAACCTCCCTTTTTTTAAGTGGGTAGATCCTTATTCCTACCCACTTAAAACTTTATATTACTTAAAAAGTCTCACCTGATGTGCGTGGCTCTCCTATCAAGCTCACCCCACCTGTGACAACAATAGGTCCGCGCCCACCGTCAACAAGTGTTGCTGTATGCATAGCACGTGTTAAATACATACCTGTTGTTGTCATAAAAAACCCATCAGGTCGGCTCCCTAATCCATCGTATCTAAAATATTCAGCTGCCGCTGTCGCATCAGAATCTAAAAGATTAAACGAATCATAAGTTGTAAAACCTCCTAAAACAACAGAATCTGAAAGAAAACTATCTGGAAGCGTTGTCACAGTATGACGATGACGAGCCCGTAACATAACATCCACATTTTTTTCAAACTCATCAAATACAGGACTGAAAAGATCAGCTTCATTAAGAACAAAATCAAAATCATCAGCTCCGCCTACAACAAGGACGGCATCATCAGAGCTTGTCAGTGTTCGACTACCCACAAGAAGCGCTCTGTGATGTTGTCTGGGTTCTCCCATGCTATTTAAAGTCGGTGTAAAACGAAGCGTGAGTGGATCAAAAGTTTCTGCTGAATTGATGACATCTAAAGGTGTGTTCCCGCCTGCTAAAAGAACTCTGCCATCTGGAAGCACTGTTGCCGTATGATTTTCTCTTCCAATATTCAGCCTATCACCAAGAGCAATAAATTGACCTGTGCGTGGATTAAAAAGCTCGGCTGTATCTAAAATACCAAAATTATCTCGCCCACCTGCTACAAGTACATAACCGTCTACAGAGCAACCAGCACAATCAAGTTCTGTCGCGGTGTGATTACGTCTGTCATTGATCATAAGCCCTTGGGTCAAAAAATCATCCAGAATAGGATCATAGCTTTCTGTGTCTGCCTGAACAAAACTTAAGTTTTCTCCACCTGTAATAAGCACAGAACCTAGAGGAGCTTGAGTACCACCAAGATTTAAATAAGTAGCTTGGTGCCCAGCTCTTCTTTCATGCATGGAGTTCAAAGGTGAAAGAGAAAGAAATCTTCTTGCAAAACTATCGTAAATAAGTGCCCTTGTGCTAGGCTCTCCGGCAATATTAAATCCACCTGTTAAAAGAACATCGTCTTCATTATGCAATAGTGTTGCTTGATGCCCATACATTGCGTGAGGCATGCTAAAAATGGTTGTTACAGGTGGTGGGTTTCCTCTTCTGCCGCCCCCCCCGCCCGCGCAGTTTGCAAAAACAATAGCAACGACTGTCACAAAAAGAACTTTAAAAACTTTCATCATTATTCACTCCTCTTTTTTGGTCAACAAATAAGCAGGTGTGGCCTTCCTGCCAGTTTTCTCGTCAAGGCTTAGTGCAAAATGCGTTCCTAGATTTTTGCCTCAGGTCACAGTTTGACAAGAGAAAAAATAGGATGAAAATGCTTCAAATTTTCAAACATTTTTTTGGAACAGGTATTTTTTTTATAACGTCTAAAAACTAAACAAAACAAATAAAAAGAAACGATTTCAATAACTTTACTTGTTGAACATTTGTTAATTAAAAAATTTACATGACAGTTTTTTGTGAGGAGCTTGATCACAATCTCTTCTTTCGTGGTTATTTTTGTTTAGGCATGACACTTGCACAGTTAGTGTGCGCGAAAAATTGCCACATTTTAATTTTTTTGAAAAAAAGGAGAAGGATGATGATGAGAAGATGGATTTTAACTTTTGTTTTTTTATTTCACATTGTGCTTAATGTACATTTAACTAAAGCAGCAACATGGGGACCAGG
>JACPKQ010000005.1 GCA_016186995.1 Deltaproteobacteria bacterium | reverse complement strand
TGAAGAGATGGGGATAGTGCTTACAGAGGGTCGTGTCGGAAGGTAATCTGGCTTGGTCCGCATGAATATGCGGCAGATTACCTGAGACGCGAGGCGCACTTTTTCGCAGGAAAAAAGTGACGCCGTACCCGAGGGGAGCACTATCCCTATCTCTGAAAGAAAAAAAGTTTTTTTATGATGTTTATCATGATTTCTTTATCAAGTTTTTGACGCGGGGTGGAGATTTTGGTAAATTTTAGAACATATGACAGTAACAGGAACAGAATTTAAGCGTGGTTTAGAAGGTGTGATTGCCGACCAAAGTTCTATTTGCCTTGTAGATGGGGTGGAGGGAAAACTTTATTATCGAGGTTACTCTATTTCAGATTTGGTAGGTTGTACTTTTCCTGAAGTGACTTATCTTCTCCTTAAAGGAAAACTTCCCAACCAAAAAGAACTAAGTGAAATCACCCACAAGCTCAGAGAAAAAAGAAGTATTCCACGTTTTATTATTGATATTATCCATAGTCTTCCTAAGAGTGCTCATCCTATGGAGGTTTTGCAAGCTTGCGTTGCCGCTTTAGGGACCGCTCATCATGATGACGAACCTTTAGAAGAAAAAATAATTACTTTGATATCTCAATTTCCTATTATTTGTGCTTCTTATTATCGTTATAAAAAGGGGCAAGCCGTTGTTCCTTCTTCACAAGATGAAAGCGAAGGGGGGCATTTTCTTCAGATTTTAAAGGACGCTCAATCAGACAAAGAAGAAGCACGTATCATGGAAACCTGTTTTATTCTTCATATGGAACACGGTTTTAATGCAAGTACGTTTGCAGCTCGTGCGATTGGTTCTACCCTAGCCCCTTATCATGCTTCTATCTCTGGAGCTGTGGGTTCTTTATATGGGCCACTTCATGGTGGAGCTAATGAAGGAGTTTTAGATATTGTCAAAGAAATAGGTAGTCCAGAAAATGTTTCAGCTTGGGTGAAGAAAGCACTTCAAGAAAAAAGAAAAATTACAGGTATGGGACATCGTGTTTATAAAGTGAAAGATCCACGAGCCTATATTTTAGAGGACCTTTTAAAAAGTTGTGCAGAGAAAACAGGGAACACAAAAAACTATGAAATCTTGAAAGAGCTTGAAGTAACGATGAAACTTGAAATGGAGAAAAGAGGAAAACCTATTTATCCTAATGTTGATTTCTTTTCTGGAGCTCTTTATAATTTATTAGGGATTCCTCGAGAGCTTTTTACACCACTTTTTGCCATTGCTCGTGTTGTAGGATGGAGTGCTCATCTTGTTGAAATGTGGCAAGATAACCGTCTTTATCGTCCTAAGCTTCTTTATCAAGGTACGCGTGATGAAAAGTTTATCCCTTTAAAAAATAGACGAAGTTAAATAAGATCTTCTAATTTTTTAAGAGCTTCATCGAGTTTTTCTGGTTTTGTGCCACCGGCTTGTGCCATATGAGCCCCACCGCCACCGCTTCCACCAACAAGAGGGGCAATGTGTTTGATAAGACTGCCTGCGTGATATTTTTGAGCAAGGTCTTCTGTAACCCCTACAAGCAAAAAAACTTTACCGTCCACACTTGACCCTAATGCAAAAATTCCTGATTTTAATTTTTGGCGAATAACATCAGAGTAGTGTCTTAATGTTTTTGGATCTGCCTCGGGCACATGAGTGATAAGAACAGAGACTCCATTGAGCATTTTTATTTTTGAAAGTAGATTTTCTGAATCATTTGAATGGGTTTGTGATTTAAATTTGTCGATTTGCTTTTGCAGTTCTTTATAATTGTGAAGAAGCTTTTCTACTTTAAGAGGTACTTCACGAGGTGTTGTTTTAAGAATGTTCGAAAGGTCTTTCACAGTTTCATAAGCAGAACCTAGAAATTCAAAAGCTTTCTTTTCTGTCACGGCTTCAATACGTCTTACACCAGAGCCAATAGCAAAATCTGAAACAATTTTAAAAAGTTTAAGTAAACCTGTGTTGTGTGCATGTGTTCCGCCGCAGAGTTCTTTACTGTAATCTCCTAATTGTACACAGCGAACACGGTTTCCATATTTCTCTTCAAAAATAGCGATAGCTCCTTTTTTAACAGCTTCTTCATAACCCATTACTTCAGTTTTAGTTTCATTATTTTCTAAAATCTTTTCATTAATAAGATCTTCAATTTTTTGGAGCTCAAGTACTGTGGTAGGTTTAAAATGGGTGTAGTCAAAACGGAGCCGGTCAGGCTCTACAAGAGAGCCAGCTTGTTTGACATGATCTCCTAAAATATGTTTTAAGACGTAATGAAGAAGGTGTGTTGCTGTATGGTTCAGTGCTGTTCTATGCCTTGTATCAGGATTAACATTTAAATTATATTTTTGTTTGAGTTTGATGCTTCCTTTTATAATTTTTCCTTTATGAGCAATAATTCCATCGTGCGGGGAGAAGGTATTATCAATTTCAATAATAGTTTCATTTTTTTTATCTACTTTTTTAGCAATTTTTCCTTGATCACCTACTTGTCCACCCGATTCTGCATAAAAAGGTGTTTTATCAAAAACAAGCTCCACTTCTTCTCCTTCTTTTGCTTCTTGAACAAGGTCGTTGCCTTTAACGATGTAAAGAAGGGTTGCATTTATCTCAAGGGTTTTATAGCCCAAAAATTGATTTTTAATATTTTTCTCACCTAGTTTTTTATAAATTTCTTTAAACTTAGGAGAAGCCTTCCACGAGGCTTTAGCCCTTTCACGTTGGACTTTCATAAGGGTATTAAATTCTTCTTCATCAAGGGTCATCTTTTCTTCTTGTGCAAGAATTCGAGTCAGGTCCAAAGGAAAGCCATAAGTATCATAAAGTTTAAAAACAATATCTGCTGGCATTTGTGATTTCTTTTCTTTTTTAAGAGCATGCACATGGGAATTAAAAAGAGAAAGTCCTTTCTCAAGAGTTTCTAAAAACTTTTCTTCTTCGGTGAAAATCATTTTTTCAATAAAATTTTTCTTATCTTTTAAGTCAGGATAGGCATCTTTCATAATGTTGATAAGTTTTTCAGAAATTTTATAAAGAAAGGGTTTTTTAAGACCTATGTGCCTTCCGTAGCGAATGGCCCTTCGCATAATACGGCGCAAAACATAACCGCGCCCTTCATTGGAGGGTAAAATTCCATCGCCTATAAGAAATGTGATAGCTCGAATATGATCAGCAATAACCCTAAAAGAAACTCGGTCGTGAGTGTTCCCTTTATATTTTTTACGTGTGATTTTTTCAATGTGTTTAATAAGGTCTTGAAAAAGATCAATATCATAATTATTTGTTTTTCCTTGAAGAAGAGCTGCCGTTCTTTCAAGCCCCATTCCTGTGTCTACACAAGGTTTTGGAAGAGGGGTAAGCCCTCCCTTTTCATCTCGATTAAATTGCATAAAGACCAGATTCCAAATCTCAACAAAGCGGTCGCACTCACACCCTGTTTGGCAGGTTGATTTTCCGCAGCCCACTTTTTCACCCATGTCATAAAAAATTTCAGAACAAGGGCCACAGGGGCCTGTCTCCGCCATTTGCCAAAAATTATCTTTCTCACCAAACCTCACAATTCTATTTTTTGGAAGACCTATGACTTCGTGCCAGATCTTGAAGGATTCCTCATCATCTTTAAAAATAGTAACAGTTAATTTTTCCTGATCGATTTTAAGGTGTTTTGTGACAAAATCCCACGCATAGGAAATAGCTTCTTTTTTAAAGTAGTCTCCAAAAGAAAAATTTCCCAACATTTCAAAAAAGGTATGATGCCTGGCTGTGTGTCCTACGTTTTCAAGATCATTATGTTTACCGCCTGCGCGAACACATTTTTGTACTGACACAGCTTTGGTATAAGGCTTTTTCTCGGTACCCAGAAACACATTTTTAAACTGAACCATTCCAGCGTTGGTAAAAAGAAGCGTAGGGTCGTTTTGAGGAATCAAAGGGGCACTTTTAACTTCTGTGTGCCCCTTTGATTTAAAATAATCAATGAAGAGTTTCCGAATGTGCGCTGTCTTCATTAGTGTTTCGTTTTGGGTGCTTTTCCTTTAGGTTTAGCTTTGTCTTCTATACTTTGAGTTGCAGCAGGTTTCGATTGAGCAATGCCATAATGAGTGAGAACTTTTTTGTATACTTCGTTATAAATTTTTGGGTTAGTATTTAAAAATTCGATAGCATTGTCTCTTCCTTGACCTAATTTTTCGTCGTTATAGGCAAACCAGGTACCTTGTTTTGCAATAATGTCGTTGTCTGAGGCGATATCCAAGACTTCTCCTAATTTATTAATGCCTGTTCCGTAAAGAATATCAAATTCAGCTTGTTTGAAAGGAGGTGAAATCTTATTTTTAACTACTTTAACACGCGTTCTATTCCCAATAGCCTGTTCTCCTTTTTTGATTGTTTGAATTCTTCGGATATCAAGGCGAACAGAGGCGTAAAATTTAAGTGCGTTACCTCCTGTTGTTGTTTCAGGGTTTCCAAACATAACGCCAATTTTCATACGAAGCTGGTTAATAAAAATAATTGTTGTTTTAGAACGTGAAACGATGCCAGTCAGTTTTCTTAAGGCTTGTGACATAAGGCGCGCTTGAAGTCCCATGTGGGAGTCTCCCATTTCTCCTTCAATTTCTGCTTTAGGAACAAGTGCTGCAACAGAGTCAATAACAAGAATATCAATAGCGCCACTTCGAACAAGCATTTCAGTAATTTCTAAAGCTTGTTCACCTGTGTCAGGTTGAGAAATTAAAAGATCATCTGTTTTGACCCCTAGTTTGCGTGCATAAGTGACATCTAAAGCATGTTCTGCATCAACAAAAGCAGCGACTCCACCTTGTTTTTGAGCCTCTGCGATAACATGAAGTGTCAGCGTTGTTTTACCCGAGGATTCAGGTCCAAAAATTTCAATTATTCTTCCTCGTGGTACGCCACCAGCACCTAAGGCAAGATCAAGCCCTAATGAACCCGTTGAAATAGTTTCAATGTGAGTCGAGGCAAGATCATCTTTTCCAAGGCGCATAATAGCCCCTTTTCCAAATTGTTTTTCAATCGAGCTCAGCGCCAGATCAAGAGCTTTTGTTTTGTTTAAATCTTGTGGTTGTGACATTTCTACCTCCCATTTTTGAGTTTTTCTAAAAGTATTTGAAGTGCAAAATCTAAAGTTTGTTTTCGAATTTCATCCCTTGTTCCAAAAAAATCTTTTTCAAAAATTTCTACTTTATTTTGAACTTGAATACCTATAAAAACAGAACCTTTCTTTTTTTCAAGCCCACCTGCATTGCCTGTGACTGCTACAGCAACGTGAGCATTACTCTTATGTTTAGCACCTTCCAACATGGATGCAACCGTTTCTTTTGAAATTGCACTATATTTTTGCAAAATATTTTCTGGAACATTTAAAATTTTTTGTTTTGCACTGTCAGAGTAAGGGATGAAGCCATATTCAAAAACGTCACTTGCACCTGGAACATCTGTTAAAGTTTTTGCAATGAGTCCACCTGTCATAGATTCTGCAACTGTTATTTTTAATTTTTTTTCTCTTAAAAGAGAAACAATCTTTTCTGCTTTCATAATATTAACAGGACAATGTGAAGTAAAAGGCAGGTATAAATTCCTGCAACCACATCATCAAAAACGATTCCAACTCCACCCTTTAGATTTTCCTGACACCATCTTACTGGAAAGGGTTTTAAAATGTCTCCGGCGCGAAAAAGAATAAAAGCTAAAAGAATAACCCACCAGGTTGTGGGAAGATAAAAGGTAGCTACCAAAAAACCAGCCATTTCATCAATAACAATACGAGGGGCATCTTTTTGTTCTAAAAGCTTTTCAGCTTTGTCTGCTATCCACATGCTTAAAACAATAAAGGTTAAAAGTGTAAGAACGTAAAGAAAAGGAGAAATGCTTAGAAGTTCTGGTACTACAAAAAGCACAAGCAGAAGAGAGACAAGCGTGCCCCATGTTCCAGGGGCTTTGGGTAAATCCCCAGATCTGAGTCCTGTTGCCAGTAAAATAATGATTTTATTCATTTTTTTTAAATGTGTCGAAAGTGTGCTTTAAAGTCAATGGGTTTTGTTTAATCAAGTAAAATTTTTATTTTTCCGATAAGTCTATTATGGTTGTTGTATATGTTTATTCTAAAAAAGAGGCTAAGGTTTTAAAAAGTAACTTAGAGCAATGTGGAGCTTATTTAAATGATAAAAACTACCTTGTTTGGATTGATTTTTTAAAGCCCTCCCAAGAAGAAAAAAATTTACTCATCAACAAGTTTAAATTTCACCCTACCGCACTTGAAGATTGTTTTAGTGAAAGGTTTTTTCCAAAGATTACAGATTATAAAGATTATCTTTATGTGCGCGTGCATGGTTTGAAGATGGAAGACAGGGGTGTTCTTGAAGAAGATTCTATTCGAACAGTAAGTCTTTCATCTTTTATTTGTGAAAACATGCTTGTGACTTATCATGAGAATCCTCTCTTGAGTATTCGGGAACTTCAAGAAAAAATTTTAGAAGTTGTGGCTCCTATGGCAGTTGATACAGAATATCTTTTTCATCATATTTTAGATGAAGTAGTAGATCAGTATATACCCGTGTTAGATAAAATTGATAAAAGATTGGATCGTATTGAAAATAAAATTTTTACTCATGGTGAAGAAAATATTATGGATGATATTTTTTCACTTAAAAAAAGGTTGATGCGTCTTCGCCGCATCTTCTTTTATCAAAAAGAAGTTATTCATAAAATGTATCAGGAAAAATATGATCGCATCTGTGCAGGCTGTTCTCTTTATTTTAAAAATGTGTACGATCATATGGATCGAGTTTTGGATCAAACAGAGTTTTATCGTGATATGACAACGGGTATTTTAGATGTTTCCCTTTCCATTGCGACAAAGAAATTAACTGAAATTATGAACACACTTACTTTATTTGCGGCTGTACTTTTACCTTTAACAGTGATTGTGGGTATTTATGGTATGAACTTTAAAAAAATGCCTCTTCTTCATTCAGATTGGGGTTTTCCATCAGTTATGTTTTTTATGGCTTTTGTCGCTTCTATTCTTCTTTACTACTTCAAACGTAAAAAATGGCTGTAGTTTAAGTTCATAAGGTGATACACTTTTTATGTGGAAATTCAGGTACTTGGATGCGATGGCGGATCGTTGCCGGGTTATTCCCCGGTCTGTTTTCGTATCAACCAAAGCGTTTGTCTGGATGCAGGTACTATGACTTCAGTTCTTTCTCAAGAAGAACAACTTAAAATAAAACACATTCTTTTAACTCATGCTCATTTAGATCATTTTCACGAGCTTCATTTTTTAGTGGATAATCGTCTTGTGGGAGAGAGTGAAGATAAAGAAATTCATGTTTATAGTCACAAAAAAGTTTTAGAGGCTATTCACAAAGGAGTTTTTAATAATATTATTTGGCCTGATTACACAAAAATACCGCAAAAAAATCCACTCCTTTATTTACATCCTATTGAAAGTAAACCGTTTCACATTGAAAAATTAAAAGTACAGGCGGTTTCTGTTAATCATGCTACAGAAGCTCTTGGTTTCATAGTAGATGATGGTAGTAACGCCTGTGTTTTTAGTGGCGATACTTATGAAACAGAAGCCATGTGGAAAGTAGCTCAAACTTATAAAAACTTAAAAGCAGTGTTTCTCGATTTATCTTATTCTAACAGGAAAAAAGATCTTGTATCTTTGGCAAGGCATCATTGTACTGAGACTTTTTTAAAGGAAATTAAAAAAATACCCAAGAATGTAAAAGTATATGCCTATCATCTAAAACCGCATTTTTATAAAGAAATAGAAAAAGAACTAAAAGGGTATCACATTGAGATAGTCACAAAAGGACAGGTTATTAAATTAATATGAAAAAACTTTTTTCTTTGTCTGTTCCTAAAATTACTTGTTTTTTTACAGTGTTTGTTCTTTTTCTTATGTTTATTAATTATGTTGCCCCTCAAAAACTTCCCTTTCTCACTTATTTAGAGCTTAAACTTTTAGACACTAAGTTTCAGGTAAGAGGTGAGGAAAAACCAGATGATAGAATTGTCATTGTTTCTATCGATGATGAAAGTATTCGTGAGATAGGGCGCTGGCCTTGGAAAAGAAGTGTTTTAGCCAAAGCCATTCAGAAACTTCGTGCTTTAGGGGCTCATACTATTTCACTGGATATGCTTTTCTCTGAAAAAAGTGAAGAAGCAGAAGATCTCTCTTTCGCATCTCAAATAAAACAAACTTCTCGTGTTGTTTTAGGATACTTTTTTTATTTTGATAAAAAACTAGAAAATCAGAAAGAATTGCCCTCAAAAATTAATCTTCTTATTTCCTCTCAAGAAGGACAGTTTCCTCACGTATCAAAAGCACAATCTGTTGAGATGAATATAAGCCCTATTGCAAGTGCAACATCACATTATGGTTTTTTTGATTTTACATCTGATTATGATGGAGGGATACGGAAGGGTTTTCTTGTGACAGAATATGGTGGAGCACTTTATCCCTCCCTTGCTTTAAAAACAGCATCTGTTTATCTTCAAAAAAATATTGGTGTGAAGCTTAGCAAAGAGGGTATTCAAAGTATTTTTTTGGATGATGTTATGCTACCCGTTGATGAACAAGCACGTTTTTTGATTAATTATCGTGGAGGCCGGAAAACCTATACTACCTTAAGCTTCCAAGATCTTTTAAGAGATAAAATTTCTCAAAAAGAGACAAAAAATAAAATTGTTTTAATAGGTGTTTCTGCCAAAGCAGTTCAAGATTTAAGAAACACTCCTTTTTCAACTGAAATGGCGGGTGTTGAGGTGCATGCTCATATTATTGATAATATTCTTAATCAAAATTTTTTAAAACGTTCCGAAGCCTCTCTTGCTCTTGAAGTTTTATTTATTCTTTTCATGGCATTTATTTTAGGATTTTTCCTAAGTAAATTAAGAGCTTTATGGGGTGCTCTTTTTACTCTCACAGTGCTTTTTTTAATTTACTATTGTGATCAATTCATTCTTTTTCAAAAAGGTTTTGTGGCGAACACTGTTTTTATTTATCTTCATATTTTAGTTGTTTTTGTGAATACTATTTTATTTAAGTATTTTGTTGAAGAAAAAAGAGCCCGCCACATTCGTGAGGCTTTTGAACACTATCTTGCACCTCAACTTGTTGAAGAGCTGATCCGAGATCCTTCACAATTAAAACTTAAAGGAGAAAGAAAAGTTCTCACCGTTCTTTTTGCAGATATCAGGGATTTTACAAAAATTTCAGAAAAGCTCCCTGCAGGGCTACTTACTAAAATGCTCAATGAATACATGTCTGCCATGAGTGATGTCATTTTTGAACAGGGTGGTTTGATTGATAAATATATGGGAGATGCCATCATGGTCATTTATGGGGCCCCTATTGTCAATGCTGCACATGCTGATCAGGCTGCTAAAACAGGTTTAGCTATGCTTGAAAGGCTTAAAGATTTAAATGAGCATTGGAAAGCAAAGCGTTGGAAAGAGATTCAAATCGGTATTGGTGTCCATACAGGAGAGATGCTTGTAGGTAATATGGGAAGTTCTAAAGTTTTTGATTACACAGTTATTGGAGATTCTGTTAATTTGGCCTCGCGAATTGAACAAGCAACTAAGTTTTATAAGATTCCTTTTCTTATAAGTCAGGATACAAAAAAACAATTTCAACACCAAAGACTTACTCGAAAAGTAGATACCGTTCAGGTAAGGGGACGTACTCAGGGTGTGAGTATTTATGAAGTGATTCCTTCCGGTCTTCTTGAATTTGAATTGGAAAAAGATTTTATTTACGAATATGAAAAAGCGCTTCAATTTTATGAAAATAAACAGTTTGAACAAGCTCTTATACATTTTAAAAATGCTGAGGAACTTAAGCCTGAAGATCACCCCACAGTTATTTTTGTGCATCGCTGTGAGAATTTATTGCTTTCCTTGCCCGGCCCCGATTGGCTTCCCATTCACAAGGTAGATTGATTAAGCTGATTTTCTAAGCTTAAGATGGGTTTTCTTTCTATAAACCGTTGTTTTATTTCGACCACTTTCTTTTGAAGTATAAAGCGCTTGGTCTACATCTTGAAGAAGTCTTTCAAAAGAATTTTCGTGAGTGTGGTCATAGCTTACAACACCCAGGCTTATAGTAAGTGTGATTGTTTTTCCTTCAAACTTAAATTTTTTTGTTTCAATAATTTTTCTAATTTTTTCAGCCATTATTTTAGCTTGATTGATGTTTGTTTCAGGGAGAGCAATAATAAATTCCTCTCCACCATAACGTGCAAAGACATCAGCTCGGCGGATAGCCTCTTTGACTGTTTTAGCAACTTCACTTAAGACATAATCACCACTACGGTGGCCATAGGTATCATTAATATCTTTAAAATAATCGAGATCAAACATCACAAGTGAGAGGTCTGTTTTATATCTTTTGACTCTTGCAAATTCGCTTTCTGCCCAAATTTGAAAATATTGTTTTTCAAAAATACCTGTAAGTCCATCATAAACCGCCATTTTGTAAAGACGGGCATTTTCAAGTGCAACCGCAATTTGATTTGCATAGCTTGTAAAAATAAGAAGATCTTCACCTGTAAATGGAGTTCCATCTACTTTATTGAGGGCTTCAAGAACTCCTGTGACTTTTCCTTTTATTTTAAGAGGTACAGCTAAAATAGATTTTGTTTTAAATTTGGTAGCTTCATCGATGTGTTTAGCAAAGTAGGGGTTTTTAGAAACATCGTTCACAATCATAGGTTCACCTGTGAGAGCAACACGTCCTGCCACACCTTCACCCATTTTAAGTCTTATTTCTTGTACTTTTTGGGATCCACCTTCAGTTTTTGAAAAATAAAGTTCTCCTGTTTCAAAATCCATGAGTATCATAGAAGAGGCATCTACTTCCATGACTTGTTTAATAGAGCGCAATACAATTTGTAAAAGATCATCAAGATCTAAAGTTGAATTAATGAGAGACAGGGTATCTAAAGCACATAAAAGTTTTTTTTCTGTAGACATAAAAGTTCTCCACTTATTTCTTTGTTCTTATCGGCTTCAATTTAAGTTTTCTTAAGATTGAGAGAAAGAGCAGGGGAAGTAATAATATAAAGAGGTTAAAATACTGGTTGAAGTTACCTTGATAAGGCTCATTAAAAACAGTTCCACAACCACCTCCGGTCGCACCTGCAACAGACCTTGCAGCATCTACGATATTAACGATGATACCACTTCCTTGGGAAGGGGAAGAGACAGTCACCCCAGGGGATGAGGCAGCGCTTGAGTTTGCATTTGAGGTTACAATGGTATTACCCTGGCTGTCTTTAATTTCAAAATCAATGGTAGCTGATTCTCCTACAGGGCCACTGACTTGAAGCATATAACTTCCATCATCGATCGAAAGATTGACATTAACGTTAGCATTGCTTGCAGTTGCTGTAAGCGTATGTGAAGGAAGAACGCCTGCGACTCTTCCTATAATAACCCCATTAATATTAACGCCCAAATTATCAATATCATCACCACCTACAATGCCTGCAAGAGAAAGATTAAGTTTTCCTCCACTTGTAACATCAAAGCTTGTTTGTGATTGAGATGTAAAAATAAAAGGTGTGTAGTTCACTGGATTAATAGTCAGCTTCACCTGTCTATAGGTTGTATTATTGAGGGTTCCATTTTTAATAAAGAAGTTTGTTTTACCATTCATTCCTGGTTGAAGTTGGATCAGCATATTACTTCCACTCAAGCTTACACTTTCAATAAGGAGCTTATTGAGTGTTGCTTCAAGTACTGAAAAACCACTACTTCCTACTGAAATGGTAGTAGCTCCTGTATTTTCATCAAACTCATCTAAAGTAAGTCCTAGTGGAGCTTCCACAGCACTTGCGTTTTGTGCTTGTCTTTGATTCCAAATAAAAACATACATTCTTGATGCAAGTTTTCCATCAGAGCTGCTTCCTGGAAAATCAGAAGCTACAAGATTATTTTTGGCTTTCACTCGAATGTAATAATCTTGTGTTTGTGCGGCTTCGAATTGAAAGATAAAAGGGTCTTTGTTGTCTCTTGTGTCATAGGGATGATCATCGTTACTTTCTATCTTGCTAAAGGTACTACCCACTTTTTTTCCAACTTCTATTTCAAGATCAAGTCCTGATCGTATTTGAAAGGCTGTTGTGCTTACATCAATTCTATCTCCTTGATTCAAGCTTATTTTATAAAAATCTTGAGCGTCTGAAACTTTATCTGCTGTTGCAATCAGAGCGTTCGAAGAAAGGGTAGAGAGGTCAAAAGCAGTGTTTACAGTGTCATTATTTTCATAATCATCTTGAAAAACGGTTTGAGAAACTTGAATGTTGAGTCCTGACTGAGAGCTTGAAAAAAGGGTAGGGATGAGGTGGCCTTGAACAGTTGTTCCTAAAATATTTTCAACAAAATCACTTTCATTATGAGATCCACTAAAATAGTTTCCATGGGGTGAGTGGTTATGAAGAGGAACCGCTAAAAGCATGTATTGTCCTTGTACGTCTAACCCACGAATACTAAAGTTTCCACTTCTGTCAGAAAGGTCGTTAACCCAAGGTTTTCCTTGCCAAGGGCCTTCATCTGTGCGGATAGCTATGATTTCTGCACCATGAATATTTTCACTTCCTTTCTGTATTTTCCCAGAAAGGGTGGTGGTGTTTCCTACAGGATAAATGGTGTGTATTCCTGCAAGATCGTCATGAGTAGGAAAGCGTTGTTTATCTTGAGCCATGAAATACATGGTTGCGTTTTTAAAAGAGCTGTGACCCAGCCCCGCTGCATGACCAAATTCGTGCGTAGCAACGTCAGCTAAATTAATCTGAGAAAAACCGGTTGCGGCATCACCATATACATAGATATAAAAAGTATTGAAACGTATGTCTGTATCAATAACTCTTCCATTTGAAACAAAAAAGGTAGAACGTGTTTCAGCAACTGTTGAAACAGCACCCATATTTTCAAAAAAAACATTATTGACCCCATCAAGTCCATCGAGCGTTTTTTGTGATGTGGTGACTGCTTTAAAAGCAAAATTAGTAAAGGTTCCAAAATGGGTATTCCACGCATTCATAGCTTGAATGAAGGCTGAAAACTCCCGTGAGTCTACCGTTTGGGGGTTCCCAGCAATATTCAGGGCAAGTGTTATTTGTTGTGAACCACCTCCCCAGGAAAGCATGGCCCGATTATTATTTGCCCAATAACTTTCTTGAAGAAAGGCAAAGGAGAAGGCTGGAAGTAAAAAGAATAATAATTGAATCAAAGTTTTTTTAATCATTTACCAAACGCTTTTTTTGAAGCTTCCTTAAAGTCTCCTAATTTATATCGTGCTGAATCATCATGAGTCTGTATTGATAGAGGAGCAGAAGATGAAAACTGCTGTATCTGGCCATTGAGTTCTAAGTCTGATTTGATAACTTCTTCCCCTGTAGTGCTGTCTCTTGAAATAGGAGCGATTCGCACACTGCCAACAAGATGAAAAGGAGTTCTTTTTCCTGATTTATGTTCAAGAACAATATAGGCTTCTTGATTAATAGTAAGCATTTTGAAAAGTTCTTCTGTTCCTGATCCATAAGCGACTTGTCCGCAAAGATTATGAGGTTCTTTTCCACAACCTGAAAGTTTTGGATCGGTAGGGGCTTCGTTTGGAATGCCACCTTGTGAGGTAAACTCAAATTCTTTATTGCTTCCTATAAGTGAAGAGGGGGCTTTATTGATAGAATCTTCAAGAGATTGTGCTTTCCAATAGGTGATAACCTGGGAGCCTTCCCACTTAGATTCTGCTTTGATGAGTTTTACTTTAACAATGAGTGTATTATGACGTGTGCCGATTTCTGAAAGCTTTTCTTTGGTATTAAGGCTAAAAATAGAGCCTTGAAGCCCTAGTGCCAGTATGAATGTAGAAAAAAAGAAAGATCTAAAAAAACCCGACATGAATGCCCCTCTCGTCTTCTTTTCGGCAGACCTAGGCACAAAGTTAAATTTAAAAAACGTAGCAATTACAAGATGTTATGGAGTAATACTGGAAAAAACGATACCTTCTCACTCGCCTTTCCCTATTATACCATGCGTTGTGTTACGAAACCAGTGTGGCAACAGGGACATAGTGAACATATTTGCCAGGGGACATGGTTTACATATTTTTGTTACCCTGAGTGTAACGAAGGGTATAGCGCGAATTATATCTTTCGCTATGCTCAAGATGACAAAAAATTCGAGTCTATGTCAAAAAATGGTTACTGTCTGGAGCGGAAGTCAAGCGCAGCATACGGTTTATAATAATTCAGAATACTCTCATCCCGGACAGTGCTTTAGCACTTACGGGATAACGAAGAATTCATGTGGGACAACTACAGCGAGCCATGAAGCGGAAGATAGTAGCCATTTTTAAGAACTTAATTTGAAAAAGAAGAATACTAGATTCCCGCTCTTGCCGGGAATGACCAAATGCTTTTTGAACACAATTTTCAATGCTTTATGCTAGACTCATGGTGATGAAGCTTTCTATTTTACAGAAATATCTTATTAAGGAATTCATTTCTTCATTTTTTATTGCCCTTTTTATACTTTCTTTTATTCTTTCTACCGCTCAACTTTTTGAAATTCAAAATAAAACATCTGGATCTTTGGGTTTTATAGATAGTCTCATTATGTGTTTTTATATTTTAGTGGAATACAGCCATCTTATTATTCCCATGTCGTTACTTTATTCATTGCTTCTGGTTTTTGCGAAACTCACAACTCAGCATGAAATCATTGCTTTAAATTCATGTGGGGTCACTAAATATATATTTATTAAACCGATTCTTTTTATTTCACTATTTTTCTTTTTTTCGAGTTTACTATTATCTGGATTTGCAGCACCTATCTGCTATCAAAAATTAAAGTTAAAACTTTTTGATGTTATTCAAAAAAAAAGTATGACTTTTCTTCAAGAAGGTATTTTTAATGAGGATTTTTTCCATTATATTATTTATATTGAGAAAATAGACAAACAAAGTAATGAACTTAAAAATATTATTCTTTTTAATAAAAATCAATCTGATAACAGTTTTCACCCAGAAGGTATTATTTTTGCACAAAGTGGTTTTCTCAATGTACAAGCAACTCCTTTTTCAATAATGTTCTATTTAAAAAACGGGGTTTATAATTTTCCTATGAAAGAGGGTGTTCAAAAAGTAGAATTTCACAATGCAGCGTTAAGATTAAATACAAAATTTCCTATTAGAGAGGGTTTTTATGAAAAAAAACAAATGTTGGATGTACTTTTTTCAAATAGAAATAAGGACTCTATGCATCGATATGTTTTTGACGAAAAACTCAATTTATCTTTAGCTTCAGCCCTTTTTGGATTTCTAGCGCTAGCTCTGACTTTTTTGAGTTATCAATTTAATAAGGGACTTGCGTTGTTGCTTACTTTAGGATTTGTTTTTGTTTATTTTGGGTATTTTAAGTATTTAATGAGTATCTTAGGAAGTTTAAAAATGGGTTATATTCCCTATCTTATGGCAATACCTAACGTTATAGTGTTATTTATCAGTTGTTTTATTCTTTACAGGGCCTACAACAGATAAAATAGAAGAATTTAAGTTTAGATATTTGTGAATCACTTTTTCTAAATCTTTTTGAGTTATCTGAGAAATTTTTTTATGGTAATTTAAAGTTTCTGCGTATCCTAATCCGTAAAGTTCATCAAAAGAATAATAGGCATTTTGGGTGCTCAGTTTTTGCAAACTCATTTCATGCTTTCCTATAATATATTTTTTGGCTCTTGTTATTTCTGTTCTTGAAATTTTTTCCTTTCTAAGGGTTTCAATTTCTTTTTTAAGTAGATTTAAAGCTTTTCCTAATTTCTCTGGGGAGGTACCTAGGTAAAAATAAAAATGTCCTGGTAGAAGTCCCTCTATATTACTTGCATGAAGTGAATAAGCTAAACTTTCTTTATCTCTTAAATTCATAAAAAGTCTTCCACTTTGTCCAGAAAGGATTGTAGAAAGTATGTGTAGAGCGTAACGGTCTTGATCCGAAATTTTTGCTCCTAAAAAACCAAGTATAATATTGACTTGTTTTTTAGTTTTGTGCTCATAAAGCTCCTGATTTGATTTTAAAGGTAGAATTTTAGGAAATTTTTTATGGGGCTTAGTTCTTTTCTCCCATTTTTTAGCAGCTTCAATAATTTTTTCTCTAAAGTCTTCCGAAAAGCTTCCCACGATAGTTAATATTCCAGGATTTTGAATGAAAATGCTTTTATGAGCTTTGAAGAGATTTTTAGTTTTTAGTGAGGTTATTGTTTGTGGAGTACCATTAAGTGGATATCCATAAGGATGATGGGGATATAGTTTTCTAAGGAAATTATTATAAGCTTTGCTTGCAAGATTATCTTCTTCATACTTTATTTCTTCAAGAGTTTGTTTTTTGAGATAAGAGAGTATTTTAGGAGAGAATTTTGGGTGCAGTAAGATTTCAAAGAAAAGGTCTAGTGCTAGGTTTTCATATTCACTTAAAAATTCTAAGCTGAGTCCAGAACTGTTTCTACCACTAAAACCCTCTAAACTTCCTGCTATTTCTTCTACTTTTTGAGCGAGCTCTATTTGCGAAGTTTCCAAAGTTTCTTTTGTCATGGCACGGGTGAGTACCTGTGTAAGACCTATTTTTTGCTTTGTTTCATAGAGAGAACCTCCAAAAAAAGTTGCTCTCATAGAAATGATAGGTAGCGAGTGATCTTCAACAAAAAGGACGGTCAAGCCATTCAAAACATATTTTTTAATACTTTTTTGTTTTATTTTATGAGTTGTTTTTTCTCTTGTCATCGCGAGGGTTCTCAAAAGAAACCGTGGCGATCTCATCATGTTTTTAAATTCTTTTATTTTTGGGGAGTATTTTTCAGGATATAAATTAACAAAAGTCGACTGAGAAAGATTTAAATATTTATGAGCTATGTCTTTAAGTTCTGAAGTGGTTGTATCTTTGATACTTTCATAATATTTCTGTTCTTCTCCTGGATTATTAAAATAAGTAGCATAAAAGCCTACCTTACGTGCAAGACCATCTGTTGTTTCTTTTTCATAGATTTTTTCACTTAAGATGTTTTTCTTAGCAATGTCTATCTCTTGTGGGGTGATATGAGCTAATTTGATATTATTGATTTGTGTAACAATTTCTCTTGTGAGGGGAATAAGATTTTCTGGGATGTGAACAGAAGAAATATAAAATACGCTTGCTTTTTTTAATGTATAGATTCCACAGTGAATGGAACTTGTTAATTTTTTCTTCGTTTTTGTGGCGACGTAGAGGCGACTGCTTTCTCCATGTCCCAAAATAGAAGATAAAAGATCAAGTTTTGGGATATCTGAGTGTACAACAGGTGGAGTTAGAAAAGCTAAGTGAGAGTGAGAGAGTTGGATATGTGCTGGTTTAAGACAAAAGGTAAGTTTTTTTTTAAAATAGTCATCCCGGAAATAAAATGTCATCCCCCGACTTGATCGGGGAATCCAGTCTTTTTTGATTGGAGATTTTTTTTTATGTGAAAAAAGTTTTTTGGCTTGTGCCAATATATTTTTTGAGTTCACATCGCCTGCTACAACAAGTGTCATTCGATTGGGTGTGTACCATTTTCTATGAAACTGAATGAGTTTTTTCTGATTTAAATTTTGGATTGTTTCTTTTTTCCCCAAGATAGGTTTACCATAAGGGTGGTTTTGAAAAATGTTTTTGAGTAACAGTTCACTTGCCATATCATGAGGAGAGTCGTGGGATCTTGCCATTTCTTCAAAGACGACAAGTTTTTCATTTTCTATTTCTTGTGGATCAAAAAGTGGATGAAGGACTGCATCGGATAATATATCTAGGGCTAATGCCCAGTGACGAGAGGGAATGGTGATATAATATACCGTCTGATCAAAACTCGTATAGGCATTCATTTCTCCACCATGAGATTCAACTTCTTGTGCTATTTCGCCTAGTTTTCTCCGTTGAGTTCCTTTAAAAAGCATGTGTTCAAAAAAATGAGCTACACCTTCTTCGCCCTTTCCTTCGTGAAAACTACCCACATCAAGCCAAATTTGAGCTGAAACAACAGGAGAACGATGGGATTCTTCAACCGTAACTTTAAGACCCTGAGAAAGAGTTAGATGCATATCTTTAAAGAGTAACACGTCTCTGAACATTGACAATAATAGAGAGGAGAGAATACTGTTTGAACAATGTTTGCTCACTTTCATTTAGATTTTTGGCTGATATTGGGTTTTGTAGCACAATCCCTTTTTTTTATGCGTTTTCTCGTTCAATGGGTTGTTTCTGAAAAAAAGGGTGAAAGTGTTATTCCTACTGTTTTTTGGCATTTTAGTTTTTCGGGAGGGCTTCTTTTATTTATTTATGCTCTTCACAGAAAAGATCCTGTTTTTATTGTGGGGCAAGGTTTAGGGCTTTTTATTTATTTACGAAATATCTATCTCATTTGGAAGAAGGATCGTCTTTTGAAATCGGGGGAACGAACAACAAGTTCGGTTTGCTAATATGGGAAGTCACTCGGGAACCCCCTCTCAAAAAGATAAATTAAGAAAGAAAAAAATCCAAAAAATTAAAAAGCAGATAAAAAAAGGCATTTACAAAATTGATAGTACAAAAATAAGTGAAGCTATTATTAAAACGAATATTAAGGATCTAAAATGACAATTCGAAAAATTTTAGAAGAAAATGAGAGAAAGATTTTTTCTAAAAGGGCTTGTTTCAGTACAGATACAAAAGGTCGTAAAGAGGAAGAAGAATCTTGCTCTTTAAGAACAAGCTTTCAAAAAGATCGTGATAAAATTCTTTACTCTAAAGCTTTTAGAAGGCTTAAAGGAAAAACTCAAGTATTTCTTGCTCCAGAAGGGGATCATTATCGAACCCGGATGACACACACGTTAGAAGTTATGCAAATAGCAAGAACCATTGCAAGAGCTCTGCACCTTAATGAAATGCTTACAGAAGCCATTGCCATTGGACATGATATTGGGCACACCCCCTTCGGACATGCTGGAGAGGATACTTTAGGTGAGCTGCATCCACAAGGTTTTCGTCATGAAAGGCATGGAGTCAGAATTGCCGAGACAACTGAAATGCTCAATTTAACGTGGGAAGTTAAAGAAGGTATTATGAAGCATTCCAAAGGGAAAGGTCCACTTTTATCACATGACCCACAATATAAGGCCTCTACTCTTGAAGGCCAGGTGGTTAGGATTGCAGACATTATTGCCTATCTTAATCATGATATTGACGATGCACTTCGAGTGGGAGTTTTAAGAAAAGATCAATTACCTCGTGAAATCATGAAGTTTATAGGTGATACGGCTTCACAAAGAATTACAAAGATGATTACAGATGTAGTTGTGCAAACATCACAACATGAAGAAAAAACACTTTCTGTAAGCGGAGATATTTTAGATGCTATTGATCAGTTGAGGGCTTTTATGTTCGATAATGTGTATGAAAATCCTATCAATCGGGGTGAATTTGTTAAAGCCTGTAAGATGCTGAGAGAGCTTCATGAATTTTATCTCAAGAATGAGGATATTCTTCTCAAAGAGGCAAAAAATTTTAGTAATGAAAAAGATGATAAGCATCAATTGGTTTGTGATTATATTGCAGGCATGACAGATCTCTATGCTTTGAGAAAGTATCAAGAACACTTGTGCCCAAAAATCATTGCTTCTTATTAAGAGCTTCGTTACAATTCAAGTAAATTTTTTGAACCTTGGAGGGTAAAAATGAAAAGTAAGTTATTTTTGTTGGTATTGCTGATTCCATTTCTTTTTTTAACTGAAGTTGATGCTAAGAAGAAGATGGTAAAGAAAAAGACAACAACTAAAGTATCTAAAACGACTTCTACATCTAAGGGAGCTATGGTCAGCCCAGATCAAGGCGATTTTGGTGCCGGGGTCCAATTAGGGGGGCTTACTGGGGGAACTGCAAAGTATTTTTTAAGTAAGTATGTTGGGTTGGTAGCAACTATTGGTTATGATTGGGGGGACTCTTCCTTGGGTGCGGCCTTTGATGGACTCTATCACTTTAGAGATATGCTTACAGTAAAGGTTCCCGAAGGAGCCTTGTTTTTTTATACAGGTGTAGGGGGAAGATTTACCTTTAATAAGTCAATAGTTTATCTTCGTGTACCTCTCGGTATCAATTACTTTTTAAAAGATTATCGAGTGGGAACTTATCTCGAGCTTGTGCCAGGTTATCGATTGAACAACAATGCTGGTTTTGATTTTGATTGGGCTTTAGGTGCTCGCTATTACTTTGACTAAGTCCGGTTTTCAGGTCTTAGGAAGTTTTTCAAGCACTCTATTTATTTTTTCGGCTAAGGGGTCAAGTCGGTCATTTTTTCGAAACTTGACCCTAACGCTATGATTGCCTTCTGCAATCTTCTCAAGATCTTGTTCAAGTCTGTAAATAGGTCCTGCCAAACGGTGGGAAATAATAATAGCCCAACCTAGAAGCACTGCTACAAGAGGGATTCCCCCTAGTATTAAGATATACTTTAGTTTTGTGATCACAGGTCCTAGGGTTGCAACAACATGTTCAGGAATCATGATTTGATCTGAGAGAAGATAAAAAATAAGGAAAAAAAGTAAACTTCCAACAAAAGCAGTAGGGAGAAGAATCATAATAGTTGAGTGAAATAAAAAGCGCCTTTGAATGGGGCTTTTTAAAAGATATTGCCTTCTTCTTTGAAAGTTATTCATGCTATTCTCCTATTTTTTATAACCAACACGTATTTCATCGTAACTTGCTACAGCTATTCCCTTATCATCATCAGTGTCACTCATAAAAGCAATGGCGCCCACTTGTTTGTCCGGATAAGTTCCAAAAAGTTGTTTGTAATCTTTATAAATATTTCTTTCTTCTAAGATCCACTTACCTGCAGGTGTTTTTCCATCTCTCACAACCCATTGACGAATATTTTTATGCATAGAACTTGGTTTTCTTGTATCTTTTGGAAGTTCATCATCCCAAAGATATTCAATACATTTTGATTTAAAAAAGACGATGTGGGGAAAGATAACATAAACTCGCGCTGCATAATCCTCGACATTTTTTCGTTTTTTTGGAAATTGATTTATTTTCCACTTCCAACTGACATAAGGATAGGTTTTAGCTTTAAAACGAAGCTTATAATAAAGCCCCGAAGCGGCATCTTTGCTTTCAGCTTGAACAAAAGTTTCACCTTGATCTTTTTTAATGTAGTATTTTACTTTGTTTTTCAGAATGTGTTCGTTCCATTCTTCAAGGGCATTGTCGTCATTAAAGTCAAAAGCCTTTTTAGGTTGAGAACTTGAAAAGGCAGGTCTTACACATAATACAAAAGAAACACCTATCAATATAAGAGCCATTGTTAAAAAAACGACTTGTCCTGCTTTTTTGATATTTCTCATGGCCAAAAACCTCTCAATAGCATGGCTCTTGAAAGCTTGCTGATCCCAGAAATATAAGCAGCTGTTCTCATATCTATTTTATGTTCTTCAGCAGTGTGAACAACTCTTCTAAAAGTATCACTCATAATATTCCAAAGACGGTTATTGACTTCTTTTTCACTCCAAAAAAGTTTTTGAATTCCTTGAACCCATTCAAAGTATGAGACGGTAACCCCTCCAGCATTGGCTACAATATCTGGAATGACAAAAATATTTTTGTCATTAATGATGAGATCAGCGTCAATATTGGTAGGACCGTTAGCACCTTCAGCAATTATTTTACATTTGATCTTATCAGCATTGTGCTTTGTAATTTGGTTGCTCACCGCAGCTGGAATAAGAATGTCGCACTGAAGCTCTAAAAGTTCTTCATTAGTGACACGATCACCTTCTGTAAAACCTTCGCTTGTTTTATTTTTCTCGATGTAATCACAGAGTGCATCTAAATCAAGACCTTTGCTGTTACAAATACCACCAGCAACATCACTAATAGCAATAACTTTACACCCAATCTTTGCCATTTTACGTGCTGCAGAAGCGCCAACTTTACCAAAACCTTGAACGACAACTGTGGTGGTTTCATCAAGAGGCATATCTAAATACTTAGCGGCTTCCATAATACAGTAAACAACACCTCTTCCTGTTGCATCGGTTCTTCCCAGAGAACCGCCTATCTCAATAGGTTTACCAGTGACAACATCAGGAACAGTAAATCCAATTTCTTGGCTGAAGGTATCCATCATCCAAGCCATTGTTTGTTGATCTGTGCCAATATCGGGAGCAGGAATGTCTTTAGTAGGGCCAATGAGATGTGCAATTTCTGAGGTATAGCGTCGAGTCAGACGTTGTAATTCATTGCGACTCATTTTTGTAGGATCGCAACGAATGCCGCCTTTGGCTCCACCTAAAGGTAAACCAACAACAGCGCATTTAAAAGTCATAAGCATGGCAAGAGCAGTTGTTTCAGAAAGATTAACATCAGGATGATAACGAACTCCACCCTTTGCAGGACCTAATGTCATATTATGTTGAACTCTGTAACCAATAAAAGTTCGAATGGAGTTATCATCTAGGCGTATAGGAACTGAAACAACGAAAGCTCGTTTAGGCCATTTCAATCTTTCAATAATGTTAGGATCAAGATGCATTTGTTGGGTAGCATGTACAAAAAGTTTTGAGGTATTTCTAAAAAGATCTGAGCCTTCCCATTCAGATTTTGTAAGATCGTGTCCAACTGGCCCCATGAAATGCCACCTTTTTTAAATTAAAGATTCTTAAAGTTTATCGGTGAGTTTTTATATTAACTTAAGTCTTCTGTCACCAGTAAAACTTTAGTTATTTTAATAAGTTAGCTTATTTTTTAATCAGCCCAACCATTCAGCTTTAACTTTTGAAATTGGGTTTTAAGGGTAGCTAGGAGGGTTTTTTGATCATTAGAAAGAACAGTTTCAATTTCCATTTTTTGTATAGTTTCTAAAATCACTTTAAGGGTGTCGTGAGGTAATTTTTGTTGTTTCATCTCGATAGGGACAAAGCCTGTTGTATTTCTAGAAAGGTGTAAAGCTACTAATCCTAAATCATTTGTAATGGAACTTAAAAGTGAAAGCATGGAAGGAGAATAAGATTCTGTGGAGTTTTGATTCCCTGCAAAAGCAAACCCTAAGATATGTCCTTGATAGTAAAATGGAATGAGCACTTCAGTGTTGAGTTTATTAAAAACTTCAATCGTTGTGTTTATTTTTTCAAGCGTTTGTATTTTTAAATTATTTTTATTCTTTTTTTCTTGAAACTCTGTAAGAGTTAGTGGTGCTCCTTTCTGTTTTAAAATAAAATCAAGAAGGGGGTGGCTTTCTAAAAGATGAGGAAGATAGTTTTCTTCGTGAGAACTAGCTTTTTTTTCATAGAGGTGTTTTTCTTTATCAAGGAGATAAATATGAAAGTGAGTTGCTTTAAGAGAAATTCTTAAGAAATGGATTAAAAAATCCTCAAGGTTTTTAAATTCAATCACTCCTAAAAGATTTTCCTTCAGTTTATAAATATTATTTTCCATCTGATAAAGTTCTTTGTAGATAATTTTTTTTGTAAGTTTTTCTGCTATTTTTTTAGAAGGTTCATAAAGAATCAGGATGATAAAAGAAGCGCAAAAAGTATTAAAGATAAAAACACCCTTTGATTCTTTGACGTAAGAAACAAGAACAAGATAAATAATAGTTAAAATAAGAGATAAAATAATGAAAAGAACACCTTTTGAAAGATACTCTTCAATGTTTAAGGGCCTTTCTTGAGTTAAAGACTGAAAGAGAAAGTAAAGATAAAGGAGAAGTACAATGTTTCCTAAGGTTGGAAAGGGGATTCCAAATTTGGAAAGAAAGTCTCCTATAATGGTACCCACAACAATAGCACTTCCAATAAAAAGATATTTAATACGTGTGTATTCAGATTTTGTTTTTGATTTTTTAAGATTTTGAAAAAGAAGATAAAGCACTGAAAAAAGAGCAATCCCAAAATAAAAAAGTGCCACATTTGTAAAAAATTTAAGTTGCTCTGCAGGCACAAAGCAACCCATGATGAGAAAAACACCTATAGCAAAATAAATAGTAGAATTTCTTTTCACTTCCTCATCAAAAAATCTTAAATAAAGTAAATTAAAATAGAGAAAAGCGGGTCCGAGAAGAATAGTTGCAAAAAGATAGATTTTGTTCCAAAAGAAACCAGAGGTGTTTTTTTCAAGAAAAAAACTAATCTCCCACACGCCCACAACAAGACACAAAAGAACAAAAGAGAATGCAGTTTTAGATTTTTGTGTTTTAAAAAAAGTGATGAAACCAAAAATAAGCGAGATAACACCTGCAATAAGCGAAGTCTGCAGAAGTATATGCATGTTTTTACTTTAACACACAGATCGCAATGTTCCAAAACCACTCTGTCATCCCGGAAGCACGAAAGTGCTATCCGGGATCCAGTATTTCTCTTTTTACAACCTTGGTTCTGAATTGGGGGTGGTATTTTTTCGATACTTAAGTTCTTGATGGGCTGGAGGTTCCTCAGGGGCCTCGCACCGGCCAGTGTGGATCCTCCCCTTCAAAACCTCCAGCCCATCTTCACATGAACACGAGTTAAGATTCTTTCATAAACACGACATAATTCATAACTATGTGAAAAAATGGTTGTTATCTGGAGCGGAAGTCAAGCGCAGCATACGGTTTATAATAATTCCAAATTCTCTCATCCCGGACAGTGCTTTAGCACTTACGGGATAATGAAGAATCCGGTATGACAAGTGTAGCGAGCCATGAAGCGGAAGATAGTAACCATTTTAAGAACCTAAGCTGCAAAGATGTGAATTGGGCTTTTTGAGCATTGCTAGGAATTACTGAAGGAGAGTGAGCACAAGCCAGAGGACAGAGCCTGAAATAATAGGTACATGAAGATTATCGTCAGTTGTCAGTGGCAGACTTTCAGAAACAGCAGAACCTATTCCGCCAATAAGAGAAATAAGAACAATATAACTTCCACCAAGGCCAAAAGCAGACAAAACAAAGTAAGTAATAATGGTAGTTGTAAAGAAATTGGCAACTAAACCCTCTAAACTTTTACGCGTTCCAAAAATTTTTGTGTTTCCATAGTGAATGCCCACAATAGAAGCAACAGGGTCTCCAACCCCTAGATAAAGAATAGAAAGTATAACAACAGGTTTTGGAAAGAGAACTATGACAATAAAAAGAGAAAGAATAAAAGGCATCATGGCAGATTGGGATTGCATTTCTGATTTACGCATAAATCCACCCATGATTTTAAAAATGGCTTTATTAAGTGATTTGTACTTTAAACGAAAGCTATCACCTAAAAGAAAAATAGTACCCAGTGTTGTCATGACAAGAAGGGCTTGCTCCTTTGTGAAAAACTCCCAATAAGCATAGGCAAGTAAGAGAGAACACCCTAAATGCCACAACCTTCTTAAAAGGTGGGTTGCATTTCGTGAACTAAAAGACTCAAATTTAGCAAGTTTTGCTTTCATATTGCCTATGAACTTTACATTCTATGTCACAAAAACCTCAAGCACAATCTTTTTATAGTGAATTATTTCAATAGGTTAAAGTCTTTTCATGACTCAACGCGTCTTTTTCTTATTACGATGAAGTACTTAAGTTCTTGAAGTGGTCACAAAAGATAGGGATAGTACTTCCCTCGGGTACGGCGTCACTTTTTTCCTGCGAAAAAGTGCGCCTCGCGTCTCAGGTAATCTGCCGCATATACTATGCGGACCAAGCCAGATTACCTTCCGACACGACCCTCTATAAGCACTATCCCTATCTTTTGCCCTATAGGTTTATTTCGAAGCTATGTGAAAAAATGGTTGCTATCTGAAGCGGAAATAAAGCGCAGCCCATCTTTGCAAATATTCAGAACTCTCTTATCCCGGACAGTGCTTTAGCACTTACGGGATTAATGAAGAATCCGGTAGGACGAGTGTAGTGAGCCATGAAGCGAAAGATAGCAACCATTTTAAGAACCAAGGTTGTATGTAGCAACAGGGACAGAGCGCTAAGTTTCTTGAAAAAAGAAGTTCTTTCCTCTACTAATAGTTTTGTGAGAAAAATCATTCCGCCGAAAGGAAGCCAATTAACATGTAAAGGTTGGGTGCAAGAAGCGGCCATGAGAATGCTTATGCACAATGTAAGCGAAGGCGTTGCTGAAAAACCTCAAGAACTCATCGTTTATGGGGGTACTGGAAAAGCAGCTCGTAATTGGGAATGTTTTGATAAAATTATTGAAACTCTTAAAACGCTTCAGGATGATGAAACCCTTCTTGTTCAGTCAGGAAAACCTGTAGGTGTTTTAAAATCACATAAAGATGCACCTCGTGTTCTTATCGCCAATTCGAATTTAGTACCTCATTGGGCGACATGGGAATGTTTTCGAGAGTTAGAAAAAAAAGGTCTTATTATGTACGGCCAAATGACGGCAGGAAGTTGGATCTACATAGGGACTCAAGGTATTCTGCAAGGAACTTATGAAACATTTGCAAGTGCAGGGAAAAAACATTTTGGTGGAGATTTAAAAGGTAAATTTATTTTGTCAGCTGGTTTAGGAGGAATGGGTGGAGCTCAGCCCCTTGCGGCAACAATGAATGGCGCTTGTTTCTTAGGGGTTGATGTTGATGTGGATAAAATCAAGCGAAGGCTTCAAACGCGTTATCTTGATTTTATGACAGAAAGCTTAGATGAAGCACTTCGAAAAATAGAATTATATAAAAAAGAAAAAAAAGCTGTATCCATGGGTCTTTTAGGAAATGCAGCGGATGTTTTTCCAGAACTTGCAAAAAGAAAAGTAATACCAGATCTAGTGACAGATCAAACGGGAGCACATGATGAACTCAATGGCTATGTACCACGCGGTATTTCTTATAAAGAGGCTTTAAAACTTCGCACATCTGATCCAGAAAAATATATTGCAATGAGTTATGAATCAATGGTGCACCATGTGCAAGCCATGCTTGATTTTCAAAAGCTAGGAAGCTTTGTTTTTGATTACGGTAATAACATTCGCGCGCAAGCGTATAAGAAGGGTTTAAAAAATGCATTTGATTTTCCAGGTTTTGTTCCTGCTTATATTCGTCCTTTATTTTGTGAAGGACAGGGTCCTTTTAGATGGGTGGCACTTTCTGGAGACCCCGAAGATATTTATGCAACAGATGAAGCGCTTAAAAAATTATTTCCAGAAAATAAATCACTTTTAAGATGGCTTCATCTTGCAAGAGAAAAGGTTCAGTTTCAAGGACTTCCAAGTCGTATTTGTTGGTTAGGATATGGTGATCGAGCCAAAGCCGGACTCACATTTAATGAATTAGTTCGCACTCAAAAAGTAAAAGCCCCACTCGTGATTGGCCGAGACCATCTTGATTGCGGAAGTGTTGCTTCCCCCTATCGTGAAACAGAAAGTATGAAGGATGGTTCTGATGTTATTGCTGATTGGCCCATTTTAAATGCGCTCATCAATGCCGTGAATGGAGCAAGCTGGGTTTCCTTCCACCATGGTGGGGGGGTTGGGATGGGGTATTCTCTTCATGCAGGTATGGTGATTGTGGCGGATGGAACAAAAGAGGCAGAAAAACGTTTAGAAAGAGTTCTGACAAGTGATCCAGGTATGGGGGTCATACGTCATGCCGATGCAGGATATGAAGAAGCTAAAAAAGTAGCGAAAGAAAAAAACATTAACATTCCCTTTCTATCATGAAAGAAAAACAAAAAAACTTAAAAGAACTTCCAAGTATCAATGAGTTTATAAACAGTGAAGAATTTAAAAATACTTTTTCACATTTACCTCTCAAACTTCAAAAACACAGCGCAAGAAAGATACTTGAATTAGTACGGGAACAAATTCTATGCATTGGGGACACACCTCAATGCATCAAAGATGTGCTTTGTAAAAAGATGCAGTGGTTTTCTCAAAAATGGAAAGATTTTAATTATTCACCTGTTGTGAATGGAACGGGTGTTTTGTTGCATACCAACTTAGGGCGTGCACTTTTGCCGGGGCCTTTATGGGAAAAAGCAAAACCTTTTTTTGAATCTTACTGTGATTTAGAACTTGATATCGAAACTGGAAAGCGTGGAGAGAGACATCGCTATGTTGAAGAAATTTTATGTGCACTCTTTCACTGTGAAGATGCTTTGGTTGTCAATAATAATGCAGCCTCTGTTCTTGTGGCTTTAAACACTTTGGCTCAAGAAAAAGAAGTTATTGTTTCTCGAGGAGAGCTTGTTGAAATAGGTGGAAGCTTTCGAATACCTGATGTTATGAAAGCAAGTGGTGTTTTGCTTAAAGAGGTAGGTACCACAAACAAAACAAAAATTTCAGATTATGAAAAGGCTATTCATAGTAATACGGCACTTTTACTCAAAGTTCATCAAAGCAATTTTAAACAGAGTGGGTTTACACATTCTGTTTCTTTAGAATCATTAGTGGCCTTAGGAAAATCAAAAAACATACCTGTTATGTTTAATTTAGGCTCTGGACAGGTTGTTTCTTATAGAGAGGAACCTACAGTTGAACAATGCCTTCAAACAGGGGTAGATATCATAAGTTTAAGTGGGGATAAGCTTTTAGGTGGGCCTCAGGCGGGTATTCTTTTAGGATCCATAAAAGTCATTTCTCAAATGAAGAAAAACCCACTTGTTCGAGCCCTTCGAATGGACAAGATAGGGCTTTTTATTTTAGGAGAGTTTTTAAAACTGTATTGCGAGGATGATTTTCAAGAAAAAATTCCTACGTTAAAAATGCTTTGTGAAACAGGGTTTCAAACAAAAGAAAAGATAGAGAGATTTTTAAAAATGATAAGCTCACCCCCTGTCATTCCTAGATCCCATTTGTCATCCCGGAAATGCCCCCGATCAGAGTCGGGGGCAGGCTCCGCATTATCCGGGATCCAGTCTTGTGATTTCAAAATCATTGAAACAAAAGCTCAAGGTGGGGGTGGAAGCTTACCAGATGAAAATATTGAGAGTTTTGGTCTCATGTTTTTTCATCCGAAACTTAAGGCTTTAGATTTAGCTAAGTTTTTTAGAAATAAAACCCCCTCTATTTTAGGAAGAATCATTCAAAATCATTTTGTTCTTGATTTTAAAACGATTCAAGAAAAAGATTTTGAGGTTATTAAAAATGTTTTTTCAAAATTATAAACTGCTGTCATTGCGAGGCGAACGGAGTGAGTCGTGGCAATCCAATTTGAAAAATTAAAAAAACAACAAGAAATTTTAAGAAAAAAAATTATTCTTAAAGATCAGTTTTCAAAAATTAAAATCATAGGTGGTTGTGATGTAAGTTATCGAAAGCAAAAAGATAAAACGTGGGTCAAGGCTGGTATTGTTCTTTTAACCTACCCTCATTTAAGATTGCTTGAAAGTGAAACAGTGGTAACAGAAACTGATTTTCCTTATGTGCCTGGTTTTTTGTCTTTTAGAGAAATTCCTCCTCTTAAAGAATGTTATAAACTTTTAAAAAAGAAGCCGGATCTTCTTTTAGTTGATGGGCAGGGTATAGCTCATTTTAGAGAATTTGGTTTAGCCAGTCACTTGGGGGTTGTTCTAGATCTTCCAACGATAGGGTGTGCTAAAAAAAGACTTGTGGGTGAATATGATTTTTTAAAACTAGAAAGAGGAAATTTTGTTCCTCTCTATTATAAGAAAAAAGTAGTGGGACGTGTCGTTTGCACACGCGATAAAGTAAAACCTGTTTTTGTTTCTGTAGGACACAAGGTATCTTTGGTGAGTGCCACCCATATTATTTTAAAGTGTTCTCAAAGATACAGGATTCCAGAACCCCTAAGATTCGCCCATCAGCTTGTAAGTGGTGCTTGAGAGAAAATATGTCACAAGAAAAAGTCTATTTTGGTGCAGGATGTTTTTGGGGAGTTCAATCCCTTTTTGATGAACTTTCAGGTGTCATTCAAACAACAGTGGGTTACCAAGGGGGTCATACTCACAATCCTACTTATGAAGATGTATGTACAGATCAAACTGGGCATGCTGAAGTTGTTGAAGTTGTTTATGATTCTCAAAAAATAAGCTTTGAAAAACTTTTAGAAACTTTTTTTAAAATTCATGACCCCACAACCCCTCATAGACAAGGGGTGGATGTAGGTTCTCAATATAGATCTCTTATTTTTTATATAAATGAAGACCAAAAAGAAAAGGCTCTTTCTTATAAGGAACATTTGGAAAAAGAAAAACGCTTCAAAAAGCCTATTGTGACTCAGATTCTTAAAGCCGGAACCTTTTACAAAGCGGAAGAATACCACCAAAAATACCATGAAAAGCACGGCGGAGGTTGCCACCTCTAAACATTGGATTTCTATCTTTAAGTTTGGTATAGACAAAACCTGGTGGCTCTTTTCCAAAAGAAATTAAAAGCGGTTCCATTCCTTGTAGGGTTTTTATTGTTTTATACTTCTGTTTTTGCAGAGGGGTTCCAATGGGAACAAGAGGTTTTTCAAGAGTATGTTGTTATTCAATTTCCTCAATTGGATCCGCAAGTTCGAGTTATTAAACCTAAACTCCTTATTCTTTCCTCTGAACGTTGGTTAGAGGCTGTTCAAGTTTTTTTTTATTTTTTAGAAAACAATGTATGGGTTGAACGACATGCTTCTTACCAAGCTCTTTCTATTTTGCTTCACACAAAAAAAGTTTTAGAATTTTTACCTTTTAAGAACTTTTGGGTTGAGATGGCTAGTTGGCAAGTGAGGCATAATCAATATTTAAAAAGGGATTTTAATAAAGATGAAATTCTGAATCAAATTCTTAAATCATCTTCTTTAAATCAAACTCAAGCACGCATTTTGTTTATTTATTTAGAAACACTGAGACTCTTTCATCAAGCCATTATTTCTGAAATAGAAGCAGAAAGATCTCAAATAGCCATAGAACACTATTTTGAAGCCTTTTCTTTTGATTCTAATTTTAATGGAAAAATAGGGGATGAAGAAGATTATCAAACAAGCATTGCAAAGCTTAATCAAATCGACAAAATTCAAAATTGGTTTGAATTACAAGAGGCAAAACAAAAAGCAAAAGGTATTTTTGACTCCGTCACAGAACAGGATTGGTTTGAGTGGGTTGTGTGGTTGAAAGATGAACGTTTTGTAGGGGGCTTTACTTGGACTGCGGGGTGGAAGTGGGTCAAAAATAAGGATGAATGGAAAAAAGATTATTTTTTTTCCTCAGAAAAAATAGCCAAACTTTTTTTTGCACTAGAAGATTACAAGAGAATAGTTCAATTTATTTTAGATTTTCCTGATTGGCGAAATTCCATTCCAAGAACTGAGTATTTTCGTCTTATTGATGTGCTCGGAATTGATAAAGAAGAGGCCCAGAAACTTAAATTCTATTACCTGTCAAAGGGGAAGCTACCTTTTAAAGAAGAGTTTTCAAGATTATTTACACTCTATTCTGAAAGTCATGAAAATACAGAAAATTTTGACGAGTTTTTTAATACTTTAAAGCCTTCGTTCAGAGCTTACCATTATGATTCAGAAATTAAAGCTCAAGCAGGGTATGTTTCTCAAACAGGGTTTAGTGTTGTTGAAAAGTTTTTTATCCTTAAAGATTATTTAGATCTCATCAAAAATATTTATGAAAAATATATTTCTTATCATCCATGGAAGTCACATAATGCTTTAAAATTCCAGGGTGAATTTTTAGATGAACTTCACATTTCAAAAGATGTTTTTACAACGGGACTTGATATAGCTCTTGAAGCACACCCTCAATTTGAAACTCAAAGTTTTGGAGATGAGGTGAGAGTAAAAGTTTCAGCACCTATTATGTTTATTGTTGAAAAAGAGGCGCGGGGGAGTGTTGAATCTTTTGATCTTGAAACTTATAACAATCTTAAAACTAAACGAGACGAAGCCAAAGAAAAGTTTGCAGAGCTCACAAAACAAATACAATACAATACAGAGCAACCCATTTACCCAGAAGGTTATTTTGAGGCTTTGGAGAATTATCAGACTTTACAAAAAAAGATAAATCCTTATGAAAACTTCCTTAAAGAAAATATTTTAGAAAGAGCTCGTGTTGTGACCTATGAGTTTTTGCTCCATAACAATGTTGTGGCAGCAACTTCACTTTCTGATTTTTATGAGCATCCAGAAAACATAAAACCTTATCTTAAAGTTCCAGACTCACTTGATTTTGAGTTTAGAGAGAAAAAACTTCTTTTACCTAAACTCCCCCTTTTTTTAGGGAAAGATGAAAGGGTAGAAAACTCACAACTTCTCTTTCATAAAGATTTTATGGAACATCTTTATCAACAGATCCTTCAGAAAAAAGAAAAAGCGTTAAAACGTTATAAAGAGAAAATAGAGATATATCTTGAGCAGTTGGTTGATCCTTTCTATATAGAGATTACAGGTATTTTAGGAAGAGATAACTATCCACGAAGTATTCATATTGATCATCTTGTAGAAGAGTTTTTTAAAAGATTTTCTGATCCTTCTTCTTTAATGGTTTTAAAACTAGGAGAAATAGAAAATGAATTGTTTTTTAAGTGTAGTTATATTTTAAGTGAAGAGGCTGAAATTCCTAATTATACATATAATGAAAAGCTCAAAACCTTTAAAAATTTAATTGTTCAAGAAAACCCCCTCTATGATTTTTGGAATAAAAGAAAAGAGTGGATGATGCAAGCTTTAGAGTTGAGTTATGAGCTTTCATCTTTAGATCAAAAACTCAAAGAAGAAGAAAGTAAAATTGAAGCTCAAAAAGAAAAGCTTAAAGCTTTGAAAGACCAAACTTTAGATCCCCAAGAAATAGAAGCACTTACAGAAGAGATTAAAAATGATTTAATAGAACTTTTTGTTTTAAATGCGAAGTGGGTAGGCATTATGAGTGGAGCCCCTTATCTTATGTCTCATGTAAGTGAGCAATCGATGGAAGAGTTTTTTAAAAATCCAAAGTATTTTTATGAAGTTTTAGTAGAGCAGGGTATTGTCCAAGAAGATTTTGCGAAAGTTTCAGTTCGAGATCTTCCAAAACATCCTTTAATGGAGATCCTCGATCAATCTCTTAAAATAAGTTTAAAAGGTGTTCATGAAGGTTTGAGAGAGGTTTCAAGAAGAAACTCTTATGAAGAAAAACTATTTCTTCTTATAAACCCTGTTGTTGAAGAAAAAGTTTTAGAAGGTGAGGATAAAATTTTACTTGAACCAATATTTCAAATGATGAAGGAAGAACATAAGAACTATCTTGCAAGTGCTCAGACAAAAGAAATAATCTTTCGCTATGCAAGTGTGCCTGTTTTTCTTTTAGGAAGTTTCTTTTTAACGGGTAGTGTAGGAACTTTATTTTTTCTTTCAAGCATCGCTTATCTTGATGGTTCTGAATACTATTATGTTTATGTAAGAGATTATCAAGAGCTTCAAAATAAGTATCATAATCTCATGTCTAATCTTCCAGAATCAGAAGCGCGTTTTGGAAGTTACGAAGATTTTAATGGGTTGCGTAGGGAGCTTTACGGATTCAATGATCCTGAAGGTTTTCTAGAACACCTTGCCTCTTATGGCTCTATCAATTGGTTGAAATTTTCACTTGTTTTAGATGGTTTAGCTTTATCAAGGCCGATCAAGCTTTCAAAATATCTTTTAAGAGAGTCTTTAGGTCAGTTAAGCAGGCTTATGCGAACCATTGAACACAGTCCAGAGCTTCAAAGAGTTTTACAAACAGGAGAGGGACTTTCTTATTTAAGAAAAGCACTTTTAGAAATACCCCATGCTGGTATGCCTGAAGACCTGATTCAAAAATTAGAAAAATTAGCAGAGAAATTACCTCAAACAGAAAGTTTTTCTTATACGAGAAAAGTAGGAGAGAGGGGTAAGAGTGCACTGTCTCCTCAAGAATTTGTTAGTTTTTTAAAACAAAACCCCACAGAAGGATTATCTCTACTTCAAGGTCTTTTAAATAAACTTTTCCATACAAGACTCAATGAAAAACTAAAAGGTGTAGGTGATGCAACTCACATTTTAGAAATAACTCAAACACAGATGAGTGAGTTTCCTCTTTTTTTAAAAAAAGAAGGGCTTTCCCTTTCACATCTTTGCAAAATAAAATTTTTCCATGGACCTCATTTTAAAGTAAAAACCCTGCCCCTTGTTTTTGGTCCACACATTGAGTTTGCCCCTCATCTGTGGGTCAAGAAAGTAAATGAATCTAAACTTCAAAAGTTACTCAGTTTAATGGGGGAGGAAAGCATTCAAGTAACAATACGCACAGCTAAAGAAATTGTACTTGAAGAAGTTTTGCCAAGGCTTTTTCAAAGACACTCTCAATTTCAAGAGACATTTGAGTTGATTGAAGAGGTGCTTGAACGGGCTAAACCTTATAAATGACCTCGAAATGTCACCCTGAACGCACTCCTGTCACCCTGAACGCAGTGAAGGGTATAATTTGCATACGAGAGTATATTCTTCGCGTTGCTCAGAATGACAGAAAAAATGTCATCCCGGAATTGCGTTAGCAATATCCGGGATCTAGTATTATTGAAAAATTATTTTTCTTTAATTTTTAATTTCGAAGTTTTTTCAAAAAGAATTTTTTCTGGATAAAGCTTTGGAAAAGAAATAATTTGTGTCAAAGTTTTATAGTGCCCTGGTTCTAAGTTGAGGTCTGTTTCGTGCCAGTTAAACTTCGTTCTTGTTTTTTCTAAAATTCTACTTCTTAAAAAAAGAATTTCATTATCTTCCAAATCAAAAAGGCTTGTATGAATTTCAACATCATCTTCAATCGGAAGTTTGGTTGAAACAAGCTCAAGAGAAATCTGAATAGCATGAGGGGTGAGAACAATATGAAGTTTATCTTTTTTAAGTGAGTAAAAATAATAGGTGACGGCTGTAAAAAGGCTTAAGAGAATCAAAATAATAAGAAATTTGATTTTCATTCGGGGTTCTAGACTCTTTATTTAGAGTTCTTAACGGTTATGGTAACCCATCTTAAAAAGAAAAACCAGCCAATCGCCCACAGCCCTAAAAAAATAAACATCCACCAATGAGAAAGAAGAATATCCAAAGAATTATTTTTAAAAGTGTAGTAAGGAAATCCTGTAAGAATAATGAAGGCTAAAAATGCTTGTATAAGAAACGAACTAGATTTCCAATTCTCTTTGTTTTCAGCCATAAAAGCCATAATAGAAAAGCATGTCTTTAAAGTCAAACGGGAATCTAACTAAGGAAGTTGCGATGAGCACATGTGATGTTATCCACATGTTTATACGGCTTAGGTTCTTGAAATGGCAGCGTCTTCCGCTTCATGGCTCGCTGTAGTTGTCTCAACGAACTCTCTGTCATCCCTGCGAAGGCAGGAATCTTTAACTGCAACTTATTGTAGATTTAAAGTTTTGAAAGAGTGGACTGTGAGGATCTTTTAACTGTCTTAAAAAATCGTCATATTGTTCAGGTGAAAATCCTATTGGGGTTCCTATTTTTGAGACTTGGGGTTTAAGGGCTCCTATCACTTGATCAAAAAATTTTTTGATATCATTAGGGTCCTCAAAGTGTTCGGCTAAATTTGCGGCCATAGGTGCCCATTCTGAAAAGCCGCCAACTTCAGAAATGGTCTCTTTTAAAAGTGTGTCGTCGTTACCATAGGCCTTAAATATTTTTGTAGCATGAGTTCTAAATTGAGGATTTTGTTTTAAAACTTGTCCAAAATTTTCAAGGCTTTGTGGGTTATCTACAGCAACTCCTGCTGCTTTCATAAGACGGGTCATTCTTCCGATAGCTTGAAGGCGCGCAGCTTTCAGTTCTCCTCCAGAAAGGCGAGAGAGTTGAACTCCTTCATCCACTAAGTGGTCATGGGCAAACTTTCTTAAAGGTTTGTAGGCTTTTTCAAGTTGCCTGCCACGAGTCATGCGAATACCTACTTCTTCTACTTCTCCTAAGAGGGATTGAGCGAGTTGTACATCTGGATCTTGAGCTCCTATTTTTCCTAAAATGATTTTTGCTTCTTCCAATAAGCTTTGTGCTTTTTTTGGATTTAATTTCCACAATTTTTTAGATTGAGAGAGAAGTCCTTTGGCGTGAAGAACATGGCGTGCGTCGTTAAAACGTCTTGCACCTTTCAAAGCTCTTGCGGCTCTTCCTAAAATTGCAATGCCTTTAGCATGAAAGAGTATTCCAACGGGTGCGGAAGCAACAGAGAACCAAAAATCATTCAAAGCGTCTTGTGCTGCGTGTTCATATTCAACAAGGGTTTGACTTGTTCCAAACTTTCCACCTGAAGCTTGATAGGCTGTTGTTAATTTATCTGCTAACGTTTTTTTCTTCCCATAATAGTAAGCATCAATTCTCTTTTCTCAATTTTTCATCAAGCGCAAGGTAACGAAGTTTTTCAATTTTTTCGCTATCGGTTCCATAGTGGCCATCGAGGCATAATTCTTCCAAATAGGAGTTTAATTTTTTATCATTGTAGTTTCGTGCTTGTTTAAGAAGCTCTAACCCTTTTTCTTTTTTAAAAGTATCCATTTTTTCTTCATATCTTTTTTGAATTAATTCTAAAGCTTTTTTATAGCGATCATATTTTGTAGCAAGCTCACGATCTTTGAGTCCATCTTGAGTCCATTCATGAGGGTCTTGTACTCTTAGATTCATATTTTCAATTTCGTGTTGTAAATGACCTATCAATTTTGGGTAATCAACAATGGTTCGTTCCTGATGATGATTCCAACCCCTGTTTTCTTTATTGCCAGGAGAGGAATAAGTGGTAGCAGAAGAAATGGGTATTTTTAAATCTCCAAAAATATTTTTCCAAAAGGGTTTCCACAAACTTTGTGGGAAGTCTTCAAGATTTTCAAATTGTTTTAAATAATCATCTGAATGGTTAGTTGTTTCTAAAAGGGCATCTTCCAAATGAACTTCTTTGTAAACAAAATCATGAAAAGGAACTCCCTCTTGAACAAGCCCTGCTGCAAGTCCCCCGGTTTGAACAAGGAGAGCGTCATACTGAGCACGGTTTTGTTTTATTTTTTCATGAAGTTCTTCATAGAGATTTCTTCCTTGGTTGAGATGGGGAGCATAATAAGAATCTCGTGCTTGATCTTTAAAAAGAGCTGAAGTTGGAAATTCTCCCACACCTGGGCGTGCATAACCCACCCAATGTGGTTGGCTTCTTCTTTCTTCTGATATTAAAAGACCTTGTTCTGTACCATAACGCCAATGCAAACCGCCTTCAGAAAAATATCGAATATCATCTTGAATATCTGCGAGTGCATAGGAATCTTGAATAGCTTTATTGAGAGTTTTGTGCCATTCTTCCTCCGACATTTTGTTTGTTTTTTTTGCATTGTTCCTGGCTTCATTAACAGTATCCATATCTTCTTGTGAGATTCCTTTTTCTTTTCCCCTTGTTGTAAGCCATGCACTTTGTGTATTTTCATTTTTTTCGTCATCAAAAAAGGGATGAAATTCTGATTTACAAAGAGGAGGTACTTCAACTTCTGATCCTTGAGATTTTAAAGCATGATAGGCAATGGCAAGGCTTTTCATGCGTTGAGCTCTAAGCTTTAAAAGACGATCTAATACAAGTTGATCTGTATCATTGAGTTTATATGTAGAAACAAGACATATATGTGGATCTGTGAGGGCTTTTTTTTCTTGAATTTTTTCTGAAAGCTGGTCAATTTTTTCAACATCTTCCTTAAGAGATTTTTGTTTTTTTAAAACAATTTTTCCATCTGCTTTTTCATTACAGACGCCTATTTTTTGAAGGTCTAGGTCGTCGAGAAATATTTTGTATTTTTCTTTTAACCACTCACTTGCGGCTTCTGGAAGTTTGGTTTGATCGGCTACATAAAGTCGTTCTTCTGGAGATAAACTTTGCATTGTTTTTTTTATGTTGTCTAATAATTGAGAAAGACGAGCTCGTGCAGTAAGCGCAACAGGGTCTTTGTGAAGAATGGTATTTATGAGATGGGGAAGATGATTTAAAACATCTTCTTTTGTAGATTCATTGTGTGTTCCATCTAGAAAATATTTAAGAGATGATTTATAAACTTCAAACTCTTCTTCCGGAACTCTCACATCTTCTTCCCAATTTCTTTTCTGCATTCTAAAGTTAAGAGCCTCTCCTAATGTATTATAATCTTCAATTTCTGAAAGTGCGGAAACCCCATGCCCAAAAACTTGAGATTCATCGTGGTAGCGAATGTTTTGATCAAACCCTTGTGCTAATGTGTCATCAACAAATGAGAGTCTTATATGATCATTTTCTGTTTTTAAATTTTTTTTGAATTGATGACGGTAACGGAGAGCTGTTTCAATTGCATCTGTTCGTACTGTGGGAGGAAGATTTTGATTCATGACAAGGCTATTTAATATTTCTGTTTCTTCTTCTGTAGGTTCTTGGGTACGAGGAGACAGCAAAGCTACACTATCAAAAGCACGATGAACATCTGGGTTTTGAAGCCCAATTAAAAGAGCTCGTGCTGAGTTTTGATGAGAAAGAAGAGCTTGATGCCAGGGGCGAGGTTTTTTTCCGGCAGGAAAACGTAGGCCAGCCATATCCTCTATTTCTTGTCCATGATGCATAACTTGTTCATCAATTCTATTGTTTTCTAAAAAGTGAACTTTCCACAGAGCTTTTTGAAGTGTGGGGGTGTGTGTATTTAAGTTGTAGGCGGCACCAGTTGCTCTTGAAACAAGCCCAACACCTGCTATTGAATCATCATTGGTGATCACACTTGCTAGTGCATCAGCAGCAGCCATTTTAAGTTGTGTTCTATTTTCTCCAGAATAATGAGCAACTGTTTCTTCAATGTTTTGAATGATGTGAGCTTTTTCTTCTTGAGACACGCTTTCAAGTGGAAGTCCTAAAAGAATCAGATCTTCTTCCATAAGATCAAATGGATTTGTTTCAAAAGGAATAGTTTGAGTGTTAGTTATTTTTGGGGCTGGCCTTCCTTCTTGTATAGAAAAAAGAACAGCAAGTGATAGAGAAAGTAGTATAAGTATAGGTTTCTTCACATCTTTCTTATCGGCCAGGCCTTGAATTTAGTTAAATCAAGAAAAGACCGATAAAACGTACATGAAAAGCTTTATTATCACTCTTTCTCTTTTGATTATTTTATGTGCGAGTGCGAGAGTTTTTGCTGTAAATATGCCTTGTTTTTACTCAAAACCTTTAGGACTATCATCACAGGGTGTGGCACAACTTCGTAAAACTTCACAAACTTACGGCCCAGAGTTCACCCAAAAATTTTTAGGAAAAATAAGGGGTAAAAACCCAAGGGCTTTTCGAAGGCTACTCACCGAAGCAGAATCTCCACAAGATTTGCAAAACTTTTCTCGTTTTTTAGACGATCTTCCATCCAAAAGTCTGTTATCAATAAAAAGAATGTTAAAGATAAGCTTTTTTGTTTTACTTTTAAGTCGTCCTTCGTTTGAAGATTCAACTCTACCCATAACAGATTGTGCTGCCCTGATTGGTGCCGATTGGTGTGATCATTTAGGGGAGGATCTTTGTGGCAATTTTTTGCTAGATCTTGGGGATCGACTTCATGAATTTTCAGCTCGTGGCACTCCTTCACGACTTGAGCGTTTTGGTACTCAGAGAAATAGAATTTTGGGGTATCTTGCGCATCATCATCCTCGTGATATGTCACCTTCTGATCGGCTCACACTTTTTCAGTGGATGGATGATCTTCCTTCTTTTCAAAGTGCTACCTATGAGTTGGGTTTAACAAGTAATAGAGATCTTTTTAGAAAAGCAAAAATCGCTTTTGGTGAAGCTCGCAACCCTCAAGAACTTCAACGTGAATTAGGAAATTTAAGTAAAGGTATTGTAGACACTCCAGAGCATCACATGCTGCAAGAGTATTATGCCCAGAAGGTTTTAGATTTTGTAGCAAGTAACCAACCTCAAAAAAGAGTTTTATGGGGAAAAATACAGAATAATACAGGGCCCCAACTTTATAGAGAAAACTTTAAAGAAGTTTTAGATTTTTATGACGAACTTCTTCCTTTTTTAGGGGGCAGAAGACAGGCTGTCCAATCTGAAGTGTGGCTCTCCTTTCAAAAAAGGCTTAAAGAAATTCAAGAAGAAGTAGTCAGTCAATATAGACAAACTCGAAAAGGAGTTGTGTCACATTCTGAAGTGGGGGGGCTCCGATCTTTAATGGAAGATCCACACAGAATACAATTAGCTAAGTTTTTAAGTGAGTCGGAAGAAAACTGGAGAATTGGAGGAGGATTGTGGAGTCGTCAAGATGTTTTTCAAGCATTTTCTGAAGTCAAAAATGCAGATGATGATTTATTTAGAAAAATGGCCGATGCTTTTTCAGATCGCTTCAAAGCACCTATTAGCCCCACTGATCCACCCCGAGCCTCTATAGCACGAGGATATATTTATAACACTTTTGTGGCAAGAGATCTTGTCACAAAATTTCCAGGAAAAAAAGTAATGGCAGAGCCCGAGGTTTTGGGAGGGTATGCAGATTTTCTTGTGAGAAATTTTTATGAAGAAGGTCGCGATGTTTTAGTCGAAGCTAAAACCTATTTAGGTTTTGATGTGCGTTCTACCCATGCTTCTCAGAGGGCTTCTGCAGAAAGACTGAGAAGACAACTTGAAAGAGCCGCAAAAAAAATGATGACTCAAGAAGCCTATCAGCGGCCAGTTGATTTTGAACTGAGACACCCCGGAAAACCTTTTGATGTTGCCCCTTGGTTACAAGATAAAATTCAAGAATTAAATAAAATGGTTGAAAAAGAAGAAACAAGAAGGGGATTAAAGCCAAGATCGTTAGGACGTTTTTTGCCTCCCCAGGTATCTCGCTAATAAAGAGACTTCTAACAACCTTGTGTTCTGAATTTCTGTACCTTGCCACACTTTCTTACCCTATGTTAGAGTTATTCTAGGTAGACGTTGTGGTCTAGATTCCTGCTTTCTTGAGGAATGACAATGATGGGAGGTTTCAATGATTACTTTTATTATGAAAGGTGGAGTTCTTATGGGCCCCATTCTTTTGTGTTCTGTTATAGCTTTAGCCATTATCATAGAACGGTTTATTAAAATTCGCTCTTCTAAGATTATGCCGCAAGATTTTCTTGATGAAGTTCAAGATTTAGTCCAAAAACGAAAGATTTCTGAAGCTGAGGTGCTTTGTAAAAATAATAATTCGCCTATGTCGAGCATTCTTTTAAAGGCCATTCAAAGCTTTGGGCAGGGAAGAGATCTTATTAAAGAAAAAATTGAAGAGGTAGGCAAAAGAGAGATCGCTCAACTTGAAAAAGGATGTGGACTTTTAGGAACCGTTGCAAGCGTATCCCCACTTTTAGGTTTATTAGGAACTGTTTTTGGAATGATTAAAGTTTTTAATGACATTGCTTTTCAAGGCGTAGGTAATGCAAACTCATTAGCAGGAGGTATTTCTGAAGCTCTGATTACAACTGCAGCAGGGCTTTCTGTGGCTATTCCAACTCTTGTTGCTTATCGATATTTCTTAGGAAGAATAGAAGGGTTGGTACATGTGATGGAGGAGCGGAGTCGTGAAATCACTGATCTTTTAGGGGAGAAGTAATGAATTTTAAAAAAGGCAGAGTTAAAGAACCTGTTCTTATTGAAATCACCCCTTTGATTGATGTTGTTTTTCTTCTTCTTATCTTTTTTATGGTTTCAACAACCTTTGTATCAGCTCCTGGTATTAAGGTTGATTTGCCTGAAGCAACTGCTCAAGATATTGTTCGCAAAAAAGAAGATGTGACCATTGTTTTAAAAACAAATAATGACATTATTTTTAATCAAGTGAAGGTGAGTTTTTTAGAATTAAAGCAAAAATTAAATCAAACGGCTGTAACGCACAAAGATACGCTTGTGATCATTAAAGCAGATACAACTGTTTCACACGGCAGGGTTGTTGAGGTGATGGATGCAGCAAGGGCTTCGGGGCTGACACAACTTGCTATTGCTACAAAACCTAAATAATGAATGAACAGAAAACTTCTTTTTATAGTTGGATGTTTTTTAATTCTTGTTCTTTACTTTTCCTTATTTGGAAGTAAAGGGCTTCTCACTTCTTTAAAATTGGTAAAAGAGTATCAAGAGGTTCTTTTAGATATTGAAAGTACAAAGCATAAAAATTTAGAATTACAAAAAGAAATTGATTTTGTTGAAAATGGTTCTTTTTATGTTGAGAAAAAAGCACGAGAAGTTTTGGGGCTTGTTCGAGATGATGAAATCATTTACGAATTTAACGATTAAGATTTTCTTGGTATTAAGCTAAAGCAGTTTGTTTTTGTCTGTGAGGTAGGGGTTCTGTAAGTATTTCTTTTAAAACATCCATGGCATTATCAACACAGTGGAACTCCATATTTTTTCTTACTTCTTTAGGAAGTCCTTTAAGATCCACTTCGTTTTTCTTAGGAAGGTACACAGTTTTAATACCTGCTCTGTAAGCAGCAAGAACTTTTTCTTTAATACCACCTACAGGCAAGATATGTCCTCTTAAAGAGATTTCACCTGTCATGGCAATGCTTTCCTTGACAGGGCGATTACTTAAAAGTGAGGCAACAGCTGTTGCAACGGTAATCCCTGCTGAAGGACCATCTTTAGGAATAGCGCCTGCTGGAAAGTGAATATGAATAAGACTATCTACAAAGACACTTCGATCAATACCCAGTTCAGCTGCTTTTGATCTTACAAATGTAATGGCTGCTTGAACAGACTCTTGCATGACATCTCCTAGAAGACCTGTAATTTTAAAGGCTTCTTTTCTTGGGTAATAAACATGAGTTGCTTCAATAGTCAGAAGCTCTCCCCCCACTGGAGTCCAGGCAAGACCAATAGCAACTCCGCACTCATCTTTTCTAATAAGAGGTTCTTCAGGTATGTATTTTTTAGGGCCAAGGTATTTTGAAACCTTAGTTTTTGTGACATTATATTTATGAGTTTCTTTCGTTGCTTGCGCAATTTTTTTAGCAACTTTTCTACAAATATTGGCAATTTCTCGGTTGAGATTTCGAACTCCTGCTTCTCTTGTGTAGTGCATGATCACTTCTTGTATTCCTGATTTTTGAAATTGAATGTGAATATTTTTAAGTCCATGGGCTTCAATTTGATTTGGAATGAGGTGGTCTTTAGCAATAAACAACTTTTCTTCTTGGGTGTAGCCAGGAAGGTGAATAATTTCCATTCTATCTCGAAGGGGTGCTGGTACGTTTTCAAGATAATTTGCAGTACAGACGAACATCACTTGTTGAAGATTATAAGGCACTTCAAGAAAATTATCTCGGAATGTGTTATTTTGTTCTGGATCAAGAACCTCTAAAAGTGCTGAAGCCGGGTCCCCTCGTTCAGAGCTGATTTTATCGATTTCATCGATCATAAAAAGAGGATTGATAGTTGCTGCTTTTTTCATTCCATGTATAATTCTTCCAGGCAGCGCTCCTACATAGGTTCTTCTATGTCCTCTGATTTCTGCTTCATCTCGAACACCCCCTAAAGAAATTCTCACAAAACTTCTTCCCATGGCGCGTGCAATCGATTTTCCTAAAGATGTTTTTCCTACCCCTGGAGGGCCTGCTAAACAGAGGATAGGGCCTTTAAGATCTTTTTTAAGTTTAAGCACTGCAAGATATTCTAAAATTCTTTCCTTAACTTCTTCAAGACCATAGTGATCTTCATCAAGAATTTTTTTAACTTCTTTAATGTTAAGGTTATCAGATGTTCTTTCACTCCAAGGAAGGGTGATGAACCAATCAAGATAGTTACGAATAATATTATAATCAGCTGCTGAAGGGTGAATGTCTTGGAGTCGTTCTATTTCTTTATCAACTACTTGTTTTATTTCTTGAGGGAAGTTCTTTTTTCTCGCTTTTTCTTTAAGCTCCATAATATCTGGGCTTCCTGATTCCACTTCCCCAAGCTCTTTTTTAATTTGGTCCATTTGTTTTCTTAAAAAGTATTCTTTTTGAGATTTAGCAATGTCTTCGCGGGCTTTATCTTGGATATTTTCTTCAAGTTTAGAGAACTCGAGCTCTTTGTTAAGAAGATCAATAACTTTTTTGATTCTTTTTTTGATATCTAAACTTTCAAGAACTATTTGTTTATCCTGAAGATTAAAATTAATATAAGAACTGATAAGATCACAGATGACACCTGGGCCTTCATCTATTTTTGTTTCAACAATGCGACCCATTTCAGCACTGTATTTTGGATTGGCAAAAAGAAAACGATTAAAAGTAGTAAGAAGTTCATTTTGTAATGATTGAGTTTCAGTATCAAATTCAAATTGAGGTAATTCAAGCGCTTCAACTTCAGCAATAAAGTAGGGAGTTTCCTGCACAAATTTTTTAATACGAACACGTTCCATTCCTTGAATGACAACTTGTAAAGAATCATGCCCGGCCTCTACAATATCTAAAATTTTAGCCTTGACTCCAAACGAGTGCAGATCTTCGACTTGTAAATCTTCTTTATTGGTATCTTGAGGTGCTACAACGCAGAGAAGATCACCTTCCTGACAGTCTTTGAAAATTTTCTTGTTTTTATCAAGTCGAATGAGAAGTTGAATAATAGCATAGGGAAAAACAACTGTACTCATCACTGGAAGAACTGGAAGCTTCTTACTTTGTGGCATAACTTATCCCTCACACTTCTTATCGGACACTTCTTTAAAATCTTTTACTTTACAGAACAGGTTCTTTTGATATTTTGAGGCTTCTATGAAAACCCTTGAAAATATTAGAGTTCTTGATACCTCACGCCTTTTACCAGGGGCCTATTGCTCATTGCTTTTAAAAGATTTGGGTGCAGAGATTATTAAGATAGAAGATCCTGTGAGGGGGGATTACATGCGCAACATGCCTCCTTTTCTAGAAAGCGGAGTGAGTGCTCCTTTTGCTATGGTTAACCGTGGTAAAAAAAGTGTAACTCTTAATATTAAAAATGAAATTGAGCGAAAAAAACTATTAAAGCTTATTGAAATAAGTGATGTTTTTATTGAAAGCTTTAGACCAGGTGTGCTTAAAAAATATGGGCTTGATTATGAAAGTTTAAAGAAAATAAAAAAAGATCTTATTTATTGTTCCCTTTCAGGTTATGGACAGAAAAGTCAAAATAAAAATTTAGCCTCTCATGATTTAAATTATCTTTGTCTTTCTGGTTTCATTCATCCAGTGGAAGATGCGGTTCCTCAAATTCCTCTTGTTCAATTAGGAGATATCTGTGGGGGAAGTCTCATGGCAGCGCTTTCAATTTTAAGTGCACTTCTTAAAAAAAATCAAAGTGGGGAGGGAAGTTTTTTAGATATTTCAATTTTTCATGGGGCTCTTTCTTTAATGATGCTTCCTTTTGCCAATCTTCAGGCATCACAAACCTCTTTTTTAAAAGAAGATCAAAATGTAAGGGGTGGCGTACCTAATTATAAGATTTATCAAACAAAAGATGGAAGATTTATTGGTTTTTGCCCTGTTGAAAAAAAGTTTATGAATCATTTTTTAGAAGAGGTAGGGCTCTCTCAACTCAAAGATTCTTTTCCAGAATATCTTGGACTGGATCACACTTTACAAGAAGATTGGGAAAAGTATGAAAAAATTTTGAGTACACTTTTTAAAGAAAGAACATGGGAAGAGTGGGAAAGTTATTTTAAAAAATCTGATGTGTGCTTAACTCCCATTTATCATAAGGGAGAGGCCTTTAAAAACTATCAAACTGAAGCCTTTATTTATGATAAAAAGGCCAAATTCTACTATTTAAAGACTGTTTTCTCTCACCATCTTTCGGAAAACGCCTTTGATGTACCAGGGCTTGGGGAGCATACAGAAGAAGTACTTGAGCTCACGACCTCAAATTGATATAATAAGAGTCAGGTATTCATCCTTAAATTCATATTTATCATTCTGAACACTGAAGGATCCAAGGGGGGATATGTGAGTTCTCTTAAAATCTTAATATCAGGCCTTATTTTAGGCTTTTTAAGTATGACCCTATCTTTGGCAGAAGAACCTAAAAATATTTTCATTGACGCGGGTGAAGAGGTTACAAGCGCTGTTTTAGAACCCCTTGCCTCAGATGAGCGAGACACCTCAGCCAGAGGTTTTCAGGACTACCCATCTTGTATTAAATCATTTCAAACAATTCGAGATCGTAAGATTGAAGAGTGTAAAACTCGGCTAGATGAGCAATTTTGTAAGCAACAGGCTCTTGAAGAATATGAAGTGAATAGAAAAAAGTGTGATGATTATCGTGAAAACACGCGCGAAACCTCCTCTTCACCCTTTGAAGATAAACAAGGCCCAGAACACTGGCCTTATTAATACGAGATCCCAGGACTGTAAAACCTTCAAAACATCACTATTTTTTCGACATATTCTTAACCTATTAATATTATTTAGTATTTTATTTTTGGGTCTTGGATTGGGTGTTTTCTAAACACCTAAAATAACTCATGTTTTTTCAACAAAAACTTCCAACTTATTGAAAATACTTGTCAATTTTAAAATCCTGATTTTGGCTTTCATTTTGCACATTTGTAAGGGGAGTAGTAAAACAGAAAGAGGGAAATGTGCAAATATTTTTAGCGTATAAAGGTAAAAAATCCGGCCAAAAAAAATAGAAAGTTTTAAGAAAGTTCTTCGTGTGTTTTTTCGAGCTCTTCCTTAAAAGTCTTAATTTTCATATCAAGACGAGTTAAGTAAAGATCAAGTTCTTCAAGCATATCTTCTTCATCAGAGGCTTCTTTAAACATTCTTTCCACTTCTTCAATGAGCCATTTCTCGCCACTTGAAACGATATGAGCAAGCAGTGTTTTTGCTTTGTCTGAGAGACCTTCTTTTTCCATGACGAGAACAAAGTATCTAATAGTTTGAAAAACTTCAAGCTGTATCCTTGAACTGTCGATAAGCCAGAAAAAGGTGTTTTATGAATCAAAGGATTAAACTCCTTAAAATTCAGAAGAAAATATTAGAAGGGCTTAAGGAAGAAGCTTTAACGCATCTTAAAACTATTCCCTTATCTTTAAAATCTTATTATCATGAATATAAGAATGAGTTTAAACAGATCCAAGCTATTTCGGGCAAAAAAGAATTACTCAAAAATATTTTAAAATCACATATTATTTATAGTGGTGATTATCATACATTTGATCAATCTCAAAGAATCGTTTTAAGAATTCTTCGTGAGATTATTCAGAAGAAAAAAAATATCATTTTGGGCGTTGAGTTTTTCTTAAGTTCTCATCAACAATATATTAATGATTATTTAAATAATAAAATAACTGAAAAAGAGCTTCTTCAAAAAACAGATTATAAAAAAAATTGGGGCTTTGACTGGAATAATTTTAAACCTCTTTTTGATTTTGCAAAATTACATTCACTAAAAATTATAGCTTTAAACAGCACACCTATTCATGGAACCTTAGAGGCAGATGATCGTACAGTGCTTGAGAGAAGAGATGAGTTTGCATCTAAAATTATTATAAATTTAACACAGAAATACCCAGAACATCTTATTTATGTTATTTTTGGAGATTTACATCTTGCCTCAAAACACTTACCCAAAAGAGTTGAAGAGAAACTTAAAACGCTTAAACTTAACAGAAAAAGACTTATTATTTATCAAAATAGTGAAACTATTTATTGGAAGCTAGCTAAAAGAGGTTTAGAACATGATGTTGATGTTGTTAGACTTAAAGATGATGCTTACTGCATTATTAATGCCACCCCTTGGGTGAAACTTCAATCCTATCTTCATTGGCAAGAAAAGGCTGATGCTTTAAGGCCGCAAATGAGTTCTTTTTGGGCACATTTTGATACTGAGAAAGATATCATTGATTACAATGACCAAATTTTTAAATATATTAAAATTGTGAGTCAGTTTTTAGATTTTGATTTAAAAGATAAAGATGATTTTTCTGTTTATACACTTGAAGATCTTGATTTTTTAAATTCTCTTTCAGGGCTTTCCAAAAAAGAAAAAAAATGGATTGAAAAAACACTTCAAAGAGGAAGAAGTTTATTTATTCCACGCGAGAATATTATTTATTTATCTGACTTAAGTATTAATGATGCTGTTGAGCAAGTAACACAATATATTTATTTTCAAAAATCACATAGTAAAGAGTTTGTTTTTTCTGGAGAGCATAATTTTTATGCGCATATTTTTCTTCATGCACTTGGTTTTTTAGGATCAAAAATTGTAAATCCAAAAAGAAAGTCAGATAAAATCATTGATTTAAAAGAATTTATACAGAATTGTGAAGGTAAAACACAGAATCTTAAAGAAGAACAAAAGTTAGAACTGTATAAAGCAGCAGTCGAGTTTGTACACAGTGGAGAAGAATTTTTAAAAACGGGACAGCATACAACAATAGCTACTAAGATTTTGAAAACAGATTTTCTGATTGGGGAAGTGGCTCGTATTTTAGGATATCGAATTGGGGATCGTCTTTACAGAGGTCTTGTGAAAGGAGAGTTAAAGTTGTTAGATATTCAATGTCTTTTTGATATTGAACTTGAAAGTAAGAAGAAAATAGAGCTCACTTATCTTAACCTTCTTAAAAAGCTTTCACACATTCATCTTGCCTATCAAAGCCGGAAAGAACATTTATAGATAAAATCAGCTTATTGCCAGAAGGCGTTTTTTAAAGTATAAGAAAACCATCGTTAACCCCTTAAATTAAAAGGAATATTATGATTTCTCGTTACCAGAGAGAAGGGATGTCTCTTTTCTGGAGTGAAGAAAATAAATATCGATCTTGGCTTGAAGTTGAACTTGCCATCTGCGAAGCGTTGTTTCAGGAAGGCATCATCACCCACAAAGAGCTTTCTTCTATCCAAAAAAAAGCAGACTTTACAGTTGGCGAAATTCTAGAAGAAGAAAAAAAATCAAAACATGACGTTGCTTCTTTTGTAACGGTTGTTTCAAAAAGACTTGGAGAAGAAGGAAGATTTTTTCATTACGGTGTGACTTCTTCAGATGTTTTAGACACTTCTTTATCTTTAAGATTACGTGATGCAGGTAAAAATATTTTAAAAGAAGTAGAAAATTTTCTTAAAGTGCTTAAAGACAAAGCCTTTCAATACAAAAACACACTTATGATTGGGCGTTCTCATGGAATTCATGCTGAACCGACTACTTTTGGTTTAAAATGTGCTCTTTGGTATGAAGAAATGAAAAGAAATAAAAAACGGCTTGAAAGAGCTATTCACAATATTTCAGTTGGAAAAATTTCTGGAGCTGTTGGAACCTACGCACATTTATCTTCTCGTATTGAAAAGCATGTGTGCAAAAAACTAGGATTGGTTGAAGATCCTATTACAACACAAGTCATTCAAAGAGATCGTCATGCAGAATATTTTTCAACCCTTGCCATTCTAGCTGGAACTATTGAAAAAATTGCTGTTGAAGTACGACATCTTCAAAGAACAGAAGTAGGGGAGGTAGAAGAAAATTTCAGTCGTGGGCAAAAGGGTTCTTCAAGTATGCCTCATAAAAAAAATCCCATTCTTTCTGAAAACTTAACAGGGCTTGCAAGGCTTGTCAGAAGTTATGCTTCTGCTTCTTTAGAAAACATGGCTTTATGGCATGAAAGAGATATAAGTCATTCTTCTGTGGAAAGAGTGATTGCGGAAGATGCAACTACACTTGTTGACTTTATGCTTGTCCGTATTTCATCCGTGGTTAAAAACCTTGTTGTGAAAGAAGAAAAAATGCTTGAAAACTTAAATCAAACAAAAGGGCTTATTTATTCTCAAAAACTTTTATTAAAACTTATTGAAAAAGGTGCAGTTCGAGAAAAGGCTTATACACTTATCCAAAGAAACGCACTTTCAGCCTATGAAAATGGAAAAAACTTCAAGGAACTTGTGCTGAAAGACAAAGATATTCATAAAATTTTAAAAACTAAGGAGATTGAAGATTCTTTTAACCCAAAACTTTATGTTCAGGAAGTAGATCAAACTTTTAAGAGGGTTTTTAACTCATGAACGATATTTTAATGGAGGTTTTAAATGCAGAAAATATACGAAGGTAAGGCTAAAATCGTCTACAAAACTCAAAATCCAGAAGAATATATCATTTATTTTAAAGATGATGCGACAGCCTTTAATAATCAGAAAAAAGCGGTGTTAGAAAACAAGGGTATTCTCAATAATAAAATTTCAAGTCTACTATTTCAACTTTTAGAAACAAAGGGTGTGCCTAGTCACTTTATAAAAAAAATTTCAGATCGTGAAATGGTGGCCAAAAAAGTTCGAATCATTCCTTTGGAAGTGATTGTAAGAAATCGCATTGCAGGAAGCTTTGCAAAAAGATACGGCCTTACAGAAGGTGGCATATTAGCAACCCCTATTATTGTATAAAAATGATGCTTTGGGTGATCCTCTCATGCCAGAAGAACATGTTTATGCATTGCAACTAGCAGCCCCAGAAGAAATGGAAGTGCTCAGAGAAATGGCTTTTAAGATTAATAAAATTTTAAAAGAGTTTTTCTTAAAGTGTCAGATTATTTTAGTAGATTTTAAAATAGAGTTTGGAAGAACAGAAGATGGAAGAATTATTTTAGCTGATGAAATTTCTCCAGACAGTTGTCGTTTTTGGGATAGTGAAACAGGTGAAAAATTAGATAAAGACCGTTTCAGGAGAGATTTAGGAAAAATCACAGAATCTTATGAAGAAGTATTTCATCGCATGGAGGCGGTATTATAGATTTTTGTCTTTTCTGTCACCCTGAACGAAGTGAAGGGTATAATCATAAACTATATCCTTCGGCTGCGCCTCAGGATGACAGAGGGACCACTCAGAATGACAAGGAAAATGTTCACAATGACAAAGGGGTTAATTATGAAAGCACGTGTTTTTATTACACTTAAGGAAGAAGTTTTAGATCCTCAAGGAAACGCAGTGGTCGGTGGACTTAAGACTTTAGGTTATCACAATGTGAAAGATGCGCGAGTAGGGAAGATGATCGAGCTTGAACTTGAATCTCAAGATAGAGAAACATCTACTTCTTTGGTTCAAGAAATGTGTCAGAAACTTTTAGCAAACACTGTGATTGAAGATTACAGGATCGAGATCGTATGAAATGGGGCGTTGTTGTTTTTCCAGCTTCGAATTGTGACTACGATGCTTACTTTGCGCTTAAAAATATTTTAAAGTGTGAAGTCGAGTTTTTATGGCACAAAGAACGAAATCTTAAAAATGTTGATGTGGTTGTTTTACCAGGTGGTTTTTCTTATGGCGATTATTTGCGTTGTGGTGCCATGGCCAGGTTTTCTCCTGTGATGGAAGAAGTTATTTCTTTTGCAAACAAAGGCCATCCCGTTATGGGTATTTGCAACGGGTTTCAAGTTTTAACTGAGGCCGGGCTTTTGGAAGGAACGCTCATGAAAAATAAAACATTGAAATTTATGTGCAAACAAGTGTGGGTGAAATCACAAACAACTCAAGGTGTGTGGTCACACAATACAGAAAAAAATAAAGTTTTAAAAATGCCCATTGCCCATGGAGAGGGGAATTATTTTGTGACTCAAGAAAAATTAAAAGAATTAGAAGACAATGATCAAATAGCTTTTCGTTATTGTGATGAAAAAGGAGAAGTTTTAGAAACAAGTAATCCTAATGGATCTGTTTCAAACATTGCAGGTGTTTATAATAAAAATAAAAATATTTTAGGGCTTATGCCCCATCCAGAAAGGGCTTGTGAAAGTATTTTAGGTTCAGAGGATGGAAGGGTTTTATTGGAGTCAGTACTATGAAAAATCTGGGCGGGAATCTAGCTTTAGCTAAAAAATTGGGCCTCACTGAATATGAGTATGACCTTATTAAAGATTACCTTAAAAGAGACCCCACAGATTTAGAAACATCTCTTTTTTCTGCTATGTGGAGCGAACATTGTTCTTATAAAAGCTCTAAAAATATTCTAAAAAATTTTCCAACCACGGGGCCAAACGTGATTCAAGGGCCCGGAGAAAACGCAGGCATCGTCGATATTGGGGGTGGGTGGGCTGCTTGTTTTAAAATGGAAAGTCATAATCACCCCTCTTATTTAGAGCCTTATCAAGGCGCTGCCACAGGGGTGGGGGGTATCTTAAGAGATGTTTTTACAATGGGTGCAAGACCCGTTGCTTCCCTTAACATGCTTCGATTTGGAAACCCAGAGAGTGCAAAAACAAAATATCTTATTTCAAGGGTTGTGAAGGGGATTGGCGATTATGGAAATTGCATGGGTGTTCCAACAGTTGGAACCGATGTATTTTTTGATCCTTCTTATGAACATAACCCACTTGTGAATGCCTTTAATATTGGAATTGTCAAAAAAGATAAAATCTTTTTAGGCAATGCTTCGGGTATTGGAAACTCTATTATGTATGTAGGTGCTAAAACAGGGCGCGATGGTATTGGCGGGGCTATTATGGCCTCAGCTGAATTTGATGACGAAGCTTATGAGAAAAAACCTACGGTTCAAGTGGGTGATCCTTTTATGGAGAAACTTCTATTAGAGGCTTGTCTTGAAGCTATGCAAACAGATTACATTGTTGGTATTCAAGACATGGGTGCTGCAGGGCTTACGTGCTCAACATTTGAGATGGCAGATCGGGCTCAAAGTGGCGTTAAAATCAATCTTTCAAAGGTTCCTTTAAGAGCAAAAAATATGACGCCAGTAGAAGTGATGATGAGTGAATCACAAGAACGTATGCTTCTTTGTGTAAAAAAAGGATTTGAAGAAGAAACAAAAAAACTTTTTTCAAAATGGGATTTAGATGCTGTTGTTATAGGAGAGGTTATTGATTCTCCTTATGTAAAAATTGAATGGAAAGGTGAGGAGATTGGAGAAATTCCTGTAGAGCCTCTTGTTTCAGGTGCTCCTCTTTATGAACGCCCTCGAAAAAGCTATACGCCTTCATCATCTGTCATTGCGAGCGGTAGCGAAGCAATCCCATCACCGAAGGTGATGAGATCGCCACGGTTTTCTACCGAAAACCTCGCGATGACAAAAGCCTCCATTATGGAGCAGTATGATTCTATGGTGGGTACAAACACACTTGTTTGTTATCATGACGTACCTTTAATCCGGGTAAGGGAAAACGGGAGTATTTTAGCTCTGGCCATGGGTTCAGCAGAATACCTGACTTATTTAAATCCATTTGAAGGAGGCAAATATATTGTGTTGAAAGCCGTTGAAAAATTGGCCAGTGTGGGGGCTATTCCTCTAGCGCTCACCGATTGTCTTAATTTTGGAAGTCCAGAAAATCCAGAAATTATGTGGCAGTTTGAGCAAACTGTTTTAGGAATGAGTGAGGCCTGCCGCAAGATGAATGTGCCGGTTGTGAGTGGGAATGTAAGTTTTTATAATGAAACCAATGGAAAAAGTATTTTGCCAACACCCCTTATCGTTATGGTTGGACTCATCCATGGATAAATTTAAAGAAGAATGTGGCGTTTTTGGTATTTGGAATCATACCGAAGCTTCCAATATGACTTATCTTGGGCTTTATGCGCTTCAGCACAGAGGTCAAGAAGGGTGTGGCATTGTTTCTCTCCATAATAATGAACTGGTGCTTAAAAAAGGTAAGGGGCTTGTTGCAGATAATTTTGATGAAGAATCCTTAAGAAAGCTAAAGGGGCTTGCTTCTATTGGGCATGTTCGTTACTCAACCACGCAGGCACATGATGTGGCGGATGTACAACCTCTTATGGCAAGTTTTCAAGGAAGTTTTCTGGCGCTTGCACATAATGGTAATTTAACCAATGCAAAAAAATTAAGAGACGAGTTAGAAAGTGATGGAGCTATTTTTCAATCTCATTCTGATACTGAAATTTTTCTTCACCTCATAGCAAAATCAAAAAAAATAAATTTTAAAGAAAAAGTGATTGAAGCTTTGCAAAAAGTGGAGGGTGCTTTTTCTCTTATCATACTGACAAAACATGGGCTTCTTGTTGCAAGAGATTCTTACGGATTTCGGCCTCTTGTTTTAGGAAGATTACCAAATGTCATCCCCGCCCGAAGCGCAAAGCGCAATAGCGGGGATCTCAAAAACGAAGTCACCTATTCTTATGTGATTGCTTCAGAAACATGTGCGTTTGATTTGATCGGAGCAGAATCCATTCGTGAAATTGAAAAAGGAGAGCTTTTAGATATACGCGATGATGGTCTTCATAGTATTCAAGCTATTACTGAAACCCCACAAAAAAGTTGTATTTTTGAATATGTTTATTTTGCACGACCTGATAGTGAAGTTTATGGACAAAATGTTTATGAAATAAGGCGCAACATGGGACAAAGATTGGCACGGGAACGCCCTGTCGAAGCGGATATGGTTATACCAGTTCCTGATTCAGGGGTGCCTGCTGCCATTGGTTATGCACAGACGAGTGGAATTCCCTATGACATGGGAATTATTCGAAACCATTATGTTGGAAGAACTTTTATTGAACCACAGCAATCGATCAGGCATTTTGGTGTCAAGGTAAAACTGAATGCTGTTAGAAAAGTGATTGAAGGAAAAAGATTGATTGTTATTGATGATTCTTTGGTGAGAGGTACCACTTCTAGAAAAATTATAAAAATGCTTCGGGATAACGGGGCAAAAGAAGTTCATATGCGTATTTCTTCTCCGCCAACAACACACAGTTGTTTTTATGGTATTGATACCCCAACAAGAGAAGAACTGATTGCCTCATCACAATCTATCGAAGAAATTAGAAAATATATTTCAGCAGATTCTCTCGCCTACTTAAGTAAAGAGGGTATGATCGAAGCTGCCAGTCAAAAGACATACCTAGTAGGCGAAGGAGCACCTCCTTGTCATTCCCGCGAAGGCGGGAATCCAGAAATTCTGGATCCCGTATCTCGTTTCACTCGTACGGGACTCGGTATTTTTAACCTGACGTTGTCAAAAATACCTTCGACTGGCCTGGCCTCATTTTACCTTTCTTGACTAAGAAATAAGCTTCTAGTTTAAGTTTAGAGACTATGTCTCATCATATTGATCCAGCGCTTTTTGCCAACACTTTCAATGTGATTGAAAAAGCACATCTTTTAAAGTGGTTGCTTGAAAAGCATGGGCTTTCGCGTCTTGAAACAATAGAAAATTATCTTCCAAAGCTCAAGTGTGAGGCGCATGAAACAGTTTTAGATTATCACCTTGAGCTTCTTCATGTGACGGAAGATCTTCAAAAATGGGTGGTGAGTTTTGATTTACCGTTAAAGATAGCTGTGAGGCTTTCAAGGTTAAATGAAGAGAATCAAAATGTTTTAGCGAGCTTGCCTGAAAAGTTAAATTTAAATGGAAATGAATTTAAAAAAAATTTTGAGTCTTTAGAAGATATTTCTTTGCGGGAGAAAAAAGAAATCAAAGATATAATTCGATCTTTGTTCCATGAAACAAGTTTAAGTTCTGAATTGGGACACACAGCCAATCCGGAGTCTATTACCAAAAATACTTTTCAGAGAAGGCTTTTTGAATATGAAAACCCTTATTTAAAAGAAACACAAGCAAGGTGGAGAACCTTAAAAAAACAGATTTTTTTAGATGGAGGGATTCGACTTAAAGATCCACAGAGTTTTGAAGAAGCTTATCTTGAGTTTGAAATAAAAATAAAAGGTAAAAAGGATTTTGAAAAAAAGTTGGAAACACTTCAAAAAATAAAAGATCAGGATTCTTTTCAAAAACTTTTAGATTTTGCATGAAACCTTTTATTCCAGAAAAAATTTTTATTGAGAAAAAAGTTTTAGATACTGAAGTGACTCGTAATATTCTTTCTTATTTTTCCTTGTTATCTGAACAATGTCCGAAGCCGAAGAATATACTTCGTGATGATACCCTTCGTTGCACTCAGGGTGACAGGGAAAGCGTTCAGGGTGACATTGTTTTCCGGGATGACAGAATTGAACTGATTGATCGTCCTCAGGAAATAGGTTTAAAAAGCTCGATAGAAACAGGAAAAAAACATCTTCTTATACAAGAATATAAAGGGGAGGTTTTTGAACATTGCCCAGCAGGTAAACCTGGAATGATGTGTTGTAATTATTTTATTTTTCCTTTTGCACAAAATTGTCACATGGATTGTGAATATTGCTTTTTACAATATTACCTTAATAAACAGGCTATGGTTGTGTATGCAAATATAGAAGAATTACTTCAAAAAGTGAAAAAGGTTTTAGAAAATCGCTGTCATTCCAGCCCGAAGCCTTTGGCACAAGCTGGAATTCAGAAAGCGAGGCTACCTTCTGTGCGTATTGGTACGGGAGAGTATGCTGATAGCCTTGCCTTAGATCATATAACAGGAATTTCTCGACTCCTCGTTCCTTTTTTTAGAGATATAGATTCCCGCCTTCGCGGGAATGACGGGGGTGGGGTTATTTTAGAACTTAAAACAAAAACAAATAATATTGAAAACCTACTTCAAATGAATCCAGGCGGGTCAACTGTGGTGTCGTGGTCGCTTTCACCAGAGGAGATTGTAAAAAACCATGAACATGGAACCTCTTCTTTAACAGAAAGGTTAGAGGCCGCTCAAAAGTGTTTAGAAAGGGGTTATAAAATTGGGTTTCATTTTGACCCGATTGTTTATTACAAAAATTGGGAAGAAGGTTATAGAAATATGATTGAACATATGGCACAAAAAATAGATTTTAAAAAAATTGAGTGGATCAGCCTTGGTAATTTAAGGCTTACAAGAGAGCTTAAAACAATCATGAAGTTAAGATGGCGTGAGTCACCGCTTGCAGGGCAAGAAATGGTTCGAAGTCTTGATGGTAGGTTTAGGTATCCTAAAAAAATAAGAATTCATATGTATCAAAAAATATGGGCGTGGATTTTAGAAAAAAGAAATGATCAACCTCTTTATTTATGTATGGAAAATCCAGATATTTGGAGAGAAGTAACAACCTCAGAAAATCTTATTAATAAAGCCCCATCCCCCTTTGTCATTCCCGCACTCAGGCTTGAGCCATTAGCGGGAATCTAAATACTGGATCTTCGAACTTTTGCCTGATTTTTTTTCTTCTTAAACGACTTGTCCAGCAGCCCAGCCTGAAGCCCAGGCCCATTGGAAGTTATAACCACCTAATTGCCCTGTAACATCGACAACTTCACCAATAAAATAAAGCCCTTTTACTTTTGTGCTTTCAAGAGTTTTTGAAGAAAGCTCATGGGTATCAACGCCCCCTCTGGTTACTTCAGCTTTATGGTATCCAACGGTACTCAAGGGTTTTATTTCCCAGGCATGAATAATTTTTGAAAGATTTTTAAGATCTTGATTTTTGATTTCATTTAGTGATTTTTCACTTTGAAAATATTTCAAGCAAAAATGATCAACAAAGTGGTGGGGAAGTTTTTCTTTTAAAATATTTTTGATTTTAAAACGTTCACCCTGATTTTTTCTTTGTAAAAGCCACTCATAACCATTAAGTTCTGGAAGAAGATTAATAAAAATGGAATCTCCTTCGTTCCAATAAAGAGAGGCTTGAAGCGCAGCAGGGCCGCTTAAACCTTTGTGTGTAAAAAGTATATTTTCTCTAAATTTTTCTCCATTACAAGTAAGCATGCAATCCAAAGAAATGCCGGCCAACTTTCCAAAAAAATTGATTTCTTGAGGGTTTAAAATGAATCCATCTAAAGCTGGATAAGTTTGAACAATGCTTAAACCAAATTGTTTTGCAAGATTATAACCAAAACCACTTGCTCCTAATTTAGGTATAGAAAGACCACCTGTAGCAATAACAAGCGAAGAGCAACTCAATTTTTTTTGGGTTGTTTCTATTTCAAATTTTTCATTGTCATCCTTTGCTGTCATCACGAGGGTTCTGAAAGAACCCGTGGTGATCTCATCGCTATCACGATGGGATTGCCGCGTCGTCTTCGACTCCTCGCAATGACGGATAACTGAAATTTTTTTTATTTTACAATCGAGTAAATTTTCTACATTGGCTTTGTGAGCTTCCGAAAGAAGCATATTAAGAAGTGGGCGTGCTGAGTGTGTACAAAAAAGTTGGCCCCATTTTTTTTCATAAAATGAAATATTATATTTTTTGACAAGTTCTATGAAATCATAAGGCGTATATCTGGAAAGGGCTGATTTAAAAAAATGGGGATTGTGCGAAACATAATTTTTGGGTGTTGCGCCTTTATTTGTAAAGTTGCACCGACCTCCGCCTGAAATGAGGATTTTCCCTCCCAATTTTTTTGCATGGTCGATCAAAAGTACTTTTCTTTTTCTGTACCCAGCCTGAATGGCGCACATAAGGCCTGCTGCACCACCACCGATAATGATAACATCATAAAACATGGAAATAAGCCTATTTGGGGGAGAAATAAGTGGTGGGTCCGGAAGGGATCGAACCTTCGACCCGCTGATTAAGAGTCAGCTGCTCTACCAACTGAGCTACGAACCCACATATTTCTAAAGGTCTCTCTTGTATATCGCAAAAAATTAAAATAAGTAAGAGAAAAATAACAAGGATTGTATGAAAATAAAACTCACTATAAAATATAATGGAGCCAAATATTTAGGCTGGCAAAGGCAGAAAACACGCCCCACAATACAGAGAAAAATAGAAGAAGCACTTTATAAAATATTTCATCAAAAGGTGATTATTTATGGGGCTTCTCGAACAGATGCGGGTGTTCATGCAGAAGGCCAAGTTGCTCATTTTACACCACCTCCGTCATTCCAGCCTACAGCCGTAGGCACAAGCTGGAATCCAGGAAGCCCTGCGTTCCGTCCCTTGAATAGTTGTGTTCAAAAAATAAATTCATATTTACCAGAAGATATTCGTATTGTTATGGCAGAAGAGGTTCAAGATAGTTTCCACGCCCGGGAAGACTCTGTGTCAAAACTTTATGAGTACTCTATTTTTAATGGAAAAAATCCAACTAAGAAAGATAAAACAATGTCTTGGTGGAGACCTAAAAAATTAAATATTTTACTCATGAATGAAGCTTGCGGATATTTAATAGGAGAACATGACTTTAGATTATTTCAAACAAGTGGCAGTCGTACCAAAACAACTTTTCGAACTATTCTAGAAGCTGCGTGGAGACAAGAAGAAGATTTTCTTGTTTTTAAAATTCAAGGAACAGGATTTTTAAAACATATGATTCGAAACATTGTGGGTGCTATGTATCTTGTCGGTAGTGGTCAGATAAATCCTGCTCATATGATTCGAGGCCCTACAGCCCCAGCCTGTGGCTTGAGTTTGAAGAAAATTTTTTACTTTTAAAAAATATTTGGAGCCCAGGCTATAGTATGCGAACACGTGCTGGCAAGGGATATATTCCCTTACGTGGATGGCCCGAGCAGGCTCCAGGAGCCTTGAGGATATTGATTAATACCAAGGATGGGTAATAGACTTCTTGTAAAACTCCAACATTTTTTTACCATCAGTTCATTAGGTATCGATGAATGACTGCTCCCCAGTATTTGTACCAACTACACTGTTGGTATTTTCAAAACATGAGTAACGTAGTGATACGTCAATCTTAAATATCCCAAAGCCAACTTCAAATGCACTTTTCTATCCAATGAGGTGTTGAACGTACGCCAACTTCTGTTATTGCAAGTAACGCCGAATCCCTCCGATTATTTAAAGAAATTAATTTCAGATAGATAAAATGCTGGCGTACTGCCATGAGCACCACGACCTTGAAATGTCATTTCAAGTTTTACCCACTTCGCAGAAACTAGTGAATCAAAAATGATCTTACTTTCGCCATTGGGAAAGTCTGTGTCGCCAGGGATTTGTTTTATGATTGTCCAAGTCCCATCTTCTCCATTTGTTGAATCTTGAGATATTATAATCTTTAACTCACCCATGGCATAGAAATTTACATAATCATTAATTAATTCAATAGCAGAAATCGTAATAGTTTCAGGAAATTCATAGGCAAGCCATTTTCTTTCACCACCGGTCATATTGTCTGAATGCCAAAAAGTGCCTCTATTATTGTCAATAGTTAGGCCTGGATCACGTCTATAATCATTATGAAATGCATTTATTGTCGATTTATCAATTATTATTTTTGAAGTTTTAGAGAGACACTTTTCAAGTTCAGGTAATTTCTGTTCTAATCTGTCAAGGAGCTGTTCCAATCGTAATAATCTTTGTTCAGGAGAAAATTTTACTGGTGGTGGAGATTCTGGAGAAGATTCTATAGCCGGAACAGTCTCTGGGGCTGGCGGAACTCGTTCTGCTGCTGGAGGCGGAGTAACACTTGGTGCATTATGACAGTGATATTCTCCTATTGTTCTATTAGTATGACATCCGCTGCTATCTGTTCGACCTGAGTGAGATAGAATAAATTTTGGAATAAACATTATAATTATTGCAACAATAATTACTGTTAACCAGCTAGAATGAAAGATATTGGTTTTTTTTCTATCATTGAGACACCTCATTTTCTAATTGAATGAATCTTTGTTCCAAATCACGTGCACGCTGTTCAAGGTCTATTAGTTTTTGGATCTCCGTTTCCGTTAAAGGTTGTGGAAGTGTAGCACGTGGTGATGGAATATCTCTGCTACTACAAGAAAATAGGGATAGAATGAATATACTAATAATACTAATTTTTAAGAATTTCATGGGAGGACATCCCCTTTGTCTGTATTATATCACCATCTGAAGTTTAAGAGAACGTTAGTAAGAATAATTATGGCAACCTATTGATCTTAGGTTTGTTTTTCCTAACTATTTTTGATGTTTTGGGTTGGCGTGAAAAATGTATAACCTGAAATAAGGAAACGCCTTGACACATAATTGTAACTGAGTTACATTATGAAAGTGAAACGGCCCCCAAAGATTTCTAACTTGATGAACGAAGTTCATCGTTATCTTCAGCAGGGCCGATACTTGGATACGAGACACGCTTTTGAGAGACAACTTGAACGGCAGATTAGTCGTATGGAAATCGTTCAGGTACTAAAACGAGGCTATCATGAAAAAAGCAAAGACACCTTTGATAAAGCCTATAACAGTTGGGATTATGCAGTTCGAGGGAAAACGCTTGATGGAAGAGAGCTGAGAATTATTATTGTCATCGAGTACAACATACTTATCATCACAGCCATTGATTTAAATTTAGGAGGATAAATGGACAAGAAAATTCAAAAAGTATTCATTGATTATGGGTTTGGATTCCCCATTCAACTTTTAAATGTACCTATGATAAAAGTGCGAGGAAAATGGACACCAAATATTAACTATGATCTTCTAGCTGATATTGTTTTGGAAGCACTTTGTTGGAAACCCGCAAAATTAACTGGAAATGAGATTAAATTTATCCGTCATTATTTTGAGATGACTTTAACAGAGTTCGCTAATCGATTTTATGTAACCCATGCAGGCGTTATTAAATGGGAAAAAACAAAAAATAAATCTACTGATGTGGCCTGGGCAACAGAAAAAGATATTCGTTTATATGTACTTTTTCAATTAAATGCTAAACCAAAAGAAATAGCACATCTTTATGAGAGCCTAGAAGAAAAATCATCTAAGAAAGAGTATGCATTAAAATTTGATGCTAAAAAATTAGCCGCTTGATGGCTTTTTCGTTTTTGCGGGAGTGGTAAGACGTGTAACCTATGTCTCCAGTATAGATTCCCGCGAAAGCGGGAATGACAAGGCAAAAAAAGTTTGGAGCCCAGGCTATAGTATGCGAACACGTGCTGGCAAGGGATATATTCCCTTACGTGGATGGATTGATAATACCTAGTATTGAGAATTTGAGCAGTAAAAAGCAGGCTCCAGGAGCTTTGAGTCCCCCGAAGCCTGCCTTTGAATTACAGCGGCAGAAAGCAGACATCAATGATGAGCTTTAAGATCAAGCATGCTGCCGATACCGCTATCCACTTGAGATAAGTAGGGATTTGATACTTTTGATTTGTTTTGTTTGTCATCTGAGAACCTCCTTTTTTGTTGTCTCACCCAAGGATGGACAACAAAAAAGAGGTTGAAGAGGAAAAACAAAATTAAGGAATGGTCAAATTCCTAATCGAAAGTGGCGTCGATAGGAAATGTTATTTGTTATCTCTGGAGCACTACTGAAAAATCTCTTCCGACAAAAAAATAAGATGAATTGCAGTCTGTCGCTGTCCCAAAATGCTCAATCAGTTAACGACTTGGATTTTTAGGAAATATTTTCCGCATCTACTTCGACTCTGAAAAGGCAGTTATTGAAGGGTAGAAAAATTTTGTCCCCTTAAAAACAGGATGGTACTCAGGCTGTAACCTTCGTTTCATAGTCTAGGCAGATCGTTCCCAGACTCTGATTTTAATGAAAGAGACTTACGGAGTTGTTTTCTTCTGAGGAGTGCTGAGTAAATTGAGTTCAAGCATTGAAGTCGCTTGGTTCAAATTTCGAATGAAAAAACGACCGTACTGATAGCTGCCGAACTCAATGACCGCGACCACCTCATTATTCACACTATCCACTGCCCCGTCTACGATCATGCGTGCAGCGGTGTCTGTGTAGAGCTGGCCATTACTGTCTAAAATGCGAGTAACCGGCGTTTTTAGCGAATCCACCGTATAAGAAGGAATTGTTCCCTGGAATGGGCCATTCGGATAATAAGCCAGGGTCACAGGCGCTGTCGGTTCTGTAAATCCAATGGTATGTGAATAAAAAACACCTTTTGTAACCGTCGCTAAACTTTGAGGAACTTGGCCATAATATTGAGTCCAAAACGAATGGTGAGTCCAAAACGAATGTCTCTTTAAATTGACAGAATCGAGATATTCAACGGGCTCCGCCGCCAACTTGGAATAAGAACTGCCTGAAATATCCGACAATCGATTGCTACTTAAAAGCCCAGCTTGCGATTGATTATGTACAGGGGCACCCAATTTGCCGGGCTTATCTATATACCCCCTCTGCTCCCTCCAAGCATGTCCTGCAACGGAGAGAGGAGAAGACAAACCTGCTCCGTCAACCGTCACAACATTGGCATGAAACCAACTGTGAACCCTCGGATACGTTTGACTAAATGCAGGTTTTGCACCACTGTTATAATGATGAAGACTCAATTCCTGTGATTGAGTCACGGTAAGAGACAAAGATTGCGCTCCCCCATTGGCTTGAAGCAATTCGTGGATGACAAGCATCGCCGCATAAATTTTTAATTCAGGAGTTTGAATTTCTGGATACAAATGATTGGTCGTGGAATATTTACTACAAGCTGTGATGAAACAAAATGATGTGAGCAACATCAAAAAGCCCATTTTTTTTTTGAAAGCTGTCATGACTCACTCCCAATTTGTATCCACTGCTTGACTTTGCCGTTGATGGCCCCAACATACAGATCCACAAAAATCGTTTTATCGATCACGCTGAGTAAGGCAGATAAATACGCTGGCATCATTTCACTCAAGTTTACTCTTTTTCTGCTAATGATTGTATCTTTTGGTGCATTCAGTGCTTGAAATCCTTCAGGGTTAAAGGGAGATGCAGATTTGGACGGATTTAAGAACTGATCTGCAAGGGACAAAAGTTCAACGTCTTGAATGCCAAGACGCATAGCACTTACAATCACATCTTTTAATCCATCGACTAAATCACTTCGATCTCTCAAATTCAGCGGCATCATTTCCCATGAAAAAGGTTCGAAATAGGCGATGATGGAATCCACCGCATTTCCGATTGAAACATCGTCTACTAATAGAATGGCTTTTTCCAAATCAGCTTTTAAAAATTTAAATTTTACACTTTTAGCTTCACTGTTAAATGTATCAGAAACTTTGGCGAGTAAATCTTTATCATCATTAATGATATTGGAATCCCGAATAAAATTTTCTTTTAAATAAGCAAGAAGTTCTGACTGCCCTGAAACAACCATCCGTCTTAATGAAAGCACAAATTTTACGCCTTTTTTAACAAAACTTGCTTGGGTTAAAAAACTATCTAAGGTCGGAGAACCTGAAACTGACAGTGGGCCATCCGTCAAGACTTTAAAATCATAAACCGCACTCTGTTTTATTTTTTTCTCAGAGTCAATTTGTGAGAATGTATATAAAGAGGCTTTATTTACATTTTTCAACTCACCCTTCACTCTATCCCAGTTAATATCATTTCTACTAAATGTATTCTTTACAAGAAGGTCAGCAAGTTTCACTTGAAAATTCAACTCAGAAAAATCTTTTTTAGAAAAATGAGCCGTTTCGAGGATGGATGTTAGAGAATTCTTATAGAGAGAAATCGTCAATTCATTTTTTGATTTGGCTACTAACAGAACAAAGATGTCTTTTGTTCCATTTTCCTGAGCCAATTCATAAACAAATCCTTGTTCTTTAACTGAATCAAAAGAGAATGCCTGTTTCAATGAGCTTAAAAACTCACTTTCAGAGCTTATTTGAAGCGCATTTTTGGAAGGAGCTTGCCCTTTATAAATGAGAGCGACATTGCCTTCCCAGGGTAACACATAAGGTTCAAAGCTTAAGAGCTTTAACTCCGCTAAGCTTTTTTTATCTGAAACTTGAACTTCGATTTTTCTAGCAGAAGCTAAACTTTCAAAGATTTTAACGGATGTGAGTAAAGCATTTGAATCTGTATTTAATGAAACATAGGATTGCGTGGAAAAGGATTGCGCGGAAAATAAATGAGTTGAAAGAAAACTCAAGAAGAAAACTAACATTAACTGCCTTATGCCCCTCATTGAGGGGCAAAGTATGTAAAAATAAATTTTAATTGTCAATTAGCTATTTTTTAAGTGAAGCTCCCCGACGCAAGCGTCGGGGAGCTTCACTCATAAAGCATTTTAACTTTTAACTGTTGAGCAAATACTAAATCTTGATTGCCAGTCACGTTTGCAATCCCGTATTTCTCGAAACTTTCAGGAGAAGGTAAAAAAAGTGCATAGTTTTCTCCATCTCCCTTGCCCTTGTCTGATTGCTGACTCCGGTCAAAAAGGTCTTGTGAAACGCCTACATCGACCAAAAAATCTTGTTCAAGTCTACTAGATTGTTCTAACTGCTGTCTAAAGAGTTCAACTTGCTCATCATTCATGCCTTGTTCCTCTTTCAATTCTTTAGCCGTCTTTTCCCAATCAAATTTTAAAAAAGCTGTAATGTTACCATGATATCCAACAATACCTGAACGTATATTCTTATTTTGTGCCGCAATGAAAATATAATTTGCACAAGAGGATGCACAAATACCATCTACGATGACGTCAATATTTTTTTCATGGAGAATAATACCAAGTTTTACACCTATTTGTGCATCGCCACCCTTTGAGTTAACAATAAGCGCTCTATCAGTTGGCTTATAAATTTCCACAAAGCGTTCAATGTCACCCTTGATTACTTCCCCCTCAAATTTGAGAACTGTTTCTGATATACGAGACCAGGTACCTGCCAGGACTGTAGATGATCCAAAGTGTAAAAAAAATATCAAGATCCATGCGGTCACAATTCTTAGATAACTACCTTCAAAACGTCCAATGAGCATTAGTGTGTATTTAACAATACACTATGTTAGCGTCAAGATGATACGTTTATAAACGGATCATCAGGAAACAAGCTTGGACTTTCAATAACTACTCAGTTTGAAGTCAAAAGGATAATGTGCGCATCATCTTAAAGGTGCCTTTTTTACAGACACCAAATTAGCATCTAAGTCCAAAACACTGAAAATTTTGCAATTATAGCTTTTGTCCTAAATACTTCTTATAGTCTTCCCAATTTGAATCAAACAATTCAAGGTGATATAGAAAGGAATAGAGGGGTTAAAAAGACATATATGGATGAGCAAGCGTATTTGTACTTTATCAGCGCGGCTCTCCAGGGAACAGCCGCCATAATGGCTGTGGTTGCTGCCATCTATGTCTTTGCCAGCCAAAGGCTCCAAGAAGCAAAGCGTATTGTAAAATGGCATGAATTAATTTTTTATCGGGAAATTTGTAATAAGAATGACATACTAAAGAAATACGTTTTACCAGAAATTGATGCTCTATTAAACGTACCGATCACAACTAAAATTTTAAACAAAATAAGAGAAAAAATAATTCAAAATCAGGTTTTTAAAGAAAATAAGACACTTCAACAAACATTTGAAAAAGAAGATATAGATCGAGAAAACTATAAAATATGTGAAAGGAATCAAAAAGAAAACCAAAAATGGGTTTGGAGGTCGATTATTATCAATTCCTTATTTCTAATAGTCACTGCTATTTGTTTGGGATTTAAAGGAAATTTGGAGAATTATCAGCTCCAATTAATATTTTTTATTACATTTTTCTTTTCCATTGTTCTGGTTATAACGATTTACACAGTATATCTTCTTATGAGATACCCATTAAATTCGAGTTAGCTTTACCATCTATCAAAAACGTTGTGGCCATAAATACTCAAAAGTGTCTTAGTCTCAATCACACAGATACTCTCCATTTTGCGCTTTTAAGTGAGCATCGGGCTTTAAAATAGATTGAACTCCACACGACGGTTTCTATTATCCCCTCCATGAAGGTAGAGATGCATTTTTCTTCTGCATCGATACCATTCTCTGGCGGTGCGTTATTGAGTGGCTAACTTCTTTTGAAAAAGGCTTGGGGGCAATTACTAATAAGATGGTACAAAGCCTGTCGTTCCCATTCCAAAGTCTAGGCCGAACTGCACTAAGGACTTCAGTACATACTTCCACCAGCCAGAGGGTAGTTATTGAGGGATTGAAAAACCTTACCACTTGAAAAACACCTATAAAAAAGTAAGTCCAAAATAGGGATGTTATATAAATTGAGACCATGAAATAAAATATTGTAGATTTTTTAGGTCACCAATGTCATAATTTTTTTATGTACAGAATCATTGCTATTGTATTGATAAGCAATCTGTTATTTTTTACGATTTATGGATATACTGAACCCATCAACCGAAAGTCTATAACCCATGCGGGGTAGGTTCAAACATTACTAGGATCCGGTGTGGGACTTGGAATTAGAGCAGATCATCATTTTACTGATTGGATGAGCTTGGGAGCAGGGGCAGGTACTGCATTCTATAAACATGCTCTTTATACTTCTTTGAAGGGACATGCCTTTTATAAAAAATCAACTTCACCCTATGGTACATTTTCTGTTGGTTATTTATCTGGCAAAGAAGGAAGAAAAGGGTTCACAGGAGATGTTGGAACAACTTTTTATGATAAAGTAAATACTTGGTATTTCAATCCAGGAGTTGGGCTCCAGTTTTGGTCAAATAATGGACTTTCATGGTTTCTGGAATTTACATATTTAATCAGAGCTGATGGGAAATCAATACCATGGGGTGGTATAGGATTCCAATTACACAATGGTACAAAAGAGTATAAAATTAATAAAAAAAGCTAAAATCAAAAAATAATTTAATAATAATTTTTACTGCCACTAGAAAAGAAAATTTGTCTAATTCTGATCCATTTGAGCTAAGCCAGCTTCAGTTACTGATACAATAGTAAAAGGCTTTCTTCTTGTTGGTGCATCAAAGTAGTCGTTCTTTGTTGCTCTTGGTCACTCGTATTCCCGGTTTCAGTAATTGCTTGATTTGTTTGTTCCAATCCTGGGGTACTTGTCTGGCCACACCCCATTAAAAAGACACCAAGCACACCCACCAACACCATTGATCTTGATAAAGATTTCATATTCATCACACTCCTAGTGTCATATTACAGGCATTATTTATTTTCTAAAACCAATGGACACATCGCTCGTACCTTCATCATCAAATACGTAATAAGGACTGTTACCATCTGTAGTTTGGACAGCGGCAAAGTCTCCAGTAATAGAAAATGACGTACCTTTATTCATAATGCCATCTTGATAAAATAAAGCCATCGCTCGATCTTTAGATTTAAACAAAATTCTAATTGCCGGGCCATTAGATGATCGAAGTGCAAGTTCGTATACTTTATCCCCTGCTTTTACCCCATAACGGGTAAGATCAATATAGCCATTCCATTTAAAAAGCACAATTTGTGCACTTATAATCTGAAGATCTGAAAAATGTTCTATATCACTAGAACTAACAGCGTCATTGTATGTTGCTTTTCCAGCGGCTGGCATTTGAACGCCACTCTTAATTGTATTTCCACTCATTTTGCCAAACTGAGACTGAGCATAGGCATTTCCTAATCCCAATAACCCTAGAACCAGAACAAATAAAACAACTTGCTTTTTCATTTTAATACCCCTTTCACATCTTATTTTTTATATTTTACAATTGGAACTTTTAAACCTACAAACGTCTCACTAATTTTTAGTCTATTCAAAAAAAAAAAAAAATAAAGAAGAAAATAATTAAAATTAGATGAGAGCTTTTTCGTGGCCTTAAAGCCAAAAATATGTTCTACTTTTTATGAATCATGATACAGGAATTTAAAAAGCGTTTTTACGATAAACAGCATCGCTACCTCATTCTAGCCATGATTGTTTTTATCTTACCCCTTTTGCATCTAATTTCGGGGCGTTGGGTTGAACCTGCGGTTTATTATAAACGAACCGTTTTACTTTTTTTGATATTTGCTGTAATTGTTTTTTATATTTATTGCATCATTTTAGATTTTTTACTTTTTGTAAGTATACATCTTCCTTCCTCCGATCCTTATCGAAATAAGTATTGGCATAAGTATAAAAATTTATACTATGAAATTATTTATTGGGGGCTTAGCCTTTACAGCTTTTTATTATTTTACCCTGCCATAGTAATGAGATTTAATCTATTCAAGTATTGAAAAAATCAATAATTAAGCCCAATATATACATATAATAATACATATTTTTATATTGCTTTTATTCTTTTCTTTGATATTATGGATGCATGGGTAGAACTATACGCTGGGGACGATTTGAATGGGATGAAGAAAAGTCAGAGCTCAATAAGAAAGTACATGGGCTAAACTTAAAAGAAGCAACGGAAGCCTTCAGAGACCCGGATAGAGTCATTGCTATCAATGAAAGACACAGTCAAGAAGAACAACGATTTTATCTTATGGGACTTATAAATGGTAGAGTTGCCCCCATTAGATTCACCTATAGAGAACCCTATGTCCGACTCATAGGAGCAGGATATTGGAGAAAAGGAAGGAAAATATATGAAAAAGAAAATAAAAAGAGATCCAGATAAGCCTATTGGGAAGTTAAGAGTGGTTCCAGATTTCTTACCTTCACCGGAAGAACTTTTTCCAAAAAGTGAAGTACAAAAAATAACCATTTTAGTAGATAAAAACACGGTGCTGTTTTTTAAAAATACAGCATCCCAACATGGTCAAAAATATCAACGAATGATGAGAGAAGTTTTAAAGGGATATGCTAAAAAGTATGGGACATAAAACCATCCATAACAACTCTTGATTTTTTGAAAAATTAACCGAATCAACGCATCTACTTCCACCGAAAAATTAGACTGTGAAAAGCTGCCTACCAATCTATTTTTTGATTCCTAAGTAATCGTTTCTGATAGGACTCTTACCGTCTGCTTCCCAAGACTCTGATACAAAAAATAAAAAAACGTGCCCCAAAAAAGCTTTCTCTGGCGACCATAAGTATTGAGGAGATATTTTATCTTAGAGTGCCCCACCATCAGAAAATGAGAATACTCATTTATTTCAACAGATTGAAGAAAAATTAACGCAAATAGCAAGTATCGGGGAAGAAATTATTTTAAAAAGCGTGCCCCAAAAAAGCCTTCTCTAGCGACCATAAGTATTGAGGGGGTATTTTATCTTGAGACTATCTACCGTCAGAAAATGAAAACACTCATTCATTTCAAGAAGTTACAAAAAAAAGTGCGCATATAGCAAGTAGTGAGGGGGAAAAAATGAAAGAAAAAAGAACGCACAAAAAAGCCTTCTCTATGGCCCATAAGTATTGAGGGGGTATTTTATTTTAGGAAGGTAATCGCCCTCAGAAAATGGCAATCTCCATTGGTTTCAAGAAGTTATGGAGAAAATTGGCCATATAGCAAGTATCGAGGAAGGAATAAAGTATGAGAAATCTTGACTCTACATGAGAAAATGGAAATCTTAATTTATTTCAGTAAGTTACAGAAAAAAGTGACCCTATAGCAAGTATCGGGGAGAGAAATATTTTGTAACTGGTTGTCAAAAAGGCCTTCTCTCCCCGCCCCTTATAGTAGAGGGGTAATTTTTATCTTCCACATTCTTTCATACCCCCCATAACAAGGAGCATTCCATGCCTTTACGTATCAGACCCAGAGATCGAGA
>JACPKQ010000006.1 GCA_016186995.1 Deltaproteobacteria bacterium | reverse complement strand
GCCTTTAAATCCGAAAAACCCCCAATAGATTGATCATTAATAAAAATTTGAGGTACTGTTTTCTGTCCAGAACGCTTTGCGATTTCTGCTCTTTTTTCTAAGTCGTGTGTTACATCAATTTCTTGAAAGACAACACCCTTATTTTTGAGTAAGGCTTTTGCTGCCTTGCAATAGGAACAATAATCAGCAGTGTAAATTTCTACTTGAGCCATAGAAATGAAGTAACATTGACGAATGTTTTGGTCAATGTTACCTCGAAGGCACTTTAAAGGAAATAAAAATGAAAAAAATTCTAGTCTCAACTTCACTATTCACTGCACTCTTAGTGGGTGGACTTTTACTCCTCAATCAAAATAAAACACTGGATCTTGTCATTGTACACACCAATGATCACCATGGTTATTGTTGGGCGAATGATCAGAACCAAGGTGGCTTTGCTAAACAACTAACAATCATTAAAAAAATACGCTCAGAAAATAAAAATGTTTTTGTCCTTTCAGGTGGTGATATTAATACAGGAGCGCCTGAGTCAGACCTAAACCTTGGAGAACCCAGCTTTAAAGGCATGAATCTTTTGGGCTTTAATGCCATGACCCCGGGTAATCACGAGTTTGACAATCCACTGACACTTTTAAAACAACAAGGAGCTTGGGCAACATTTCCGTTTATTTCAACTAATGTTTATGACAAAACAACAAAAAGTCGTCTTTTTCAACCTTTCTTGCTTCAAGAAATAAATGGTCTAAAAATTGCCATTCTTGGTTTTACAACAACAGATTCAGCATACATTTCAAATGTAAATGTTATTAAAGATATTGAATTTAAAAATGCATCAGAAGAAGCTCGCAAAGTTGTTGATGAACTTAAAGGTCAAGTTGATTTTTTTATTGCCATGAGTCATTTAGGTTTTTATCCAGATGGCACTCTTGAAATACAAGAATCAGGTGACACAACACTTGCAAAAAACATCCCAGAGCTTTCTGTGATTGTGGGTGGTCATAACCACAATCTTTTAGAACAACCCGTTCAAGAAAATAATGCACTTATCTTACAAGCAAAGCATTTTGCACAATATCTTGGAGAACTTCATCTTAAAATTGATAAACACACGAAAAAAATAAAAAACTATGAATATATTATGCATAAACTTGATGAAAATATTCCTGAAGATCCTGAAATGCTTTCATTTTTAAAACCTTGGTTAGATAAAGCAGCGGTTCTTATGAAAGAGCCTCTAGGTACATCAAAGGTAGTCCTTGATGGGATACGTGAAAACGTTCGAAGTGGAGAAACAAATTTAGGAAACCTTGTCACAGACGCTTTTCGTGATCTCACCAAAGCAGATGTTGCCATCCACAATGGTGGTGGAATTAGGGCCTCTATGAACCAAGGTACCATCACTTTTGGCGATATTAGAAGAAGTTTTCCATTTAATAACACTATCGTAACTCTCAATCTCACTGGCTCTGAACTTCTTGAAGTGCTTAATAGATCAGCAAGTCTTCCACGACCTGCGGGTGGTTTTTTACAAGTTTCTGGCATCAAGATGACAATCAAAGATAACCACATTCAAGATGTGCTTATTAATGGAGCACCTCTTGATGGCAATAAAGTTTATTCTGTGGCTGCTAATGATTTTACTGCCAATGGTGGGGATGGGTATGAAATGCTTAAAGATAAAAAGAAGATAGACAGTGGTTACATTATTTCAGGCGCCTTGAAACAGTATATTTTAACTAAAAAAGCTATCTCTCCTCAAATAGAAGGGCGTATTAAATTTAATTGACACCTTCTCACGGCGTGAGAGAATTCGTGAAAATTAACACCACAGGGAGGTGTCTATGAATAAAAAAATATTGTTAGGTGGGTTACTTGTTCTGGCTCTTGTTGTAGGTGGGTACACCTTACTCAAGACTTCTCAGAAAGATAATACTGTAGAAGATGTTGAAGAAACTGAAAGTCTGGATCTTCAAAACGAAGAAAAAGATAATGCTGTTACAGAAGAAAATAACACTGCTACAAGTGATACGAACGAAAAAAGTAGTGAGACTGAAAAAGGTTACCAAGAACCTTTGGAAGAAGAAATTGAACCACAACCTGCTCCACCAGCCGATGAAGAATCTACGCCAGAAGAAACAACGCCTGATGAACCCACAACAGACGAAGATTATTAATTACTTTTTATTCCCATTCGATGGTAGCGGGTGGTTTTGATGACACATCATAAACAACACGATTGACACCCGTTACCTCATTGATAATTCGATTTGAGATTTTTCCTAAAACATCATGTGGGAAGGAATACCAATCAGCTGTCATTCCATCGACACTTGTTACAGCTCTTAAAGCTAAAACATTTTCATAGGTTCGCGCATCTCCCATAACACCAACGGATTTTACAGGTAAAAGCACTGCAAAGGCTTGCCAAATTTCATCATAAAGTCCAGCCTTGTGAATCTCTTCAATATAAATAGCATCCGCCCTTTGAAGCACCTCTACTCTTTCCTCTGTAACTTCTCCTAAAATACGTATAGCTAAACCAGGCCCTGGAAATGGATGCCGCCCTACTAATTCTTTTGAAAGTCCGAGCTCTAAACCAACACGCCTTACTTCATCTTTAAAAAGCTCTCTTAAAGGCTCTACTAACTTCAAATTCATCTTTTTAGGTAAACCACCTACATTGTGATGGCTTTTAATAGTGGCTGAAGGGCCACAGTCTGAAACAGATTCAATCACATCAGGATAAAGAGTTCCTTGAGCTAAATATTTTATATTTTTGAATTCACTCGATTTTTTATCAAATACTTCTATAAACTTATGCCCTATGATTTTTCTCTTTTTTTCTGGATCTATCACACCTTGAAGCGCTTCTAAAAAATCTTTTTGGGCGTGGGCACCATGCACTTTAATACCAACAGGCTTAAGAGCTTCAATTACTTGTTCTACTTCTCCTAACCTTAAAAGGCCTGTATCTACAAGTACACACTTGACTCTCTCACCCACTGCTTTTGCTAAAAGCTGAGCACACACTGTAGAGTCCACTCCTCCACTGAGACCACATAAAATATCGCCTTCACTTCCAACTTGCTCTCTTACCTTAACAAGTGCGGTTTCTATAAAAGATTCCATTGTCCACGTTTCTTTAAGATTACAAATCGTTCGTGCAAAGTTTTTTAAAATCTGATTTCCGTATGTTGTGTGAATGACTTCAGGATGAAATTGAAGAGCATAAAAGTGTTTTTCACTATGTGCCATCGCTGCAATAGGTGAATTTTCTGACGTAGCCAAAACTTTAAAACCTTGTGGTAAGTTTTCTAATCTATCACCATGACTCATCCATACTTGTGAAATAGAGGGAACATCTAAAAACAAAGAATTTTTTTCTTGAAGTCTCATCGTTACTTTCCCAAATTCTTTTTTTGAAGATTGAGAGAGTTTTCCTTCATGCAATTGGCTCATGAGCTGCATTCCATAACAAATTCCTAAAATGGGAATATTCAATTCAAAAATTTCTTTTGAAACACGAGGAGATGCTTTTTCTAAAACGGTAGCAGGCCCTCCTGAAAGAATAATCGCTTTCGATTTTTTCTTTTTTATTTCTTCTAAGATTCTTTCATTATTATTGCAATCTATAATTAGGAGCTTCTTTTGTAATCGTTACATCATGTGCATGGCTTTCGGTAGACCCATGTGCTGTAATACGAGTAAAGCGGGCTTTTTCTTGAAGTTCAGAAATAGTGGAACATCCTACATACCCCATTCCAGAACGAATGCCTCCTAAAAGTTGGTGTAACACTGCCCCTAAATTACCACGGTAAGGGATACGCCCTTCTATTCCTTCAGGAACCAACTTTGTTGAAGAATAATTTTCTCCATCGTGCCCATAACGATCTCTCGAAAAAGTTGATTGCATAGCCCCTAAAGACCCCATACCTCGATAAACTTTATAAGTTCTTCCTTGGAAAAAGATTGTTTCTCCTGGACTCTCATCTGTTCCTGCAAGCATGTTGCCGAGCATTACAGATTGAGCCCCTGCTGCTAATGCTTTTGTAATATCTCCAGATTGTTTAATGCCTCCATCAGCTATCAGTGGAACCCCCGCTTCTTTACAAACTTTGGCTGTATTCAAAATAGCTGTCATCTGAGGCATACCAACACCCGAGATAATGCGTGTTGTACAAATAGAACCGCACCCCATTCCTACTTTTACCGCATCAACTCCTAAATCTATAAGATGTTTTGCACCTTCTCCTGTTGCAATATTTCCTGCCACAAGTTCAAGTTCTGGATATCTTTTTTTAGCTGCTTTTACCGCTTCAAAAACTTTTTTCGAATCTCCATGTGCTGTATCAATCACAACAACATCAACAGATGCATCAGCTAATCTTTCTAAACGTTCTAAATAATCTCCTGTTACGCCAATAGCAGCACCCACCATCAATCTTCCTAATTTATCTTTATTAGCCAAAGGATATTTAATACGTTTTTCAATATCTTTAATAGTGATAAGTCCTTTAAGTTCTCCCTTTTCATTTACAACAAGAAGTTTTTCAATACGATGTTTATGAAGAATTTTTTGAGCTTTTTCTAAACTTGTTCCTTCGGGTGCTGTCACAAGATTTTTGGATGTCATAAGATCAGAAATTTTAAGATCCATATGAGTCTCAAAACGAAGATCACGATTTGTAAGAATTCCGACCAACTTGCCATCTTGCGTTACTGGAAGACCTGAAATTTTATACTCTTCCATAATTTTAAGAGCTTCACCTACTTTGTGATCAGGGCGCACGGTAATAGGATCAAGAATCATTCCACTTTCAGATTTTTTAACTTTTTCTATTTCACGAGCTTGAGCCACTTGAGAAAGATTTCTATGTAAAATCCCAATACCACCTTCTTGAGCCATAACAATGGCAGTTTTAGCCTCTGTTACGGTATCCATGGCAGCACTTATAATAGGAATATTCAGAGAAAGATTCCTTGTCAGTTTTGTTCTAAGATTTGTTTCAGAAGGCAAGATTTCAGAACTACCGGGAACTAAAAGAACATCATCAAAGGTGAGTGTTTCTATAAACTTATCCATTTTTTCAGGTACTCAATTACTTTTTAAGGGGACCTTTTTGACTTCATGGATGTACACGAAATGACACAGGGAGTCAATATTAAGAAAGACTCCCTTCTAAAGAATAGACTAAGGCTTTCTTAATCTGTATGGGTAAAAGTTCACCTTTTAAAGAAATATCTCCAGGAAAGTTAATAATTCTATTATTACTGGTTCTCCCTGTAAGCATGTGTGGATTCGTTTTAGAAGCGCCTTCAACAAGCACTTCCACTTCTTTTCCTTCATACAATTTGTTTCCTTGAAGCATCACTTGATCCACTACATCTAAAACTTTTTGCAGTCTTTCATCTTTTACTTCTTCTGGAATATCGTCATTCAACTTTTCTTTTGAAGGGGTTCCTGGCCTTGGAGAATATTTAAAAGCATAAACCTGATCAAACTGATTTTTGCGAACAACATCTAGTGTTTCTTCAAAATCCACATCCCTTTCTCCTGGAAAGCCAACAATAATATCAGAGCTAATAGAAATATTTTTTACTTGAGAACGAATACTTTCTACTTTTTCTAAATACTCTTCTTTTGAATAAAGTCGTGCCATACGTTTAAGAATACGCGTCGAGCCTGCTTGTATAGGCATGTGAATGTGCTTTGCCAAAAGAGAACTTTCTTTATGAATTTGTACAATTTCTTTACTTACATCATTAGGGTGAGAAGTAATATAACGCAGGCGCTTTAAACCTGTCACTTTTTTTTCTATTAATGTGATGAGATCTTCAAAACTTGTATTTTTTGTTCGGTAGGCATTTACATTTTGTCCTAAAAGAATAATTTCTTTCGTTCCCGCATCTACTAAACTTTGTATTTCATTAATAACTTCTTGTGGGTTTCTTGATTTTTCAAAACCACGTGTTGTTGGAACAATACAAAACGTACAGGGCTTTTCACATCCTTGAATAATTGAAACATAACTTGAAACCTTTGAAAAATTTTTATTATCAACAATGGTGTTTGTTGCGTAAAAAGAATATTCTTCTTTAAATGAGATTTGACTCAAGCGTTCTTTCTTTTTTGCTTTTTCAATTAAAAGTAGAATTTCTTCAATCTGATCCACACCAAAAACAAGATCTAAATGGGAAACTTTATTAAGAAGTTTTTTACCCTCTTGTGTGGCCACACACCCTCCAACCCCAATCACAAGGTGAGGTTTTTTCTTTTTAAGATCTTTAATTTCTCCTAAAGTACTTCTTATTTTCTGCTCGGACTTTCCCCGGACAGAACACGTATTGTAGAGAATAAGATCAGCCTCTTCTTCTGAAGAAGTAGGCTCATATTGTCCGCTTAAAGATTTATACAAACGTTCTGAATCATAGAGGTTCATCTGACACCCCCATGTTTTAATGAAAACCTTTTTTCTCTGCATCAAGAGAGATTTAAACAAGACTTACAAAAAACGCAAGCCATCAAAAACCTGGTTCTTAAAATGGCTTTCCTGTCATTCCAGCGAAAGCTGGAATCCAGGATTTATTCGACTTTGCTTCTGAATTGGGGCATATTTTTTAGTTCGATACTTAGGTTCTTGATAGCCCTCATGAACAACCTTGGTTCTGAATTGGGGATATTTTTTTTCTCCAAAACGTGCGAAAAAAAACACACCCCAATTCTCTCATGGATACGACTCCCTCTGTCATCGCGAGGGTTCTCAAAAGAACCCGTGGCGATCTCCTAGAATTGAAAAATCAATTCTAGGGGATTGCTTCACATTCGTTCGCAATGACAGGCAAAAGATAGGACTAGTGAAGATATAAATCAGGGTTTTTGAAAACGAGCTCTATTTTTTGCAACTAACTGATAAAGCAACTCGGCCACAAATGAAAAACCGGGAATATTTTCATAAAGCCAAAGAACCCATTTTAAATGTTCCCTATAAGACCACAGCTTACACACAGCATAAGCTCCTGCAAAAACATGATCTTTCTCATCAATGTAATGAAGACTTTTTTGAAATTGTTTTAAAGGTATATTCAAAAAATCTTGCGGCACATCTTGATAAGGAGAGTAAAAAAGATTCTTTTTGATTTTATGTTTTTGAAAGTTAATCCAGCGGCAACAAATGCGACAGTCACCATCGTAAATAATAAGAGGACGCTTTTCAAACATGAAAGTTATTTAATACCCTTTTTGAGTTCTTCAAGAACTTCAAAAGTATCTTCATCAAGCACTTCATGCTCTGAATCTGAGTGATCATGGGTTAAAAGATCACTCAGGTCTTTATCTGAAGCAAGATCTTCTCGAATCATTTTAATGTAATCTGCAGGATATTTATCCATCATACGCTCAATGTATTCATTAAGTTGTCTTTCAGATTTAAGTTTTTCTTGCATTTTAAGATGCTTCCAATTTTTAATATAATGAAGTCTGCAATATCCCTTTGTGAGAGCCTGGCTTGCACAATGTTCTTCGATACAATATTTAATAACGCCTTCTCCTACCATGATTGCTCTCCTTTTTTAAAGGTTCACTCCTAACATACGTATCGGATATCTTTAAAAAGGACATGGAAAAAACCAGAGAAATTACTTTAAGAAAAAACGGGGTGAGTATAGGTGGAGAAAAAAAACTTCTTTGTGCAGGTCCCTGTGCTGTCGAAAGCTTAAACCAAATCAAAGAAATAGCTGCTTTTCTTAAAGTAACTGAAACACCTCTTTTAAGGGGGGGTAGTTTTAAACTAAGGACAAGCCCTCAAAGTTTTCAAGGTTTAGGTGAAGAAGCCCTTAAATTTCTTAAAGAAGTTGGGGAAGAATTTAATCTTCTTACAGTGACAGAAGTAGCAACACCTGAACAAATAAAACTGGCCTATGAGTATGTTGATGTTCTTCAAATAGGCGCTCGCAGTTCACAAAACCCCTATCTTCTTAAAGAGGCAGGTCGGCAAAGAAAACCCGTTCTTCTTAAAAGAGGTATGATGATGACAATAGAAGAGTTGTTATGGGCTTCCGAGTACATTACACGTGAAGGAAACCCAAATGTTATTTTGTGTGAAAGAGGTATTCGAACCTTTGAGCCTTCGACTCGTAATACGCTTGATTTATCTGCCGTTGTTATTCTTAAAGAAAAAACAAACTTGCCTATTATGGTAGACCCTTCCCATGCGGTGGGCCATGCGCACTATGTTTCTAAACTTGCAAAAGCAGCATTGGTCAGTGGCGCTGATGGACTCATGATTGAAATTCACCCTACTCCGCACACAGCTTTAAGTGATGGGCGCCAAGCACTTGATTTTAAAACTTACGAAAAACTTGTTCACGAACTCAGAGCAGAAACAATTTCTTTTACAATCTGAGAAGGATTTTTAAAATCTGTATCAATAATAATATCACTCATTTCATAAAACCCAATTCTTTGAGGATATACTTTTTGAAGCCAAGTAGAACACCAAGAAGGCCTATCTTCTAAAAAAAGACGTTTTTCTATTTCTTCTAGTGAAGTTTTTAAAAAAATACTTTTTGTTTGAGAAACAAGAAGATCTCTATTTTTTTCCAAGACAAGTGTTCCACCTCCTAACGCAATAACAAAATAACTATTTTTATTTTCTTCAAAAATCTTTTTCAAAACCTGATATTCTTGCTCTCGAAAATAAAGTTCTCCTTTTTTTTGAAATATTTCTAGTGCCTTTAACTTATTCCCTCTGTCATCCTGAGGCAATCTTCCAAAACTTCTCATGAAGGATCTATATTCTTCGCTTCGCTCAGAATGACAGGAAAGCAAAGTCTCATTCTGAACAACGATTTGATCGGTATCAAAATAATGCCATTGAAGTTCTTTGGCTAAAAGTGGTGCTAAGGTAGATTTTCCACATCCCATAGGCCCCACGAGACTCAGAGGTTTTATTTTGATTGACATCATTGGTAGGATGACAAGAAAAGAATTTTAAGTCAAAGGGGATTACGTTTTTTGTAGAGGTAGAAGCCACCGAGTCCACAAGCTATTAAAATAGCGGCCACTATCATAAGCCATAGAAAAGAACGACCCTTTTGTTTGGCAGCCGCTTGAAGGGCTTGTTTAATCTCTCGTTCTGATTTTGCTTGAACATAATGCCCTCCTGCCGCTTCAGTTACTTTTTTAAGGGCTTCAGTTGCATTTCCTCCTTCAAGATCAATAATATAAAAATCAAGCGGAGATTTTCCGCCATCACCTTTGACAAGTAACAGTTCAAATTTTTGATCAATAAAGGATGTGTAACGATATTTTCTATAAATGTTAATATAATACACTCCTTTCTTAAAATTTTTGTACCTATCAAAATTTTGAAACTGTTCACACTTGTCCTCCATATTACTTTCATTTTCAGGACAAATCTCAGTTTCAAACACTCCATTTTCTTTATAACCAGGGCGAACCATTAAAAAATAACGCCCCTCTTCAGGTATTTCTACTTTAAAATAGTTTTGATCAGACATAATAGGAATATAAAAAAACCCTACTTTACCTAATTGCAGTACTCGTGCACTTTGTTTATCTGTATGAGGTACTCCACTATCTATCTCAGGTAAAAACTTAAGATAGAACGGATATTTTCTGTACCATAATCTATATCCATCTTCAGATCTATAAAATTTAATAAAATACTTTCCAGGTTCAATACGAATCCATTCATAACCAGAAATGGGAACATTTTTAAAGGTAGCTTCGCTTTTTAGATCCCTGCTGTTGCCTTCGGCTGTATGCAGGGATGACAAGTTAGTTTTTTGAGAAATAATTTCATACCGAGTTTGCAAAGCATATTTTTTATCTACAAAAACTCTAAAATATCCTTGTTCAGGTATTTCAAAATGAAAATAATCGAGATCGCCTGCATGAAATAAATGAAGTGATTGATATTGGTTAAATTTTGCAGGCCTGGCCTCTTCTTTCTTATCATTGGGTTCAAGAGAATCAATGTTAGGTGTTACGCTTAAAAAAAGATGCGTAAGTTTTTGTGTATAAAGTTGGCCTATTGCATGGGTTACTTTAAGATAGTATTTTCCTGATTCAAGCAAAAGCGTGAAAGGTAAATTTTGTTTCTTTTCAAAGATGGGGATGGGTTTTTTATTTTGATCAAAAACTTCTACGGAAAAATATCGAGAGGTGTTTGAAAATCCACCTATATTGAAGGTAGTATAGCTCTTAGGTTGATCCTGGATTCCAGCCGGAGCCTGTCCTGGGAGGTGTCTCCCCCAGAGGTCGGAACCCAGGGCTGGAATGACAAATGAAAACCAATCTTGATCGGTTTGCTCTTTTAAAGAAAAAATATGGGGTGTTTCAAAAGTAATGGGTTTTGATTGTTCTATTGTGTCGTTTGGCTCAAAATTATCTTGAATCTTAGATATCGATCCTTCGGGTTGAGCCCTCAGGATGAGAGAGAAAAAAAACATGATGAAAAATAGTTTAAATTTCATTTTTTAAGTATTTTCCTAACTAAGTAATCAACCCTTTCAAGCGCATCACGTTGTGTATAATGGGCTTGGTCTTTGTATTTTCTACCTAGTTCAATAAATAATTTTTGTTGTGTTTTATAATAAGCTGTTTCTTTTTGAGTTTGAGAAGGCTGTGAATTAATTCCCCAGCTTAAAGAATCTTTTACCCCAACAACTTCACCATAATAAACACCGTAGGTCTCTACTTGAGCAGAAATCACACAATTTTTTTCTGCTTCTTTTTCTTCGTAAAAAATTACATAATAACGAATTTTTTCGCCTTCTTCTTTCACTTCATAAGATTTCCATATCTGCGGGTCGCAAGGTACAAATTCATCTTTTTCTTTTTCCTCTGGTGGCACTGGATCCTCATGAGGAGGTAACTCTTTCTCTTCGGGTTCTTTATCACCCTTTTCTTTTGTTCCCTTTGAAAAATAAGGGGCGTATTGCACTTTTAAATTGTGCGCTGTTAAAGCATTTGCCTCTGCGGCTGGGTCTCCATCGCAACTTTCCGCACCATCAGAAAGCACAACAAGTATTTTTTCTTCGTTTGAAGCCTCTTTCAAAAGATAATTACCTGCAAGCTTAATACCCTCAGCTAAGGGCGTTCCTGAAGCAGGCTGAATACCTTGAACTGCTTTAATGAGAGGCTCTTTATTATGAGTAAAGTTTTGAAGTACTTTAATATAACGACAATCATAAAAAGCCCATAAAGAAACTTCATCTTTAGAAGAAATATTGTTAATGGTTTCAATGGCAGAGTTTTTTGCTTTTTCAATCTTACCATTGTCTTTCATACTGCCTGAAGCATCCACAAGAAGAACAATGGATTTTCCGCCTTCATATTGAAATGTTATCTTGTGATTTTGATCAGCCCCACCATAGGTACCCCGTGTTCCATCTCCTTCGTAACGCAACCACCTGCTTCCATCGTCTTCAAGTTCTGCAACCGAAATGGGATTTGTATCTAAATAATCCCCTTTAATATCCCGCGCCGAAACTTTTAAAGTAAGTTCTGTTGTGTCTTCCCCCAGCCGTGGAAGCACAAGTGTTCCATTCCAGGTTCTATAATCTTCGGATTTTTTAGAAGAAATAAAACTCACCCCTGGAAGTGGTGTTGCCCCTTGTAATAAAAAAAGTTCTGGATAAGAAAAAAGAGGCTCTGAAAACTTGAGCTCAACTTCAAGTCTGATACTTTTTCCATCTTCAGCCTTCATGGGTGTTTTTTGTGTTTTTAACTTTCGACTGTGAACACTACTTCTTGAATCTTTCTCTTCTACCCACTCTCCTTGATAAATTGCTTTTTTGTCATCTTCTCTTACAATTGTGACAGATTTAAGATACGGAGCACCCCCTATAATATAACGAATCTGAAACCTTTCCTTTTTGCTTTTAAGTGGGTTACTGACGGCTACATAAACTTTTTGAAAACCCTCTCCACCTTCTTTTCCACCTACTTTGGGGAGTGTGAGTCGAGTGGCTGGAGAGCGATCCTCCTTTTCGCCTCTTAATACTTCTTTTTTATTGTGTGCTTCTCCAATAACACGCACTTTGAAAGAGTTCCCATAACGTCCACTTACAAATAAATAAAGCGGTAAAGGACTTTCTCTATAAGTTGGCAAAAGAACTTCGAAATATTTTGCGGTTAGTGAACTTAATTCATATTCAGGGCCAGCTGAAATCACGCCTGTTTGTCGATTAAAATTATAGTAATAAAAATTGCTATAAAGTATTTCTGGGTGAAGCTTACCTATAATTTCACTTCCTCTTTTAAAAGAATAGTTTAAAACATCTTTCTTCACCTGAACGGAAGCCACAAAATCGGCAAAAATATTTTGATAAATATAGTTTTCTTCTAAAGCCCCACCTAAAACAGTTGAAATAGCAGAAAATGTATTGTCTCCTTTATCCGTTGCAGCATATTCCCAAATGCTTCTTAAAAGAGGCATGCCTTGAACTACATCCCCTTTAAGATTGGTTCCTTTGACATTTTCCATAATGTATTTGAAAAAAAGAGAGCCACCATACTCAAAATAATCTTTTTGAGACATCAGATCTAAACCCTTGTCCCAACGTTCATACCAATGGGGTTCAAAAACAAGATAACCAAAAGTTTCTGGAAACACTTCGTCTTCAACAGCAGTTGCCGTTGCTTCAATCGTCCACCTATTTTCACTGGTATCATATTGATATTGAACAATATGAAAAAATTCATGAGAGGCTGTTTCTTTAAGAGTGGTTTGACCCATACCTGATTTCATTTCAATATAGGCGTTTGAAATCCACGTTGGAAAATAAGCAAGCCCTAAAGCGTTATCTGATAATGTGGGTTTCAAAATAGTGTGGACACGATGTGTAGGCGGTTTAAAATTATATTGCTTAACATAAACATCCCACGACTTTTCTAAATACTCAGCAACTTTGACAGCTTCTTCTTTAGAACTATCACTGGTATCAAAAGAAACAAGAAAGTGATCTGTATAAATAAAGGTTTCACCAATGCCAGTACCCCAAAAATTGGGTTTTTCAACAACGGTGTAAGAAATGGCATAAGCCTTCAAAGACCAAAGCAAAAAAATGAAAAGCACCTTGAATTTACTCTTCAATTTCAACTTGTTTTAAGACTCCTCGGTTTAAAATATTTATTTTTGTCGTGAAAGTTTTAAGCCCTAAACTTTTTGAAACAAGTTTAATATCTTCTGGATTTATCTTCACCTCTAAAGGAAGAGGCGCTAGCACTTTGTGAACAAGCTCTGCTTGCTTTTCAGCTTTGAAAATAGTTTTTTGATTAGCGTTATAAAAAGTTGTTTTAACAGTACCCACTTCGATGGTAAGTGCCCCCGCTTCATTTTGACTAAACACTATTTTTTCGGGCAGAATTCTTTGATCAAATAGTTTTTGGAGAGCCTCCCTGGGGGAGAGTTCTAACTTATCTGTAAATTTATTGTGGAATGTTATTATGCTTGGAAAACTTGTAAAAATAAAATATTCACGCTGTGAAATCTCTCGCATTTTTCCTTCATAAAGAATTTCATAAGAAACGATTAATTGTGCATTGAGAAGCCCTTTTTTTTCAAACTCTTCAAATGTTTTTTGATTAAGCACTAAAACTTCTTTTTCAACATGAAACAACGGAGTCGTTGGCTTTCTATCTGGAGAAACAATAATTTCAGAAATATCATCTGTATTTATTTCAGAAACTTCTACATACAAAGGTTTGTTTTTAAATTCACGCAGATTTTTTTTAGGTACTTCCAAGGGCGGAATTTCGGGTTCTAAAAGTTGAGCAACCTCTTCTACTTTTTCTTGAGCTATCGGTGGAGGTGGAGAAATAGGCTTTTTCTGGCAAGAGACAAAGGTAAAAAAAATGAGGAAAACAAAAATGATACCTTTTCGCATAGCAAGAATAGTATCAGCCCTCAGATCACACTTCAAGAACGACCTGGAGTCATCTTGAGCGCAGCGAAAGATATAATTCGTGACAAGAGAACATTCAGGGTGACACAGACATGAAGTTACCTATATTCTTTTACGAAGAGAAAGGACAACGGATGAGTCGTCTTGTGACGTTTCTAAAACTTTTAACTCCACACCCATGTTAGGCACATGTACTGAATTATCTGGATCAAGCTCAGAATAATAAGTATTACGATCATCAAAAAGAGGGTTAGCAAAGGTCTCTATTTTGTGAAGATTTTTATCAAGTCCTGTTATAAAAAATGGCGCTATCGTTTTTAACCCAAAAGCTGCATCAAAAACCTGAATGGTTGTTCCCCATGGTGTTTTTTCTTGTGCTAACCTCGGTTCTGAGTTTGCATCCACAACGAGCAGAAACCCTTCTCCTGGGTGCACACCAACGTTATTATCACCCTCCTGATACTTCAGGTTTCTATACCATAGAACAAGACCTGGAACGTATTTATAAAACTCAATGGAAGGTAAATTCTCTCCTAATGGCATACCTTTATAAACATTTCCTAAAGCAGAATCATAACCATGATAAGCACGCCATTCAGCTAAATAATAGTGATCATGGTGTTCAACATTTTCTCCATAATGTAATCTTTTAAACCCATTTGAAAGCCAGCTTTGATCAGCTTCGGCGTTATCATAAAAACCAATTTCCGGAATGGAAATATCATCAACAACAATGCCTTTTTTGTTCATATTAGCGTCAGTTTCATAAAAGAAACGAAGCTCAATGATATTTCCAACAAAAGGTGTTAAATCAAAGGAGGCCACCACCCACCCGTCTGACTTTCCTGTAATACCAAAACCTCTGTTTAAGCTATTGGGGTTCAGATCTGTTGTAATATTGCCAGAAATTGTTTGAAACCCTGACGCAGCTTTTTTAACTTCAACATAGGCATAATCATAATTTTCTTCGATATCGTATAATGTTTTGAAATAAAGCGTAGCTTGAGAAACATTTCTTAAATCAAATCTTTTAATCATAAATGAATTGAGGAGATCCCCACTTCCACCAAAGAAAAGATAAGCCCCACTTTGAGGCTCGGCAACTTTCACAACCTTTTCGTGTTTAGGAAGATTAATTTTAAGAGCTTGTTTGTTTTTTCCCTGAAAGCTTGCTCTATCAAGAACAATTTGTCTTGGAGTTGCAACATGATCTAAATGAATTTCTTCAAGATCAAGCCAACCTAATTTTTCTTTACCCCAGGCTGACATGTGTGTGGGTTGTGTACCTAAAATATTATTTTCATCTGCCGTCCACGAGCCACTACTCATGACAGACCAAAAGGCAACGGACGATTGAGAGTTCTTTACAGGACGCGTGTCGTAAAGATCGGGTAACCCTAAATCATGGCCATACTCATGAGAAAAAATACCTACTCCACCATTTTCTGGCATAAGAGTGTAATCAAGTACCCACTTGTCTTGCAAGCCAGGCACACGAATACCACCCATTTTTTTATAATATTGTGGCCCAACTTGAGAAGGCCCGCCGTTCATTATAAAGTTAGCAACAGATCTGTGACTCCACATCGCATTGCTTCCTTCTTCCCCCCCTCCTGCCTCTTGACCCATACCCGCATGTACAATCATGGCATGGTCAATATAACCATCGGGTTCTCTAAAATTGCCATCTTTATCGAAATCATAACGATCTTCTTGATCAAAGTAAGACACATCAACACCCTGTACTTCAAGCGATTCAATGGCATCTTTGACAACTCTCCACACAGGGCCGTTTTTCCTGTCTTTTCCATACACCTCATTGTTGGGATCATCTTCACCGTAAAATTTTTCTGCATTTGGAAGTTTGTACCACCCAACAACTTTACCTTCGACCGTGTATCTACCGCTCGATTGCTCTAAGTAAAAATTGGCCATGCTTTTTTTCTTGGGATCACGACTAAAAAGCATGTCTTCATAGTGCTGTGTATCAAAATCCTTCTTCCAAAAAGTATGTGTATTTGGAAACTGAGGTTCAGGGATCTTATTATGAAGCGGGCCTTCTCCTTCATTCTCTCCGGTAAACTCGACAAGAACCACCAGAATGCGATCTACCCTTGTAAGTGGATAAGTCACTTCTTCTGCCCCAGGTAAAAAACGTGAAGTATGAATAGGGAAACGTGAATTAATGCGAGAGGATCTTTCAAACGAACCTAAACTACTTTCACGATATTTGATGAGATCTGTTTTAAGTTCTTTGTACTCATCAAAATCGGCAAGGCATCCATAATGAACTTGATCGTATGGTTTTGAGGAAACCTCTAAGGAAAGAAAAATTGTAACTGCCAATGTCAGAGTTCGAAGAACCCTAAACACTCACACTCCTTTATGACACAATAACTGTTATTAATACAAAGCAAATCCTGTGCCATAACCTTACTGTCATTCCCGCGCAGGCGGGAATCTTAAACATTCCAAGAAGATAGAATTTGAAGCTTTTTTAAAAATAAGAAAATGCTCTATGGAAATCATATAATTTTTATAGAGTTGATGTAAGGAATACTTCCCAAAAATGAACAATTTAATGTCTGACCAAAAATCTTAAAGGAAAGAATACTTGCATCTTTTGAAACATTGACAAGACAGGCGCCTTCCTTCACATTTCTAAAATGGAGAAAGAAATATTTATTTTAGGTGCTGTTCGCACACCTATTGGATCTTTTTGTAAATCTTTAAGTACAATTCCTGCTCCAAAACTTGGAAGTATTGCTATCAAGGAAGCTTTAAAAAGATCAGGCACAAAAAAAGAAGACATTGATGAAGTATTAATGGGGTGTGTTCTCACAGGTGGTTTAGGACAAGCCCCAGCACGTCAAGCAAGTATTTTTTCAGGGCTTCCTAACACCATTCCTTGCACCACAGTTAATAAAGTATGTGGCTCAGGGCTTAAAACTGTGATGTTAGGGGCACAATCCATTCTTGCAGGGGATAGCAAAACCGTTGTTGCAGGGGGCATGGAAAACATGTCACGAGCTCCTTACCTTATTGAACAAGCACGTACGGGTTATCGTCTAGGGCATGGTAAAGTTGTAGACTCTATGGTTAAAGACGGGCTTTGGGATGTTTATAATAATTTTCATATGGGCACTGCCGCCGAAATGTGTGTGAAGAAATATAAGTTTTCAAGAGCTAAGCAAGATGAATTCGCAGCTGAAAGTTATCACAAAGCTCAAAAAGCAATTAAGGAAGGTTATTTCAAAGATGAAATCGTAGCAGTTGAAGTCAAACAGGGAAAAGAAATTGTTCTCGTTCACACAGATGAAGAACCCATGCGTGTTAAGTTTGATAAAATTGCAACACTTCCACCTGTTTTTGATAAAGCAGGCAGCGTCACTGCGGCTAACGCCTCAACCCTTAATGATGGGGGTGCAGCAGTCGTTATTTCAGAAAAAAATAATGGAAAAGCATTGGCAAAAATTTGTGGGTTTACTCAATCTGCCCAAGCACCTGAATGGTTTACAACAGCCCCTGTTACAGCAGTTCAAAAACTTCTTCAAAAGTTAAACTGGGGTATAGACTCTGTTGATCTTTGGGAAATTAATGAAGCTTTTGCAGTTGTCACGATGGCAGCTATTTATGAACTTAAACTTGATCCCAAAAAAGTAAACGTACATGGGGGAGCTGTAGCCCTTGGCCACCCTATTGGTGCAAGTGGTGCACGTATTCTTGTGACCCTACTTTATGCTTTAAAACGTCTTAAAAAGAAAAGAGGACTTGCAACCCTCTGTATAGGTGGTGGTGAAGCCGTTGCTTTAGCAGTTGAACTCCTATGAAAGAACTTCTTTGGAAGCCTTCTCAAGAGAAAATACAAAAAACACAAATGTATTCTTTTCTGAAGCACGTTCAGAAAAAATACTCTCTTTCAAACGACTCTTACCAAACACTCCACACGTGGTCAGTCAAAAACCCAGCGCTTTTTTGGGAAGAAGTGTGGAAGTTTTGTGGCGTGATTGCTTCAAAAGATTATACACAAGTTATGGGTAAACCTCTTATGCCTGGAACAAAGTGGTTTCAAGGTGCCAAGCTTAATTTCGCAGAAAATCTTTTGCGCTTTAAAGATGAACGACCTGCCCTTATTTATCATAGGGAAGATGGAGAGATGATTACCTGGAGTTATGCAAAGCTTTACAAACAAGTTATGCAACTTGCCTTTATTTTAAAAAATGATTTTGGAGTTCAAAAAAATGATAGGGTTGCAAGCCTTCTTCCAAATTGTATCGATACTGTGGTTGCCATGCTTGCAACGACGGCGCTTGGGGCAATTTGGTCATCCTGCTCACCCGATTTTGGTTTTAAAGGAATTCTTGATCGTTTTGGTCAGATTGAACCCAAAGTTTTGTTTGCCCCTAGTTTTTACCACTATAATGGTAAAACTTTTCCTGTTTTAGATAAAGTAAAAATGATTCAAAAAGCACTTCCTTCTTTAAAACACACTGTCATCTCAACGTTTGACTCTCCTGTCATTCCCTTGGAAAAGGGAATCCAGGATTATGAGAGAATTGGAGTGTGTTTTTTTTCGCACGTTTTGGAGAAAAAAAAGTCCTCCAATTCAGAACAATTTTTTGAACAACTTCCTTTTGATCATCCTGTGTACATTATGTATTCATCAGGCACCACAGGCATTCCTAAATGCATTGTACATGGAGCAGGTGGCACACTTTTACAACACTTAAAAGAGCTTAAACTTCACACAGATCTTAAAAGAGAAGATATTATTACCTATTACACCACCTGTGGGTGGATGATGTGGAACTGGCTTGTTTCTTCTCTAGCCTGTGGATCTACTCTTGTTCTTTATGATGGTGCCACCGTTTATCCAACAACAGATCAATTATGGAAGCTTGCTGAACAACATAAAATAACCGTTTTAGGTTCTAGCCCCAAATATTTTTCTGCGTGTGAAAAAGCACACGTTGAACCTTCAAAAAACATCGATCTTTCCTCACTTCGTACTATTCTTTCAACAGGCTCTCCTCTTTCTGAAGAAAATTTTAAATGGATTTATAAGCATGTTAAAAAGGATGTTGAGCTTGCAAGTATTTGTGGAGGCACTGATATTATTTCTTGTTTCATGTTGGGTAACTCCATGCTTCCAGTTTATTCTGGAGAGATTCAATCTCTTGGCTTAGGAATGGATGTCAAAGTTTATGATGAGAATGCAAAACCTGTTGTAGGCAAAAAGGGCGAGCTTGTGTGCGAAACACCCTTTCCTTCTATGCCTGTAAGTTTTTGGAATGACCCTGATGGCAAAAAATACAAGAAAGCCTATTTTGAAAACTACCCAGGTGTGTGGCGCCATGGTGATTTTGTTGAGCTTACAAAACATGGTGGAGTTATTGTTTATGGAAGAAGTGATGCTACATTAAATCCAGGTGGAGTCCGCATTGGTACTGCAGAAATTGACCGAATTGTTGAAACTCACCCGGATATTTTAGATAGCATTGTGGTTGGGCACAACGCCGATAACGATATTGAAATTGTTCTTTTTGTGGTGCTTAAAAAAAATAAAAAACTTGATGATAAAATCAAAAATGAACTTATAGAAAACATTAAAAAAGAGGCTTCGCCTCGTCACAAACCTAAATACATTTTTCAGGTTAATGAAATTCCAAGAACCTTAAGTGGCAAAAAAGTAGAAATGGCCGTAACCCAAATAATTCATGGTGAAGAAGTAAAAAACAAAGACGCCCTTGCTAACCCCCAAAGCCTGGAACAATTCAAAAACTTTTTTAAGTAGTCAAATGCCTTTTCCACTTAAGAGGGCCCTGAGCATCCACGCCATTTTTTCGTGCTCTTCCATAAGACCTGTAAGAAAATCATTTGTTCCAACATCATTGTATTTTTCATCACAAGTAACAAAATCTTTTCTCAAAAGCTGAATAATACTTTCATGAGATGAGAGTAAATCTTTCAGCATATCTTGAGCACTTTTTGCGTTTGAAGACTCTTGAAGTCTTGTATTTTTAAGAAAATCATTTAATGAACCTAAAGCAACGCCACCTAAGGCTCTGATTCGTTCTGCTATATCATCTATTTTTTCTAAAAGTATTTCATACTGTTCGTTAAAAAACTTGTGCAGGTCGTTAAACTGAGGGCCCTCTACATTCCAATGAAAATTAAGTGTTTTTGTGTAAAGAACAAACTCATCTGATAATAAAGTATTTAAAATTTTAATAACTCCAGTTAAAGACTTTTCTGTTAATCCAATTTTGGGTTGCATAGCTTCTCCTTTGCACCATCGTCACCCTGAACACCCACTTTCGTGAGTGCAGGCTCCGTGAAGGGTATAATTACAAACTATATCCTTCGGCTTCGCCTCAGGATGACACAATTGTTCTTTCGTTTGTTTTCTTAGAAAACTTTAATCTATATGTAATGAGAATCTCTAAGCCAGGATACTGTTTTTTTAATGGCTTCTTTGGCTGAAATGGGATTAAAACCAAGCTCTTTTTTAGCCTTTGCATTATCCACAAACCAATACCTTACTGCATATTCTAAAACATCTTTAGGAATAGGTGGTTTTACTTTAATTTTTTCGAGAGTAGAGACAAGCCCCATGAGTAATCCGTTAGGCAATGTAATAACTTTTCTTTTCTTACCCGCAGCTTCCAAAGCAAGCTCTGCCAATTCTTTAATGCTGAGATTTTCGCTTGAAAGAATGTATCTTTCCCCAGGTCTTCCTTTTTGAAGCGCTTGAACGATTCCTTTTGCAACATCCCCTACATAAACAACCCCTGTTCCACCATGAGGCACAAGTGTAGGCCAATCTTGAATAAAATCTCTTAAATTACCGGAAGTAACAAAATCATCATCATTTTCTCCATAAACCTCTGAAGGGTTACAAATCACAATGGGCAATCCTTTTTTGAGGTATTCTAAAGCTATTTTTTCAACTTTATGTTTTGCTTTTGCATATATAAGGGTTGAATTTTGAAGTGTAAACTTTGTTTCTTCGTTTGAAATTTTGTTTTGAGTTGAGTTGGCATTCACTGCAGCAGCGCTACTGACATGGATCAATTTTTTTATTTTATTGTGTAATGCTGCTTCAAATACGTTTTGAGAACCCTGAACAGCCACTTCCTCCATCTTACCTGAGCGAATTTGATCCCAGGAAGAAATACAGGCTAAATGAATAACTGCATCACACCCTTGAAAGGCTTTATGAAGTGACTCTTTATCTAAAATATCACCATAAACTTTTTCAAATTTTAAATCTGAAATCCTCTGTGTTTTACTTGTTTTTCTTAAAACCAATCTGACATCATAGTTTTCTCGAACAAGTTCTTTCACAACTCGCGAGCCAATAAAGCCGTTACCACCTGTCACACAAACTTTCATTTATCCACCTATGCGTTTTTTAAATTCCTGAACTCTTTTTTCAATGTCATCACGAACTTCTCTATACTTTTCTAAAAGTTTTTCTTCGTTTCCACCGTAACGAAAAGGGTCATCAATCGGCCAATGCTCTTTTGTGACGTCATGTGGTAAAACAGGACAATGATCTTTGGCATATCCACATAAAGTCACAAAATAATCAATTTCTTTTAAAGGAGGAATGGCATCTAAACCTTTAGAATATTGATTGGAAATATCAACACCTACTTCTTTCATCACTTCAACGGTTTTGGGTTGCATGTGAGAATGAGCAACACCTGCACTGTAAACCTTCCACCTTTTTCCTAATATTTTTTTAGCAAAACCCTCTGCCATCTGAGAGCGACAAGAATTGCCTGTACAAATAAATGCTATTTTTTTTGTCATAACTGAAAAATTTTTATGAAGCCTTTTCTTATTAAAGTCAAGATTAGAATATAACTTTTGTTCTATATGAGGAATTTTTACCCTGTAAAAATGAGAAGGATGACTCTTATTAGAAACAGGAAAACATTTTATAAAAGTTTCCACTTTGTCATCCCAGAAACCCGAAGGGTTATCTGGGATCCAGTATTTTTAGGGATTTCTGGATTCCCGCCTCCGCGGGAATGACAGGTTGAAATGTATTTTACAACTCTTGGCATGAAACTTTCATAAGAGCCCATTCTATGAAGAAATTCTTTGTGTTTTTGCTGACCCTCTTAAGCTTCAGTTTATTTTTTGTTCATCAGCCTCTTGCTCTTTCTCCTATTCAAATTCAAAGGGCTTTACAAAGAGTGGTTATGATCTCTCACCCTAGTTCGTCCATTGATGATCTTTCCTTGGCACTTTCTCGCTTTATTATTCATGGGTATTCAAATGATGATATTGCTTGCTTAGAACGCTTTTTAAAAAAAGAAATAACACGCAATACTTCTAAAGGAAGAGCAGAAATACTTCTTGAAGCTATGGATGATCTTTCCAAAGTTGATTCTGAAAGCATAGCTGAGGTTGTAAAACGTTTAGGAGCTTCCCTTCGGAAGACGATACAAGAAAGTATTATATTTCCAAAGCTTCTTGAAATTTCTGGTTTTTCGGCACGAGAAGTAGCTGCTATTTTTGAAATGAATTTTGGACATCCTCCAACACTTAATCTCATACGCATTTCAGAAATAAGTCGTGCTCATTCTCCTATAAGCGTTGTTCCTTATGAAGTGGCTTGTTTTTTTCAAACAGGGAACATGAAAGTTACTTTAAATCCCCCTGCACTTGGCTTAGCTCGAGAATCTTACAAAGGCATTATGGTTTTAGATGAAAGTGGACGCATTGTTAAAAAACTACCCCTTGAAGACGCTTTAAAAATTCATGGTGACTTTGCAAGTAAAATACAAAAACTTATTCTTGAAATGTCTCAAAATAAAAAGAGAGTTCAAGAAGCAGTTCAAGAATCAAGCACTATTACAATAAAACAACTTGTAGAAGAACTCTTAGGTGCATTGACCTTTGAAAAACTTAAAGTAGGTGGTTTTGGAAAAAAAGTTCATGCTGTTAAGGTAAGATATCCAAGTGGTGTTACTTTTGAACTTAAACTAAGAGTACATCCTGAAACTCTAAAAATTGATTATAACGAAGTTGTATGGTCAACCGGGGCAGCCTCACAAAAAGTTGAGCGAGTTATGTTATGGGATGAAGTAAGAAGCCTTGTTGATAACGATGACGTTTTTTCTGAAATTAAAGATTATTTGATATCCCAACCAAGTCACAAGCATTTTTAGGCGATAAAAAAAGAAACCAGCCATATATATTGTCATTGCGAGTGTAGCGAAGCAATCTCTCAAAATTTTTTTTAAATTTTGAGAAGATCGCCACGTCGCTTAACGCTCCTCGCGATGACATCTTCACAAAAAGAAACCAGCTCTTGAGCTAGGAAAAAATATCGGGGGGTTGGGGGATAATATTTTACCCTAGCTCAAGAGCTGGCAACTCTCTCCTTAAAGCAAACGCTTTAAAGAATTTTTATATGGATTAGGCTAAACTTTTTTTCTGATCTGCCCCTCTCTACTTCATTAAAAAGCAACTCATGTGCCATTTTATAAAATAGCTGTAATATATTGAAAATAAACAACTATTTTATAAATATACTTTTTATATATTCTCTCCTTATTTGTCAAAAATATCTACAATATAGGGGTGTTTAAAAAAACCGATGTATTTCCTCATACTTAAAGAAACTAAAAATTAGACAGATCATGTCACAGTTTAAGGCAGCAACACCCAGAAATTTCATCGGTAGTGTTCAAAAAGTGTGGACTTTAAAAGTGCTTACTTCATAGCTATGTGAAGACACTGCCATTTCAAGAACCCAAATTCTTAAGCCAACACCTTTTGAACACAATCATTCCAGTACTTTTCTTGACATGAAGTTTTTTACTTATATGATACTTTTCGTTTTAAGGAAGCTTTTTCAAAGGGGCTTATTGATGTCGAAAAACGTTGCTATTGTAGGGGTCGGCTTTACCCAACCCCAACTCAAAACAGTGCAAGTTTCCTATAAAGAAATGGTCTATGAAGCTGCTGTTAAAGCCTATGATAATGCTCATTTAGCCTCTCATAAAGATATTGATGGCTTTGTAGGGTGTGCTGAAGACCTGATTGAAGGAACCTCTATTTTTGATGAATACACCCCAGATCAACTTGGGGCAGTTCAAAAACCTGTGCACACTATTTCAGGGGATCTTCTCCATGGACTTCTCGTTGCTACCATGAAGATTAAAACAGGCATTATGGACATTGTTGTCGTTGAAGCACATTCTAAAGCTTCTAATCTTAAAACTTACTACCATGTTACAAACTATGCACTTGATCCAACATGGAATCGTCCCTTAAATGTAAACCCCTACTATCTAGCTGGGCTTGAAAAAAATTATTTCATGCATCACACAAAAACAACACTGGAACAAATTGCAGGTGTTGTTGTTAAAAATAAAAAAAACGCGCTTCAAAATGACTTAGCTGTATTCCCTGAGCAAACAACAGTTGAAAAAGTGCTTCAATCAAAACCTAACTTTACTCCCCAAACAGAAGCTGAAACAGCAAAACAAGCTGATGGGGCTTTTGTTTTTGTTTTAGCCAATGAAGAAACAGCCAAAAAACTTTCCAAAAAACCGGTGTGGATTACAGGCATGGGTTGGGCATCAGACTCCCCTACTTTAGAAACCAGAAATTGGGACGAAGCTCTTTATGCAAAAACATCAGCACACATGGCTTTGAAACAAGCTCATATTAAAAACATAAAAGAAATTGATTTTTTTGAAATAGATGATCGCTTTGCCTATAAAGAATTACAACATCTTGAATCGATCGGGCTTTATGGAAAAGGAAAAGCAGGCCAGGCACTTCAAAATGGCGATCTCAATAAAGATGGAAAAACACCCACCAATGTTTCTGGGGGCATGCTTGGGTGTGGCTCTCTTTTAGAAGCTGCAGGTGCTATTCGAGCTTTAGAAGTTGTCAAACAACTTCGCGGAGAGGCAGGCCAAAGACAACTTTCAAAAGCAAATACGGCTTTAGCACTTTCTTGGCGTGGTATTCCTACTACAAGTGGTGCTGTACTTACTTTTTCAAGGAGTTTGTCATGAGCAAAGTTGGCATAGTTTCAGCCGGCATGACAAAATTTATAAGACGCGCGCAAGAAACCCCCAAAGAACTTGCCTTTGAAGCAGCGAAAGCAGCGCTTGATGCAGCCGGCATGACGCTCGATGATATTGATTGCGTTATACACGGCACTGCTCCTGAAGCCTTTGATGGCATTCACATGAAAGGTGAATATTTAAGTGACGCAAGTGGGGGTTGGAACAAACCTTATATTCGTTGTTACGTGGGTGGTGGAACGGGTGTTTTTGCACCTATCCATGGATGGCTTCACATAGCCTCTGGTATGTTTGAAACAGCCTTGGTTGTGTGTGAAGAAAAAATGTCGAGCTGTCAGCCACACCCGCAAGGTGCTTTTCTCACTATTTTTGATAATCTCATTGAACGCCCTCTCAAACCTAATCTCCTTTGGATTTTTGCGATGGAAATGAATCGTTACATGAATACTTATGGTATTTCTGTAAGAGACATTGCCCATGTGTCTGTTAAAAATAAAGCCAATGCTCTTTTGCACCCTGCTGCACAACTAGGTGCTGAAGTTACAGTTGATGATGTTGTGAATTCACCTATTATGGCTTGGCCTGTTCATCGTTTGATGGTTTCCCCACCGAGCGATGGTGCTTGTGCTGTTGTTTTAGCAAGTGAGAAAAAAGCAAAAAAAATAACAAACAAACCTGTGTGGATCAAAGGCGTGGGTTGGAATTTAGATACATCCTATTGGACAAACAGAGATCTCGCCTATCCGGAATATGTCGAAAAAGCAGCACGCATGGCTTATGACATGGCAGGCATTCGTGAACCTCGCAAAGAAATTAATATTGTAGAGCCTTATGACCCTTTTGCTTATAAAGAATTGCATCACTTAGAAGGGCTACTTTTAGCGGATCGTGGCAAGGCTCCGGAACTTGCTATTCAAGGTATTTCAGCACGTACGGGTAACATGCCGGTATGCCCGTCAGGTGGGCTCTTGGGTGTGGGTAACCCTATTGCCGCAGCAGGGCTTATGAAAGTGTGTGAACTTTTTTGGCAGTTACGTGAAGAGGCAGGAGCCAGGCAAGTGCCAGGCCTTCCAAAAACAGGATTGGCACAAGCATGGGGAGACCTCATGCAAGTAGGTACTGTTATTGTTGTAGGGAGAGATTAATGCACAAAGATTTAAGAGGAACACATTTATCTAAAAAAGCTTTTGATAATAATGAAATAAGCACGACCCTTGGCGATCCACATGCCTATTACGAATGGGACACAGGCATGGGCATTGGCCGTTTTCTTCAAGGACTTAAAGAAGGAAGAATTTGGGGAACTCATTGTGACACATGCAAACGCACAGTGACCCCACCGCGAGTTTTTTGTGAACTTTGTTTTTCAAAAAATATAACTTGGCGTGAGCTTAAAACAACAGGCACAGTCAACACGTTTTCACTGTGTTACGTAAATTGGGATGCAACTCTTATTAAAGAACCTCATATCTCTGCTGTTATTGAAGTTGATGGAACATCTCCACGTGTTGGGTTTTTACACTTACTTAATGAAGTGGATCCTCAAAAAGTATGCATCGGTATGAAAGTAGAAGCTGTGTTTAAAGATGAAAAAGAAAGAATGGGAGATATTACAGATATTAAATACTGGAGGCCACTCTAAAATGTCATCCCGGACTTGATCCGGGATCCAGGAGTTTTTTTATGAATATTTTAGAACGATCCAATGCAAAAACAATTAAGTCAGTCAAAGGATATATCCCTGTCACAAATAAATATACAGCAGGTTTAGCTGCTGAAGAGTTTTTTACACAACTCACACAAGGAAAAATTGTGGGTAGCTATTGTGAAAAATGCAATCACAGTTTTTTACCTGCTCGCCATTTTTGTGAAAAATGTTTTTCACGATGTGAAACAAATAAAGAAGCCCCACTTGAAGGAACTCTTAAAACATGGACAAAAGTTTATAAAGATCTTGATGGAAAAGATCTTAAAGAACCTGTTACTTTAGGCTTTGTCACATTCAAAGGTTTCAAAGGTGGGCTTATTCATAAATTGAAAGGCACTCAACTTTCTATAGGTGCCCGAGTCAAACCCGTTTTCGTTCCGAAAAATAAACAAACCAGAACCATTCTTGATATTAAGCATTTCGAAACAGTCTAGTTAAACCTAATGAGATAGGCTGCGGGGTTTAATGTTTTTCTTAAAAAATTGGATAATTTCTTTTAGAGATGTTCCTGGGGTAAAAATCTCGAGCATACATTCTTTTTTGAGTTTTTTCTTGTCTTCGTCAGGAACAATTCCCCCACCCACAAGCGGCATGTCAGTAACACCCTTTTCTTTAAGAAGATCATTAATTTTTCTAAAAAGAAAATTATGAGCACCAGAAAGAACACTTAAACACACACAATCTACATCTTCATCAAGTGCAGTTTGAACAATGCTTTCAGGTGTTTGATGAATACCTGTATAAATGACTTCAAACCCAGCGTCACGAAGCGCACGAGCTACAACTTTAGCACCACGATCGTGTCCATCTAATCCAGGTTTTGCTACTAATACTCTTACAGGTCTCGACATAAACTCCTTTAAATAATAGCTGGGTCTTTATACTCTCCAAAAACTTCCCACAAAACCTCGCACATTTCACCCAAAGTACAATAAGCTTTCGCAGCATGAATCATAGAAGGCATTATATTTTCTGAGCTCTTGGCAGTGAGCTTCAATTTTTTTAAAGCCTCTGCTACCTTTTTTTGATCACGCCTTTTCTTTAAAGCTCTCACTCTTTCAATTTGTTTCTTCTCAACTTCTGCGCCAATTTCTAAAAGATGAATAGGCGTTTTTCCCTCAATTTGATATTTATTCACTCCTACTTGAACCTTTTCTCCACGATTCAGTTGTTGTTCATAATGATAAGCAGCATTTGTAATTTCTCTTTGCGGAAAGCCTTCGTCAATAGCCTCCACCATTCCACCCAACTCATCAATTTTATGAATATACTTCCATGCTTCTTCTTCGATTTTATCTGTCATGGTCTCTATAAAATAAGAACCTGCTAAAGGATCGACAGTATGAGCAACCCCTGTTTCTTCTGCAATAATTTGTTGTGTTCTCAGCGCCACCATGACTGATTCTTCTGTAGGAAGTGCCAAAGTTTCATCTAAAGAATTAGTATGAAGAGATTGTGTTCCACCTAAAACAGCAGCCATAGCCTGAAGTGCTATGCGAGCCACATTATTAAGAGGTTGTTGTGCCGTTAAAGAGGCACCTGAAGTTTGCGTGTGAAAACGACACATCCATGATTTTGGATCTTTGGCCTTAAATCTTTCTTTCATAATTTGTGCCCACATGCGACGAGCTGCACGCATTTTTGCAATTTCTTCAAAAAAGTCAGAGTGGCAATTAAAAAAGAAAGAAAGCCGTGGTGCAAAAGCATCAACTTTAAGCCCCGCTTCCACCCCATATCTTACATATTCAATACCATCAGCTAAAGTAAAAGCAAGCTCTTGCACAGCAGTAGAGCCTGCTTCACGAATGTGATAGCCACTAATGCTAATGGTATTCCACTTTGGAACTTCTTCGGCTGCATACTCAAAAATATCTGTGATCAAACGCATCGAAGGCTTGGGTGGAAAGAGCCATAATTTTTGAGCCAAGTATTCTTTTAAAATATCGTTTTGGATGGTTCCACTTATTTTCTTGATATCGGCACCCTGTTTTTCTGCAACCGCAATGTACATTGCAAATAAAATGGCAGCTGGACCGTTGATCGTCATAGAGGTTGTCACTTTTTCAAGTGGAATCTTGTCAAAAAGAACTTCCATATCTTCTAAGCTATCAATGGCAACCCCTGCTACCCCAACTTCTCCTCTGCTTTTAAGATTGTCTGAATCAAACCCACGAAGAGTAGGCATGTGAAAAGCAGTTGAAAGCCCTGTTTGCCCGTGCTCTAAAAGCATTCGAAATCTTTTATTGGTATCAAAAGCCGTTCCAAACCCTGCAAAAAGACGCATCGTCCACAGTTTACCTCTGTACATACTTTCATAAATGCCACGGGTGTATGGATAATGACCGGGCTCGCCTAGTTTTTCTTTTGCATTAAATTTTTTAAGATCTTCTGGTGTAACAAGCGCTGGCACTTCCATATCTGAAATAGTTGTAAAACTCCGCTTAGGAGCAGAATGGTTTTGTTGAACATTTTTTTTAATTGCTTTTTGGAACATATCGAAACGGAAAATATCAAGGATTTCATACTCCTGTCAAAGGCTTTGAATTTTCAAGATTCTCTGATACACACTTCTCAACAATGAATTCATTGCTCTATCAAGAACTTAAAAAGATACCTAAAATTGAACTTCACAGACACCTTGAGGCCTCTTTCTCTCTTGAGGCTGCACGCCCCTATCTTCGGGAAAATTTAGGCTTTGATGAACTGTGCCTCACCCCATCTAAAACCCTTGAAGATGTTCTTAAAAAGTTTGAAATCATTCAAGATGCCTTTCAAACTCAAGAAGCCGTTTCAAAACTAACTTACGAAGCTCACAGAGAAGCCTCCAAAGATAATATTAAAATAGTTGAATTTCGCTTTAGCCCCAGTTTCATGGCAAACCGTTCCAAGCTCTCTTGGGAAGAAATCGTAGAAGCAGTCATTGACGGAGTTAAAAAGGGAGAAAAAGATTTTGATCTTGTCACAGGGCTTATTCTTATTTCATCACGTGATTATGGCGTAGAAGCGTGTGCTAAAACAATAGACCTTGCTTTGAAATACCAAGATGACATTGTTGGAGTTGATCTTGCCGGCCCAGAACGTGGGTTCCCTCCTTCAGATTTTGCTCTTGAGTTTTTTAGAGCCCACAATGCTGGGCTTCATGTCACCATACACAGTGGCGAAACTGAGTTTGCCGAAAACGTAAGAACAGCAGTTCATATTTTAAAAGCAGAACGAATTGGCCATGGCATTCAAGTGATGCACGAAGAAGATATTTTAAAAGAAATGATTCAAAAACAAATTCCTTTTGAAATCTCTCTGACAAGCAATTTTATTACCCAAGCTGTGACACAACTTGAAAAACACCCAGTAAAAATGTTTTTTGAAAGGGGTTTACCTGTCAGCCTTAATACAGACGATCCACTTTTTTTTGGAATTGATCTGACCCATGAATATGAAGTAGCCCTTTCAAAAGTAGGCTTAAGTCAAAATAATCTTAAACAAATTCTGACACAAACTTATAAGGCAAGTTTTATACCTGAAAGCAAAAAATCAAAATACAGGGATTTATTCCTATGAATAAACAAGAATGGAATCAAAAATTTGAAACTGATTCCTATATCTATGGAAAAGAACCTTTAGCCTTTATCAAAGAAAACTTAAAGCGCCTGCGCCAAGGAAAAACCCTTGATATTGCCATGGGAGAAGGTCGAAACAGTGTTTATCTTGCGTCCCAAGGTTTTGAAGTGAGTGGCTTTGATTTTTCGGAAAAAGCGGTTCAAAAAGCCCAAAAATTGGCTGAAGAAAAAAAAGTAACGCTTGAAACCAAAGTATGCGACCTTGATTTTTATATTTTCCCTATCATGAAGCTTGATACTATTATTATGACTTATTTCAAGCCTGTTCCTCGTTACTTTTTTGAAATTAAACGAGGCCTTTGCCAAGGGGGCACTATCCTTATTGAAAACTACACAACCGATCTTTTTCATATAGAAAAAGATCCAGATGTTTCTCCTGATGATTGTTTTAAGCCCAATGAGGTTTTAAAATATCTTGAAGGTTTAAGAGTTCTCTTCTACCAGGAAACTACAATCAATAACAAAGCACTTGTCCAGTGTATTGCTAAAAAACCCTTTGATAAAGATGCTCTTAAATATGGTTTTGCAACCCATGATAAGGGAACAAAACAGGAAGGTTCCGCCCAGCTTAAAAAGGCTGAAGACTTATTTAAAAAGAAATAAGAATACGTGGATAACCTTTTTTAACTCTCACATACCACTCATAAAAACGTAATTTTTCTTTTTCAAATGAAGAGTTGTTTTTAAAATCTAAAACTTCTGCATGTATTTTTTTAAACTCAGTTTGGAAAGTAGGCGAATAGCTTTCTTTACTTAAAGAATTGTGAACTTTTTGAACCTCTTGGGTGAGTTTTTCTAAAGATGCTTCTACCCTTCTATAGGCTATCTCAAAATTTTGAAACAATCCTAAAATATCTGAAACCTCTAAACCCACTTCATAAAGATTATCAAATAAAAACTGATTAATAATGAAATGAGACTTTTCATGAAACGCAATATTTTTATATTCATTAAAAAGCCCCACTAAATAATTGAGATATTTTTCTTCCCACTCACTTTGAAATAGCGACACACCTCTACTTCTTTTTTCTCTCAATGCTAAAAACTCAGTTTCAATATCTTTAAATCTCATAGCAAGTATGTTTTTTTCTAATATTTTTCTCGTATAAAGAGACAAACCATTTTCTTTGACGGCATGAAATTCATAAATGAGATGATGTAAATATTCATGCAGAACTGTTTCTTTAGTAACATTTTTAAAAAGCCCGATGGTGGGTTTATTCTCTTTTAAAAATGCGGGTACTGAATTCATAATAGTATTATTAAATTGTGGGAAATAAATACCCATGGCATTGTAAGAACTCATATAATCTGCAAGCTCTCCCGACTCAGAAGTCACATATTCTTCTGAGATAGTGACGTTTTTCCTGCCTGGAGCTAAGCGGTTCACTCGAATAACTCGAACCCCCTCTTTCTCAAAAATTTCTAAAACTTCTGGAATAGCAGCATCTTTAAATCGAGAAAGTCTTTCTCGATCCAGATAAATACCAAAGCCTACATACTGTGGGTCTGAGAAGGATTGTAAATCAACCCAATCTTCAGGATCTGGAATTTCATTGAGAAGGTCATCAGGCCACGATTGAACCGTATTATACCAATCTCGAATTTTTTCATATGGATCACTTTGAGTGCCACAACCTAAGGCAAGAAAAGAGGCAAGGAAAAGATAAAAGAAAAACTTAAAAAATCTCACAAGTTTTTTTTCTGTCATTCCAGAAGTCCGAAGGACTATCTGGAATCCAGAATTCCTAGATTCCCGCTGTATCGTCATTGCGAGTGAAACGAAGCAATCCCATCGCGGTAGCGATGAGATCACCACGCCCTACGGGCTCGTGATGACAAGTTTCGCGTAAATGACTTCCGCAGAGGGTGACGGATTTATAGCACAAAAGCGCCAGCAAATCTAGGATTTTTAACAAAATTTCTAAGCTAAAGAATAAAACTCTGCTCTTGGCTAATTTCTTCAAGTATTTTATTTACTATTTCCACACATTCTTCAGGATAAAGCCCTGTTGATGTTTCTTCAGAAAGTTGAATGCCATAAATACCCTGCTTCATAGCGCTATAAAGGCTTGTTACCTCAGCAATGGATGGCAATGGATTATCTGTCATATATTTAAGAAACTCAGTAGCTAGAAAAACCCTTTTGTTGTAAAATAGAGCTTTTTCAATAATAAACTTTTGGCACATAGGAATTTTTTCAAGCCCTATGTCAGCTGATAGATCTCCTCGATCAATGAGAATATGGTCAACCTGTGTTAAAATAGAATCAATATTTTTAACAGCAGATCTTGTTTCAACCTTAGAAATAAGTGTTATTTCTTTGTTAACTACTTCACGAGCCAATAAAATATCTTTCACATCTCGAACAAAAGATAAACCTAAATAAGTAATTTTATATTTATTAGCTGTTTCGATAATTTCCAAATCTCTTTCAAAAAAGAAAGGCAAGTGTTCATTGATATTTCTTACATGCAAACCTTTACCTGACTTTAAAGAACCATTCGATTGTGATTTTAAAACAACACCCTCTTTACGAGTTTCTTGAACCTGTAATTTAAGACGACTGTCATCTGCTAATACGGTGTCCCCAGGGTGAATCAGCTCACAAAACTGTGGATAATTAAGTTGATCTTTTTTTAAAGTAATATTTTTCCCTATTTCAAGAGGGATAGGGCTTTCAAGTGTTTTTAACCTGATTTTATTACCTGGAAGATCAATTAAAATGTGGGCATCAGGTTGGGCCTTTCTTAATTTTTCAATACACTCCACCATACTTGCTTTATCATTATGGGCACCATTAATTCTAAAAATATAATTTTTTGAAGGAAATTTTGTAAGAATACTACTTTTAAAAAAAGCGGGGCCTACCGTAAGAATAAGTTTTTTCATATGAATATATCCTTTTTCAAATTTAATATTACTTCGGAAATTTCAGCTCGCATAAAACGGTTGTCAGGAATTTTTCCTCTTCTAAAACTTTCCCTGACAGCTGTGCCACTGATTGTCACATGTTCACCCTCTTCATGAGCACAGCACTCTTCAGTAGCAACTTGATTACAAGCATTACAAAAAAAAGGCTCTTTCGTCAATACTAAAGTAATACCCAGATCAACCTTTTTTTGCAGTTCTCTTGCAAGTTCTTGAGCTTCGTACTTTTCATAAAAATTTCCAACCCCCGCATGATCTCGTCCAATCAGAAAATGTGTACAACCCAAATTTCGCCTCATAAGAGCATGAAATATGGCCTCTCTCGGGCCTGCATATCTAAAAACATTTTTTAAACCCACAAGATGTACTCTGTTATGAGGATAAAACTCTGCAAGCATCTTCTTATAAGCAACCATAACCGCTTCTTCACTAAAATCACCCTTTTTCTTCCAACCAATAGAAGGATTAATAAAAAGCCCATCACACAAAGTGAGCGCTATTCTTTGAAGATATTCGTGTCCTCTATGAATTGGATTTCTTGTCTGAAATCCTAAAACAGTTTTCCACCCCTGTTTTTTAAAATAATTTTGGGTAGAAATAGGATTCAATTCATTTTTTAAAATATTATTTTGAGTTACTTTAACGACCCCACCTATTCTATATTGCGATCGTTTCATCTCTTTCTCAACCCCAGGATGCTTAAGATCTTGAGTTTTAAAAAAAGTAAGACAATCTTGAGAAACATCTATTTCAAAACTATCTTCAATAAACATAAATCCAATAAGTGAACCATTATATTCAAAATAAAGTTTGTCTTCTTTTTGCGCCCTTTTAAAAACCTCTGCATCAACATCTAAAGTAATAGGAACACTCCAAGGTTCTTTATTTTTTAAAAGCATGTTATTTAAAACAGAATAATATTCATCTCTAGTTAAAAATCCCCTCAAAGGATGATAAGTTCCATTTTCTATATAAATAATATCTTGAAGTGTTTCAGGGCTTATCGTTGTTTTTAAAATCATTGTGGAACCTCTAATATTTCTAAAATTGCTTTTGCCCCTTCTTTCCCACTGTTGCCAATATTAAAAATACTTTTATCTCTCGTTTTTTTAATAGCATCTTCATAAAGATGTTTTGATTTTACAAGTTCAGTAATAATGCCTGGAAGCCTGGAGAACTCATTTACAGAAATAACTTTGCCAATATCATTACGAACAGATACTTCAAAAGGAATAACATCTATATTCTCATATTCAGGATTGTTAACCTTACGGGGTACGTCAATAAAGATAACTGGCTTTTCCAATCCAAAAGCATAATCTAATGCAGCACCAGACCAATCGCTAATCATAACATCTGACTCGTACAAAGATTGTGTCGAAGCTACATCAAATTCGAAAACAATATTTTTATGCGCAGCATATTTTTCCCTTAATAAAGTCATCGCCTTAGGTTGCTTTTTTAGTGTCATAGGATGAGGCCTTACCCTTACTAAAAAATGAGTTTTTGCCAAAGTACTTAAAATCTCATTTCCACACAATTCTAAAAGGGCATTTTTACCCCAGGAAGGAGCAATAAGTACTCTCATCTCATGCCCCTCTTTTTTTATTTGTGTTTTTCCTTTGTTTTTTAAAATAGTGTCCAAACGACTATACCCATAGTTTACAAGATGCTTCTTCTTGAGGTTATATTTTAATTCGGTCTTTCTGACCTCTTCTAAATGGTGAGGCCCAACACAAAAAAGAGTATCATAATGATCAAAAGCCCCTTTTCTAAAAACCATGTGGGTACTTAACATATTATGAAAAATATAAACATAATGCACTTTGGCGTAAGACCTTTTAAGTTGAAATGTTTCAAGATCAGGCATTGTCATAACAAAAACCCTTGTTTTAATAAAATAAAAAATAAGAACTCTTAAAAAAGAAGAACCAATATAAAAAGGGCGAATATAGGGATCATCTCTTATAAAAACAGGATCATGGATATCCGATGTAAGATAATTAATACATACTTTATAAGTATATGTCAGTTCAGTAATAATAGCTTCAAAATGCCCAAAACTAGCAGCATCCTCTGCATAAAATGTAATTTTATTCTCTCTTTCCGAAAGTTTTAAATAAGAATAACTATCTAAAACTGCTTTATATATTTTTCTTATAAGCTGCATATAAAATATTTTCTAATCCACCATCACGTGCCCATGCCGTCATCGCGAAGTTTCCATTAGGAAACTGTGGCGATCTCATCGCTACCGCGATGGGATTGCTTCGCTGCGCTCGCAATGACAGGAAAAATACTCATAATAACAAGCGGCATACTATAGCAATGATTAAGGTTTGACAAAAGCAGAAATAAGCATTGATATAACTGAAAACAAGGAGATCAATGGCACAATTTCGAAGAATGTTAATAATATTGGCCGTTGCTCTTACAGTCAGCACATCAGCCCATGCGTATTTAGACCCTGGCACAACAAGTTATTATCTACAGCTTTTTTTTGCATTCTTAGTAGGATCACTTATCTTTTTTAAAAGTATTTTCTTCAATATAAAAAGCTATTTCCAAAAAATATATAATACAGTTCTAAAAAGAAAAAAGTCTACAAACACAAAGTTATAATTTAGAAGTGACAGCAAAAATGATTTTTCCTAAGTTTCCTCAGCACTGGTTTCCTTACTTTATAACGGTTTATCCATTTCTCTTTCTGTACACACATAATTCACATGAGTATATCCTCATAACTCCTGTCATTATTTGTATTATTATCGCCCTCATAGCTTTAATTTTTATTTATAACATTCTTCATTTAATCATAAAAAATAGCATTAAAAATAGCCTTATAAGTTCTCTTTGTATCTTCACATTTTTCTCTTTTGGACACATAGAAAGCTCTCTCCATATGCTTCTAAACACAAAATTAAACTTTCTCTCAGTTTTTTTCTTAGAAAAGTTTGATTTAAATCTTTTCCGATATCGATTTAGTTTTGGATTTGCATTTCTTTTATTACTGACAGGTATCATTTCTCTTCTTATAACAAAACGCTCTCTTCAAAAACTCTCTCAATTTCTCACAATTTCAACAGGACTTCTTGCAGGATACACCCTTATTGTGTCCCTATCTCTTATTTTTTCTTATGCCTTAGCAACCTTTCAATCTACAAAAAATTTACCTACTAAAAAAGAATCTCAAACAACATCCCAATATCCTGATATATTTTATGTCGTCGTTGATGAATTTGCGGGTTTTTCTACCCTTAACGCCTACTTTAAATTTGATACACAAGAAATAGAAAACGAATTTAAAAAATTAGGCTTTATTATTCCCTATAAAAGCTTTTCTAATTATCCAACAACTGCCAACTCCCTACCATCCACTCTTAACTTTGAATATTCACACACACTATATAAACAACAAAATATGAGCCTAACTCAAGCCACTAAATCATTAGCTCAAAACACTAGAATTCTGAAATTTTTAAAAAATAAAGGTTATAAAACGATTCATATAGGGGGCGCTAGTGGGTACTATCCGACAGAGTATAACCCCTACGCTGATATCAATATCAGTGCTCGCAACCACGGATTTTTTCAAAATTATCTACTCGTCCATAATAGATATATAAATTTAGTTATTGATACAAGCATTATCAGCCCCGTTATAAAAAAGTGGGCCACTCTACAGCACTACAAAAGTTCGGGTATTCCTCTTGCTTTTGAAATATTAAAAAAAATATCTAAAAAAAAACAGCCTCAATTTATTTACTGTCATATTTTAAGTCCACACACGCCTTATTTCTTTGATGAAGATGGAAATCTTAATCCTCCCAATATTATTAATGAAGCTCATGAAATCAACTCAGCTAAAAAATATTATCTCAAACAACTTCGTTTTGTAGCTTCGAAATTATTAGGATTAGCGCATAGCATTACTGATAAATATAAAGGAAATGTTGTCATTATATTTCAATCTGATCATGGTTCAGGCTTTCAACTTTATGAAGATGGCACTCCAACTTCAGCAGCCTCCACCTCACCGCCAGCCTTTCAAGAAAGATTTTTCAATTTAAACCTTATTTATCTTAAAAAAGAATGCGAGCATCTCATATATGACCACATCTCCAATGTAAATATTCTAAGAGTTTTACTCAACTGCTACTTTAATGCAAAACTCCCTCTGCTTGAAGATAAAGCTTACTTTTCAGGACTAGAACACATTATTCCAACATTCGATATCACCCCTCAACTATTTGAGACACCTTAAAATCAGGAATCTAGGAATTCTGGATCCGGGGATCCAAGTGCGGGATGACAAAGAAACTTGTCACCCTGAATGCAGTGAAGGGTATAATCACGAAGTATATCTTTCGCTGCGCTCAAGATGACAAAGTAAAAGCTCAGGATGGCAGAGAAAGAGTATGAAAACTTACTTAAAAAATTCTAGGTTCCCACACAATGATAGTAGGAAAGTGTCTTATTGTAGGCGCGTAGTAACATTTTTCCATATTTAAAATATTGATAAGCCCTTGTTGTTGCTTTTTTTCTAACTCCTTGGTCAAGTTTCTTGAATAGTCTCTTGCAAGAGAATAAAAATATGAATTGAGCTCTAAAAGCGAGTTTTTTAAAGGAACAGGCTCAATATGGATTACCCGAGATGGACGAGCTTTAATAATATTATCAATCACAATAGATAAATCCTTTTTCAGTTGTTCCAAACAATAATATGAAAATACAAGTTTGTTAGTGATCAATTTAAAACTAGGATCATTCTCCTGCCTCAAGTCGATTTTGCTAAAGTAAACATTATCTAATTTAAAATAATGAGCAGTTTGTTTTGACGCTTCAATACCATTCTCAGATATTTCGAGCCCATGCAGTTTCTTAAATTGTTTTGATTCATATAAAGTAAACAAATTAAAGCCCGCTCCACTCCCAATCTCATAAACCTCATCAAAACCATTCCCATATTTTCTAAAAAAACTTTGTAAAGCATGCATTCGATAACGATAATATTCTTTAGTCCTAACTCTTACTATTTCTTTTTCTATAATTGAGGTTTGAATGTGATCATTCTCTTCAAGAAGCAATTCGTGAAGACTTTTAAATCTTTTCCACTTAGCTTGCAGTAAATATTGTTTCCAGTTCTGTCCATCATATTCAATAGACGGTAATTTTGACGATCTTCGCCCACATTGATACACTCTGTAATATAATATTCTTAGTATATTAAAGAAAAAATCATAAGTAAAAAAAACTGAGTTCCCTTACTCAATGTTCGAACTTCAAATTTTGAAAATATGTCTGTTCTGTCCATTTTTTCTTAACAGTATTTTTATATACCACAAGTCAACAAAAATGAGACCGTAAAAGTGGTTTAATTAATTTTTAATATTTTCTAGATCGTTCACTTTCTTAGGACATTTGTGGGTTAAGATAAGAGGTTTTTTGGGGGTAATGACAACATCATCCTCAATACGAATACCACCAAACTGAAGATATGGGTCAACTTTACTCCAATGAACAAAATCTTTAAATTTCTTTCTGTTGTTGGGGTCTTTTAAAAGCGCAGGTATGAAATAAACACCTGGCTCGATGGTAATAACATTGTTCTCTTCTAGTTTACGACTGGCTCGAAGACGTGATTGTTTCGTCGCTCTGCTCCTCGCAATGACGGGGGGAGGCACAACATCATGAACATCAAGACCTAAAAAATGCCCCAGACCATGGGGATAAAAAAGCTTATCCACACCCTTTCGAAGCATGTTTTCGACAGAACCTTTAAGAAGCCCTAAATCTTTAAGCCCCTTGAGAAGAATACGAGCTGACAAAAGATGAAGATCATAAAATAAAACACCCGGCTTTACCCCTTGAATACACTCTTCTTGCATTTTTAAAACAAGATCGTACATGTCTTTTTGTTTTTGCGTAAATTTTCCAGAAATAGGAAAAGTTCGCGTTACGTCTGAAGCATAGCCTTTGACCTCAGCCCCAGCATCAATCAAAAGAAGATCTCCTTTTTGTAATTGTGAAGAGTTGTGATGATAATGAAGAATAGCTGCATTTTTACCAGCCCCCACAATAGAGGGATAAGCGCAATGTTGAGCGCCCTTCTCAAGAAATTTTTGTTCTAAATAAGATTGAATCTGATATTCATAAAGCCCGGGGCGAGTTTTCTTCATGGCCTCAATATGCCCCAACGATGTCATCTCGGCTGCTTCTTTCATAAGAGTTATTTCTTCTTTCGATTTTTTAATTCTTAATTCTGCAAGGGCACAATGGAGTTTTTTTTCTTCGGGTTTTATTCTGAAATATTTTTTACAAAGCTTAAGCCCTTTCTCATGATTTGTTTTAAGGAAATAAAGATCTTTCGTTTTAGAAATTTTCTTAAGCTCTATTTCCAGATCAGTGATGTATGAAACCTTATCCGCACCAAAAACTTTTTTTGACTCAGAAAGATCTGGAACATGACCTAGCCATACAATGTGTTTTGCATCTACTTTTGGAATAAAAAGATGAAAATAATTTCTAGATAAATCTAAAATAAAGGCATAACCTGGCTCTTCCACACCTGTAAGATATAAAAAGTTTGAATCTTGTCTAAAAACAAAATTAACATCAGAACCATTTCTGGAAAGTTCTTCAGATCCTATTGAAAAAAGAAACCCATTCTGAAGTTTTTTACAAAGATTTCTACGATGTAAACGATGCATATTTTTAAGATTAATCTTTTAGAAGACTTCTGGCAATAACGATGCGTTGCACTTCACTCGTGCCTTCATAAATTTGTGTAATTTTGGCATCTCGAAAATATTTTTCAAGTGGATAATCTTTCATATATCCGTAACCGCCATAAACTTGAATAGCATTAGTGGTCACTTCCATCGCCACTTCGGATGCAAAAAGTTTGGCTTTAGCTCCCGCAATAGCATAGGGCTTACCCTGATCTTTAAGGTTCGCGGCCTGGTAAACAAGAAGCCTTGTGGCATCAAGTGAAGTTGCCATGTCAGCTAATATCCATTGAATTGCTTGAAAATCGCCAATAGCACGCCCAAATTGCTTTCTTTCTTTGGCATAGGTAATGGCAGCTTCCATCGCAGCTTGAGCAATCCCCAAGGCTTGAGCCCCTATTCCAATTCTTCCACCATCTAAAGTTGAAAAAGCAATTTTGATCCCCTCTCCAACCTTACCTAAAAGATTTTCTTCAGGCACTTCACAGTTATCAAAATGCATTTGAGAGGTGCCTGAGCAAAGAATTCCAAGTTTTTCGTCAATACTTCCCACACGAAAACCCTTCCACCCTTTTTCTACAATAAAAGCAGAAACACCTTTGGCACCTTGGGAGGGATCAGTCATTGCAAACACAATTCCGAAATCGGCTTGAGGACCATTGGTTATAAAATTTTTAGTTCCATTAAGAATGTATTGATGCCCTTTTTTCTGTGCGGTTGTTTTTTGATGGGTAGCATCACTCCCCGACTGCGGTTCTGAAAGCATAAAGCACGCTATTTTTTCACCTTTCGCCAAGGGTTTTAAATATTTTTGTTTTTGTTCGGGAGTGCCAAATCTTAAAAGCGGATCACCCACAAGAGAGTTATTTACACTCATAATAACAGAAGTACCTGCACACCCACGAGACACCTCTTCAACCGCAATCGCATATGCTAAGTTATCAAGTCCACTGCCACCGTATTCTTCTGGAATAGCAACACCCATAAGCCCAAGCTCGCCCATTCGTTTGACAAGCCCTACAGGAAAACGATGTGCTTTATCATTTTCTTGCGATTCTTTTTTTATTTCTTTTTCGGCAAACTCTCGAACCATCGCTCGAAGCATTCTATGTTCTTCAGATAATGTAATCATTTTCCTTGAAAATTGGCGGGGCGTTTTTCTAAAAAGGCATTCACCCCTTCTTTTTTATCTTCTGTTCCAAAAAGAGAGGAAAACCCCTCTTGTTCATTATGAAGGCCTTTTTCTAAAGATTCTTTAAAAGTATCATTCACAATTTTTTTTGTGCGACTCACAGCCAAAGGCCCACGAGACAGAATAAGTTTTAATTTTGCTTTAACTTCATCTAATAACTTTTGAGGATCACACACTTTATTAACAAGACCTATTCGATAGGCCTCGTGTGCATCGATCATTTCTCCACTGTAAAGAAGTTCTCGAGCTTTGGGCAAACCTACATGGCGTACCAGACGTTGTGTTCCACCCCACCCACAAATAATACCTAGGTTTACTTCAGGTTGCCCTAATTTTGCATAAGTCGAGGCATAGAGAAAATCGCAAGAAAGCGCCAATTCACACCCCCCACCCAAGGCAAAACCGTTAATAGCACCTACAACAGGGTGAGGAAAGTTTTCAACTTTGTTAAAAATCTCTTGCCCACGGCGGGCAAATTCCTTGGCCTGTTCCGGAGAAAGAGCGTTGAATTGAGTAATATCTGCCCCCGCCACAAAGGCTTTTCCACTTCCTGTAAGAATAAGAGCCTTCACTGTCACATTTTTTTCGCATTCTGTAAGTGCCTTGTCTAACTCATCCATCGTCTCCATATTAAGAGCATTGAGAGACTCAGGGCGGTTGAGTGTAATAACTGCAATCCCCTCCCTATCTACGACAATGAGTAGGTTTTTATATCCCATGCGTAGCTCCTCTTAAAAAAAAATAGGAAAGGTTTTTATAATCATATGTAACCCACGTGACCATGTGCAGGAATGGTCTGTGTCTGGAGCGGAAGTAAAGCGCAGCCCACAGTTTGTAAATACTAAAAATACTGGATCCCGGATAGTGCTTCGCACTTCCGGGATGACAGATAATTCGTGTGGAACAAATACAGCGAGCCATGAAGCGCAAGACACTGCCATTCCAAGAACTTAAGTTCGTATTTCTGTAAACTGACCATTTCAAGAACTTAGGTTCTGTAGTCATAAAAGCCTCTTCCTGATTTTCTGCCATACCATCCCTTATCCACATACTCTTTTAAAAGTGGGCAAGGTTTATATTTTTCATCTTTTAAATCACGATGAAGCACTTCACAAATAGCATAGGCCGTATCAAGCCCTACAAAATCAGCCAATTCAAAAGGCCCCATGGGCATGTTGCATCCTAACTTGAGCCCCTTATCAAAATCTTCGATAGTTGCAACTCCATCTTGCAACGCCCACACAGCTTCGTTAATCATGGGAACAAGAATACGATTAATCGCAAAACCTGCCCTATCTTTAGCAACAATGGTTTCTTTACCCATTTTTTTACAAAGCCCTTGTATTTTTTGAAATGCGACATCACCTGTTTTTTCTCCACGAATAAGTTCTACAAGAATCATCAAAGGCACTGGGTTCATAAAGTGCATGCCAGCCATTTTATCTCCTCTTTTCGTTACAGAGGCCAATTTTGTAATAGAAATGGAAGAGGTATTAGAAGCAAAAATGGTTTCTTGTCCACAGAGGGCATCTATCTTTCTATAAAAATCAAGTTTTATCTTTTCATTTTCTGTAATAGCTTCAATAACATACTGAACTTCTTTAAAGTTATTTAAATCCGTTGAAATACGAATTCGTGATAGAATTTTTGAAGGTTCTTCTTTGAGTTTTCCTTTTTCTGATAATTTTTTAAGTGAAGCTTCTATTTTTGAAAGTGCTTTTTTAAGCACATCTTCTTCGAGATCAAAGAGAACAACATCAAACCCTGAGGTGGCGGCCACCTGAGCAATGCCACTTCCCATAAGGCCACACCCTGCTACTCCTATTTTTTCATTCATAAAATTTTTTACCGTCTCTCGCCATTTCTTTAATAAGGTTTGAAACTATAAAACGTTTTCCGTATTTTTCATTCCAAGAAGAAAGATTTTCATAAATCTTCTGAAGCCCTTCGGTGTTGGCATAATTTAAAACGCCACCTCTAAAAGGCGGAAATCCAGTTCCAAAAATCATCCCTATATCAAGATGTTTTGGGCTCTGCACAATTTCTTCTTGCA
>JACPKQ010000030.1 GCA_016186995.1 Deltaproteobacteria bacterium | reverse complement strand
CTCTTTATCCCGTAAGTGCTAAAGCACTGTCCGGGATGCACAGTTTTGAATATTTACAAACCGTGGGCTGCGCTTTACTTCCGCTCCAGATAGTAACCATTTTTTAACATAAACTCGAGAGTAAACTTATAGGGTAAAAGATAGGGATAGTGCTTACAGAGGGTCGTGTCGAAAGGTAATCTGGCTTGGTCCGCATAGAATATGCGGCAGATTACCTGAGACGCGAGGCGCACTTTTTCGCAGGAAAAAAGTGACGCCGTACCCGAGGGAAGTACTATCCTTATCTTTTATGAAAATACGATTAGTTTGTAACCATTTTTAAGAACTTAAAGCTGTGGGTAAATTATAGAGCGGCTTGTTTGAGTTTTGTTCGAATGAAAACTTCTATGGGCTCTTTCTGAGGAGAATAATAATTTGAAACTCCAATGTTAACCCTTAAAGGCGGAAGAAAGAATTGGGAATCCTCGACAATACTTTTAACAGAAAAGGCTAATACCTTAGCTTCTTCAAGGTTTTTATTTCTTAAAACCATAAGAAGTTGGTGGCTTCCAAACTGAATCACTCGAGCACAAGGAAACTGCGTTTTTTGAAGAGAATCAAAAATGTGATGGAGCGTTTGATAAGTAATGGTTGCTGGTTTTTCAAAAGTAAGTAAAAGCACAGATAAGGGGTGGTTTTCTTCTTTTGCTTTATTCATTTCATAAGAAAGAATAGTGAAACATTTTTTTTGTGGAAGAATGGTGATTTTAGGAGAGGATATGACATGCATCTAAAACTTCTATCTTGCATAATCCGTACCAGAAGTGAATTCTAAGTTAGATCATTCCTAAAACATGCATATAATCAACATTTTTCTATTTTTATTCTGTTTTAAAACCTTAAAAAAACATTTAAGTTGTTGATTTTATTGACTGTTTATGTCAAGGTTTTGACACTTCTTTCCTTGAAAGAGACCATTTAAGAAGGGGTGGGGTCACAAAAGTGGTGAGCATGACCATGACAACGATAGCAGAATAAACATCTTGCTTTAAAACACCCGTTCCAAGACCAATGCTTGCGAAAATAAGCCCCACTTCACCGCGTGGGATCATTCCAATACCTACAGAAAGCCGATCAATGTTTTTTCCTACAACACCCAGCCCTGCTGCAAGTTTAGTAACAACGGCAACTGCACTTAAAACAAGAGCAATGGTCACTACGGAAAGATGGGTAAACACAGAAAGAGAAACCTTCATTCCAATAAGAAGAAAAAAGAAGGGAACGAAAAAATCTGAAAGTGGGGTGATAATTCTTTCTAAGTTTTCGTGATAATGAAAACCCACAAAATGAGCCTCTTCAAGAATAAGCCCTGCAGCAAAAGCGCCTACTATAAAATGAAGACCTATCATGTGAGAAATATAAGCCAAAGTAAAAGCAAAGCCTAATGCCATAACAAGGCTCATTCCTTCAACACGTAAATATTTCGAAAGGTTGAGAATCCACGGAGCTAAATAATGACCTAAGAAAATAGCACTCACCAAAAAACCAACTGCTTTGGCTGTAATCACAAGAACTGAGAAAAAAGAAATATGAGCCTCACCACCATTTAAAAAGCTTGAAGCAAGAGCAGAAACAACGGCCAAAATAATAAGACCAATAACATCATCGATAACAGCCGCTCCCAGAACGATTCTTGATTCATCAAGATCAAGTTTTTTTAAATCTTGTAAGACTCGCGCTGTAATTCCAACGCTCGTTGCTGTCAGCGTTGCTCCTATAAAAATATGAACTGTACTGTTAGCACCATAACCTAACCAGGAGCTTATAAGATAACCAAAAACAAAAGGAAAAAAGACCCCAATGCAAGCAACAAAAAAAGAAGAAAGCCCTACCTTAAGCATGGACGAAAGCTTTGTTTCAAGACCCACTTGAAAAAGAAGAATAATAACACCCATTTCAGAAATGGTTCGAATAAATTCTTCATCTTTAACGGGTTCAAAGAAACTAATAAAATCTCCTGAAAGATAAGCAAGGTTTCCTAATAGAACACCACAAATAAGCTCTCCTAAAACAGCAGGTTGATGAATTTTTGCAAAAAGAGCCCCACCTAATTTTGCCACCAAAAGAAGGGTAATAATAAAAGGAAGTTGGTGCTCTAAAGGATCAATGAGTCCACCACTTGCACATGCGAACAAAGGAGCACCGATTAAAAATAAAATAGAAAAAATATTTTTCATAAAAAAAGTCATTCCAGAAATGCAAAGCATTATCTGGAATCCAGAATACATATATTCCGAACTATGTACACTATACAGTGCCTACCGTAAACTGTATACTCCACTTTGTATGAACCCTTTTTACAAGCTTGTCGTTCTTGGTTCAAAGGGGCTCTATCTTAAGTTTCAGAAAAAGCCTCTACACATTAATCTTGAAATTTCTATGGCCTGTAATGCACAATGCCCTTTTTGTAATTATTGGAAGGAAAAACCTTTTGAAGATACGAGAGATACTCTTTTTCATTTTTTAAAACGAATGAATCCAGTTTTAATTACAATTTCAGGTGGAGAACCTCTTTTAAGAAAAGATTTACCCGCATACATCTCAAAAATCAGAAAAGCAGTTCCCCATTCTTATGTAAGTCTTATCAGTAATTTTTCTTTAGTTGATATGGATAAAATAAAAAGGCTTCATCAAAGTGGGGTTTCCCAGTTTTGCGTTTCTTTAGATTATGCACATTCTTTTCACGAAAAAGTGAGAAATTTACCAGGCGTTTTCTCAAAAATGGAAGAACTGATTCCGCAGATTTCAAAAAAATACTTTGACCGTGTTACACTGAATACCATTATTATGGACTCTAATGTGGATGAACTTGTCCCACTAGCGCATTTAGCAAAAAAGTGGGGGGCTTATATTAATTATAGTTCTTATTACTCTGGTAAAAATGGAAATAGAAAGGGAATGATTTCAGAAAATAATCGAAAAAAACTTGAAGATGCTTTAAAAGAACTTAAAAAACTTAAAAGAAAATTAAAAAATATTAGTACGGGGGATTATTTTTTTGATCAAGCTTCTTCTTATTTTAAAGGAAATAAAATTTCTGGGTGCAAAGCGGGTTTAAGTTGGGTTCAAGTAACCCCAGACGGACAAGTTAAAAGATGTTCTGAAAAAAAACCACTTTTTAATCATGAAGATTATGGTTTGGGGAAAAATGTTTTTCAACCCACACAGTGCGTTGAGTGTTGGATGAGTTGCCGCGCTGAGATACAAGCACCCATGAATGTGGGGCGTGTGAGGGATTTACTTTCATGAAGGCTGTTATATTAGCTGCAGGACGAGGTGAAAGGCTCCAGAGTAAAAAACCAAAGTCTCTTACTCATATTTGCGGGCTGACTCTTTTAGAACGAAGCATTTTAACTGCCAAGAAAGCTCACATTGAAGATTTTGTTATCGTTGTGGGTTATCGGGGAGACGCTGTTCAATATTATATTAATAAAAAATATAAAGATATTCGTATTCAGTGGGTTGTGAATGAAGATTGGCACAAAGAAAATGGTTATTCACTTTTAAAAACTAGGCCTTATGTGGACGATCCGTTCATTCTTCTTATGGGAGATCATATTTTACAACCTGGATTTTTAGAAAATTTTATTCAAGCTACTGTTCACCCTCTCCTCAGTCCTCTCCCATCAAGGGAGAGGAAGAACGGAGGATCGAAAGCAGATAATAGAGACCCTGATGAGGTTGTATTAGCTATAGATTCTAAAATGAGCTCTATTTTTGATCTTGAAGATGCAAGTAAGGTAGACCAGGAAGATTTTAAAATTAAAAACACAGGTAAAGAAATAGAAAAGTATAATGCGATTGATACAGGAGTTTTTTATTGCACACCTTTTATATTTAAGGTGCTAGGTTATTTAAAAGATAAAAGAGATTTTTCTTTATCACTGATTAACACAGTTAAGTATTTAGCAGAGCTTAGAAAAATAAGATGTTATGATATAGGCGCTTTTGAATGGCAAGATGTAGACACGCCTTCTTCTCTTAAGCATGGAGAAAAACTTCTTCTTAAATGGTGCAGGAAACCCACAGATGGTATTATTTCAAAAAATCTTAATCGTCCTATTTCTTTGTGGATCAGTAGGCTGCTTTCTTACCTTCCCATAACACCCCTGTATGTAAGTTTATGTGGTTTAGTGGTGGGGCTTTTTTCTTGTGCATGTGCCTTGAGTGGAGATTTTTTAAAGGCCTTTTTTTTCTTTCAGCTTGCTTCTGTTTTAGATGGGTGCGATGGAGAGGTTGCTAAGCTTAAGTTTGAGCAAAGTGAAAAAGGGGCTTGGGTTGATACTTTGTCAGATAATGTCGTGTATGTTCTTTTTGTTTTAAGCTTTGGCATTGGACTCTCTTCTTATTATCATTCTTCTTATTATTTATTTCTTTCGAGCATTGGTTTTTTCTTTTTAGTGATAGCACTTCTCAGTATGTATTTTTATTTAAAAAAGAATAAATCTCATGGAACGCTTGTTTTGATAGAAAGAGCTGTTTTTAATTTAGGAAGACAAAAAAAAGTTTTTTTAAGTTTTTTACCTCGTTATTTTAGTTTTGTTGTAAAGCGTGATTTTTATGCCTTTTCGTTTTTTATTTTAGCGCTTTTTAAACAATGGCTTCCTATTTTTTATCTTTTAATTGCGGGGTGTTTTGTTGTGTGCCTTTACTCTTTAGTTCTTCTTAGAAAGTATGAAGCACAAACTGTTTAATGGGCATTTTTTTCTTCTGCTTGTGGGTTTAAGCCTTATCTTTTTTCTGTGCTACAAATTGGGTTTTGAAAATATTTACGACTCTTTTCAGAAAGTAGGTTTTAAGTTTTCCATTATTCTCATTGTGGCTTTTTTGTGGCATCTTTGTAACACTTATGCATGGAGTTTTTTACTGGGGCGAAAGCCTTCTTTGTGGACATTGTTTAAAATCAAATTGAAGGCTGAAACCTACAATATGATAACACCCTTTTTTTCTTCAGGAGGTGAACCTTTGCGGATTTTTTATTTAAAAAACTTTTATTCTTTAAAAGAAAATATTTCTTCTGTTTACTTGGATAAAACACTTCATATTTATAGTGGCATTATTTTTGTGGGTTTAGGAACGTTCGCAGCAAGTTTTTATTTTAAAAACCCATTCCACATTCGGTTATTACTTATCCCTATTAGTTTTGTTTTTATTAGTTTAAGTTTTTTTATTTTTAAAAATAGGGGGAAGGTTTTCTTTTTTATTAATAAATTAAACTCATTTTTAAAAATAAAATGGCTTGAGATGTATCAAGAAAAATTTGTGGAGTTGGATAGTATTTCTTCCAACTTTCTTCAAAAAAGAAAAAAAGATTTTTGTATTTCTTTATTTTTTCACCTTTTAGGATGGATTCTTGGTGTTTTTGAAATTTATCTTTTACTTCATTTTTTAGGAGAACCTATTTCATTTTTAGCGGCTTTTGCACTAGGGGCTTTTATGATTGTAGTGCACACCTTTTCAAGTTTTATCCCTGGAAGTCTGGGCGCTTCAGAAGGAAGCCTCTTTCTTCTTTTTACTTATGTGGGGTTTTCTCCTTTTTTAGCTGTGAGTTTTCCGCTTTTAAGGCGTTTAAGAATGCTTTGCTTTACTTTTATTGGTGTCTTGATTCCTGTCAATCCTCACTCAGGTTCTTGAAATGGCCACAAAAGATAGGGATAGTACTTCCATCGGGTACGGCGTCACTTTTTTCCTGCGAAAAAGTGCGCCTCGCGTCTCAGGTAATCTGCCGCATATACTATGCGGACCAAGCCAGATTACCTTCCGACACGACCCTCTGTAAGCACTATCCCTATCTTTTGATTATATGCGCCTGAAAAATATACTGGATAATTTGATTTTGAATTCGTGTTTATGTAAAAATGGTTACTGTCTGGAGCGGAAATAAAGCGCAGCACACGGTTTGTCATTAAGATAAAATACTCTCATCCCGGACAGTGCTTTAGCACTTACGGGATAACGAAGAATTCATGTGGGACAACTACAGCGAGCCATGGAGCGAAAGATAGTAACCATTTTAAGAACCTAAGATTATTGTTATTATGCCATTTCAAGAACTTAAAGTTATTGAGCTATTTTAAGAACTTAGAGCTGCTAGCAAACCTTCAGAATTAAAGAAAAAAGCTACTTTTTTCGATAAGTTAAGGGATGAAGTATTTCTGGCATAAGCTTGCCTCATTCCATGAGAAATATTACTGGCTTGTTCTCATTTTAGCTTGTGGGCTTACAGCTTATTCTCTTACCTTTCTTAAAAAGTTTAAGATAGATACTAATTTAGCAGCCCTTCTTCCCCAAGATTATAAATCAGTACAAAGTCTCAATCGTGTTATCGATAAATTAGGCGGGCTTGGAAATTTTATTGTCCTCGTAGAGAATGAAGATTTAGAAACAAGAAAAAAGTTTGTAAGATTGGCCGCTAAAGAAATCGAAGCGCATCCTTCCATTCGCTATGTAGACTATGAATATGAAAAAAGTTATTTTAAAGAACACCTTCTTCTTTATGTTGATTTAGAAGACCTTAAAACAATTGAAAAAAGATTAGATAAAAAAATCAAACACGAAAAAAGAGCAGCCAATCCTTTTTATGTAAATCTTTTTAATAAAAAGGTAGATCTTGATTTTTCAGACCTTGAAGATAAGTACGCACGCAGATTTGGTGTTAAAAATAGTTTTAAACAAGAGGGAAAAGTAGAAAGCTATTTTGTCAACCCAGATCATTCTACTATTGCCTTTATAGTAAAACCACATGGAAGTGAATCAGATGTAGGAAGTGCTAAAAGACTTTATGCTTATCTTGAAGATTTTTCGACAAAGCTTAATAAAGAGAAGTTTGATGGTAAATTAAGTATCGAGATTGCAGGTCCATTTCGTTATAAGGTGGACGAATACAACACAATTATTCATGATGTTAAATCAACAGCCATTTTTGCTGTTTTAGGCGTGATTTTATTTCTCACTTTTATATTTAGACAATATGTTGCTGTTTTCTTTATTGCAATTCCTCTTATTATGGGAATTGCATGGACTTTTGCTCTGGTTTCTCTTTTTATTCAAACTTTAAATCTTATTACAGCCTTTCTTTTTGTTATCCTTTTTGGATTGGGGGTGGATTTTGGAATTCACATGTTTTCTCGTTATCTCGAAAGCAGGTATCGAGGGCGTTCTATTTATGATTCTATTGTTCTTATTTTAACTAAAACAGGAAGAGCTTGTTTGACAGCAGCTGTTACAACAACAGCTGCTTTTTATTCGCTCATTTTATGTGATTTTAAAGGCTTTAGTGAAATGGGGGTCATTACAGGAACAGGTGTTCTTATGACTCTTTTCGCGATTTATGTTGTATTGCCTCCTCTTCTTGTTTTTTGTGAAAAATTAAATCTTATAAAAAAGAGAGAGATTGTAGAAAAACAAGAGGTGAAGAAACCCTATCCTTTTGTAAAACCTTTACTTGTGGGCGGAGCTTTTCTTACCTTACTTTCTATGTGTGCTGTACCTTTCCTTGAACTTGAATATGATTTTACAAATTTAAGAGCTAATTTAAATGAAACGCTTCCTCTTCGAGAAAAGATAGGAAGTATTTTTACGCGCTCTCAATCACCAGCTGTCATTATTGCAGAAAATTACAATGAAGCGCTTGGAATTATTGATTCTGTTGAAGATATTATTAAGACAGATAAAGAAACACCCACTATTGATAGTGTTATGGCTTTACCCTCTATTTATCCCCCTCATCAGGAAGAAAAGTTTCTAGTTATTAAAAGAATAAGAGAGCTTTTAGATTCTAAAGGTTTAGGAACTATTGAAGATAAAAAAGTTAAAGAACATATTCATGATTTTAAAAAATCAGCTGATATGAGAACAAAAGTTGAGTTTGAAAACATACCACAAAATCTGATTCGCCAGTTTGAAGGTGTTGATGGAAGTCCAGGGTATTTTGTTTATATCTTTCCTTCTATTCAGTTAAGGGATGGAAGAGAAGCTATTAAATTTGCAGATGATATTCGACATATTAAAACTCAAGTGGAAAGAAAGATAAGTAGTGAGGGTGAAGAAAAAACCATTCAAGAAGAAAGAAGTTATTATCCCTCAAGTGATGCCATTGTTTTTGCTGACATGCTTTATGTTACGGTGAAGGATGGTAAACTTGCGGTCTTTCTCTGTTTTTTTGTTATTTTTTTGATTTTACTCATTGATTTTAAGAGTTTTAAAACAACACTTCTTGTTTTGATTCCTTTAGTGTGTGGCATTTTTTGGATGGGGGGTATTATGTTTGTAACAGGAATGAAGCTTAATTTTTTTAATATTGTTGTGATTCCTTCCCTTATCGGAATTGGTATTGATAGTGGTGTGCATATTGTTCACAGATACGAGGAAGAAGGAGCCCAATCTTTAGGACTTGTTCTTCGTCAAACAGGGCTTGCTATTTTTATGACGACTTTTACAACCATGATTGGCTTTGGCGGGCTTTTATTAGCTTATCATCCAGGATTAAAGTCTTTAGGAAATCTTGCTATTTTAGGTTTGGCAACATGTCTTATTTCAGCACTTTTTTTCCTTCCTGCTGCAATCCAGTATTTAGAAAACCGTTCTTTCTTATTCACAAAAAATAAGTTCTGAAAAACCAATTTCAATAACACTTTGAGGAATTCCAGATTTAGGTTTGGCATCTTGAAGAAAGGTCTTCATCATAAAGATAACCCATGGGAGTCTGTGAAACAGAAATCTGTGCCCGAGGAGCAATGTTTGTTGTTCCTTGTGGGCAGAGGCTTTGATTGTTCCCACTCGAGTTTGTTTGTGTGTAGTGCTGATAAGAAGTCCCCCCAAGAGAGATTGCAGTTGGAGCAATAGGATAATTTCCATTACCTAAAGTAATGGATTTGGATAAAACTTCATGATCCGACCCTGGTAAACCACAAGAAGTAAAAAGAAGGGGTGAGAAAATAAGAAGTAGTATCATCCGAAGAATAAAGAGTCCTTTAAACGAAAATAATTGTGTCATACGGCCTTATCCTTATAAAAAGCAACACCTGTGCCAGGTTTTATTTTTATAAACTATTGATATTATTGACGTTTATTTTTTTGAAGGGGGTATTTTTGTTCATATAGTGTTCAAAGCCCACGAAATTGAATAATAGTGAAATGAAATCAACTGGTTATAGTTGTGATGAACTTCCTAACACCCTCGCCTAAAAACTATGCATTTTGAGATGTACCCCTTTTCTGTGCCCTCCATTTCTTGACTGATTTCACAAGTTTAGTAGAACTAGCCATGAATGGCTAACAACGTCAAGCTTCCCGATTATAACCCTCAAGAGATTGAACCGAAGTGGTATAAGTTCTGGGAAGAGAAAAACCTTTTTAAAGCAGAGAGCACATCCAAAAAACCTTCTTTTACGATTGTCATTCCTCCACCTAATGTAACCGGCTCTTTGCATTTGGGGCATGCCCTCTATGTTATTCAAGATGCTCTTATTCGTTGGAAAAGAATGAGTGGGTTTAATACCCTTTGGCTACCTGGAACTGATCATGCAGGAATTGCAACACAAAACGTTGTTGAAAAAGAAATGGCTCAAGAGGGTGTCACACGTCACGATGTGGGTCGTGACAAGTTTTTAGAAAAAGTGTGGGGGTGGAAAAAGAAGCACGGCAATAGAATTAATGAGCAACTTCGCTTTATGGGATTTTCTCTTGATTGGTCAAGAGAACATTTTACGATGGATGAAGATCTCTCTCGTGCCGTCAGGGAGGTTTTTGTTCGTCTTTATGAAGAAGGGCTTATCTATCGAGGCCATCGCCTTATTAACTGGTGTGTTCGGTGTCACACAGCCCTTTCAGATTTAGAGGTCGATCACGAAGAAAGAGAGGGAAAACTGTGGTATTTGAAATATCCGTTTAAGAAAATAGATTCCCGCTTTCGCGGGAATGACAAGAGCACTTTTATTGTTGTAGCAACGACTCGCCCTGAAACCATGTTGGGGGATACAGCTGTAGCTGTGAACCCACAAGATAAGCGTTATAAAAATGTGATGGGTCACAAACTCATTCTTCCTTTAGTTGAAAGAGAAATAGAGCTTATTTCAGATGATCATGTAGAAAAAGATTTTGGAACAGGAGCTGTTAAAGTCACTCCAGGTCATGATTTTAACGATTTTGAAATGGGGCTGCGTCATGGACTCGAACAGGTTTCTATTTTTGATATTGACGGAAAAATAAATGAAAACGTTCCTTCCTACCAGGGGTTAGATAGGTTTCAAGCTCGAAAAAAAGTTTTAGAAGATTTAAAGAAACAAAATCTTTTAGAAAAAGAAGAAGATTATAAGCTCAATATTAGTTTGTGTTCGCGTTGTGAAACAGTTGTAGAGCCCAGGCTTTCAACCCAGTGGTTTGTTAAAACAAAACCTTTAGCAAAACCTGCTATGAAGGTTGTGAAAGAAAAGAAAATTAAAATCATACCCTCTCATTATGAAAAAATTTATTTTCACTGGATGAATAATATTCAAGATTGGTGTATTTCACGTCAGCTTTGGTGGGGGCATAGAATTCCAGCTTGGTATTGTGGCGAGTGTGGAAAAATAACAGTTTCAAGAAAAGATCCAAGTCGGTGTGAACATTGTAAAAATCAAGAGCTTTGCCAAGATCCTGATGTTTTAGACACGTGGTTTAGCTCAGCCCTGTGGCCTTTTTCTACCCTTGGGTGGCCAAAAAAATCACAAGATTTAAAAACATTTTATCCTAATACTGTTATGGAAACAGGGCATGACATTCTTTTCTTTTGGGTCGCTCGTATGGTGATGATGGGTTTAAAATTTATGAAAAAAGTTCCTTTTAAATATGTTTATCTTCATCCTCTTGTTCTTGATAAAGAAGGTAAAAAAATGAGTAAGTCGTCGGGTAACACCATTGATCCACTCGATGTGACGGCACAATATGGGGCTGATGCGTTGAGGTACAACCTTCTTGTCCAAACAGTCAATACGCGTTCTATTAATTTTTCTTTGGAGCAAACTGAAGGGTATCGAAATTTTATGAATAAAATTTGGAATGCTTCTCGTTTTGCATTGAATTTTTTAGAGCCCTCCATGTCATCCCCTGGCTTGACCAGGGGATCCAGAGCTTTTTCTTTAGTAGATCAGTGGATTTTAACACGTCTTCAAGAAATAGTTTCAGAAATAATTAAATTTCAAGAAGCTTTTAAATTAGGAGAGGCAGCCCAAACACTGTACCAATTTATATGGGGTGAGTTTTGTGATTGGTATTTAGAATTTATTAAACCTGTTCTATATGGTGACAATGTAAAAGAAAAAGAAAAAAGTCTTTTTGTGTTAGAAACAACACTGAAAACAATTTTGAAACTTCTCCATCCTTTTGCCCCCCACATCAGCGAAGAAATTTGGGCTCATCTTTCAGAGAAAAGGCCGCTCATTATTTCAGAATATCCAAAAGTAAATAAAAAATGGATTTTTAAAAACGTTAAAAAAGATATGAACCTTATTCAAGGTGTTGTAAACACTGTTCGGAATATTCGTGGAGAGAATAATATTTCTCCTTCAAAGAAAGCTCCTATCCATATTATTTGTAATTCAAGGCAAAAAACACTTATAGGAACACTAGAAAAATCAATTATGAATCTATCAAAAGCTTCAGAAATACACTTTGAAAAAAAGAAAGATTTCTTGAAGTTAGGTTTATTTGGAGAGGGTTCTTTTGAAGGAACAGAAATTTTTATTTCTTTAGGAGAAGCTATTAATAGAGAAGAAGAAAAAAAGAGGCTTCAGAGAGAACTTGAAAAGTTAGAGGAAGAGCTTAAGCAAATAGGCGGCCGCCTTCACAATAAAGGCTTTTTAAGTAAAGCCCCTCAAAAAGTGGTGGATGATCACAAAGCGCGTTTAGATGAACTTGTTTTAAAAAGAAGTACAGCACAAGAAGCGCTTAAAAAACTAAAATCATGAATTTTCAAGCACTGATCGTTCTTAATGGCAACCTTCCTTCAAAAGATAAGACGACTCAGATTTTTAAAGAGTCTTCTTATGTGATTGCTGCTGATCGTGGTTACCAAAAACTGAAAGACTATAACCTCACCCCTCATGTGACATTGGGTGATTTCGATTCTTTAAAAAAAACACCGCAAGATTGTGAGGTTATTAAATATGAAAGTGAAAAAGATAAAACTGATGGTGAGTTAGCCATTGAGTATGCTCTTCACAAAAAGTGCCAAAAAATAATTATTTTAGGTTTTCAAGGAGGGGAGCGGGAAGACCATGTGGCCGGGCACTATGCACTTCTTTTAAAATATGCGCCACAGGTGGAAATTGAAGTGTATGGTGAAACATCCACACTTTATGTTGTGACACATTATCTTCAAATAAATGGAGGGGTTGGAGATCTTGTTTCTCTTATGACCTTTGATACAAAAGGGGTTGAGGTTAAAACAACGGGGCTTAAATATCCCCTTTTTGAAGAAAAGCTTTTTCCAGGAAGTTTAGGTTTAAGCAATGAACTTGTTTCAGAAATAGCAACTATTCAGATACCCGAAGGAACACTCTTTGTTTTTCACAGTGCACGGTGAAAATACAATGAATTAAACGTAATAAATTTCGGGAAGATTTCTATATTTTTCTTGGTAATCGAGGCCATAGCCTACAACAAATCGATCTTCAATTTTAAGCCCTACATAATCAGCTTCAACAGGGGTCACTCTTTTTTCTCTTTTATCAAGAAGAACACAAATTTTGACAGAATGCGGGGTATTGACCAAAAATCTCTTCATCAAAAAATCAAGCGTTCGTCCTGAATCAAGAATTTCTTCAATAATAAGAACACGTTTCCCTGTAATGCTTGATTCAATATCTTTTGTGATAACAACCGTTCCTGAAGAAGTTTTATTGTTTTGATAGCTTGAAAGCCTGACAAAATCGATGTGGATCTCCAATTTCAGTTTTTTGACAAGATCAGAAAGGAACATAAAAGATCCCTTCAAAACGCCTACACAAATGAGTTCTTGCCCTTTATAATCTTTGTTAATTTGATCAGCTAGTTTTTGAACTGCTTTTTCAATTTGTTCTTGTGAAATATAAGGTTTAAGATTGAGATCTGTCATCCACGGGTTTTAGCAATGGAGTTTTTTCTTGTCAATAAACTGGGGCGATGCTAACTTTTTGTAATCTTTTGGAATTTGGGGGCTTTTTATGTTTTGGAAGCGACTGTTTGGTATCTTTTCAAATGACCTGGCCATTGATTTAGGAACAGCAAACACACTTGTTTATGCAAAAGACAGGGGCATTATTATTAACGAACCTTCTGTTGTTGCAGTACAAAAAAATTATCGTGGGGGTCCTAACCGCGTTGTTGCTGTAGGTAGAGAAGCTAAAGAAATGTTGGGTCGCACACCTGGAAGCATTGTTGCCATAAGGCCTATGCGTGATGGAGTTATTTCAGATTTTGAAGTGACTCAAGCGATGCTCAAACATTTTATTAGTAAAGCAACAGAGAAGAGAACACTCATTCGTCCTCGAATCATTGTGTGTATTCCATTTGGTATTACTCAAGTTGAAAAACGTGCTGTCAAAGAATCTGCTGAATCAGCTGGAGCTCGTGAAGTTTATCTTATTGAAGAACCTATGGCTGCTGCTATAGGAGCAGGGCTTCCTATTAGTGAACCTTCCGGCAATATGATTGTTGATATTGGTGGGGGAACAACTGAAGTAGCTGTGATTTCTTTAGGTGGTATTGTGTGTAGCATATCTGTACGTGTTGCAGGAGATAAGTTTGATGAAGCTATCGTGAATTACATGAGGAAAAAATATAACCTTGCTATTGGTGAAAGAACAGCTGAAAACATCAAAATTCAAATTGGAACGGCAACTGTCACAGATAAAATTAAATACATGGAAGTGAAAGGTCGCGATTTGATCGCAGGTTCTCCTAAAACAGTTGAAATTAACTCTGAAGAAGTGAGAGAAGCTCTTGAAGAGCCTATTGCAAAAGTTGTTGAGGCTATTAAACAAACTTTAGAACAAACACCACCTGAATTGGCTGCAGATATTGTTGACAATGGTATTGTTATGGCAGGGGGGGGATCTCTTCTGACTAATCTTGATCAACATATTAGAGAAAAGACAGACTTACCTGTAATGCTCGCTGATGATCCTCTCACCTGTGTGGTTATTGGTTCTGGTAAAGCTTTAAGTGATCCTAAAATTTTGCGTGCCTTAGAAGCAGAATAAGCTCTTGCGTTGATTCACCCCTTATGCTACTTTTTCCGAAGCTTTGTGCCCTTTTGTGCACATAGAGTGTTATTTTTAAACAAGTTTTAAAGATTGGAGAAAAAAAGCATGTCAACAGATGTTAGCGTAAAGGATTTACTCGGAGCCGGGGCCCATTTTGGCCATCAAACACAGAGATGGAACCCAAAAATGAAAGAATACATTTTTGGAGCTCGGAATGGAATTTACATTATTGATCTTTCAACAACATATAAACTTCTTGGGGAGGCTTGTGAATTTATTCAAAAATGCACAGCTCAAGGTGGAAAGATTCTTTTTGTAGGAACTAAAGTTCAGGCTCAGGAAGTGACACGTGAAGAAGCTTTAAGGTGTGGTATGCCTTTTGTCACCCATCGTTGGTTAGGTGGAACACTGACCAATTTCAATACCATTAAGATTGGAATTAATCGACTCAAAGAGATTGAGCACATGAAAGAAACCGGGGTTTATGAACAGCTTCCTAAAAAAGAGACAGCTCAACTTGAGAAAGAAAGAGGAAAACTCCAAAAAGTTTTTGAAGGTATTCGCGATATGCAAGATTTACCCGAAGCTATTTTTATTGTTGACCCCCGAAGAGAAGCCATTGCAGTTCGTGAAGCTAATAAATTAGGTATTACAGTTGTTGCAGTTGTAGATACAAACACAGATCCTGATGGAGTTGATTATGTTATTCCAGGAAATGATGATGCTGTTAAGGCTATCAAATTGTATACATCTGCTATGGCTGATTCTGTTTTAAAAGGAAAAGTAGTTTTTGAAGAAAAATTAAGAGCACAAGAAAAATCAGGTAGTAAAAAAGACAAAGACAAAAAGGGTGAAGGGTATTCAATTAAAGAAACAGATAGTACAACACCTGGGGTTAAAGTTGAAAAGGTGCATCGTTTAGTCAAACCTGTAGAAGTTTTAGCAGAAGAGTTAATGGATGATTCTGAAGTTTTGCCAGAAGATTTTGATGCAACTCAAAATGGCGAAGAAGAATAATAAGAGGAACAAACAGTGGCGGATGTGAGTGCGAATTTAGTGAAGGATTTGAGATCTAAAACAGGTGCTGGTTTTATGGATTGTAAAAAAGCATTGGCTGAAGCCAAGGGTAATGTCGAAAAAGCAGTTGAGCTTTTAAGAAAAAAAGGTTTATCTGCGGCTTCTAAAAGAGAAGGGCGTTCAACAGATCAAGGGCTTGTCGGGTCTTACATTCATGCTGGCGGAAAAATTGGCGTACTTCTCGAAATCAACTGTGAAACAGATTTTGTAGCACGAACAGGGGATTTTACTGAGCTTGTTAAGAATCTTTCTATGCACATTGCTGCTGCAAATCCTTTATATCTTAATGTCGAAGCTGTACCCCATGAGGTTTTAGAAAAGGAAAAAGAAATTTTTAGAGAACAAACAAAAACAAGTGGTAAACCTAGTAACGTCATTGACAAAATTGTTGAAGGAAAGGTTAAGAAATATTTCACAGAAGTTTGTTTGCTTCAACAAGCTTATGTTAAAGATCCTGAAAAAACAGTGAGTGAAGTTGTTAAAGAAACAGCTGCTAAATTAGGTGAGAATGTTCAAGTAAAACGTTTTGTTCGATTTGCCTTGGGTGGGTAATTTCATGAAACCCAAATATAAGAGGGTTCTCTTAAAATTAAGCGGTGAAGCCCTGATGGGTGATCGCGGTTATGGTATTGACCCTGACTTTACAAAAAGAATCGCTTTAGAAATCAAAAACATTGTAGCAAAGGGCGTAGAAATCGCTGTTGTCATTGGTGGCGGTAATATTTTTCGTGGGCTCTCAGCTTCTGCAAAAGGGATGGATCGCGTTGTTGCTGATAATATGGGAATGCTCGCAACTGTGATTAATGCTTTGGCTTTGCAATCAGCACTTGAAGATGCAGGTGCTCCAACACGTGTTCAAACAGCTATTGAGATGAGGCAATTAGCAGAGCTTTACATTCGGAGACGAGCTGAAAGACATTTAGAAAAAGGAAGAGTGATTATCTTAGCTGGAGGAACTGGAAATCCTTATTTTACAACAGACAGTGCCGCTGCTTTAAGGGCTCAAGAAATAGGAGCAGAAGTCATTCTTAAAGCCACTAAAGTAGATGGTGTGTATGATGATGATCCACAAAAAAATAAAAAAGCTACTTTATTTAAAGAGCTTACTTATATGGATGTTATTAAAAAAGATTTACGTGTTATGGACTCTACTGCCATTTCAATGTGTATGGATAATGGAATGCCTATCGTTGTTTTTAACTTATTAAAACACGGTAATATTGAAAAAGTGATTCATGGAGAAAAAGTGGGAACCTTAGTTTATGGTAACCATGAAAGGAGAAAATAAAGATGTCACAGAAAACGTTTAAAAACACTGAAGATAAAATGAACAAAACTATTGAGTCCCTCAAAGGTGAATTTAGTAAAGTAAGAACAGGACGCGCTTCTACAAAACTTTTAGATACTGTGAAAGTGGATGCCTATGGAACCCAATGCCCGCTTAACCAGGTAGCTACTTTATCTGTACCCGAAAGTAAGATGCTGATAGTGCAACCTTTTGATCCTCATATTGTAGGTGATATTGAGAAGGCAATTTTAGCTGCCAACCTTGGATTAACACCTAGTAATGACGGTAAAGTTATTCGTATTACCATGCCTCCTTTAACAGAAGAAAGAAGAAAAGATCTTGTTAAAGTTGTCAAACAGTATGCAGAAGAAGCCAGGGTTGCTATTCGGCATCACAGACGCGATGCTAACGATGAGGTTAAAAACCTAGAGAAAAGTAAGGTGCTATCTGAGGATGATGCTAGGAATTCACAAAAAAACATTCAGGATCTTACAGATCGTACTATTAAAAAGATAGATGAATTAGCTCTTCAAAAAGAAAAAGAAATTATGCAGGTTTGACGGTGGATATAGATCAAAAAAAATTACCACAACACATTGCCATTATTATGGATGGTAATGGCAGGTGGGCCAAAGAGAGGAATTTAGAAAGGCTTAAAGGCCATGAGCATGGAAGTCGGACGGTCATTAATATTGCAAAGGCAGCCAACCACTTAGGTATTAAAGTTTTAACTCTCTATGCATTCAGTACTGAGAATTGGAAAAGACCTGCAAGCGAAGTAGCGGGGCTTTTTAAGTTATTAAGAAGATTTATAAAAGAAGAAAGAGAAACTCTCTTTCAAGAAAAGATATGTCTTAAAGTTATGGGGAATATTCAAAAAATCCCTTTTCTTGTGCGTCGTGAAGTACTGAAATTGTGTCGGGAAACAGAAAAAAATCAAGGAATGATCCTTAATATTGCTTTATCTTATGGTGGGAGAGAAGAAATTCTTCAAGCAGTTAAAAAAATCCTACAAGAGGGGAAAAAGACGATTTCAGAAAAACAGTTTTCCAAATTTCTTTATACTCGTGAACTTCCTGATCCAGATCTTCTCATACGTTCTAGTGGAGAACAAAGAATAAGTAATTTTTTGCTGTGGCAAAGTGCTTATACAGAGTTTTATTTCACAGATGTTTTATGGCCTGATTTTGAAGAATCCCATCTTTATGAGGCTATTATTGAATACCAAAAAAGGAACCGAAGGTATGGAGCAATCATCACAAAAACTTTTTGAAAGAATCATTTCAGCTGTTATTCTTTTAAGTTTTATTTTTCTTATTTTAAGATTTGGAGATTATATTGGTGTTCAGCTTCTTGTGCTTGTGATTGCTGGGCTTTGCTTTTATGAATATTTTAACATGCTTTTCCCGAGTGACGAGTTTTTACATCATAAATGGTTAGGGTTGACTTTGGGAATGTTAACCTTGTTTGTTCATGTTGCAGGCTACTCAGAATATGTTTTTGATGCTTTAGCTCTAGGGCTTTTTGCATTCTTCTTGTTCTATCTTTCTAAATCAATAGAACTTAAAGTTTCAATTCAAGATATTTCTTATGACCTTGCCTTTTCTGTTTTGGGTGTTTTCTATATTTGTTTTTTTCTAGGGTATTTTCCTTTGATTCGTCTTTTAGAAAATGGTGAAAAATGGATTATACTCATACTTCTCATTGCTTGGGGAAGTGATATAGGTGCTTACATTGGTGGAAGAACTTTTGGAACAAGAAAACTTTTGCCTCAAGTAAGCCCCCATAAAACCGTTGAGGGAGCCTATAGTGGTTTTGTGGGGGCCATTCTTTTTTTAGAACTCTATAAAATATTTTTATTTCATTCTTTATCTCTTTTTGAAGTTATTTTTCTTGGAATTGTAGGATCTATTTTAAGTCAAATCGGAGATTTGTGTGAGTCTCTTTTAAAAAGAAATTTTAATGTGAAAGATTCTGGTAATGTGATTCCAGGACATGGAGGAATGCTGGATTGTATTGATAGTGTTCTTTTTGTGGCGCCGTTTATTTATTTGTATATCCGGTTTGTAACGTGATACAAAGGTAAGAATATGTCATATGTTTTAGGAATTTGTATTTTATTTTTTGCTGTTGTGGGTATTCATGAATTTGGGCATTTCCTTGTTGCGCGTCTTTTTGGGGTGCGCTGTGATGTCTTTTCTATTGGATTTGGTCCTAAAATTTTTAAGAAAAAATGGGGTCAAACAGAATACTGTGTTTCCGCCATTCCTTTGGGTGGATATGTCAAAATTCATGGCCAAGAGCAAGATGAAGAAATTGCTAAGTCTGACCATGAAGCTTTTGTTAATAAACCCGTAGGACAAAGATTTCTCATTGCAGCTGCAGGGCCTATTTTTAATTTTCTGTTTGCCTTAGTTGTTCTTTTATTGATGGCTCTTACAACAGGGGAGAAGGTTCGAGCTCCTATTGCTGAAAGGGTTCTTCAAGGTACTCAAGCCGCTCTTTCTGGTTTTCAGGTGGGTGATGAAATACTTAAAATAAATGGACGTCAAATAACCCGTTGGGATGATGTTGAAAATGTTTTGGATCACAATATTGGGCACAGTGTAAGTGTTGAACTTAAAAGAAAGACAGGAGAAAAACTTATTATTAATGCACCTGTGTGGGAGACCCAAGGTTTATCGATTATTGGAAAATATGTTAAAAAAGGTGCTATCGATGGGCTCTATGTGAGCTCACTAGCTGCTTTTGTAGGTATTGATGATCCGAAATCTCTCTTGGCACAAACGGGGCTTCAAACCCAAGATCAAATTCTTGAAGTCAATTCAATCCCTCTTCAAACATGGCAAGAGGTTGAAGATGTTTTTTTTAAGACAGAAGAAAGAAAGATCCATCTCAAAGTAAAGCGTGAAAACAACATTATTGAAGCTAATTTAACATTACCTCAAAATTATTTTTCTCTTTCTTTGAGCGAAAAAAGGAAAATTTTGGGTCTTTATTCTTCAGCGCTTTTTATAGCGGAAGTGCCTTCTCAAATGCCTGCCGAAATAGCAGGTCTTCAAAAAGGTGATCATATCATTGCTGTCGGAGGGATTGTTATTCAATCTTTTGAACAAAGTGTTGATGCTATTCAAAGTGCGATGAGAAAAGAGGGGAAAATAAGTATTACTTATAGAAGAGCGGGTGTGGAATACCAAACAGAAGTAGTTGGAGTTGTGGATCCTAACTCAAGTGAAGACTTGACCCGTTGGCTCATTGGAGTGAGCTATTCTAATTATCAAAATATTCCTCAAATTATTGTTTGGAAAACTTCAAATCCTCTGCGTGCTTTTTCTTACGCTGCTAGCCAAACAGGTTTTTGGGTCTGGGTTACCATCAAAACAATGGCACAACTTGTGACAGGACAAGTTTCTACTAAAAATCTAGGAGGACCTATCCGCATAGGTCAAATGGCTGGAGAAATGTTTGAGCGCAGTTTTTCTGATTTTCTTAAGATTATGGCTATTATTAGTGTTAATTTGGGTGTTTTAAACTTTATACCGCTTCCTGTTTTTGATGGGGGGCATTTGATGTTTTGCACTATTGAGGCTATAAGAAGAAAACCTCTTGGTGAAAGAGCGACTCAGGTAGCAAACATAGCTGGCATAGCTTTTATTTTGGTGCTTATTATTTATGTTTGTTACAATGATTTGAGAGCTATTTTCGGATAATCATACCCCCTTCAAAATGTCATTCCCGCACTAGCTGCAAGCACAAGCGGGAATCTAGAAAACTCTGGATCTCGGATAATGTTTCACATTTCTGAGATGACCTGTAGGTTTAATTCTATGTTGTATTTAGTAGTTGATACCTCTACTTCGCAAGGGAGTGTGGGGCTTGTGAAAGAGGGGGTTCTTCTTTCTTGTGTTATCCAAAATATTACAATGTCTCATTCTGAACGATTGCTTCCCATGATTAATGAAGTCTTTGAAAAAAGTGGTGAGAGAATAGAAAATGTTTCTGGCCTTATTGTATCTCAAGGGCCAGGGTCTTTTACAGGGCTTCGCATTGGACTCACAACGATGGCTGGACTTGCAAGGGGGAGAAATCTTAAAATAGCACTTGTTCCAACTCTTGATTACTTAAGTATGAATATCAAGAAAGAGGGTGCTCTTATTGGGGTGGTTTTAAAGGCTCGTAAAAATGAAGTTTATTGGGGTTTTTATACAATGGATGATTTCATACCCTGTTTGGAAGGAGATTATGGTGTTGGTTCTTCTGAAAAGTTTTTAAATGTGCTGTATTCTTTCCCTCCCCTTGTGGGAGGGAGTAAAAGGGAGGGGAAGAAAATTATTTTACTGGGAGATGGGCTTTCTGAATGTGTCATCCCAGATCCAGTCTCAATAGCCCCAAAGCATTTATGGCAACCCCAACTCCTTAATCTAGGTTTTTTGGGTGAGCGAAAATTCAAAAATAATTCACTTAAGACGTACAAAGAAATAGAACCCCTTTATTTAAGAAAAAATTATTATGAATAATTTTACCTTTGTTCTTGAAATGATCTATGTCTTCCGCTTCATGGCTCGCTGTAGTTGTCCCACATGGATTCTCTGTCATGCCGGAAGTGCGAAGCACTATCCGGGATCCAGTATTCTGTCTTATTATAAACCGTGGGCTGCGCTTTACTTCCGCTCCAGACTTGAGATCATTTCTTTACATGGTTACGAATGATCAGTTTAGCTTCTCTCAGAACTTAAGGTGGCTTTTCTTATGATAGCGAAAATAGATCTTAAAAATCTTTCTGAAATAGAACTTGAATCCTATTTTGAGAAAAAAGGAGAGCCCAAGTTTAGAGCACAGCAACTTATAAGATGGCTTTATAAAGAAAAAGTATCTTCATTTCATGAGATGACAAACTTTTCTAAAAGTGTGAGAGAAGCTTTAGAAAAAGAAGCTTATATGAGTCGTTTTTTTCTTAAGCAGAAAAAAATATCACAAGATGGGACACTCAAATTTCTTTTTGAGTTGGAAGATGAAGAAACAATTGAAACAGTTCTTATGCCTTATGAAGATAGAAATACACTGTGTATTTCTACCCAAGTAGGTTGTCGCATGGGGTGTACTTTTTGTCTCACAGCAAAACAAGGACTTAAAAGACAGCTCAAGGCTTCAGAAATTTTAAATCAAGTTATCGAAGTAGAGAAACTTTTAAAAAGTGGAGAGGTCAAACTTCCTTCATTTTCCAAAAAAGATAAAATTACAAATGTTGTGATGATGGGCATGGGAGAGGCTTTTGATAATTTTGATAATGTTCTTCAAGCCATTCATTTTATGACAAAAGATATAGCTTTGGAATTAGCTCCTAAAAGAGTGACAGTTTCTACCAGTGGTTTAGTTCCTAAAATCAAAGAGCTTGGTGAAAAGACAAAGGTGAATCTAGCGGTTTCTCTTAATGCTTCTCATAATAAAACAAGAAGCGAGATCATGCCTGTCAATAAACCTTATCCTATTGAAAAACTCATTCAAGAAACTAAAAAATTCTCTTCTCAATATAAACAAAGAAAAGTTATGCTTGAGTATGTGATGATGAAGGATGTGAATGATACTGAAAATGATGCATTAGAATTAGTCAAATTACTGAAGGGATCGAATCTTAAAGTAAATCTTATCCCTTTTAATGAACATTCTGAGCTTTCTTTTAAACAATCTTCACTGGATCGACTGCAACAGTTTCAAGATATTTTACACAGAAATAAAGTATTTTCCTTTATTCGGTGGAGCAAGGGGCGTGATGTTTCTGCTGCCTGTGGGCAACTCCGTTCAGATGTGATAAAACAATAAGTGTGAAATCTAAAACAGTTAAAGAATCTCAAGTATTAAGAACAGAAATCGTTCATCCAGGAGATACGAATCCATTAGGAACTATTTTTGGTGGTACTGTAGTTCAGTGGATTGATAAGGTTGCTGCGATTTGTGCGATGCGCCACACACGTAGGAATGTTGTCACAGCCTCTATTGATGCTATGGATTTTCATTCTCCTATCAAGGTGGGTTATTTTGTTATTCTTAAAGCAAGTGTGAATTATACGGGAAAAACTTCTATGGAAATTGGGGTAAAGGTTGAATCAGAACATCCTATGACTGGTGAAATAAAACATACAGCCAGTGCTTATCTTACTTTTGTGGCTATTGATGAGCATGGCAAACCAACAGCAATACCACAGATTATTCCTAAAACAGATGATGAGCAAAAACGTTTTGAAATGGCTAAAAAAAGACGCGAACATAGATTAAACATGAAAAAAGCTCAAGAAGCATTGTATAAATCTTAATGTGTCGACTCCTCGCTTTTAAAAGCTCTATTCCAACCCAAATTCATCAGGCCCTTCATGATGCTGAGAATGCTATGGTGATTCAAAGTAGAAAGCATCAAGATGGGTGGGGTGTAGGGTTTTATGTAGGAGAGGAACTTTTTGTTGTAAAACGTGCCTACGCAGCTTTTAAAGATTTTAATTTTCCACAACTTACAAAGGCAATCGTTTCTCATAATATTGTATGTCATGTAAGACGCGCTACCGTAGGCATGCATAAAAAGACTGAAAACTGCCATCCTTTTCGTTTTGGTAAAATTCTTTGTGCTCATAATGGAACAATTCAACGTTTTAAAGCAATGCAACTTCTTATGTTGAATGAGATCTCTCAAGATTTACACAAACATATTTTAGGAGATACAGATTCTGAGTATGTTTTTCATCTTTTCTTAACTTATCTTTTAAAAGAAACAGACGAACCTGATACGTGTAAAGATCTTCGTATTTTTGAGAAGGCATTGATTAAAACAATTAAAAAAATAGATGAACTTTGTATCAATGTAGGTGCAAAAAGGCAATCCAGTCTTAATTTTATTATTACAAATGGTCATATTATGCTTGCAACCTGTCGTGGGCGCGAACTTTACTACACCGAACATCATGGTGCTATGGGTATCAAACATGAGCCTGAAGTGGCCGAGAAGCGAAAAGAAATTGAAAAGTACTTTCTGATTTCTTCGGAAAAAATCTCAAAATCAGAGTATTGGGAAAAGGTTCCAGACAATGCACTTATTATGGTGGATGATAAGGTTAATTTCGATGTTGTTCCCTTATAAAGACCTATCTCATTAATCTTCTTTTGGAGGAATTTTGGCTGTGACTTTAAGAGATTTTACAAGTTCGCGTAGATCTTTAATATAAAGAACATTTTTTTCTACTGATGTAGAATAAGCAAGAACAACCACAATGCCTTTATGAATAGTAGCTAAATAACGTGTGTAATATTGAGAAAGCTCACTGCTTTCATGAAGTGAATCAATCCATTTAATATCATTAATAGTGACATATTTTATAATATGAACCTTACTTGTGATTTCCTCTCCTTGAAGGCCCCTAATTTTTTTAGGTTTTTTAAGATAGTCGTAATACTTTTCGTATGTGTCTTCTTTTTTATCTTGAAGTTTAGCGGCTGTAACAATAAGAGCATCTTTTCTTTTTGTGGCATCTTCAGGGAAACAGGTGTATTCACTTCCATCGATGTGGCACTTCCATGTTTCAGGAAGTTCAAATTTAACGTATTCTGTTCCCCATTCCTTTCCCCACGCTGATGTAAATAAGAAAGCACTTGTGAGGGTAACAATAAAAAATGTTTTCATATTCTTCATCAACTTAACGTATTAGGGCTTTCTTGTCACCCCTACTCAGAACCAAGGTTGTTATTATGCCTGTCATTTTAAGAACCTAAGTGCTGAACTGAAGTATGATTTTTATTTTAAAAGCTTTCTGGTTTTTAAAGAGATGCGGTTCCAAATACTTAAACCTTCATCTTGGGCAAGATAACGAGTGGGGATGTTACCGACATAGTTTTCATTAATGCTTTTTTCTTGGTTGCCAAACATACTTGAAAGCATTTCTGAATAGTCAAAATCGTTACCCCCTGAAGGTCCAGAACTTGTGAGTCTAAATTGAGGGTTATAAGATGTGTCGGATTCACTGTCTTGTGAAAGATTATTTTTATTTTCTTCTTCATCGGTAAGGCCTGCTTTTAAAGAATCAATCAGCTCTTCTTTAGAAATCTTATTAAATGCTGTATCAATCTGATCCATATCTTCAAGCTTATCGATAAAACTTTCCATTTCTTCTTTTATTTCCTCATCCGATGCTGGCATTCTTCCGTTTGTATTTCTGAGATGATTGGGTAGTGTTTGAAGTTGAGCTAGGGCTGGATCATTTAAATCTAAGTTACCATTTGGGTTATAAAGATTTCCGTCATTAAATTTCTTAACACCTCTTTTATTTTGAAGATAAGAAACCCCTGAAGAAAGTGCCTGCCCGGCAAACATGGCAGCAAGAGTTTCTGCTCCGGCTGCTGCTGCAGCAATGGCAGCTGAAGTAGCATAAGTGGTCACTTCAAGATCAGTATCAGCCGCTTTTTTTTGGTCTTCTTTAGGCCCAGCCTTTGTAAGGTAAGGTGTCAAGACTAAGCCTAAAAGTGTGAGTAGTACAAAAACTTTTTTCATTTTACTTTTCCATATGTTTGTGGTGCGCTAGTGTAATCACTTTAAAAATATTTGCTTTAGGTGAAAGAAGGGTTGAGCCTTCTTTTTTTGTCTCTTCATCTAAAGAAGCTATTGTTCTTGCTTCTTGTTCTTCTTTTTGTTTTTCTCCCAAAAGTCTTCTTAAGGCTTCATCCATTCCGGATTCTCCCGAGTCACTTCCACCACCTTGGGAACTCAAGAAAGGAACTTTTGTACTTAAAGGATGTTGTGGTGTCCCTTTTTTCTGATTTTGTTCTTGATCTTTTTCGAAAGGACTTAAACCATTATGAGCTTGTGAAGCTTCACTTCCCATACCTGAATTGCCACTGTTTGCATAATTGTTTGCAAGAACTTCTTCTTCCTCTTCTTCTGTAAGATCTGGCATGTCATTTTTGGCTGGTCCAGTGAGCGTTGGAAGGGGTGGTAAGCCATTTTGGAGTTGTGAAGGATCAAGAGGACGGTTTGCGTTTCTTCTTTCTTTTTCAGCCTTTGCCATTTTTTCAGCTGCATCCCAGTTTTGATAGGCCATACCTAATGTCATAAGCCCACCCAGCTTTCCAGTTAGAGATTTAGTACCATAAGTATCAGCTTTAGATTGAACATTATCAGCTAACTTAAAAAAGGCTTGAGAGTGTTCCTTGGCAACTGCTCCACTTGTCTTATTCATAATATTGGTGTTAGCAGCATTGACGTTATCATGAGCTTGAATTCTATTATAGTGAGCACGGTTTGTATTTTCATCACGAAGATGTCCGTATTCTGAAGTAGCACTAAATATATCAAGTGCCTGAATACCATTTAAAAGACTCATTCCCTTAGCTTGATCGGTAGGGCTAGAATTTAAACCTTGAATGCCTTTCATGATAGTATCTCCGTGACCCGCTAAAATGGAGGTTTGTGCTTTAGATTCATCTACGAGAGCTTCTCTTTTACACTGATCGTTTAAAAAATCAGCTCCATTATCTGTATTTTTAGCTGAACAAATATTTGCAGTTTTCATAGTGTTCATAACATCTTTATCATCTGAATTTCTATATTTTAAGTTATAAGCATCTGTTCCATATTCATCATTGCTAGAGGTGAACCAACTTCCTAAATAATCACCCATTTTTCCAAAAGTACCTCTTTCATTTGGATTGAGAGTATTCATTTGTGGCTCAGGAGAGCTTCCTGAAGAGGAATCTACTGAATCACCTGCATTTCTCTCGTTTAAGAAATCGTAATAATCTTGGTTAGGTTCTTGAGCTGCCACAGAACCTAAAATAAGAAATGTGCTTAATAATATAGAATAGAGTAAATTTCGTTTCATTCGGCCTCCCGTCATCCTATAAGTGAGCAAAGGGGGTGCCAAAAACAAAAAATTTTTATATGTATATGAATTTGCTATGAAATATTAATATCTGACTTATTGATACACATAAGACACTTGTTTAAAAAATAGTCAAATTAGAGGGGATGGGTGGTATAAATGCTTAACATCTTAAAATAACACCCTTTTTAGCTATGCGTATGCGCTAAACACTCCTGCTCAACCATTATGCATTGGGGACTCATCTAAATGCCCAAAAAATAGCTGTCCCTGAACTGGCCTGGCCTTCAAGTTCAAGTTTTAAACTTCTGGGAGAGGGCGATTTCTTTGAGGTAGGTTTGCAGTTCTTGTTCTTTTCTTGTTTCACTCCATCCCAATTGAGCTGCCATGAGGGGGAGTACTTTTTCTGCAATTTCTAAACCTTGATCTTTGCTTGTGAGGAAGAAGGGTGTTCTTCTTTGCATAAAATCACAAAGGGTCAAAGTCATTTCATGATGAAGAGCTTCTTTTAAAAAGATGTTTATTTCTTCTTCTGTGTAATCGGATTTTGGAAATGGACTTTGTCCTTCTATGACAACCTCAGCGGTTTTACATTTTTCTTTCGAAAACAAATCAACAACTTCTTCAGCCATTTTTCTGTAAGTTGTAAGCTTTCCTCCTGCAATAGTATAAAAATTTGAAAGTTCTTTTTTAATTTCGTGCTCTCTTGAAACATTCGATTCTTTTTCTTGTTCTTGTTTAAGCAGCGGGCGAAGTCCAGCAAACGTGCTTATAATATCTTTGTGTTCAATAGGATTATGAGGAAAATATTTTCTGAGGGAGTGAAGCAAATAATCAACATCTTTTTTTGTTGCAAAAACATGGTCAGGACTTTCTTTAAAATCGGTATCTGTTGTTCCTAACACTTGAAATTCTCCCCAGGGAACCAAAAAAAACACACGTCCATCCTTGGCAAAAAGAAGAAAGGCATGTTGAGTGGGAAGAAGGTGTTGAGGAAAGATAACATGAATGCCTTTAGTAAGTCTTAAAATATTATTGTTTTCTTTTTTAATGATTTTTCTTGTCATATCACTCCAAGGGCCTGTTGCATTCACATAATTTTTGGCTCTGACATGGAAAGTTTTTCCAGTTAAAACATCTTTGGCTAAAAGGGTGCCTACAATGTTATTTGTGGAATCAGCACCGATTATTTCAATGTAATTAGCAAGCACAGCTCCAGTCTTATGGGCTGATTGAACAACATTAATCGTAAGCCTTGAATCGTAAGTCAAACAATCGTAATAAAGAAAGCCACCTTTAAGATCCTGTTCTTTGAGGGAAGGCTCACATTGTAAAATATTTTTTTTTGAAAAGCGTTTGTGATTTTTATAAGCTCTAAAAAGAGAAAGCATGTCATACAGCCATAAACCACAAGCCATTTTAAACATACCCACGCGTGAGTCTTTATAAAGAGGTATTAAAAAAGGAAGAGGGTGGCTTAAGCGGGGTGCTGTTTTTTCAAAAATGTGCCTTTCAGAAAGAGCTTCAAAAACAAGTTTAAAATTTGTTGTTTCAAGATAGCGCAATCCGCCGTGAATGAGTTTTGAAGATTTTGAGCTTGTTCCGCTTGCAAAGTCTTTTTTTTCTACAAGCGCCACACGAAGGCCTCTTAAAGCTGCATCACGAGCAATACCAGCTCCTGTAATACCACCCCCTATCACTAAAAGATCAAACTCTTTTGTTTTTAGTTTTTGAATGTTTTCAAGGCGTGTGTGGAAAGAAAACTCTTTGTGCATGGCTTTCTCTAACACTTTAGCAAAGCCTATGGCAAATGGCAGTAAAAAGCGGTTGTGCCTGATTTACTTAAATGGTTAGTTTTCATAAAGTTACCTAGTATATTTTTCAGGCACAGCGATCATTTTCCCCTGCGAGGAAAATGTCGCACGCCTCTCGGCCTCGCTCTTTTTTACTTCGTAAAAAATCCATGCCCGCTTAGGCCTCCGAGACGGCCTTCAAAACACACTAGGCAACTTTATGTCGTGTTTACGTGAAGACACTGGCATTTAATCACAAATTAAAAGGTTTTTCAGAGATAGGGATAGTACTTACAGAGGGGCGTGTCGGAAGGAAATCTGGCTTGGTCCGCATAGTATATGCGGCAGATTGACTGAGACGCGAGGCACACTTTTTCGCAGGAAAAAAGTGATGCCGTACCCGATGGAAGTACTATCCCTATCTCTGTAATTAAGAATTTAAGGCTTGAAAAGTTGAGCGGAGGAAATGTTGGCATGGGGTTTGCCCTAGAGCCTTCTGTGAAGTTTTATATATTTCTGACAGTTTTCTTCATTTTCGCCTGTACGCGTGCTTTATTCATTGTTTCCTGCATAAAGCCACCTGAACATGGAGTGTCTCACGAAAATCTAGTGTTTCAAATTGACACAGTTTTTAAATACAAGGCTCTTGTAAAGGTTTTGAAAGGGAGGGGAGGATTAGGAAGAAAGTTTATTTATGCCTTTTGGTATTTTAAGAATTTAAAAAATGATTTTCATCCTGGGGATATTGTAGAAGGGCGATTTAAAATAGAAAGACTGAATCTTTTAAGCAACTTTGGAGATTATTTTGATGAATCCTATTACTTTCGAAAAAATATTTTTTGGCAATTAAAAGATCTAAGTATTAAAAAAATAGAACACCATCATGATTTCTTTCAATCTTTAAGAATTAAAATTAAAAAAATCTTTAAAAAATTTAAATCAGAGCAATACTTTAAAATTCTTCTCTTAGGTGAACCCCAAAAAGAAGAAGAATTTCAAAAAATTCGAAACCTTGGAATATCGCATTTATTTGTGATTTCAGGACTTCACTTAGGTGTTATCTTTTTCTTTTTTTACTCTTTTTTACTTGGGCTATTTTCTTATCATCATCAAAAGGGGTGCTTATTGGTGAGCTTTCTTATTTGCCTTTTTTACACAAACCTTTGTTACCCCCATGTTTGTCTAGATCGAGCCTATCTCATGATTTCTTGCTTTTGTGTGAATGAGTTTTTAGAGAGAAAGTCCTCTTATTTTTCAATTCTCATATTTGTTTCTTCTCTTCTTATTTTAAAAGTCCCCTCAGTTTTGTGGGATCTTTCTTTTCAACTTTCATTTGTAGCCCTTTTATTTTTAGGTTTAGGGCTCCGTTTTGTATGTCATTCCAGCCATGAGCCGCAGGCACAAGCTGGAATCCAGAAAGCGCAGCCACTTTTAATTAAAAATAAAACATGGAAGCTTGTTTTAACTTGTTTTTTTATTTATGTGGGCACAGCTCCGCTTATTCTTTTTTATTTTCATCAGATTTCTCTCACTGGTTTCTTCTTAAATATTCTTCTCATTCCTTTTTTTTCAGTTTTTCTTATTCCCACTTTATTTGTGACTTTAATTTTTATTTTATTGAATCTTTCCTTTTTCTATTTTTGGGTTTTAAACCTTCTTGATTTTGTTTTTCAAAAAATGATTCTTATATTTAAGACTATTCCCTCTTTTCCTTTAAGTTTTTCAATTGAAGATTGGCTTTCTCTTTTTTGTATTTATCTTTTTTTGTTTATTTTTATGTTTAATCACACTTCTTTAAAAAAAATAAAACCATTATTCATTCTTGTTCTTTTTTTAATTTTTCTGTCTAAGAATATTCTCAGCTACAATCAAAATGAACTTCAAGTAACGTTTCTTGATGTAGGACATGGAGATGCTATTTTTGTTCGTTTTCCTCAAGGTAAAACGATGCTGATTGATGCAGGAAATCGCTTTAAAGAAGTCGATATGGGAAAGCGTGTTGTTGTACCGTTTTTACAGTGGAAAGGGGTGAGAAAGCTTGATTACCTTGTCATGACCCATGCTGATATGGATCATATTGGCGGGGCAAGAGCTGTTTTAGAAAGAATAAAGGTTCAAGAAGTGTGGTTAAACTCCGTAGATTCTCAAGATGAAAATGTCGCAGACTTGACTAAAACTCTCACAGAAAAAAATATTTTCTATAAAACTCAAGCGCAGAATGAAGAGGTATTAAAAATAGATGGAGTTGATCTTCAATTTTTGTGGCCTTATCAAAATTGTAATGGCTTTAATAGAAACTTTTGTTCACTTGTTTTTATGCTTCAATTTGGAAAAACGCAGTTTTTGTTTACAGGTGATATTGAACACTACAGTGAAAGGTTTTTAAATTTCTCACATTTTAAAAATTTAAAATATCGTATTTTAAAAGTAGCTCATCATGGAAGTTATACATCAACTTCACAAAATTTTTTAGGAAACTTTAAAACAAATGTCTCTGTCATTTCTTGTGGTTTTAGAAAACCGCATCGAGGCGTTTTAAAAAGGCTTCAAAAAATAAAGAGTCAGATTTTAAGGACAGACGACGACGGAGCTGTCCAGATAAGAACAGATGGGAAAAAGATAAAAATAGATAAAAAATCCTAGCTGTTAACTTAAAAGCACCCAAAAGATGAGAGTAATACTCATGCCTACAATCAATGCTACGATATCTTCAACAAGCCGCCTCATGTTTCACTCCTTTTTTTTCAACTTCCACCACAACCTAAAAAAAAGGCTGCAAGAAAATCACTTCATGACCTTCTTACAGCCCCCACTATATGATTAAAATATTAGCAGAAAAAAACAAAAATGTCAAATGCTCGTTCAGTTTTGCCTGTAGATAAAGTAGCCAAAATTACATAACATATTGAAATTAAAGGCTAAACTCTATAGATATGCCCCCTTGAAATGAGTTAAAATTACTCACTTTTGTATTACTTGCAACTGTCACATCACCTAAAACTTGGTGGAATCTTACAAAAAGTCCAATGGAGTGTTCCCCAAAAGCAAAGTAACGAAGTTGTGTTCCAATGGCATAGGCAAAATTAAGTTTGTCTTTTCCTCCAGAAGAATAAGGCATCATATAATTAGCGCCAATATCAAGATGAAGATCAATAGCCCAATCCTCTCCGGGTTCATCTAAAAAAACAAGTCTTCCGGACAGAAGTGCATCTATGGCATCGATCTCTTGAGCTGTTGATGATGTTTTAGCTCGAAAATGTGTGTAAGCACTACGTATGCCAAGGTCTACAAAATCCCAAAATATTTCTGGTGCGTAGTAAAGATAAGCACCCCCACCAAATTGGGGATTTTTATAATGCCTTGTGGCAGAGTCATTGATAAGCCAACCTGAATGGCCTTGAAGCCCTAAACTCCAATTTGCAGAAGCCTCTTGTGAGGCAAGAAAAACCCCTAATGTAAAAACTAAAAGTATTTTTTTCATTTTTTATCCCCCTTATCTTTTTCTAGTATAACAAATATCGTTCTTCTGTATAGGTACAAAATGGCAGTACAAGCGGGAATCTAGAAATTTAGATTCGGCACTTAAGTCCTTGAAATGGTCTCAAGTCTTCCGCTTCATGGCTCGCTGTAGTTTGTTACATCAATTTTTCTGTCGTCCCGTAAGTGTTAAAGCACTGTCCGGGACCCGAGATTCTAAATATTTACAAACCGTGAGCTGCGCTTTACTTCCACTCCAGACTTGAGACCATTTCTTCACATAGTCACGAATAATAGAATAACTTTATTTTGAGTCCATGAGAGAGTAGGGACTGGGTAAACACCCTCCCTACTCAGAAGCAAGGTTCTTAGCTATAAAGAAAAGCAGGCTTTTTGAACACGAGTGTGAAATGGCATTGATCTTGAGCCACTTTTTGGGCATGATGAGAAAATGATGTTTCAAAAACTAAAAGGAATGATGGATCTTTTTCCGCCCGAGAGTGAAAAGTGGTTTTTTCATCAAAAGAAAATCTGTCACTATTTAGAGCAATGTGGCTTTCAATTTGTTGAAACCCCTTGTTTAGAGAAAACAGAACTTTTTGCACGAAGTACAGGTAAAGATACTGAAGTTGTCCAAAAACAAATGTACTCGTTTTTGGATAAAAACGAAGAATCCATTACTTTAAGGCCTGAAGTAACCGCGTCTGTTGTTAGAAATTATATCGAAAATAAAATTTATGGAGAAAAATCTGTAAAAAAATATTTTTATTTTGGTCCTTTGTTTCGTTACGAAAGACCTCAAAAAGGAAGACAGCGCCAATTTTTTCAATATGGGGTTGAAGTGCTCGGAACAGATGACCCACAAGCAGATGCTGAAGTGATCCAGGTTTTTTCAGACTTATACACGATATTAGAAATTCCTTTTAAACTTTTTATTAATTCTTTAGGAAGTCGTGAATCAAGAACTATCTATCTTAAGAAATTGACTGCTTATTTAGAAAAATATGAAAACGATTTAGACCCTGAAAGCAAGGGGAGGCTTAAAACAAATCCGCTACGGTGTTTTGATTCTAAAGTGGAATCCATACAGAAAATAATGAAAAGTGCCCCTCGAATTTTAGATTTTCTTGGGTCAGAAGATGAAAAACATTTTGGAAAAGTTCAAGAATATTTAAAAGCGGCGGGTGTTTCTTTTGAGATTGATTCTACAATTGTAAGAGGGCTTGATTATTATACACGTACTGCTTTTGAATTTGTTAGCCAAGATTTGGGGGCTAAAGATGCTATTTGTGGAGGTGGGCGTTACGACAACCTTGTTGAAACACTGGGTGGTCCACATGTTCCTGCCGTAGGATGTGCTGCTGGTATGGAGCGCCTGATGCTTTTAGTGGAAGATCCTAAAAAAGAATTAGAGGGTGTTTTTATTGTAGGCTTGGGGGCGGAGGCAAAAACACAAACACTAAGCATAGCTTCATCTTTGAGAAGATCAGGAGTTCGAACACTTTTTTCTTTTGATGACAAAAGCTTTAAAGCCCAGCTTCGAGCAGCTGATAAGGAAAAAGTGCGTTATGCACTTGTTCTTGGTGAAAATGAATTGCGAAATAAAAAAGTTCTCGTTAAAGATATGAAGGAATCGAGCCAAGAAGAAATAGGATTGGATCGTATTGAAACTTATTTTAGATTCCCGCCGGAGCCGCGGGAATGACAGAGGAAGCCGCGGGAATGACACTGAGGTCGGTGACATATGTTTGAAAAAAGAGTCCTTATTAAAGATGCAGGTCATTCGACTGGCAAAATAGTTGAGTTAGCTGGTTGGGTTCATAATCTTCGAGTTTTAAGTAAGTTTAGCTTTCTTATTTTGCGCGATCGAAGTGGAACAGTGCAATGTGTGGTGGATGCCTCTCTTTTTGATACTCGCAAACTTAATCTTGAAGATCTTGTGATTCTCAAAGGAAAAGTTGCTGAAGATAAACGATCTAAAATTGGGTATGAAATTCAAACCACTCATATTGAGATTGTGTCAAAAGCACATGAGCAACTTCCCATTCTTGTGAATAAACCTCTTCAGAATTTAAATCTTAATTTAGATACCATTTTAGACCATCGTACTTTAAGTATTCGACAAGAAGAAATATCTAGTATTTTTAAAATTCAAAATAAACTTATTCAATCTTTTCGAGAATATCTTTTAAAAAATGATTTCACCGAAATTTATACACCTAAAATTGTAGCTACCGGAACCGAAGGGGGGAGTGAGCTTTTTCAAGTGAAATACTTTGAAAGAAAAGCTTATTTAGCTCAAAGCCCGCAGTTTTATAAACAGCACATGGTAGGGGCTGGTTATGAAAGAGTTTTTGAAACGGCCCATGTGTATCGTGCAGAGCAGCACAATACATCACGCCATTTAAATGAATATTACAGTCTTGATTTTGAAATGGGTTTTATTAATGACGAAACTGACATCATGCGTTTTGAAATGGGGCTTCTCTCTTATATGTTTAGTAAGGTAAGGGAAGAGTGCCACAAAGAACTTTCTTTATTTAAATATGTTTTACCTGAGTTTAAAGAAATTCCTATTATTTCTTTAGAAGAGGCATGTAAAATTCTTCTTAAAAAATTTAAAAAAGATGTTCACGGAGATCTTGATCCAGACAGTGAAAAACTACTGTGTGAGTATTTTGATAAAGAAAATGGAATGCCGCTTGTTTTTGTGAATGATTATCCTCAATCAAAACGGCCTATGTATGCGATGCCGCATAAAACAAAAAAGGGATTAACACATAGTTTTGATCTTATTTTTAATGGACTTGAAATTACAACAGGGGGGCAGCGTATTCATAACTATGACATGTTGGTTCAAAGTATTGCTTCTCGGGGTTTAGATCCGGAAAGTTTTAAAGATTATTTAGAAATTTTTAAATTTGGAATGCCTCCTCATGGAGGACTTGCCATCGGGGCGGAGAGAATTACGATGAAAGTTTTAAACCTTACAAATATTCGAGAGGCCTGTTTTTATCCACGTGATCGAATTCGAATAACACCTTAATAATGACAAAGACTAAATTTATTGTGAATCCACAGGCAGCAAGCGGAGCTTGTAGAGATCTTTGGAAAAAAACCTTTAAAACAAGGCTTGATCTTTTTCCGCATCATGAAATTGCTTATACAACAAAACCTAAAGAGGCTACCGAGCTCGCTCGAAAAGCTATTTCTACAGGTTTTGAAAAAATTATTGCAGTGGGTGGAGATGGGACACTGAATGAAGTTCTTAACGGCTTTTTTGAAAATGGAAAGCTTTTGTCAGATTCTGTTTTGCTAGGAATGTACCCTTTAGGCACGGGGGGGGATTTTCCACGTAATTTTTCATTTCCTCAAAAAGATGAAGAGGTTTTAAAGCTTCTTTCAAGGGGAATGGTCCAAAAAATAGATGTCGGAAAGATTAACTATGAAGAAGAAGGATTGGAAAAACATCATTATTTTTTAAATATTTCTAGTTTTGGGCTTTCAGTTGAGGTTTTAGAAAACATGGGTTCTACCAAGGGTTTTCTGGGTAAAGCTTCTTATCTTTCTACCTCGGCCTTAAGTTTTTTAAAATCAAAGGCACAAATTTTTCATGTAAAAAAAGAAGGGGAGCAGATTGAAAGAGAATATTTGGCACATAATATTTTTGTAGCTAATGGAATGTTTTCGGGTGGTAAAATGAAATGGGCACCCCATGCTAAAGTAGATGATGGTTTTTTTGATGTCGTCATCCTTGAAAAGTTACCTAAATGGAAACTTCCCTTTATCATTCCTAAAATTTACAAAGGAACGCACTTAAAAGAAAAAGAGGTTGAGGTTTTTAGATCTCCTTGGCTTGAATTTCAATCTGAAAAAGAGGTTTTTTTTGAAGCAGATGGAGAAATTATAGGAAAGTTACCTGCCACTTTTCACATTCTTCATAAATGCATTCATTTTATTTGTTAAAAGTACCAACCGAGTGAAAGTCCGGCCCAGGGTTTAAAGGTTGTTGTAGCGTAGGAAAAAAGCCCTGTTAATTCTACCGCAGCAGAAAAGCCATAATCACTTAAGTAATGAAGCCCAAGCGATGCGGTACTTAAATAAATATATGCATTTTTTTGGGTTCCATCACTATTTACAAGCCCTAAATCAACAGATTGTGGAAACATGTTTTTGAGTTTTTCAGGTGCTCCTGTTTGTTCCCACCTGGTTACTCCTAAAGAAAAATAAGGTGCAAGTGATGTTTCAAAAAGAAAACGGCGTATTTCAAAGGCAGCAGAGCTAAAATAAACCCCTGTTCCTGCTTTAAGGAGAAAAGCATATTTTTCAAAAGCACTCCAATCAGCTGACATTCCAATAATGCCGGTGGAACCACCACCATTGACATGAACTCCTAATTTATATTCATAGCGACTCGAATAAGGTGTTGGATCGAGTGGCGGAGCTGCATAAACGATAGAACTTAAAAAAACATAAAAAACAAAATATTTTTTCATAAGCAACACCATGATACCAGAACTTTTAAACTTAAAAAGCCTGCTCTTGTCATCCCGGGCGAAGACCCGGGATCCAGTATGATTCTTCTTCTACAACCTTGGTTCTGAATTGGGGGCATATTTTTTTTAGTTCGATACTTAGGTTCTTGAAATGGTCAGTGTCTTCCGCTTCATGGCTCGCTCTTTATTCGGCAAGGCCTCATAGAGCTCCGCTTTACTTTCGCTCCAGACACTGACCATTTCCTCACATAAAAACAACCTTGGTTCTGAATAGCCTACTCTCTCATGGATTCAAATATTTTTCGTTTAAAATATGATCTTTATCTTGTTTCTCGTAAAAACTCCTTGACCCAGATGAGGGGTGAGAGTTAACTTTTCTCAAAATGTTAAAAGGACAAAAGATAACAATGGATCAAAGTGGTAATTTAAAAGTTCCACATGATCCTATTATTCCTTTTATCGAAGGGGATGGAATAGGGCCTGATATCTGGAGAGCTTCTCAAAATGTTTTTGATAGTGCTGTAGCCAAAGCTTATCAAAATAAGAGAAAAATTTTTTGGAAGCAGATTCTTGCAGGTGAAAAAGCCCATGAAGAAGTAGGCACACCTTTACCAGAAGAAACAGTCAAAGCCATTGCCGATTACCATATAGCCATTAAAGGACCTCTTACAACACCTGTGGGTGGTGGTATTCGAAGTTTAAATGTAACTTTAAGGCATGTTTTAGATCTTTACGCCTGTGTGAGGCCTGTTGAATATTTTAAGGGTGTTCCAAGTCCGATGAAAGAACCCGAAAAATTGAATGTCATTATATTTAGGGAGAACTCTGAAGATGTTTATGCAGGGTTGGAATGGAAATCAGGATCAGCTGAAGCAAAAAAACTTATTTCTTTTTTGAATGACAACTTAGGTTGTCGGTTAAGAGAAGATGCGGGTATCGGTGTAAAACCCATGACAGCTTTTGCAACAAAACGTTTAGCTAGAAGAGCCCTTCGATATGCTTTAGCTTTCAAGCGAAAAACTGTGACCCTTGTTCATAAAGGAAATATTATGAAGTTTACAGAGGGTGCTTTTAAAGAATGGGCTTATGCATTAGTCGCTGAAGAGTTTTCGAAAGATACTATAACTGAAACTACATTATGGGAAAAACAGGGTGGAAAAATTCCTCAAGGAAAAGTTGTGGTGAATGATCGTATTGCTGATGCCATGTTTCAGCAACTTCTTTTAAGACCTAGTGAGTATGATGTGCTTGTGACACCTAACTTGAATGGAGATTATCTTTCTGATGCTGCAGCCGCTCAGGTTGGAGGGTTAGGTTTGGCACCGGGAGCTAATATTGGAGATGAAGCAGCACTTTTTGAAGCGACTCATGGAACAGCTCCTAAATATGCAGGACTTGATAAGGTCAACCCGGGGTCTATGATTCTTTCAGGTTGTATGATGCTTGAACACATGGGCTGGACTGAGGCAAGCACTCACATTAAAGAAGCTCTTCGAAAAACGATTCTTGAAAAAAAAGTAACATATGATTTAGAGAGACAAATGAAGGGGGCCACTCTTCTTAAGTGTTCTGAGTTTGGTTACGCCATTATTGAAAACTTATAAGGGGAATAACTATGAGAAAAAAAATTACGATTGTGGGTGCTGGAATGGTGGGTTTAACCTGTGCCAAATGGGCTGTAGTACAAGAATTAGGAGATGTGGTTCTTATTGATATCGATGCTGAAATGACTCAAGGAAAAGCACTTGATCTTTTAGAAGCAACGCCTGTTTTTGGTAGTGATTGTAAGGTTGTAGGAGGAAGTGATTATACCCTTACCAAAAACTCTGATGTTGTTGTGATGGCCGCAGGACTTCCCAGAAAACCTGGTATGAGTCGTGATGAGCTGCTCTCAAAAAATACTTCTATTGTAAAAACTTGTACAGAACAAGTTGTCAAGTATTCACCCAATTGTATTCTTATTGTTGTTTCTAATCCTTTAGATGCCATGGCTTATGTGGCTTATAAAGTAAGTGGTTTTCCAAAAAATCGAATCATTGGAATGGCAGGTGTACTTGATTCATCACGTTTTAAAACTTTTATAGCTCAAGAACTTGATGTTTCGGTTGAAGATGTTTACGGATTTGTTTTAGGCGGGCATGGAGATACCATGGTGCCTGTCGTTGAATATTGCTCTGTTGGAGGTATCCCTTTAACAGAACTCATTGAGACAAAAAGATTGAATGAAATTGTTGAGCGCACCCGTAATGGTGGGGCAGAGATTGTAGGCTTGCTTAAAACAGGCAGTGCGTTTTCTGCACCCGGTGCATCTGTAATACAGATGGTAGAATCTATTTTAAAAGACAAAAAAAGAGTGCTACCGGTTGCTGCTTGCCTTAATGGTGAGTATGGTG
>JACPKQ010000028.1 GCA_016186995.1 Deltaproteobacteria bacterium | reverse complement strand
TCAAAAATATCATTTTTATTTTTATGGCCCGTTAATATCACAAAATCATTCAGTTTAGCTTCAGAAGATGTAGAGAAGCTGATAGCCACATGTTTAAGGTTATTTGTTCTTAAGGTAACTAAGTTATCTGAGATAGAAATGATTTGTCCCCATAAATAGCTTTTAAGTTGTGTATCAGTTGATTTTAAAAGTACAACTTTTTTAGCTATTAAGACACCGGTTTCATCAGTATCTCCCAGAGCAGCTATATAATCTTCAGAGGAGATAGTTTTTTGATAGAACTTTTGTTTAAATTCAGGACAACGCGAAGTTCCAAGAATAGTTCCTCCATCTCCAACAATACCATCAACGTCTTGATGTGTCAGAGGCAGAATATATTTTTTGGATGTCAGTTCAAAGATTGTTTTAGAGCTAAGACAAAGAAATTTACCTTTTTCTTCGAAAAGATTATTGTATTTAAAATATTTTTTTTCCCGATTGTAGAGTGCAACGGCTTTTCTTTTATTTTTGCTTAAGAAGCGATTTCTTTCATAATCGATACAAAAGAAAGCATTACCTTCTTTTTCATAGAAATTATGGTTTTGGTCGTAATAAAGGTTATTCCCCCAGATAAGTCCTTGGAACCCTCCTTGGATACCATACATTTCATATCCAAGGTAAATGCCTGTACGAACCATAGCTCTCAAAGCGGCATTCATACCTGGAGAATCACCCCCAGAAGTCAAAATAGCGATTTTCTTTTTAGGTATCATATTAAGCGGTATTTAAAAACCCTATCATTCTTTATTCTTTATAGAACGATAGGGTTTTTAAAAGGAATTAGACCTTCTGCACATTTTGTGCTTGGGGCCCTTTATCAGAATCAATCAGTTCAAACTCAACTTCCTGTCCCTCACTTAATGTTTTGAACCCTTCTCCTGAAATAGCGGTATAATGTACAAAAACATCAGTTTCACCAGGTCTCTCAATAAATCCGAAACCTTTGTTGTCATTGAACCATTTTACATGTCCCTTAGCCATATATCCCCTCCCTTACATGCTTGACTTAACAAAAAAAATCCCAATAGGCAGAAAACCGCCTATTGGGAAAAGTCGTCAAAACCTGCACATTATTAAAACTAGAACACAACACAAATAATACCTAGAATCAGTGTGAAGAATATTTTTTTTTGTGTCAAGTCCAAAAGAAGCAAGAATTTCCATAGGTTGGAAGTTCTTACTCTTGTAAGAGAACCCCATTTGTGCTATAAATGCCCATCCTATGATCAAAAGTTGGTTTATTTACGCAATTGTTTTTATTGTTCTTTATGGATGTGGTGTTAAAAAACCGCCTCAACCTCCAGCTGGTAGCGGCCTATCCCCTCAAGACAGTCAGGAAGAAAAAAAGAAATGAAAGATCCCGGATAGATCCCCTGCTCAAGCCTGAGGATGACAGTTGGATAACGTAAGATAGGGAGTTTCAAGTGAATTATTTTAATTATAAAAACTCAGAGCTTTGTGCTGAAGATGTTTCTCTTAAAACAATTGCAAAAGAGGTGGGTACACCTTTTTATGTATACAGTTATCAAACTATTAAAAGACATTTTGATGTTTTTACGCAAAGTTTAAAGAATAGTTCCCATCTTGTTTGTTATTCCGTTAAAGCTAACTCCAATCTTTCCCTTTTAAAAATGCTTTCAAGTTGGGGTGGGGGTATGGATGTTGTTTCGGGTGGAGAGCTTAAAAGAGCTCTTAAAGTAGGTGTTGATCCACACAAAATTGTTTTTTCTGGGGTGGGTAAAACAAAAGAAGAAATTGGAGAAGCTTTGAAATCAGAAATACTCATGCTTAATGTTGAATCTCGGGAAGAGCTTGATCTGATTAACGCTGCAGCCCGTGAACTTCATGTAAAAGCTCCTGTTTCTTTAAGAGTGAACCCAGATATTGATGCACGAACACACCCTCATATTACAACGGGGCTTTATAAAAATAAATTTGGCCTTCCTTTTGAAAGAGCACTGGACGAATATCTTTATGCTAGAAAACAACTTCATTTAAATGTTGTAGGTATTGATTGCCATATTGGCTCTCAATTAACTGAATTAGGGCCTTTTATTTCTGCAGTGCAGAAAGTAAAAGAGTTTATTCAAACTTTAGAGAAATATGATCTTCATATAGAATACGTCGATTTAGGAGGAGGGTTGGGTATTACTTATAATGAAGAAACACCACCTCATCCTGAAGAATATGGAAAAGTTATTTCAGATATTATGAAGGGTATGAAGCTTACTCTTATTTTTGAACCAGGTCGTGTTATTATGGGAAACGCTGGTGTTTTAGTATCGCAAGTTCTTTATAATAAACAAACGCCTGCTAAAAACTTTTTGATTGTGGATGCAGCCATGAATGATCTTATTCGTCCTTCACTTTACAATGCTTATCAACAGATTGTATCTATCGATAAGAAAGAGGGAGATCAACTTCAAGTTGATGTTGTAGGTCCCATCTGTGAATCAGGTGATTATTTAGGAAAAGAAAGAATGCTTCCTAGAATGAAAAAAGGTGAACTCATTGCTGTCATGAGTTCAGGTGCTTATGGATTTTCCATGTCCTCTAACTATAATACTCGAGGAAGAGTTCCTGAGGTGATGGTTAAAAATGATAAGTTTTATGTTATTCGTGAGAGAGAAAGTTTTGACGATCTTATTAAAAATGAAAAAATAATAGAACTATGAAAATACTTTTCACTAAAATGAGTGGTTGCGGCAATGATTTTGTGGTGATCGACCACCGCGATGAGTTTTTAAAAATGAAAGACTTACGTGCTTTTGCAAAAGAGGCCTGCCACAGAAAAAATGGCATTGGAGCCGACGGACTTATTTTGATTGAAAAATCTGACAAAGCTGCTTTTAAATGGAAGTTTTTTAATGCAGATGGAAGTGTTCCCGAAATGTGTGGCAATGGGGCACGTTGTGCAGCACGTTGGGCAGAGGCTCATAATGTAGCACACAAGCAATTTGTTTTTGAAACAGCTATTGGGCCTATTGAAGCACAAGTGAATCAAGATATTGTCAAAGTTCAAATGTTTAAGCCGCATGATTTTAAGCTTAATCTTAAAATAAATTTAAAAGATCGCGATGTTGTTTTAAGTTATGTGAACTCAGGTGTGCCCCATGCTGTGTTAGAGGGAGATCATTTTAAAGATAGAGCAAGTCTTATAAGACATCATGAAGCCTTTCCACAAGGGGCTAATGTAAATTTTGTAAAACACATTGATAGACACATGCTTCACATTCAAACTTTTGAGAGAGGAGTAGAAGATTTTACACTTGCATGTGGAACAGGTGCGGTTGCTTCAGCCATTATTTTTTCCAAGAAAGATAGGGTTGAAAGTCCTGTGACAGTTCGTATGGATGGTGGAACGGTTAAAGTTTATTTTACAGAAAATTATGAAAAAGTTTATTTAGAGGGGTCTGTAGAAATGGTTTTTAAAGGAGAATGGCAATGGAAGGAGTCTTAGTCGCTCTTGTTACGCCCTTTAAAGACGGGTCTGTTGATTATCCAGCTTTAAAAGAGTTGATCGATTTTCAAATTGAAAATGGAACAGATGGTATTGTGTCTTGTGGAACCACAGGCGAATCTGCCACCTTAACAACAGAAGAAAAGAAAAAGGTTATTGAAACAACTATTGAGTATGTTAATAAACGTGCTCAAGTAATTGCTGGCACGGGTTCTAACGATACAAGGGCCACAGCTTCTTTAACCAAATGGGCTAAGGAAGCAGGGGCAGATGGAGCACTTCTTGTGACTCCTTATTATAATAAGCCAACTCAAGAAGGGCTTTATAGACATTATAAAGAAGTGGCTAAAATAGGGCTACCTTTGTGTCTTTATAATGTGCCAAGTAGAACAAGTGTTTCTTTAAGTGTGGAAACCATTGCGAGGCTTTCAGAATTAGATGAAGTGGTTGCTATTAAAGAGGCGACAGCTTCGATGGAATTTGCAAGTCAGATTATGGAAGCCTGTGGGGATAGAATTAATCTTATTTCTGGAGATGATCCTACTTTTTTGCCTCTTCTCTCAGTAGGTGGAAAAGGAATTATTTCTGTGGCTAGTAACATTGTACCGAAACTTTTGGCTTCTATTTATGATCACTATCTTTTAGGAAGTCTTTCTCAAGCACGAGAGGCTCACTATTATTTACTTCCACTTATGAAGGCTTTATTTATCGAAACAAACCCTATTCCAGTTAAAACGGCATTGGCTCTTATGGGAAAAATTCGTTTAGAATTTCGTCTTCCTTTATGCAATATGAGTGAGGAGCATCTTTTTAAACTTCAAGATGTTATGGGGAGGTATGAATTAGTATGATTCGTGTTGGGGTATTAGGCGCTGAAGGAAAAATGGGTCAAGCTATTATGAGGCTTTTAAAAGAAGAACCTCAAAAATTTTCTGCCATAGGCATTACCAAAAATGAAAAACTTCAGGCTGTTATTGATTCACTCGATGTTCTCATTGATTTTTCTACTTCGCGTGCCACATTGGAAAATGTTGAAATAGTTGTTTCTAGGGGAAAACCCATTGTTGTAGGAACAACAGGCTTTAATGAAAGTGAAAAAAATGATTTTTTAGAAAGAGCTCAAAAAGTGCCGTGTGTATTTTCACCTAACATGAGTATTGGAGTGAATCTTCTTTTTAAACTCACAAGTGAGGTGAGTAAGATTTTAAAAGATTATGATATTGAAATTTTTGAAGCCCATCATAGTCAGAAAAAAGATGCACCTAGTGGAACAGCTTTAAAATTAAAAGAGAAAGTAGAAGAAGCAATACATCATAAGGTACCCGTTCATTCTGTGCGAGCTGGAGATATTGTAGGAGACCACACAGTTTTATTTGCAACAAATGGAGAGAGATTGGAATTAACTCATAAAGCAAGTTCACGAGATACTTTTGCAAAGGGTGCTATTACCGCAGCAGTGTGGGTTTTAAACCAAAAACCGGGTGTTTATAACATGCAAGATGTGCTTGGTTTAAAATAATGTTGTCATTCCTGCGAAGGCAGGAATCCAGTATTCCTAGATTCCCGCTGTTGCTTTCAGCTAGATGCGGGAATGACAAGGTAGTGACAAAAAAGAAAAGGATAAAATAGAATTATGAAATTTGAATTATCAGATAGGGTTAAAGATCTTCCACCTTATTTATTTGCTCAAATGGACCAACTCAAACAAGCGGCTCTTCAAAAAGGTGTTGATGTTATTGACTTGGGCATAGGGGATCCACAGGATCCAACCCCGGATTTTATTGTTGAAGCTCTTCATAAAGCCTCAAAAAAAACTCACAATCACAGATATCCTTCCTATGTAGGGATGCTTTCATTTCGGGAAGCAGTTGCAAAATTTTATGAAAGAAAAGATGTCAAGCTTGATCCTCAAAAGGAAGTTTTAGCTTTAATTGGTTCTAAAGAAGGAATTGCAAATATTCCTTTGGCGTTTGTAAATCCAGGTGATGTGGTTTTAGTTCCTAGCCCGGGGTATCCTGTTTTTTCTTCAAGTACTTTATTTTCCGGTGGAAGACAGGTGACCATGCCTCTTTTAGAAAAAAATGGCTTTTTGCCAGACCTTTCCAAAATAAGTCAAGATGATGCGCATCGAGCAAAACTAATGTTTTTAAATTATCCTAATAATCCAACGTCTGCTACTGCGCCTCTTGAGTTTTATAAAGAGGTGATCGAGTTTGCAAAAAAATATAATATCATCGTGTGCCACGATGCTGCTTATGCAGAAATTTATTGTGATAAAAGACCTGTAAGCTTTCTTGAAGTACCTCACGCAAAAGAAGTAGGTGTTGAGTTTGGTTCACTTTCTAAAACTTATAATATGACAGGATGGCGACTGGGTTGGGTTGTTGGAAATGAAAATGTTGTTCATGGCCTTGGTAAAATTAAAACTAATATTGATTCAGGGGCTTTTCAGGCTATTCAAGAAGCAGGAATTGCAGCTCTTTTAAGTGATCAAAAATGTGTTGAAGATATAAGACGCGTTTACAAAAATAAAAGAGAAATGGCAGTTCAGCTTCTAGAAGAAGCGGGGTTTCAAGTAACACCTTCAGAGGCTACTTTTTATGTATGGTTTAAAAAGCCTCAGAATTTTAAAACAAGTGGCGAGTTTGTAACTCATGTTCTTGATAAAACTGGGGTTGTCATTACACCCGGTAATGGTTTTGGAGAATGGGGAGAGGGGTATTTAAGAATTTCTCTCACAGCTCCACAAGAAAGAATCAAAGAGGCAGTAACTCGCCTAGCTACTCTTTTATAATGGCTACTGTCTATATTGCATTAGGGTCGAATTTAGGGAAGAGAAAAGAAAACTGTCTTAAAGCAATTAAATACATCCACGAACTTCCCTTTACAAAAGTTCTTAAAACATCTTCTTTTATTGAAACAAAACCTTTGGGGAAGAGGGATCAACCTCAGTTTTTAAATGGAGCTATTAAAATAGAAACAAAGCTTTCTCCGCAAAAACTGATGCAATCCCTCTTAGAAATTGAAAAAAAAATGGGACGAGTAAGAAAAGAAAAGTGGGGTCCACGACTTATTGATTTAGATATTATTATTTATGATGATTTAAAAATAGAAGAACCTGGGCTGACTATTCCGCACCCTCACTTTAAAGAAAGAGATTTTGTTCTTATTCCTCTTCGAGAGCTTCAGTTTGATCTAAATTCTCTTGACTAGATTGAGCAAAGTTAGAAACAGCCATGGCGACGCCGAATGGATCTTCAGAACTTTTTTCAAAAATATTTCGAATTCCAACATCAAGTGTGTTTAATTTTCCGACAACTGCTTCAATTTCGCTTTGCGCTGCTTGTGAGGTTGTTTTTGTAAATCTTAAATAGCTCAGAGCACTTGGAATAGCATCAATAGGGCTGTAATTAAGGTGGTGAGCATTATAACCTTGTGCTCTTTGTTGTGCATCCGTTTCAAGTTCAGAAAGCGAAGGCATGCGTTCTTCAAACTCGCAACCGACTACACCGTGTTCACACATAGATCTGAAACTCTTGGATGCAAAAAGTGGTTGGGGAATTTCTACTTCACCGTTACGAATACGAGCGGCAACGATGTTGCCTGCTGGAGTGATAAGCTGTGTCTTATCACGTCTTCGATAGATATCATCATCTCGATTCATAAGAGCAACGCGAATACTTTGTGAATGGCCTGTTTTTCCATTAACAATTTCAATTCGAGAATCTTGAGAATACACACCAGGTAAAACAGGGCGTCTTTCTCTTCTTACAATAACACCTTCTCCACCGTCCTCAAAAATATCACGACCAGAATAAGCCTTCCCTCTTCTCAAAGGATCTCCCATCAAAGAGCCTCCAAATAATAAAGAATTTAAATCTTCAAAAGGGCTTTTTTGTGACATTATTTGTGCTAGGGGATTGTCATGGTTTATCACAAGTGTGGGTTCATGAGAGCGTGCGTGAGACTCTCTTTGAAAGGCAAGCTTACGTTCAAGATTTTTTTCTTTGTGAGCTTCAAAGGGTGAGGTTGTGAGTTCTTTTTGTTTTTCTTGAAAAATATTTGAATAGGCTTGTGACAATTTTGTTATTTTTGCTTCTGCCATTTCTTGAGTTAAAGTCATGGCACGATCGATGTTTCCTAATTTTTCAAATGAAGAAAGTTCTCTTGTTTGAAATCCAAATAACGCGATATCTTCTCCTGAACGAGATGAAATAGGTTTTCTAAGAAATTCAAGTGGATCATGGGGTTGGGTAGAGTTGTTGCGATTTTCTTCAAATCGAATCATTTCTTCTTGAAGAAGAATGGAGAGATAATTTTGTTCTTCTTGGGTCCACTCACTTTCTATATTATCCAATTTTTCAATGATTGTATGAGAAAGAGTAAAGTTAGTATTTGGATTATTTAAATTTTGTCTTACAATGTTTTTAAGTACCCTTCTTTTTTCTTGTTCAAGTGCTTGCAGGTTTCTTTGAACTTCTTGCTCCATTTCCTCTCCTTCTGCGACAAATGAGGCAAATTCAGGAGCACTATAAGTTGTGAGGTAAGCCATAAAGTGAATATGGGCGTTTTCAAATTTTTTAAGGGCTTGTTTAAATTTTAAAAGTTTTTTTTCATATTCTTGAGGATTTGCTTTTTTATTTTTTTCTGCCTTTTCTAAAGCAAAGAGTGCTTTTTCAAATTCGGCTTTGGCTTCGATGACATTAGATTTTTCTGTATATCTTTCATAAACGCTTAAAAGTTTATCTCCAAGTTCATATACAAGGTAAGCAACAACAACTTCGACAACCTTAATACAAGCACCTGCTACCTTGGAAGTGCCTGTAGGCTCTGGGGCTAGAAGGGCAGCATCAGAGGTGATCTCAAGGCCTAAAACGGTAGCTTCTGCCGTTGCATAGGCTGCACGCAAAAGCGTTCCAAAAAGTCCTGCAGCACCAGCGCTTGTGACTACAAGAAAACCATTTTTTGCAAGGTTATCAAGAATTCCTGCTTTTTGAACGGCTTCAAAAAGTTCACTTTCTGCTTGGGCTAATTCTTCTTCTGTTCCAGAGGCTCTTGCTTTCACATATTTTTTAAACAGATTTTCACCATTTTTGGTGAGAGACATTATTTGTCTGACAGCTTCCCCTGCTAGAAGGGCTGCAGAAAGAACTAAAGCTCTGCGAGTTGCTTGTTTAAAAAAAGTAGTTTTTGGAGCTTTCAGTGTGAGTTCTACAGGTGTTTTAGGAAGAAATCTTTCTGCAAGGTCGTAAGCAGAAGCACTTACGGTGTAATCTGCAATAAAAAGTGGACTTGTAAAAGTATCTGCCAGGCGGGAAAGATTTTTTGTTTCACCCGTAAAAAAAGATTTTAAACCCTCGGCTGTTATGGCACCAGCAATGAAAGCGCCATTGTGCCCTAAAGATCGAAGGGCACTGTTTCCAAAATTTCTGATTCGTTGTCTTGTCAAAGGAGGAGGTTGACTCATTTCTAACTCTCCACGTGCATTAACTTCAACTTTTCGAACACGGGGTTTCCCACCAAAATGTTTATTTTCGTACATTCCGATATCTGCTTCTTTATTCATTCTTTCCCCAAGAGTTATATTTTTCAAAGGAGTGTTGCTCGATTCTGGATGGTAGGCTGCACCAATACTCACTGAGGTGGGTATCATGTGCCCGTTTGCAAAAATTCTTCCTCGAACAGCTTGTTGAATCTCGAGTGCTACGGCTTGAACTTCCTGAGGTGTTGTAGTGCCCACTTTAATCATGGCGAATTCATCCCCCCCAACTCTCATAGGTATATAGTCATGTTTTAAACTTGTTCTTACGATTTTTTCCATAGCGTTTCGAATAGCTAAATCTCCAGCATTATGGCCTAAAATATCGTTTGTAGGTTTCAATTTGTTAAGATCAAGCCCAATAACAGTGAGTGTTTGATGGGGTGGAAGCGCTTTTAAGTGAGCATGGTATTTAGTAGAGGTTGGGGTTAAGAGTTCATCAACAAAAGATTCTATATTATGAGGCCCTCCACGAGGAAAAATGTGAGAATCTGGTGGAGAAAATGAGTTCTGAATAGTTGGAAGTTGTGCAGGGGCCTTATGAGGCGAAACGGGATTCCTTTGAGTTGGGCTTTCAACAATTGGCTCATCCGCATGCAAAGGTGTCCATATTCCACTTACAGTGAGTATAAGACTTAAAAATGTAACAAATACCTTCTTCATGAGCCTTCATACTCTATGTGAGCAAGGGGCATGCCAAAAAGTGCATTGAAGAGGTTTAAAAAAGTATAATTATTTCAAATAGTTATAGTTTGGCCTTTAATGATAGAAAGTGAAACAGAAAAACATTGTTTAAATAATAACTATACCCATGTTCAATCTACTAACTATTTGAAATTATTATATAAATTTTGTGTAGAAGTTGGAAGTATGTGTCTAAATCTTAATCATAAGCAAGTTTTTATCATCTCGAGTCTATGTGAAGATGACCTAGAGGTTTTGAAGGGGAGGATCTGACGTATCCATGAGAGAGTAGGCTACTCAGAACCAAGGTTGTTATTATGCCATTTCAAGAACTTAATTTTGTTATTTATTCTTCTTTTTTTCCAAACAGTGGCCAAATATCAAAGGCAAAGCCAACAACGTAATCCGTATCCCCTTCGTTATCGAGCTCGTCCATGAAATAGAGGTGAAACTGACTTCCTGAATCAAGATGTCTTGTATAAGCAAGTCCAATATTGAAGCTATTTTCACTTATACTTTCTGTTGGAATTCTTTTAAACGGGCTTGTGGATACGTTTACTTGAAAAGCAATTTGATTTTTTGTGTTAAATGCATATTCAATTGCAGGAATCAAACTATAAACTGTTGCCGTGTTTGGAAAATTTCCATCTCCTCCAGGTTTTGCTGCCCCTACGTTTAAGTGGGTTTTTATTCTTTTTGTAAAGTGTTTTGAAAGAACAAGGCTTGCACCCACATCTGTTGTTCCACTTCCAAATCCGTCATTTTTATTCCCAGTAGGAAGTTTAAGTGCTGTCAAAACAGCTGCAGAAGGGCTGTTTGAAGTTTCTTCAACAAACCTCACTTTTAAAGTTGTAATAAGATCACCCAAGCCCACTTCGTTTTTCTTTCCTGTTTGAATTTCTTCACCATTAATTCTTAAGGCTTGTTCATATTGGTTGAGCGGATGGTTACCTCTTGATCCAGCTGAAAGGCCAATAGTTTCTTCAAATTGATTTTTAAAATGATCAAGCCGGCCTCCCGAATAATGAAAACTTCGTGCATAAACACCTACCTCAACATCTTCAACGACTCCATAATTAAATACAAGATAACCTTCTAAAACTTCATAATCAAATTGAGTGTCATAAGCACCCTCAGTATCTCTAAAGAAAATAGTTGAAAAATTGCCCCCAACCCGAATGCGGTCTGTGCCTGGTTTAAGAACGTCAGTTGTTGTTGTGGGCATAATGAGAAAGAGATTACGAAATGTGTATAGGTTAATATATTGAATGAGGTTGTGTAGCTTTTTGGAATACCATTCTTTATAAATAGGATTTAACTTTCCTTCGACCCAAAGAGGTTCTTTGAAAATATCGAGATCATCTTCATCATCTGAATCACCAATCATAATGATATCTTTGACTTCATCGTCTTTTGAGTTTTCTTTGTAATGTGGGTTAGTAAGTTTAAAAATAAGCGCTCTTTCTGTCATTGCGAGCGTAGGCGAACCAGTCTCAACTTCTTTTTCGATAGTAGGAGGAAGCTCTTCGTTGGCACAAGTTTTTTGTGAGAAAGCAAAGCTTAAAAATAATCCTAGAAAAAGAACTTTTATTTTCATTATATATGAAATCTCCTTAACTAAAGTCCAAGCTAAGTATCAAATGACTTATTCATAGTCAAACCGAAATAAATTTTTAACTTTAAATAAAGTTGACAGATAAAACATTCGTTGTTTCCATAGTTCCAATCTAGGTTTAGTTGGTGGTGTGTTTGAGGAGGTGTTCACATGAAGTTTCAGAAGTCTTTCTTCCTTTTTTTGTTTTTCATTGTTAATCTTGGATTTCAATTTCAAGCCCAAGCAGATCAAAGGGACCCTACTCGTCGTGAACGACGTGGCCCATGGAATAATGAACTTCATAGTATCGAGCTTTATGTCTTAAATAGTTATCAAACTGGAAAAGTTGAAGAATCCAGTATCCTTAGGTTAAATCCTGATTCGAGTATTGATTTTGAGATACGAGGTTTGAATCGTTTTGGAAGAGAAATTGAAAAATTCGATTTTGAACCTGAAATTTTAGCAGACCCACTCAAAGTGCGTTCTCTTTATCTTGAAACTTTATCGGAAGAAAATCACCAGTATCGTCTGTATATGAATGCCGATATCGGATCTCAATTTTTAGTACGCATTTTTGATAGAGAACACTATGAAATGAACAGGTCTTTCTCTATTCATGCTGAATATGAACTTCGTTCTGTGAAGATGTACCTTGAAACAGAAGGTTATCATCGATTTTTAAATGATGGTGAAATACTCAACTTAGAGCCAAATGGCAGTCTTGTTTTTGAGGTGCGTGGTTTTGATCGAAGCGGAAGACAACTTGATAAATTTGAATTTAATCCACAGGTTGAAATTGTAGGTGGTCGTGAAAGCTATCTTACATTTAAAAAACTTCGTGAGAACGGCCATCATTATGAACTGAGTGTTGATGGAGAAGTTCACGAGAAGTTTGAAGTACGTGTTTATGATAGCCGTCGCAGAGAACTTGCAAGTCATTTCTTTGTTCAAAGCCAATACATATTAAGTGATATTCGTATGTATCTTGAAGACGATGGATACCATCGTTATCTCGAAAGTGGTGAACATCTTGTAATGGAGCCAGGCAATGCACTTCTTTTCGAAGTTCGTGGTTTTGATCGTGATGGAAGACAACTTGATAAATTTGAATTTAATCCTGAAGTAAGAATTGAAGGTAACAGATCTTCTGTTCGTCTTGAAAGAGTTCAAGAACATACAGGAAGACACTATCGTTTAGTTGCAGATTCTTCTGAGCGAGATCGTTTTGAAGTTGTTGTTTATGACGGCCGCAGACGTGACATTGAAAGAAAATTTTATGTTACGATTCAGTCTGCAAGGCAGGGTGTTAATGAAATTAAGATCTTCTTAGGTGGAAGTGCACCTATTTCAGATGGGCATATTGAGCTTCTTGAAGAAGGAACAACTCTTAATTTTACAGTCAGAGCCTTTGATAGAAGAGGACGTGAGCTTGAAAAACATCAGTTTAATCCTGATGTTGAGCTTCGAAATTATTCAGGTGATCCTAAAGATGCTTATCTTGAAGTGCTTGCAGGACGTGAACACAGCTTTAGACTTCACTTCTTAAGAGCCACTCCTCATTTAGGAAAACTTGAAGTGGTTGTTCGTGAGAGAGATTCACGAGTTTCTGCATCGTCTTTCTTTGTTGATGTAAATGAACCCGTTGTGGATGATCCTAACATTATTATTTTAAGTTATAACAATGATCGTTTAGCAACGGACATTAGATTTAGCGGAACAGTAGAAGGATTTAAGCCAAGTGATGGCTGGGTTGAAACAACTCACCCACGAGCTTCACCCGAGAGATTTCAAGTTAGGGTGCAAGGTGAAAAGTTTATTACAGAACCGATTGCTTTGAAACCTGATGGAGTTACAACTATTAAAATTGTTCTTCAAAATAGAAGAGGCGATGAAATCTCTTCTGAAGGATATGCTAAGCATCGTATTCCAGGATATCAGGGGTTTAAGTCAACGCAATTAAGGAGAAGATAGTTTAATTTGCATAATCACAAACCACAACCACCACTAATCCCTCTTTTGTGATTATGTATAAGGCCACTGGAATCTGGCCGCCTTTTTATAGGTTCCAGTGGCTCCCCTTTATAAATTCAGTATACTAAAGTTTGTGCACGTTGGCCAACTGTCATCATCATGAGAATCTGTCATCACGAGGTTCATGAAATGAACCGTGGTGATCTCCTAGAATTCTTTAAGAATTCTAGGGGTTTGCCACGTCGCTTAGGCTCCTCGCAATGACGGAGGCTTTAAAAAGCCTAAATTTTGACCGTGTTTGATAAGTTTTAAAACCTCAGCTTGAGGAAGTTTTTGTACCCCACCTAATTGCTGAGAGAGAAATAAAATGTGAGCGGCATGCTCTATTCTTTCAAGTCTATTATAGGCTTCACTTAAATTTTTACCTAATGTTACAGAGCCATGATGTGAGAGAATAAAAGCATCATGATCTTGAATGAGGTTTTCAATGGCATACCCACTTTCTTTTGAAGATGGGGTTGAGTAAGGTGCTACAGGAATTTTCCCAAGTGAAAGAATAACCTCTGGCAAGGCTTCAGTATCCAGAGGAACTCCTGCAACAGTAAAAGCAATACAATAAGGTGGATGAGCATGAACAATAGCCTGGACATCTTTTCTATTTTTATAAATGTAGAGATGAGTATTATATTCAGAAGAAGGTAGATTTTTTCCTGAAACTTTTTTTCCTTCCAAGTCAATGACAACAAGATCATCTTGGTTAAGAAAACCTTTGTGAAGACCACTTGGAGTGATTAAAATTCTTTCATCTGCAATTTTGCAACTTAAATTACCATCTGTAGCAGAGCTTAAGTTTCTTTCATAAATAAGCTTTGAAAAATGGATCATTTCTTTTCTTAATTTCCAAGGTGAATACATGCACATTTTTTAATCATCACATCATTTTAAAGTCAAGGTAGTGTTCAAAAGAAATGAGACAAAAGATAGGGACAGTGCTTCCATCGGGTACGGCGTCACTTTTTTCCTGCGAAAAAGTGCGCCTCGCGTCTCAGTCAATCTGCCACATATTCTATGTGGACCAAGCCAGATTGCCTTCCGACACGACCCTCTGTAAGCACTATCCCTATCTTTTGCCCTATAGCTTTATTTCGAGTTCATGAGAGAGTAGGGAGGGTGTTTTTTCGATACTTAAGTTCTTAATGGGCTGGAGGTTCCTCAGGGGCCCCTCCGCCCAGTGTGGATCCTCCCCTTCAAAACCTCCAGCCCATCTTCACATGAACACGAATTCTTTGTCATTCTGAGCGTATGCGAAGAATATAATTCGTATTATACCCTTCGTTTCACTCAGGGTGACATAAAGTTACCTAGTATGTTTTGAAGGTCGTCTCGGAAACCTAAGCGGGCCCTAGGCTTTTATGAATCATTTTTTAGTTTCACAAAAATGATTCATAAAAAAGTTACTCCTGTAGTTAAGTTAGCCTTTCTTATACAGTAAAAAAGAGCTGTGCTCTAGAGGCGTGCGACATTTTCTTGCGCTGCGAGGAAAATGATCGCTGTGCCTGAGAAATATACTAGGTAACTTTATGTAAACTGGCCTGTCACTATCTCTGAAAGAAAAAAATTTCGGATTGTGGTGAGAGGGGTTGTTGAATAAAATCTATAATTGACACAGTGTGTCCATCTCGATACTAGGAAGATTACAAAGGGAGATTTATCAAGTGAAATTTTTCTTAGATACTGCAGACATAAAAGAAATCCGTGAGGCTCATGATTTGGGTCTTATTGATGGGGTTACAACCAACCCTTCTCTAGTTGCAAAAACGGGCAAGCCTTTTCATAAAGTTGCTGAAGAAATTTTAAAGGTTGTAGATGGCCCAATCAGCCTTGAAGTTGTTGCGAGAGATACTTCTCACATGATTAAAGAGGCACGCATTCTTTCAAAAATCCATAAAAACGTTGTTCCTAAAATTCCGCTCACTCGCGAGGGTCTTAAAGCTGTTAAAGTTTTAAGTACCGAAGGAATTTCTATTAATCAAACACTTTGTTTTTCTGCAACTCAAGCTTTGCTTTCTGCAAAAGCAGGCGCAGCTTACATTAGCCCTTTTATTGGAAGGTTGGATGACATTTCTCATGATGGATTACAGCTTATTCAAGATATTGTTACTATTTATCAAAACTATGGATTTCAAACAGAGGTACTGGTTGCAAGTATTCGCCACCCACTTCATGTTTTGGAAGCAGCAAAAATGGGTGCCCATGTTGCAACCATGCCTTTTAAAGTTTTAGAACAATTAATAAATCATCCACTGACAGATATGGGTTTAGAAAAATTTTTAAAAGATTGGGAAAAAGTTCCTGGTAATAAAATTGTATGATTAGTTTCGAGCTGTCAGAAGAACAAAAAGCCCTTCGTGATGTTGCACGCGATTTTGCTAAAAACGAAATTATCCCTAAAGCAGCCGAGTATGATAAGAACGCAACCTTTCCGATCGATATTTTGAAGAAAGCTTTTGAGGTTGGGTTTTTGAACCAAGCTGTTCCTGAAAGTTATGGTGGTGGTGGGCTTTCAAACCTTGATGCTGTTATCCTTAATGAAGAGTTAGCTTATGGCTGTATCGGTTTTTCAACTTCACTTATGGTGAATGACTTGGCTCTTTCTCCTATTCTCATTGCAGGTAATAATGCACAAAAAGAAAAATTTTTTAAAATGTTTACAAAAGAATATACAACAGGTTCTTTTTGCTTAACAGAACCTAACGCAGGATCTGATGTAGCCGGGCTTCAAACAAAGGCAGAAAAGAAAGGTGACTACTATATTTTAAATGGAACAAAAACTTTTATTACAAATGGAACTTATGCGAAGCTCTATACGGTATTTGCAACACTAGACCCTACTCAAAGACATAAGGCACTATGTTGTTTTGCTGTTGAAAAATGTGATGGGATCACAGTTTCGAAGAAAGAAGATAAAATGGGTCAGCGTTGTTCCGACACCGTTCAAATTGTTTTTAATAATGTGAAAGTTCCTCAAGAAAACTTGATTGGTAAGGAAGGAGAGGGGTGGCTTATTGCCATGAAGACACTTGATAAAAGTCGTCCTCTTGTTTCCGCAGGAAGTATTGGTTTAGCACGTCGTGCGATGGAATGTGCAAGAGATTATGCTAAAGAAAGGGTAGCTTTTGGGAAAGTGATTGCAGAATATGAAGCCATTCAATTTATGTTGGCTAACATGGCCAAAGGTGTTGAAGCAGCAAGGCTTCTAGCCTGGAAGGCTGCCTGGCTTTTAGATCAAAAACTTCCTTCTACACATATTTCATCGATGGCAAAATGTTTTGGAACAGATCATGCTATGCAAACAACAATCGATGCCGTGCAAATATATGGTGGATATGGATATATGAAAGATTATCCTGTTGAAAAATTGATGCGCGATGCAAAACTACTCCAAATTTATGAAGGTACGAATCAAATTCAACGTCTTGTGATTGCCCGAGAACTTCTGAAAGCCAATTTTTATTAATTCTCGTAGTGTTCAAAAACCACTGTCATCCCGGGCAAAGACCCGGGATCCAGTATTCTTTTTTTCTACACATTAGGTTCTTAAAATGGTTACTATCTTTCGCTTCATGGCTCGCTGTAGTTATCCCACATGAATTCCCCTTTATCCCGTAAGTGCTAAAGCACTGTCCGGGATGCATAGTTCTGAATATTTACAAACCGTAGGCTGCGCTTTACTTTCGCTCCAGATAGTAACCATTTTTTAACATAAACTCGAAGTGAGGTTGAAGAGATAGGGATAGTGCTTACAGAGGGTCGTGTCGGAAGGTAATCTGGCTTGGTCCGCATAGAATATGCGGCAGATTACCTGAGACGCGAGGCGCACTTTTTCGCAGGAAAAAAGTGACGCCGTACCCGAAGGAAACACTATCCCTATCTCTGAAAGAAAAAATTTGGATTTTGGAGAGAGAGTGTTTTGAACACAATTTAAAATCTAGACACCTTTCAATTTTATCGTCATACTAAAAAAGTGGAATGGCTCATAAGGCAATATGAGCAGTTTACAAGTGCTTATCTCACAGGATGGGATTGGCTTATTATTCTTTTCTACTGTATTGGTATTACTCTTTTAGGTCTTGCCTTTAAAGAAAAAGCTTCTGGCAATATTCAAAATTATTTTCTTTCAGGACGAAAACTCACCTGGTGGCTAGCTGGAACATCTCTTGTTGCCACCTCTTTTGCCTCAGATACACCACTTCTTATTTCAGGTTTTGTAAGAGAAGAGGGTATTTCAGGAAATTGGAAGTGGTGGTTTATGGCTATGGCTTCGGTAGGAAGTCTTTTCTTTTTTGCAAGACTTTGGCGTCGAGCACACATTTTAACAGATTTAGAATTTATTGAACTTCGTTATGGTAAAGGGCTTGCCTCTTTATTACGTGGGTATAAAGCAATTCTTTTAGGCGTGCTTTTTAATTGTTATGCATTAGGTGCATGGCCTTTAAAAGGGTTGACCAAAGTTTTAGACGTGGTTACAGGGTGGCAATCTTTATCCTCTATTATTTTTTGTAGTGTTTTGGCTCTTATCTATTCTCTTTTTGCAGGGCTTTGGGGTGTTGTTGCTACCGACTTTGTTCAGTTTATTTTAGCGATGATTGGCTCACTTGTTTTAGCTTTTTATTCTTTAAATGCCGTAGGTTGGTGGAGCGGATTACATCAAGGGCTTCTAGATACCCAGAAATTTTCAATTTTACCGCAACATACATCCGGAGATTTTTGGAATTCGCCGTTTACTCTTTTTCTTATGCTCGTTTTTATTCAGTGGTGGTCCCGTGGGTTAGAAGGAGATGGAATTGCAGTTCAAAGAATATCTGCTTGTAAAAATGAAAAAGAATCTTTTTTTGCAATGCTTTGGTTCAACATTGCTCATTATGCTTTAAGACCGTGGCCTTGGATTATTGTAGGTCTGTGCTCTTTAGTACTATTGCCTCAGGTTACAAATCAAGCGGGTATTGTAGACCATGAAATGGCTTACCCAACGATGATTGTCACTTTACTGCCTGTTGGAGTAAGGGGGCTTATTATAGCTGCTTTTTTTGCAGCCTTTATGTCAACCGTGGATACTCATCTTAATTGGGGGTCTTCTTATTTAGTCAATGACCTTTATGCACGATTCATAAAAAAAGATGCCACAGCTTCTCATTATGTTTTTGTTTCAAGAATAGTCACATTTTTACTTTTAGTGGGAGCCGCTATTGTTTCTATGATGACCGAATCTATTAAAGATGCTTTTTTTCTTACACTTGAACTTTTTGCAGGGGTTGGGCTTCTTGGAACAGCGCGTTGGTTTTGGTGGAGAGTGAATGTGTGGAGTGAAATTGTGGGTATGATTTCTTCAGGTTTTTTTGCACTTTTTCTTTCAGAAAAAATTGGGCTTTTATTAGGTTGGACCTCTGTTATAGATGGAAAAATCATAGTTCCTATGACCCCTTCTGTGATTATTAACGTTGTGGGTACTACTTTTATTTGGGTTTTAGTAACCCTTCTTACAAAGCCCGCACCAGAAGAAAACTTGATTGCCTTTTATAAAAAGGTGCGCCCTTTTTCCTTAGGTTGGAAGCCGATTGTAAAAATAGTGGGAGAAGTTGAGAAAGAAGATAACTTTTTGGTTCAACTTTGGGGTTGGGTTTGCGGCGTTACTTTTATTCTTTCAACAACACTGATGATTGGAAAATTTGTACTCGGTTTTTGGATGAAAGGGTTTATTTTTCTCCTCATAACAACACTCTCCCTCTACTTCCTTGTGAAAGCTATTTCACGCTTGAAGTGGAGGGAAAGTTAACCACGAGAATCCAGGGCTTTCACTCTTTATGTCTTCTTAAGTAAACTCCACTCAGGAGTAAACTAGCAAGGAACAGAACTGCGGTTGAAGGCTCTGGTGCGCCTGGAGATCGTCTATTTCTACCGTCATCATCATTTCCGCTTCTAGAACCACCTTGAAAATGCCAATAGATACCACGATTATCTCTAAAAATAGGGACAACACCATGAGAAGTTGTTACATCAAAAGCTTTTTCAAGATGAAACTGAGCTTGTCCTTCAAAAGCTTTATATACTCTTTCAGAGCTTGCACTTGTTGAATTAAGAACTGGCTCTCCTCCACCACTTGGCGCAGCAGCTTTCACAGCACTCAACACCTCTGAATCTGTACTATGACTCACTTGAGGCCATAAGAGAAGTCCTAATCCACCACTTAAGATAGCTAAAAGAGCTATTTTGCTAAGTTTCATAAAACCCTCCCTCTACTATTATTATAACTCTCTTCCAGGAGTCAATCTAGGGGTATGAGTAGAGCTTTTTCAAGGGATTAAAAAAATTAAGTTAATGAGTTGATTTCATTCATGGTTTTAGTGTTATAATGATACAAAAGGGGTGTTCTTGAAAAAGCTATTAAGTTTCATTATTTGCAGTCTTTTTCTAGGCCTTTTCTCTTGGGTTTATGGGGAAAGTTTTTCTCAAGTTAAACCCCATGAAGTTAGTTTTCAAAAAATTCTTGATTTAAATAATGTTCAGGGAGAACTTATTGTTTTTGGAGATTCATTTTTAGAAAATGGAAAACTTAAAAAAGAAAGTGCTTTAGAAATCCCCCAAAATATCAAAATTCATAAGGCGCTTTTCATGTGGATGGGGGAGGGGTTAGAAGGAGAAAAATCTACTTATCACATTGAATTTAAAACCAAAGAAGAAAAGGTTTTTAAAATTCTACCCCAAAAAACTTTAAAAGAGAAAAATACAAGATTTCTTCATGTACATTGGGCTGATGTAACAACGATTGTTAAACCCTCTCAGAAATATCAAGTTCGTTATTTTCAGTTTGAGAAAATACCTATACCTTTAGATGCATGTGGGTGGGCTCTTATTCTTATTACAGAAAATAAAAACTCTTTTCAAGGTAGGTTTCAAGTTTTCTGGGGATTACAAAGATTACAACCAGGAGAACTATATAATTTTACACTTCAAAAGTCAGGTGCAACTCACGACATTATCCATTCTGTAGCTGTTATAGGGGGACATGGACAAAAGGGTAATGGAAGCGGGAATTCTTTAAATGGAAAGACCTTAAGTCAGGGTGAAGATTGGGATGGCTCAAGTGGAGAGAGATGGGATGCTGATTTCTCTCAAGTTGATTTTTTTGGGTATAAAATAGATCAAGGTGTCATTGTGACTATTGATCCTCTTTTGCAGTGGATCTTTCCTCTAGGATTTGCTCTTAAAACAGGAGAAAGACAATGAAATTTTTAAGCACTCTTTTTCATCTTTTTGTATTGGGTGGTTTAGGGTTTATTTTTTATGATAGTTTTGCATCTTTGTTTCTATCTTGGATTTATGATTCTAACTACCAACATGGTTTTTTTGTTCTTGTAGTTTCCTGTGTGTTAATCATTTACACTCTTCGAAAAGATTTGTTTTCACTTTTTCTTTTAAAAAAGAATATTGAAGAAGGGTTAAGTCAAGTTTCTTTGTGGAAAAAGTCGCTTCCTTTTTGGTTTATAGGTTTTGTTCTTGTGGGAATAGGTGCTTTTTATGGCTCTCAATATCTTATCCTCGTTTCTTTTTTATTTTTAATACGTGCTTGGGGAGTTTTTATTTTAGGGCGTCAAGGAAGTGTTTTAAGTTTTCCATTATTTTACTTGTTTTTAGCTTTTCCAATACCTGGGCTTTCCTATTGCACTATTTATCTTCAAAGATGGATTGCAGAGTTTTCAAGTTTTATCATGTGGAAGTTTGGCTTTTTTGTTGTGAATGAAGGTAATCACCTTCATCTTCTTAATAATATTTCTTTTGAAATTGTTCCTGAGTGTACTGGAATTCATTCTTTTTTAACCCTTATAAGCGTTATTGTGCTTATCATTTACTTTCTCAAAACAGAAAATTGGAAGAAGTTTTTCCTTATTATTTTAAGTTTTCCAGTAGCCATGCTTTCTAATTTTTTAAGAATTTTAACGCTTCTTTTTTTAGCTATAGGGTTTGGGGAAGAGGTAGCCCTTGGTTTTTGGAAGTATTTAGGGGGCGTTTTCTTTTACCTTGTTGCCTTAAGTACACTTCTTTGTGTTCTCTATTTTATGAAGATTCCTCTTAAAGGAGCTTTTTTAAGAAATGTTTCAGAATAAAACTATTCTTTTTCTTGTTTTTCTTATTGGGGTTATAAGCAGTTTTGTTGTTTTAAAAAAACTTCGATATGAGGATAAAACAGAAGAAACTAAAAAATATAATTTTGTGACAGATATCAGTTATTATTATTTCACAAGCCATGAGTCGAAAATAAGCTTTTCATCTGATTTTTTAGATAAAAAAATTGTAGAGAAAATACCTTTAATATTAGGTGATTGGGTAGGTGAAGATATAAGACATGACTTCCCACATCTTTTACACTATCGCCTTTATAAAAATAAAAAAACAAACGATGAGCTGTGGTTTATTTCTGTTTATGGCACTCATGAATCGCAGTTTCACACAGCTGAGGTTTGTTATATTGCAGACGGATGGGATGTGTATGAGAGGTCTATTCAAGAATTAAAACTTGGTGAAGATACTTTTCGCCTTCGCTACACGAAAGCTTTGATGGGGAAAACTACTCATTTAAGTGCTTATTTTTATCTTTGGAAAAACAGTCAGCGCAGAATGAAAGATGGGGTGACGATGTTTCGAGTTTCTGTTGTGATGAAGGATTCTGAAAGTAAAGCACATGAAGCTTTACTTAATTTCATCCACAATTTAAAAATCTATTAAATTCTTCTGGAAGTTTGTCTTTAAGCGTTAACACGCGTGATTGATAGGGATGTTTAAAAGAAATTTTAAAGGCATGAAGCATGAGTCTTTTATAAGGTTCTTTTCCATAAAGTTTGTCACCTAAAAGTGGAAACCCATGATGCTTTGATTGTATTCTTAATTGGTGTGTTCTTCCTGTAAGAGGTTTAAAAATAAGAAGTGTTCCTAACTTAATGGGTAACCCCTCTACTTCTGTAATGGCCGTGAGTCCATCTCCTTCAACCACTTTCATTCTTCCTTTTTTTGTTTTTTGAAGTTTATCTTTCCAAGTATCTTGAAAAGGGTTTTCTATTTTTTTTTTTGAAACACCCATATAGGTTTTGTGAACCTCTCTATTTTTAAATTGTTGAGTTATTTTTTCTGCTACTTGTTTTGATTTTGCTAAAATAAGAAGCCCTGAAGTATCGGCATCGAGTCGGTGTGTCAGGAAAAAGCCTGGAAAAAGCCCTCCAATAAAGGGATTTTTAGGGTTTCCAGTGCTTGTTGAATAAAGCCCTTCAGGTTTTGAAATCACCACAAGATATTTATCTTCATAAATGATTTGTGGGTTTTTCATGAGAGGTTCTACTTATCACAAAACTGAGGTTCTTAAAATGGCATAATAATAACCTTGGTTCTGAATTGGGGGCATATTTTTTAGTTCGATACTTAAGTTCTTAAAATGGTTACTATCTTTCGCTTCATGGCTCGCTGTAGTTGTCCCACATGAATTCTTCATTATCCCGTAAGTGCTAAAGCACTGTCCGGGATGAGAGAATTCTGAATATTTACAAACTTTGGGCTGTGCTTTACTTCCGCTCCAGATAGTAACCATTTTCTAACATAGTTACGAATTATGTCGTGTTTATGAAAGAATCTAAACTCGAGAATAAAGTTATATGGCAAAAGATAGGGGGAGTGCTTACAGAGGGTCGTGTCGGAAGGCAATCTGGCTTGGTCCACATAGAATATGTGGCAGATTGTCTGTAGAGGCGAGGTCCAGGCTTTTATGAATCATTTTTTAGTTTCACAAAAATGATTCATAAAAAAGATAATTCCCGGAGTTAAGCTATTCTTTCCTAATAAAAAAAGTGACGCCGTACCCGATGGAAGTACTCCCCCTATCTTTTGTAATCATTTCAAGAACCTAAAGTTGTTGAGGGTTTTTGAACACCAACATAAAACTTAAGCTCTTGAAATGGTTGTGCTGGCGTAGTAAGGAAAAGGGAGATGAACATATCAGTAAGAGAAATAGCAGAGTTTTTGGGGGCCCATGTTAAAGGTGATGAAAACCTTCTCATTTCTGGTTTTGCTTCTTTAGATAGAGCACAACCGCATGATCTTACCTTTTTAGCCGATAAAAAATATTTGCCGGCATTAGAGTCCTCTCGATCTCAAGTTGTTCTTGTTTCCCAAGATATTGAAACGGATAAAACACTTCTTATTACAGAAAATCCAAAACTTTCTTTTGCAAGGTTGCTAGAAAAAGAAACTCGCCCTCAAGACATAAAGCCAGGTGTTGATGCAAGAGCATGGGTGGAAGAAGGGGCGCACGTTTCAAAGACAGCAGTGATTTATCCTTTTGTGACTGTTCGAAGAGGAGCACAAATAGGAGAGAATGTTATTTTATATCCAGGTGTTTATGTGGGTGAGAAAGCCGTTATTGGTGATCATTCTATTCTCTATCCTCATGTAAGTGTTTATGCTGAAACAAACATAGGTAAAAGGGTCATTATTCATGCAGGTACTGTTTTAGGAAGCGATGGTTTTGGATATGTGTGGGATGGTGAAAAACATTTTAAATTTCCTCCAGTAGGCAGCTTAATTATTGATAATGATGTTGAAATTGGTGCTAATTCTGCTCTTGATAGAGGTGCTTTGAATGAAACAAGTATAGGTGAAGGAACTAAAATCGATAATCTTGTCCAAGTAGGGCATAACTCCCACATTGGTAAATTTTGTATTCTTTGTGGTCAGGTGGGCATGGCTGGAAGAGTGCAAGTGGGGGACGGTTCTGTTTTAGCCGGGCAAGTAGGTATTGCAGATGGTCTTCGTATAGGCTCTGGGGCTAAGATTGCAGGCCAAAGTGGAGTTACTAAAAATATAGAAGACCAAAAAACTGTTTTTGGAACACCTGCTATGGATTTTAATGACTACATGAAAATTGTAGCATTGTGGAAAAAACTTCCCAAAATGGCCAAAGAACTTCGTGAACTTCGAAACGAATTAGAAGAATTAAAAAAGTAATTTAATGAAAAACTCTAGATTCCTGCTTCCGCAGGAATGACTTTAGAAAGAGTTACCACTTAATAAGAAGTGTTTCGTGGAAAAGGCCGCTGCCTAGTGCACTCAAAACAATAAGATTTCCTTTTTTGATTTTTCCCTCTCGATTGAGTTCATCAAGAAGAATAGGCACAGAAGCGGCTGAAGTGTTTCCATATTTGTGAATGTTGCTATACACTTTTTCTTTTGGAAGATTTAATTTTTCAACAATGGCTTCAATAATACGAACATTAGCTTGGTGGTAAATAAAGTGATCTACCTTTCCGATAGGGGTATCTGTTTCCACAAGAACTTTTAAAGTTCCTTCACCCATGTGTTTAACAGCTTGTTTAAAAACGGTCTTTCCATCAAGGTTTACCGTTTGAGGGCGTGGGCCACTATGTCCAGGAATATAAATAGATTGCCAGAACTCATAATCACTTCCACTTGTACACGCTAAAAGCCCTGCCTCCCCTGTTGTAGCTTCGATAACTGCAGCGCCTGAGCCATCAGCAAAAATAACATCTGTGTTTCTTTGTTTGTAAGTGCAATAACGTGTGAGCATTTCACTGCCAATGATGAGGGCTTTTTTTACTCTCTTTTGGGCTATGTAGTTAGCTGCAAGCTCTAAAGATAAAACAAACCCCGAGCAGGCAGCAGAAACATCAAAAGCAAAAGCATTTTTAGCTTTTAAATTATTTTGAACAAGAACAGCTGTTGAAGGGAGAACACAATCTGGGGTCAGTGTTCCTAAGACAATCACATCCAACTCTTCTGGTTTTATTTTTGCCATGTTTAATGCTTTTTGAGCGGCTTCAGTTGCATATTGTGAGTTTGCAAATTCTTCATATTTATCGAGGTGATATCTTTGTTTGATTCCTGTTCGACGTGTAATCCATTCATCAGAGGTTTCAAAAAACTGAGTCATATCCTCGTTTGTAAGAAGCCTTGGCGGATGTGTAAAACCCGTTCCTGTTATATGAAACCTACTTTTAAACTTTTGCATCGTTACTTTTTGTATCAGAGCCTTTTTTAAACTGCAAAATATTTTGCTTGTGGATGGTGAAGGACAAGTGCAGAAACACTTGCTTCAGGATCCATCATAAAGCCTTCAGTCAGTTCTACTCCAATATCTTCTGGTTTTAAAAGTTCAAAAAGGAGTTTTTGATCTTCAAGGCTTGGGCAAGCTGGGTAACCAAAAGAATATCGTCTTCCTCGGTACTTTACTTGAAATTTATCTTTCATCGTTATTTCACTAGGGTCTGGAAATCCCCACATCTTTCTTATTTGAGAATGAAGCATTTCTGCATAAGCTTCTGCTAACTCTAAAGCAAGTGCTTGCAGAATATGAGATTTTAAATAGTGACCTTTGTTTTTTAATTTTTCTGCTTCTTCTCTTATGTTTTTACCTGCTGTTGTTACAAAAAGTGCAAGATTATCTTCATGCAGTTTGCACTGAGGATGTATGTAATCAGAAAGACAAAGAAACTCTTTATCTTCTTGTCTTTGGAATTCAAAGTGTAAAAAGGGTTCTTTGTCAGTTGGATTTTTAAAAACGAAAGTTTTATTTTTTTCGCCATATACTTTAAAAAACTGATAAACAGCCGAAGGTTTTAAAACATCTTTATATTGAGATTTGATTTCTTGAACTTCAGTCCATATTTCAAAAGCTTTTGGGTTTTGAGCTTTCATTTTTCCTTGTTTTTCTTTTGAATCAAAATCTTCATCTAAAAGACGTGCGATGTTACCTTGAATGCCTAAATGCCTTGTGTAAAGCATCATGGGGTTTATAAATTTAAAAATATGATCAACCGGAGTATTGTGAAGAACATGTTTCTTAAAATCAGGAGCTTCAGGGATGTTTTTGGCAATAGCTACGTTTCTAAAAGGTTCTGGAGTTGCTTTTTTTTGTGAAGCTTCTTTTTTAGGGGTTACAAGGGTTTCTCCTTCTTTTCTTATTTTATGAAGTTCATCTTTAAGCTTTTTAAATGCTGCTTTATTCATAACAGTTTTCGCAATGTCAAGTCCATGCATAGCATCTGCTGCATAGATGGCTGTACCACAATAAGATTTTGAAATTTTCTGATCTACAAATTTTCTAGAAAGTGCAGCACCCCCTACAAGTAGAGGAATTTCAATATCCGCTTTTGAAAGATCTTCAGCTGTAACAACCATTTGGTGTGCTGATTTAACAAGTAGACCTGAAAGTCCTACCATGTGAGGCTCATGTTCCCTGATAGCCTGAATAATTTTTTCTGGTGGAACTTTAATACCTAGATTAATAACTTCAAAACCATTATTACTTAAAATAATATCTACTAAGTTTTTACCAATGTCGTGAACATCGCCTTTCACTGTTGCAAGAATAATCTTTCCTTGAGAAATGCTTTGGCTTTTTTCCATATGGGGTTCTAGGTGGGCAACGGCAGCTTTCATAGCCTCTGCTGATTGTAAAACTTCTGCTACAATCATTTGGTTTTTATTAAAAAGTTTTCCAACTTCTTCCATTCCTTGCATGAGGGGGCCATTGATAATTTCTAAGGGTTTCATGGTTTGAAGAGCAAGATCAAGATCAGCTTGAAGCCCATCTTTACTTCCTTCAAGAATGTAACAGGCAAGTCTTTTTTCAAGCGGAAGAGAATGGCTTATTTCACGCGTTCTTACTTTTTTAGATTGATAGTGTTTAATAAAATCATTCAGTGGATCTTTTCCTTGATTTAGAAGAAGGGCCTCACACAGTTTTATTTCTTCTTTGGGTAAAGAGGCATACCTTTCTAGTTTTTCAGAGTTAACAATGGCAAGATCCAATCCTGCCTGAACACAGTGGTAAAGGAATACAGCGTTCAGTGCCTCACGTCCTTGCCCTGGTAAGCCAAAGCTAACATTTGAAATACCCAAAATTGTTTTTGTTTCTGGAAATTCTTTTTTAATAAGACGCAAACCTTCAATAGTTTCAAGAGCAGAGCCTTTGAACTGTTCATCCCCAGTGCCACAAGGAAAAACAAGAGCATCCCAGTAAATATCATAGGGTGATATTCCGTATTTTTTGGTAAGCAGTTCAAAAGAGCGTTTTGCTATTTCAAGCTTTCTCCAGCGTGTGATTCCCATGCCCTGAGTAGGGTTGTCATCAATGGTTCCTACAACAACAGCTGCACCAAATTTTTTAACTAAAGGGGTGACTCGTTCAAATCTTTCTTCTCCATCTTCAAGATTGATCGAGTTTAAAATAGCTTTTCCTTGAGAATAGGTAAGAGCCATTTCCATCACTTTATGGTCAGTAGAATCAATCATAAGAGGAGCTTTTATTTTTTTCACAACATGTTCGAGAAAGTTTTTCATATCTAAAAACTCGTCTCGATCTGGATTAGCAAGGCAAATATCAATAATATGAGCCCCTTTTTTAATTTGTCTTTTCGCGATTTCAGAGGCCTCATCAAATTTATTTTCTGTAATCAGTTCTTTAAATTTTCTACTTCCAATAATATTTGTTCTTTCTCCTACAATGACGGGGCGCATTTCGTCTGTAATTTCAAGGTATTCAATGCCAGAGATAAAATGACGTTTTTTTACTTTGTTGCTTCTTGGTTTTTTTCCTTGCACAAGGTTTGAGAGGGCTTCGATATGTTGAGGCGTAGTACCACAACATCCCCCTACAAGATTTATCCATTTTTTTTCTATGAACTGTGAAAGTACATCACTGATCATTCTAGGGGTTTCTAAATAGTTTCCTTCCTCGTCGGGAAGGCCTGCATTAGGAACGCAAGCTACAGGAAAGGGTGAGAGTTCAGAAAGAGTTCGGATGTGATCTCTCATAAACTCAGGGCCCGTTGCACAGTTAAGCCCTATGTAAAGAAGGTCGACGTGCATAAAAGAAGAAAGAAAAGCCTCTACCGATTGCCCAGCCAAAAGTGTGCCCATAGGTTCAATTGTTCCTGAAATAGCTATAGGAATCGCCCCACCTGTCATCCCGGGCTTGACCCGGGATCTAGTTATTTTTTCAATAGCACAAAGTGCAGCTTTTATGTTTCTTGAATCTTGGCAGGTTTCTAAAAGAAGGTAATCAACGCCTCCATCACAAAGTGCTTGTGCTTGTAAAAAGTAAGTGTCTACCAATTCTTCAAATGTAGCACCTCCTGTTACAGAAAGGGCTTTTGTCGTTGGACCTAATGAGCCTGCGACAAACCGTGGTTTTTCTTTTGTTGAAAATTTGTGAGCTGCTTTTTTTGCTATTCTTGCAGCTTCAAAGTTAATATCATAAGTTTTTTCTTGCAGATCATATTCACTTAAAACAAGAGAGGTGGCACCAAAGGTATTTGTTTCAATAATGTCACAACCTGCTTTCAAATAAGAACTATGAATTTCTTCAATAATATGAGGGCGGGTAAGATTAAGGTTTTCGTTACAACCTTCAAAAGTGGCACCACCAAAATCTTGTGCCGTAAGGTTAAGATTTTGAAGGGCTGTACCCATGGCCCCGTCCAGAACCAAAATTCGTTGTTTAAGATGCGTTTTTAAATTAGGCATTGTTTCTACGCATACCATGCTTGAAAGGGTTGTGAAAGGTATCGTAAATAAATTGGAGGATGGTTATTTCGTTGAGGAGAAAACATGGGCCCGTAGCACGAAGGGGATTAGTCGATCTTTAAGAAATTGCGAATTAAGGAGCAATTTCTAAAGGAGACTCCCCGGAGACCTGAGGTTACTGAGATCGAGCTAATGCGAAGATCCAAGTTACGAAGGCGGTAAGCCCGGAGGGCTGAGCGGTTTTGGTATCTTGAAAGTTAGTTGACGAAAGCTAGATCCTTCGTTTCACTCAGGATGACATTTCGGGCCCGTAGCTCAGTTGGGAGAGCACTACGTTCGCAACGTAGGGATCGCCGGGTCGTAGCCGGTCGGGTCCATAAAAACACTATCTTATTAATATTATTAAAAAAAATGATGTAGTTACATAATATTATCCATATGATATCATATAGGTATGATAGAAAAAGTACTTCAAGAGTTAGACAAGTGGTTGGTTCAAGAGAATAATGAAAGGCGGAAAATAGGAACGCTTTTAATTAAAAAAGTTGTTATCAAAGTTTTAGGGCAAATGGCACTGATTGAAGCTAAATTGAATCTCCAACTTCTTGAAACAGCTGATGTGGATGCCTATATAAGTGGTGAATATATTGTTATAAAAAAGTTTGATGAATTACTCAAGATGAGAAATCGTTTTTTAGACCCCGATTCTGAAAAAGTGTGGATGCCGAAAGAGACTCAATATACTCCTCTTTATAAAGGGCGCTCTGTAGATGGTTTTTTAGCTGATCCTGAAAGTGTTTTAATTTCAAAAGCGCTGAAAGCGCCAGTTAAAAATAAGAATTTAGTTATTGAATATTTAGCACATAGTCCATCTCAAAGGTTTTTTAAATTAGCACAAAAATATAAATTAGATCTCAATGGGTTTATAAAAAAATGAATGCAAAACTAATGAAACAAGCAAAATTACAAGCTGAGAAAATGAACGCCTTAAGACGAGATCCTCGTTATCAAAAAGTTATTGGAAGGCTTGTCTATGAAAAGCTTTTATTTAGTAAAGATATTCTCCCAAATCGCTATTTTGTAACATTAGAAGAAGCCCTTTGGGTTTCAAAAATAGAACCTCGGATTTCAGAACTTTTACCTGCTATTTTATTGAAAAGACCACGCCTTTTTTGGGCCACACAACCACCACCCAAGGATTTAATACAAGTCATAAAAGAGTTAAAAAAAGGAAGAGCTCACAGTATTTTTCGTGGAGTTCTTCCTTATCAATATGAACGTTGGCTTGAACGTGTTGGAAGAAAGGGTAAGCGCCCCGGTGTTTTAAAAACGTTTCGTTTAAAACAAGAAGATCTTAAAATGCTGCAAATGCTACAAAAAAAATGGAACATTACAGAAATTTCTGTTATTCGCAAAGTGCTCAAACAGGCGCTTAATCTTTCGTAGGAAACATTGTGGGCCCGTAGCCGAAGTTAAATTGGGGAACGTCAGCCCCAATTTAACGAGTCCTGAGGTAATCTTTCTAGGACTCTCACGAAGGATCTTCTAATAAAAAAATTAGATTCTTCGCTCTGGCTCAGAATGACGAGAAAACATGGGCCCGTAGCTCAGTTGGGAGAGCACTACGTTCGCAACGTAGGGGTCGCCGGGTCGTAGCCGGTCGGGTCCATTTAGCAATACACCATTCATGATTTAAATCATTTGTTTTGTTTTTTCTTTTGTAAGCATCAAAATTTTCTTGTGTTTTTGTTTCATTGTATTGATACTAACGCTGTAAAGAAATAACTTAAGCAAAAATGAATGTATGGAGGGGAAGTATGTTTCAATCTAGGTTTTCGTTTTCAATATTTTTTTTAGTTATTCTAGCCATGAGTTTACTGTGGGTTTTTCCTCAAAAATCGTGGGCAACAAGCCAGTGGAGTCGAAAATATAATGTTGCTTGCATGAAATGTCATACTGCTTTTCCACGTTTAAATTATTATGGCGAAAGATTCATGAAAAATGGTTTTCAAGAGCCAGATAACGAGAATCCAGATGGCAGTGAGTTTCGAAAATTCACAAAGGGCAATATGGATTTAGGATCATTGGGGGATTATTTTGGTGCCCGGATTGATTTTCAGCCGTTGCAATTTGTCTATAAGGATCAAACTGTTAACGGAGGGAAAAAAAATCGTTTTGAATTTGGTAAGGTAGGGTGGATTCAACTTTTTACGGCAGGCTCTATTATGAAAAACCTGTCTTTTTTTGATGAACTTGAAATCAACAGTGCCGGTACGGTCAAACACGGATGGCTTATTGTCGGCGCCCATAACGTATTTGATACAAAACTTGTGAACTTCCAAGCAGGTAAGATTTCTCCTGTAGATTGGACATCTTTTTCAAATCGGTTAAGAAACCTTCCTGAGGTTTCAGGCCTTCCAGACAAGGTGACGGCCTCTTCAGGATACACAGCCACTACCCCAGCTAAGGAAGACAACGTAAACATTTCTTCAGGTCAGTTTGGAATTAACTATTATGGATACAAAAAAGCTTTTATTTGGGCTTTGGGTATTGGTAATGGTACGCTTGCGACCGATGTGAACCAATATAAAAATTATTGGGGAAGTGTGAAATGGGAAGTGCCCACAGACAGTTCTGATTATCAAGGAAGTTCGATTTCTTTCTTTGCTTATCGAGGAACATCTACGTTGAGTACGAGTACCGCTCAGATTAAAAACGATTTTTTTCGTTTACAGCCATCTGCTAACCTTCGTTATAAAGATTGGGATGTGATTGGTTCTCTCCATTATGCGGATGAGAAAAATTTTACACTTGCAGCAAGTGCTGCACCAGAAGTATACTATGGTGGAACACTCATCATTACAAAAATGATTCAAGATAAATATTATCTTGCATTACAAGGTGATTTAGTTCGACAAAAGTTTAAAACAGCGGGTGTGAACAATATTAAGGAAAGTCGCATAGTCGGGCACGCCTCTTATTTAATAAGAGAAAATGTGAGACTCATTTTAACTGGAATATTCGGTTTTAGGGGTGCTCTCGATACAGCATCTCACCAGGCGATTCTGACAGTGCGCAGTATGTTTTAAAAAAGGGGGCGCGAGTTTTATGTTTAAAGCATATAAGGTAGCGTGTGCAGTGTTGTTGCTGGGTGTGTTTTTGAGTGGCACTCTTTTAGCAGCAGGAAAAGCTGCCTCCTCAACAGCTCAGAGCACAAAAATTGATGTTAAAAAACTAGAAAGCGCCTTTAAAAATAGCAAGTGCATACAATGCCATACTTGGGATACTTATAAACTTGGAAAGCCCCAAAAGAAGGTTGAAGATCCTTTTGGTAGTGATCAGTTTGGTACAAGTGGCCCTCCAGATTTGTCAAAACTATCCCCTGAATTGGTGAAAGAAATCTCTCGATCAAAGACGTTTTTAGAAGAATACTTAATTCGAAAAGTGAAGCTCAGGGGTAAACAGCATGGGTTTATGTTCAAAGGTGATGGAGAAGATTTAAAACTCTTAATTCGGGCCCTACTGCAGCAGAAAAAATAGGTAGTGTTTTCAAAAACAGGTAGTGCAACAGCCCCAGATCGTTACACCACCAAAAGATGTCCATTCTTGACCCCAATTATTGAGGAGCATTATAGCGTTAAAATATGGGAAAGTTTTCTATAAATACACATTGTGATGCTGAAAAATGTTAAGAGCTAGCTTAATTTTATTTTTGTGTGGAGCTGTTCTTGGGCCTGTTGGTGATCTTTGTCATGTTATTTCAAACACGACAGGTTATCCAAAAGAAGTTTATGCTTTTTATTTTTTTGACTTGATTCCTTTTTGGGTTCCTCTGCTTTTTGGAAGTGCTTGTCTTTTCATTGGGATCTCCCATGCTTTATTTGATCTGCAATCCAGACCTGGTACTCAACAATATGTGCCATATTTTGGAGTTTTATTTTTTGTGGGAGTGTATAGTTTGAGTGGTTATATTTCTTATCCTGATATTTTCATTTCTTTCTTAGCGGTCTTTACCTGGGTGATACTTGATAGAACCTGGAAGGGAATTTTATTAGCTATTGTAACAGCTGCTGTGGGTACTTTTATAGAAATGTGCCTCGTCAATCTAGGTGCTTTTTATTACCAAAGTCATGCGGCTCATTTTTATGGTGTTCCAAGATGGCTACCGTGGCTCTATGTTATTGCTTCGGTGACCGTGGGTAATTTGGGTAGGAGTCTCTTACTTTCATGCGATGATGGATTCCCGCCTCCGCGGAAATGACAATGGAGAAGCGGAGGGCTTTTTGAACACAATCGACGTATTGAGTTTTTAATCAAATGGCGGTATAATTAAAGCAAGGGTAAGTTAAGAAAGAGATCTTCTTAAGTGTTTCAAATCACTCATTAAAGAGAAGGCCAATGAAGTTTCCAAACCTTTCTATTAAGGGTTCAGGCAGTTTGTTTGTGCCTGTTTTTTGTTCTTTATTTTTTCTTTTTTTAATATCATTGAACCCCCTTTTAGCAGAAGCAAAATCTTTTTATGGTTATTCTAAAAGTATTCTTTCAGGAACAGCTGTTGTTTTTGTAGATGATCTAGAAATTGCAAGAGTTCCTGTTAATAATGGGTACTGTCACGTTGAAGTGGATCTAAAAGAGTCTGACAATATTATACAAGTTATTCTTTTCGATGAAAAAGGTAGTGCACTTGAACGCAAGACCTTTCAAGTAAAAGCTCTTGATAACCCTTTTTATAAAGTAGAACTTTCTATTTACTCTTCTTTGGCCTCTTCACTTCTAGGCCCTGATGGAAATCCACCCAAAAAACTCGAGGCCGAAAATCAAGATAAGTTTAATTACCTTGCAAAATATATTAGTATTGTATGTGAAACTTTGAGAGATATGCAATTAGCATCTGCTCTTTCTTCCCTCGAGGTGATTGACCGCCTCATTCAAGGAGAGTCTTTAGTAGCTATTTTGCACAACAGGCTGGGAAGTGAAATAGGGGGACAAGTTTTATTAGAACTTAAGAAAAGCTCTTTTCCTAAAGATCCACAAGGTAATTTAGATTATAAAATTTTAAATGATCTTATTAACACTTTTAAGGTTGCTTATCGTTAATTTTCCCCATTTTCTCTGTAATGTACTCAACTGCCCATTTTGCTTTTTCAACTACAAGAGGGCTTTGGTGTGTAAGAAAGTCTTTGCTTAACTCAAGAGTTTTTTGGGATGGGTTAAAGGCAAGAATATCTAAAAAACCTATTAGAACTTTTTCATTTTTTTCTGCTTTTACAGTCTTTTCCATAAGTTTTAAAAATTGAGGTAAAAGTGCTTGTGGCCACTGTCTTGAGAACGTTTGAGCAGCTGCAAGTCTGATACTTTCTTCCTTAGATATTAAGAAAGGTGAAATAGTTTTAAAAACAAAGTCGTGATCTTTTTCATCGAAATAAGAGTTAATAGTGTATTCCTGTACTTTTAAGTCTTTAGATTTTAAAAGTGGTGATTTCCACTCTTGAGGCGTTAATTTAAAAAGAATGTTTTGGGTCGCAGGGTTTATTTTAAGTATTTCCCCTGCTGCTGCAAGCCAAAGTTCACCCTTGTAAGTTTTATAAATTTTAAAAAATGTAAGGGGTTCAAGAAAATCTAGTTTTGTCCCCTCTTCTTTTTTAAGATCATAAACATAAAGCCCTGCATTTTTAGAAATCGCATAAAGATTGTCTTTAATTTTTAGAATGTTGTGAATGTTTTTTATTTGAGAAAAGTATTTTATTTCTGTATATTTTTTATCCTCATCGGAGCCAAACCAAAACTCGTCTTCTGTTTTATTTTTTTCTGAAAAAGAAAGAAGTTGATGCTCTTTTTTGTTCCATTGTAAAATTCTTTGGTTTGTCAGAATCCAAAGCATGTCAGGATTTTTTAAATCTTGTTTCAGAAGCCCAATCCATTCTTTTTTTTTAAGTTGTAAATCAACTTTTTCCCACTTTTTTGTCATACGATGAACGTGATAAAGATTGTGATCAAAACTTACCCAATAAAGATTAGGTTCTTTATCAATGAGGATTCTTGTTTTTACATAAGGCTGTAACGAAGGTTTTTCAGGTGATTGATAAAAAGTATACCTTTTATTTGAAAGATCATATTCAAAAACACCGTAAACATTAGGAGCAAAAACAAGAAGCTTAGGGTTTCTAGGATGAATGTGAAAATCATGCAGTTCGTTTCCCCAAATAGGAACCCCTGAAAATACTTTAAAAGGTATTAAAATAAGAAAAATGGAGTAAAAACGCATACTTTCACTATAACTGGGATCCCCATTTTGACAAGTTATGCCCATTTTGATAGCAAAAGCGGACTGTCCCCTTGTGCATATGAAAAAAGCAGTTATTTTATTGAGTGGTGGTCTTGATTCAACAACGTGTCTTGCTATTGCAAGGGCACAAGGTTTTCAGTGTTTTACTTTAAGCTTTGATTATGGGCAAAGACATCGCCAAGAACTTGAAAAATCCATTCTTATTTCTCAAAAATTAAAAGCTCATGCACATAAAGTTGTAAAGGTTGATTTAAGTTCTTTTGGACAATCAGCTTTGACAGATAATATTGATGTTCCTAAGGGGCGTTCTCATAAAGAGATGGGTGAAGGTATTCCTATTACTTATGTGCCAGCACGAAACACAGTTTTTCTTTCCCTCGCTTTAGCGTGGGCAGAAGCGTTAGAGGCTTATGATATTTTTATTGGAGTGAATGCTCTTGATTACAGTGGTTATCCTGATTGTCGTGGAGAATATATTGATGCTTTTGAAAAAATGGCAAACTTAGCAACAAAAAAAGGTGTGGAAGGAAAAAGATTTACTATTCACACACCATTACTTCATATGACAAAAGCAGAAATTATTAAAAAAGGCCTTTCTTTAAAAGTAGATTATAGTTTGACACACAGCTGTTATGATCCAAGGCAAAACGGCTCACCTTGTGAGTTCTGCGATAGTTGTCTTTTAAGACAAAAAGGCTTTGAAGAAGTAGGCATCAAAGACCCACTTTCTTTTAAATAAATAAGCGTTATTTTATTAACTTTGCGATTTTGGATGTGAGGGAAGAGTGGGGGATTTCTCCCAGTTTTTTAAGATCTATCCACTGAAAGTTCTTAGTTTTGGGTTTAAAGTCTAAAAGCTCTGCTTCAAAAATATTTAAATGCATTCTTCTAAAAGTAACGTGATGCTTTATTTCTCCAAGCGCTTTTTTCTTTCTAAGTTTTATTCCATATTTATCATAAAAAGTTTGGATTTTTTTGGTTTCTATTTCAGGGAAAAGCCAAAGATCATTTAAAATTTTTGTATTTTCTTGTTTGATGAGAAGAAATTTTTTATTTTTTTGAAGAAGTGCAACTTGTTTAAATATTTTTTTAATATCTTGTTTTTCTTTTTTAAGGGGTAAGTTTTCTTGTTCATGATGGAGAAAGGCATAACAATTTTTACGAAGTGGGCATTGTAAACAAGTAGGGTTTTGTGGGGTGCAAATTAGGGCTCCTAACTCCATCATGCCTTGATTAAAGTCTGAAGGGTTGAGATTTCCTAACGTTTTTTTCAGTTTTTCTTTAATATTTTTTTGAATTTCTTTTTTTGTAAGGTCTTTTTTTATTCCATAGAATCGACTCGTGACCCGTAGAACATTACCATCAACGACAATATAGGGTTTTTCAAATGCAATACTTGTGATAGCACTTGCGGTATAATCTCCGATACCAGGTATTTTTAGAACATCTTCGAAGTTTTCAGGAAATACACCATTGAACGCTTCACAAATGAACTGTGCTCCGTGCCGCAAGTTTCGAGCACGCCTGTAATAACCCAGCCCAGACCATTTTTGAAGAACTTCACTTTCTTCTGATTGAGCAAGCTTGTGAAGGGTTGAAAAGGTTTGTAAGAATTCAATGTAATAGGGGATGACTTTTTTGACTTGCGTTTGTTGCAACATAATTTCTGAAACCCAAATAGCATAAGGATCTTTTGTTTTTCTCCAGGGAAGATCTCTTTTATTTTTTAAATACCACTCGACAAGTGTTTTTCCATTCATGGGTGTAAAGAGTAGCATGTCGTGCTTGTCATTACGACTTTAAGTTCTTAGTTGGGGGTATATCAATAAATCATTTGCAAGTATGTGTTATCTTTTGATAAAATAAGCTCTTGTTCGTTGTGTGGCTGTAAAATTTTTTTCACAAGGGAGGAAACGATGTTTCTAAAAAAAGGATGTAAAACATGTCCTGAATTTGGAATTTTAATTTTGCGTTTAGTGATGGGCGGTACTTTTGTGATGCATGGTGCACAAAAACTTTTTGGAATGTTTGGAGGAAATGGAGTTGAAGAATTTGGGCGCTCTCTTCAATACCTTCAAATTCCAATGCCAGAAATCATGGCTTATGTTGTGGGTTGTACCGAGTTTTTTGGTGGGCTTTTACTTATCTTAGGGCTTTTTACACAATGTGCAGCAGCTCTTCTTTGTGTTGTGATGCTTGTCGCTATTTTTAAGGTTCACTGGAGTGCCGGTTTTTTTGGGCCTCGTGGTTTTGAATTTCCTTTAGCACTTTTAGCAGGTTGTCTTTGTTTAGTGACAACAGGTTGTACCAAATGGGGACTTGACTGCACAGGTTTTGTGAAAAATCTTTGTTGTAAGAAGTAATTTTCTTTGTGGAATAGAGTTTTATCTCCACCGGTTTCGATAAAAGTTCTTGATGGTCTGGAGGTCTTTCAGGGGCCCCTCCGCCCGGTGTGGATCCTCCCCTTCAAAACCTCCAG
>JACPKQ010000029.1 GCA_016186995.1 Deltaproteobacteria bacterium | reverse complement strand
GTCCTGAAGCTATAAGATGGTGAGATCTCGATTTTTCTAAAATAGGCTTGCAGAACTCAGCTAAAATTTTAGGATCTCTTGAAGAAGTATCTTCAGTCACATTTTTAAGCTCCATATTCCTTTTGATTTCTGGAAACAAGGTCAGATAAGGATCTTCAGGTACTGTTTGAAGATCTCTTTTCAAGTAAGAAACAGCCTTTTTAAGAGAGGTTTTAGAAAAATCGTTGGTATGAGTCGCCACTCTTTTTTTATTCCCATAAAGATTGATGTGGATCGTATAGTTATCTTCAAATGTATTTTGGTGGAGAGAGCTTTGAGACATTCTTAAAAAAAGTGATTGTTGTGATCTGATGCGAATCTCAACCGGATCTGGATGAGCCAGTTTTTTTACTTCAACTATAATATTTTGAATTTTCTCTTTACCTAATAACATCAATTAAGTTCCAAACACTTGAACATTCTTAAATTTAGTGTGTGCAGCTCCGTGACACACTCTTCCAATTTGGCCAGGCTCACCCTTTCCACAATTAGGTACCCCCCTCACTTCCCAGTGAGAGCGATCAGCTATGCCACTACAAGCCCCCCAAAACTCTGGTGTCATACCTTGATAATTAGGGTTCTTATACATGTGCCCTAATTTTCCATTTTTAATTTCCCAAGCTATTTCACACCCAAACTGAAAATTTTGTCTTAAATCGTCAATCGACCAACTCTTATTGGTTTTCATGTAAATTCCTTCTTCAGTTTCTGAGATAAGACTTTCTAAGGTTTGATCTCCAGGTTCTAAGTGAATCCCTGTCATGCGAATAATAGGCATTCTATTCCAAGAACTTGCGATATTGGTTGCATTGCTTTCTTTATGAATTTTAGAAGCATATTCACGAGAGGTTAAAGCATTAACCAAAATACCTTTTTTAATAAGAGGCACTACTTGTGCTTTAACTCCATCGTCATCATACCCAACGGTTCCTAACTCCCCTGGAAGGGTCGAATCTAAAGTGACATTCACAAGTGAAGACCCATAAATAAAATTTCCTATCATTTCTGGTTTTACAAAGCTTCTCCCTGCATAACCTGCTTCAGACCCAAAAATACGATCGAGTTCTAAAGGGTGCCCAATGGATTCATGCACTTGAAGAGCCATTTGATGTGGATCGAGTATAATATTTGTCTTTTTTGTAGGACACATCTGTGCACCTAAAAGACTTATAGCCTCTTCTGAAACCCTCTCAGCACTTTCTAAAAATTTCATTTCTTCAATCCATTCATACCCTTTTTTACGATAGTTTTCAGGCAGTGTTCTTCTTTGTGCATCATTTTGTCCAACCGCTGTTGCAGAAATTTGACCCCCTGATTGCACCCACGAAGTTTCAATAGAAGTATTTTCAGAATTAATGTATATCTTATTTGTTTTTGAAAAAATCATATAAGAATCTGTAAGTTTTATTTTTGAATTTTTGATCATCTTTGAATGCACTTCTTTAAGATGCTCCACTTTTTCATGAAGTGCCACCTTGAAAGGATCTTTCTCAAAAGCCGTTTTAAAAAAACCCTGATGAGATCTTTCTTGAGTCCATTCAATATGAGAGTGACTTAAGCTTGAGGAAGCTTCTGCCAATTTCAGCGCTTCTTTGCATATATTTAAAATGGATTTTTCATCTAAAAAAGCTGTTGCTGCAAATCCCCAACAACCATTGAGAAGAACACGCACCCCAACCCCAGCATCTGTTCTATGGCTTAAGTCTTCTAAATAACCATTATGAACATCTATATGCTCTTCCTCCCATTCAACAAATCGAAAGTCTGCAAAGGTTGCACCCTCATCAAGACAAAATTGAACATACTTTTGAAATTGGTTTTTCATGAAACTCTTTCGACAGAAATGACACCATCAACAGCTTCCATGGCACGCATGACCTTGCGAAGCTGTTCGGTTGTCGCTAATTGAACAGTAAAAACATTAATGGCTTTTTTATCACGAGTTGTTCTTATTTGGGCCTGCACAATATTAACTCCACAGTCTGTAAAAACTTGGCTCATCTCAACTAAAAGCCCTTTTACATCAAGACACACAACTTTGATTTGAACATTTCGTTCAATGTGAGATTCACTCTCCCAATTGACACCTATCTTTCTTGCAGGATCTGCAGAAAGCATTTTAGGACAGCTTGTGCGATGTACAGTAACACCCCGTCCTCTCGTTACAAAACCAATAATAGGATCTCCTTTTAAAGGTGTGCAACAGAGTGCAAAGCGCACCAGAATATCATCAAGCCCACGAACTTGAATAGCACTTTCTGAAGTTGGCTTTTCTCCTTTTGATACAATTGGATGAACTTGTTTGATGAAACTTTCTTTTTTCTCTTGTGGTGTTACTTCTTGTTCTAAAAAACGTTTTGCAATGTGCTCGGCACCTATCAGCCCATATCCTACTGCTGCAATTAAATCTTCAACCTTTTTATAATTCATTTCTTTAGCTACAGGCTCTAACTCACCCTTCATAAATAATTTTTTAAATTCAAGTGAATACTTTCGAAAAGACTTTTCACAAAGCTCTTCTCCTAATTGCAACCCTCGTTGACGTTGTTCTTCTTTAATAAATTTTCTTATTTTTGTTTTAGCTTTGGATGTCTGAACAAATTGCAACCAGTCTTTGCTTGGATGCCTTTGCGGATCCGTCATCACTTCAACAGTATCCCCACTTTCAAGTTTACGACGCAAAGGCACAATTTTTCCATTCACGCGTGCTCCAACACAATGTTCACCTACTTCTGTATGAATGGCATAGGCAAAATCAACCGGCGTAGAACCTTGAGGAAGCTCAATCACTCGTCCTTTAGGTGTAAAAATATAAATTTCAGCTGGGAAAAGATCGATTTTAACAGTATCTAAAAACTCCGTAGGATCTTTAAGCTCTTTTTGATATTCAATAAGTTGCCGCAACCATGTAAATTTCTCTACATCGTCATGATCCATGTGCCCTTCTTTATATTGCCAGTGAGCTGCAATACCCTTTTCAGCAATAAGATCCATTTCTTTTGTTCTAATTTGAATTTCAACCCTTTCTCCGTGGGGACCAATCAATGTGGTATGAAGAGATTGGTAAGAGTTTGCTTTAGGCATGGCGATGTAATCTTTAAAGCGGCCTGGAACAGGCTTCCACATCGAGTGAATAAGACCTAAAGTCTCATAACAAGTACCAATCGAATCAACAATGATACGGAAGCCCAAAATATCAAAAACCTGATCAAAGCTTAAGTTCTGTTGCTCCATTTTTTTATAAATACTGTAAAAATGTTTAGGGCGGCCTTTAACACTTGCTTTAATATTATTTTTTACAAGATGTTTGTGAATAAGACTTACAACTCCTTCAATATATTTTTCACGTTCTTCTTTTTTCTTTGCAATATTTTGAACAAGTCTATAGTAAATATCAGGTTTTAAATAACGAAGGCAAAGGTCTTCCATTTCTATTTTTAACCAGGATATTCCCAGACGATTAGCAAGAGGTGCATAAATATCTAAGGTTTCTTGGGCAATTCGCTGTTGACGATGATCTTCCATATGAATGAGTGTTCGCATATTGTGAAGCCTATCTGCTAACTTCACAATAATCACTCGGATATCTTGAGCCATCGCAATAAACATTTTTCTAAAGTTTTCAGCTTGTTTTTCTTCACTTGTTTTAAATTTCAATTTTGCAAGTTTTGTAACACCATCTACAAGTTTTGCTACTTCATCACCAAATTCTTTTTCAATTTGATGAACGGTTACTAAAGTATCTTCAACAGTATCATGCAAAAGCCCTGTTAAAATTGTGGGAATGTCCATTTTCATGTTTACTAAAATTCGAGTTACAGCAATAGGATGTGTAATATAATCTTCTCCACCCACACGTTTTTGTCCCTTGTGAGCCTCTTTTGAAAATTGAAATGCTTTAAGAATAAGATCTTGAGGGGCCTGTGGGTGATATTTTAAAAGCCCTGTAATGACTTCCTGCACCTGCTCTAAGAGTGCATCATCTGAGTTTATTTTTGTTTTATTTTCTGTACTCATAAATAATTTTTTTTATTTTCTCGAAAGCGAGAGATAAATCATCGTTTATAATTTTATAATCAAACCTTTGAGACTCTTCAATTTCATGTTTTGACCATGAAAATCTTTTCTCAATAGATTTTTTTGATTCCGTGCCCCTACCCTCTAACCTTTTTTTAAGCTCCTTTTCTGAAGGAGGAAGTAAAAAAATAGAAACTACCTTTGGACCGAAAACTTTTTTAAGTTGTTTTTCACCTTGAGTATCAATATCAAGAATAACATCATTTCCTTTTTTTAATTCTTCTTGAATAAATTTTTTACTCGTCCCATAAAGCTTTCCGTAAACTTCTGCCCATTCAGCAAAAAAACTTTTTCTCTTCAGTTCTTCAAACTCTTTATGAGAAATAAAATAATAATGAACTTTATCCTTCTCTCCACTTCTAGGTTTTCGAGTGGTGTAAGAAATGGATGAAGCTGTATTTTTAATCTGATCAAGAATCATGTGGCACAGGGTTGTTTTTCCTGTGCCAGAGGGTGCTGCAATAATAAATAAATGACCTTCAGACATTTTTATTCAATATTTTGAACTTGTTCCTTTAACTTCTCAAGCTCAGTCTTAAAGGCCACCACCTGTTTATGAATACTTAAATAGTTTGCTTTCGAAGAAATGGTATTAATCTCACGATTCATTTCTTGAGTTAAAAAATCCAAGTTCTTTCCAATACTTAAAGCATTAGATCTCATAATATCCTCAAACTGTTCTATATGGCTTTTAAGACGAACTACCTCTTCAGTTATATCGGCTTTTTCACATAAAAACACAACCTCTTGCTCTAAACGTTCAGGGTTCACAGGTTGAGGTAAAGATACTTCTTGAAGGCGTTTTTCAAGCCTTTCTTTAAGATCTTGCTTTGATTGTGGAACCTCTTTTTCGATAACTTCTTGAAAGCTTTTAAGAGTGTGGAGGTGTTTTAAAAGTTCTTTTTCTAAATTCTTTCCTTCGTGAAGTCTCATTTTTAAAAGTTTTTGAGAGGCCTTCTTAAGAGATTTTTTTAAAAGATCCCACTTGGACGTAGGTTTTAATTTTTTTGACTCATAATGAATAATATCTTGATTGCGAAGAAGATTTCCAATTTGAGGAGGTTCTAGTTTAAGCGCTCTTGCTATGTGAGTAGCGGCTTTATAGTAATTTTTTGCAAGTTCTAAATTAACATGGTAGCCCCCTGTTTTTTCCTGAGCACCCACTTCTCTTTTAACCGAAACCTCAAAATAACCTCTTTTAAAGTTTTTTTTAATGAACTCTCTTAAAGAAATTTCTAAATCGCTCCAATCATAAGGAAGACGAACTTTTATTTCTAAAAAACGATGATTTACTGATTTTATTTCAACAGAAATATTAAAACCAGATTCGTAACTTTCAGAAGATCCAAAACCTGTCATGCTTTTAATCATAGTGGTACTCCAATCTTTTTATATTTTTCTATTCTTAAACTTTTAAAGTTATCTAATTTTTTAATTTCATTTAAATGTTTCACCATACTTTCTTTCATAATATGCGCCATAGTTTTTACATCCCTGTGAGCCCCACCCAACGGCTCTTTTAAAATATCATCGATAAATCCTAGCTTGGCCACTTCATCTGCTGTTACTTTCATAGCTTCGGCTGCTTTACTTGCGAGAAGAGAATCATTCCATAAAATAGCAGCACAACCTTCAGGAGAAATCACCGAGTAAATTGAATACTCTAACATGAAAATTCGGTCAGCAACTCCTAAAGAAAGCGCTCCACCGCTTCCCCCTTCACCAATCACATAGGCAATAGAAGGTACATTAAGGGATGCCATTTTTTCAATACATGAGGCAATAGCCTCAGACTGACCTCGCTCTTCAGCTCCTAAACCTGGATAAGCACCTGGTGTATCAATAAAAGTGATGAGAGGAAGATCAAACCTTTCTGCAAAGTCCATAAAACGAATGGCTTTTCGGTAGCCTTCAGGGTGTGGCATTCCAAAATTTCTAAAAACCTTTTCCTTAGTAGATCTCCCTTTTTGCAAACCAATCACCATGACTGTTTGCTGATTCAGCTTTGTAGGTCCCCCAATAATAGCAGGATCTTCCCTAAAAGTACGATCGCCATGCATCTCCATAAAATCTTTAAAAATAAGTTCAATGTAATCACTCGCATGAGGTCTTAGTGGGTGTCTTGAAAGCTGAACTCTTTGCCACGTGGTCAAATTTCCAAAAATACTTTCTCTCAAAGCTGTAATTTTAGCTTGAAGCAAAGGTACTTCATTTTTAAGCTCTATATTATTCTCAAGAGAAAGGCTTTCAAGTTCTTTAAGCTTTGTTTCTAACTCAACAATAGGTTTTTCAAAAGGAAGATACTGATCCATCATATTTTTTTAACTCATTAAGGTGCTTTCTAATGTAACCCTGTATTTTCATCTGTTCAAGCTCAGGATGACACCATAAAATACCAGGCACTTTACGAAACCATGTTATTTGTCTTTTGGCATAATGCCGTGTTTCTTTGGCAATTTCTTTAATACAGTTTTCAAAGCTGAGAGTACCTTGAATATACTGTATCATCTGTTTATACCCAATAGCTTTCACATTTAAAACTTGTTCTGAATATTTTTTCAAAAGATCTTTGACCTCATCTTCAAAACCTGCTTCTATCATTTTAAGAACTCTTTGATCAATACGATTATAAAGCTCTTCTCGCTTTCTTACTAAACCAATACAGAGAACATCATAAGAACTTTCTTGTTTTTGGGCCTCAAAAGAAGTTTTAAAAGAAGAAAATTTTTTTCCTGTTAAATGATAAACTTCAAGTGCTCTTATAATTCTGTAAGTATCATGAGGATGAAGACACTCTGCACTTTCTGGATCTTTTTCTTGTAATTCTTCATAGAGACTTTTTAAATCTCTTTTTTCAAGCTCACTTCTTACATGGAGAGAAGAAGGCGGTGATGGATACACACCTTGCATGAGGGCTCTCAGATAAAAGCCACTTCCCCCTACAATAAAAACATTCTTATCTCTTTTAAAAAGTGAAGAGATAATGGTGCCTGCTTGTTCTTTGTACTTCATAACATCAAAGTTTTCATAGGGTTCTATACAATCAATCATGTGGTGAGGCACTTTAAAATTTTTGGGTTTTGCAGTACCAATATTGAAGCCCTTGTAAAAAAGCATAGAATCACAGCTTACAATTTCAGCCTGAAACTGTTCTGCTAATTTCTGTGTTATTTCTGTTTTTCCAACTGCTGTCGGACCCACAATTGCCACAATCTTTTTCATGTTCTTTTAAAACGCCTTTCTAAATCTTTAAATGGAAAATCAATGGCTATAGGTCGTCCATGAGGACATTGAGTGTATTCTAAATGATCTAGTTCATTTAAAAGAGATTTCATTTCACCTTCTGAAAGCACTTGGTTTGCTCGAATAACACTGTGACAGGCAATCGTTGCAAAAATGCCATGCAAAACTTGTGGCAAGACCTCTGCTCCCCGAGGCACTTCTTCAAGCTCAGCTAAGATTTCGTACAATAAAGCCCTTGGGTGCACCCCTGTAGAAATACTTGGCAGAGATTTAACCGCCAATGTATGACCACTTAAAAGAGAAAGCTCAAAACCTATTTGTTCAAAAAAATGGAGGTTTTCTTTAACAACGTGGGTTTCTTTTGAAGAAAGCTCAACTTGCTCAGGGACAAGAAGAAATTGTTTTTTAATTTTAGATTTTTTAAATTGAGCTAAAAGCTTTTCAAAAGCAATTCTTTCATGAGCTGCATGCTGATCTATTAAAATCATTTTTTCTTGAGTTTCACAAACAATGTAAGTTTTTTTAATTTGCCCTAAAATATTGAGCTCTGAATATTTCACTGTCATCCCCTCTTGCTTACCTCCTCTCCCTTGATGGGAGAGGATTGAGGAGAGGGTAAAAAAATGATTTTGATCGATAGCCTCTTTCTTGTCATCCCGGAAATACGAAGCATTATCCGGGATCCAGAATTCCTGGATTCCAGGCCGCAGCACGGAATGACAAGGAGTGTCCCCCCCGTCATCCTGAGCGTAAGCGAAGGATCCATCTTCCACAAACTCAGAAGACAAACCTAATCTTTTTTGTTGATGTCTTTGAATTCCTTTCTGAACATTTTTAACAATCCATTGATGAATAAAGCTAGAATCTTTAAACCGTACTTCTCTTTTTTGAGGGTGCACATTGACGTCAACATCATGACCTGAAAGAGTAAGATAAAGAATAATATAAGGAAAACTTCCCCTTTCACCTGAAGAAGCATAGGCGTGTTTTACTGCTGAACTTAAAACCTTATCTCGAATAGGACGATCATTTACAAAAAAACTTACATGCTTTGAAGTAGGACACATGAGACTAGGTTCTGAACACAACCCCCATAAATGTGCAGTTTTAAAAGAGTCTTCAATAGTAAAAAAACGACTGCTTTCTGAAAACCATCTTTTTTTATAAACCGTTTTAATTCTATTTTCTAAATCAGAAGCTGCATAAGAAAAAACTGTTTTTCCATTATAGTCGCAACTTAAAGCAACATCTGAGGCTGCCAAAGAAAGCTCTTCAAGCGTTTGAATCATAAAAGCTTTTTCAGTTTGAGGAGATTTAAGAAATTTTTTTCTGGCTGGGGTATTGTAGAAAAGATCTTGCACTTCAATTTCAGTGCCTGGAGATACAACAGCCTCATCAATAGACTGATCCAGTTTTAAAACCCACCCCATCTCATGACCTCTAGGACAGGTCTTAATGGTCACTTTAGAAACTGAAGCAATACTTGAAAGAGCCTCTCCTCTAAAACCATAAGAACCTACTTCTAACAGATCTTCGAACTCACTGATTTTACTTGTAGTATGTGATTTAAGACATATAGCAAGGTCTTTTTTACTCATCCCCTCCCCATCATCTTTAACTTTTAAGGTGTAAGAAGGGGTATCTGTCATAGACACAAAAACATGAGAAGCCCCTGCATCAATAGCATTTTCAACTAATTCTTTAATAACAGAAGCAGGCCTTTCAATCACCTCACCTGCCGCTATTTTTTGAATAAGATCAGGACTTAATTGCTTGATTTTGGCCATGCCGAAGGTTTTATCACAAAATGGATCAGTTTGCACAGACGCGGTTTCGGCCTGAGTTTTTGGCATTATAAAGAGCGTGATCTGCTCTTTTGATAAGGCTTTCTATGGATTCTATAGAGGTATCTAAGGCTGCAACACCTAAACTTAATGTGACTGGAATTTTAGTTCCTTCAAATTGAAATGGGTAATCTTCAATCATCAAACGAATTCTTTCTCCAATGGTGCACGCTGCTTGAAGATCTGTGTTAGGCAAAATAATCATAAACTCTTCACCACCATAACGCCCTAGAATATCATCTCCACGCACAACATTTTTTTTAAGCACTTTGCACACTTCCTCAAGAACATAATCACCTGCAAGATGGCCATGCTTGTCATTAACCTTTTTAAAAAAATCAAGATCAAAAAGAAGAAGGGCAAGTGACTTTTTAAGACTTCGACAACGAACAAACTCATGCTCCAAGTGTTCTAAAAGATATTTTTTATTATAGGCTTGAGTGTGTGCATCAATATTAGCTAAATTATGCATTTTATCGACAAAAATATTCTCAATATTGCCACGGGGTAAAAATTTAAAAATGGTTGTACCCATTCGAATGATATCACCCTCTTTCAACTGCACAGAATCGATAGGTACATCATTGACATAAGTACCATTAGTGCTTCTTAAATCTGTCAAAGTAACAATCGAGTTTTTAGGGTTTATCTCAAGTTCAGCATGCTCACGAGAAACACTTGATTCCTGAACTCGAAGCTCAACATGCTCACCTCTTCCTATGACAACACGAGGAGGCAAAACCGGAAATTTTTTACCCAATGGGGCACCAGAAATAAGCACAAGACAAGGCTGATCTTCTTTGAGTTTTTCTAGCTTTTCTTGAAATTCAGAACTTAAAAGAACACTTGTTTTCTCTTCGGCCATAAAGATTATTTTAGCACATTGTCATCGAGAGTGAAACGAATGATCCATATTGATAGTGTTCAAACAGCCTGTGTATTTTTAAAGCTTTAAGTTCTTGAAATGGTCTCAAGTCTTCCGTTTCATGGTTCGCTGTAGTTGTCATCCAGAGGCTTGAGCCGAAGGATCGATATTTACAGAGTATTACGAACCGTGGGCTGCGCTTTACTTACACTTCAGACTTGAAACCATTTCTTCACATAGTTATGAATTCATCCTCTGAAAAAGAAAAACTTAAGGTTCAAAGTGAATCAAGCTTTTTGAACACTACCTCCATATTTTTCTGAAGCTTGTGTTCTGAATTGGAGTATGTTTTTTGTTCCTGAACGTGCACAAAAAACAGTCCCCAATTCTCTCATAGATATGAAATAGAGCCTATCTCTTGAATATTAATATATAGACAGCCATTTACCGATAAGAAAAGGGCTCAGTTAATACATTATTTAATAATACTAACACTATGAAAAAGCTCACTTTTTTAATATTTTTATTCAATATTACTTTAAGTGGCTACCTCTATGCAGAACCCCAAAAAATAACTCAGACTAAACCTAAAACAGAAACAAAGGTTCAAGAAAAGAAAATAGAACCAGTCAAAAAGAAAAAAGAGATCAAAAAAGAAGAGCCTAAAATAATACTGATTGAAGATAAAAAAGAGCCTACAGCAGACGAAATACTCACAAAATTGTATAATATTTATCTCAGCTCTCGAAACCTACAGTGTCGTTATGAACAAACCGTTTCTAAGTTTGATCCAGATAAACTTGAATTTTCAAATTATACTTCCAAGGGAAAAATTTCTTCAGAACGCCATTTTTATGCCAACTGGACAAAACTTTACTATCGACTCATATGGGATATTGAAAAACCCATACCCTATCAACTCATTACAAACAGAAAGAAAGTGTGGATGTATAATCCTATTTCTCAAATTGTTAAGATTCAAAGATTTGAAGAACTTAACCAAGCAACACAATTTGTAAGCCACCTCATTTTAGGGCGATTAAAATTAAACGATCACTATACAGCTCACAAATCACTTGAAAGTATTTATAAGTTAGAACTCACTCCTAAAGATAGAAAATCACCCTTTATATCTATCACACTTGTCGTTGATCCTATTCAATATTTTTCAAAAAAGATTATTTTAGAAACAAATGAAAAAACAAAGTATGAAATTGAATTTACAAGTTTTCAAAACAATCTTCCTAATCCCGCTCCGGAGCTCGAAGTTTTTAGCAATAAGAATGATTTTATTATTCCAAGAGGGGTTATCGTCTCTCATTAAGAAGAGTGTCAATTCTTCTCTTTGTATCTTCAACACCTGGTTGGTCAAAAGGATTGATCTCTAAAGCAAGACCAAAAAGAGCTACAAAGCACTCATAAAAGAAAAGCAAGGCCCCTAAACACCCTTCGCTCACCTCTTTCAGTTTAAGAGAAACACAAGGCCTGCCTTTTGAAAGTAAGCTTTCATAAGTAGCTTTGGCTTCAATTTTAATAAGTTTTGAAAATGAATTTTCAATACCAAAGTTTTCAATCTCTATAAACCACGCCCAAAAGTTTTCTGGCCCTTCACTTAAAAGCTGTAACATTGAATGCTGTGCGCAAGCTCCACGGCCTAAAATAGGAAAACTTCCTTCAAACACAGATTGATTATTCAAATTTTTTTGCTTCCCTAAGCTTTCTGACCATAACTGCACAAGCCAATGTCCGAATTCTTGAAGTTCATCTGAATAAATAAACGAGGCCATCACATTACGTTTTTGTTTTTTATGGAGAAGATAAGCTAAAGCTACAAATGAAATAAGTTCTTCACTTTTTAAAGAAACTGTTTGCCCCCCTTTTAAAATTTTCTCAACATTGAGGCCAGAAAATAGAGCTGGAACTAAACCAACAGAAGTGAAAACAGAATAACGTCCACCTACGTTTTCTGGAATAGTAAAAAGAGGAAAACCATGTTTCTTTGCTTCTTCAAATAAAAACCCTTCTTGGTCATTTGTGCATACAGCTATGTTTGAACTTAAAGACTTTGCCCACTCATACTGCATTTTTGTTTCACTCGTATTCCCTGATTTTGAGACAATATAAAAAAGTGTTTCATCCATATTCAATGTTTTTTCTATTTTCTTAAACGTTGTGGGATCAATATTATCCAAAAAATAAATAGACGCATTGGGTGCTAACGCTTGAATCAAAGTTTTTGGGCCTAAAGATGAGCCCCCTATTCCACAATGTACAAGTGTTTTATATTGCCCTCGAAGGCAGGAATCTACCTTTTTTTTAAGTTGTGTTATTTTTTGATAAGGCAAATCAAGAAACCCTATTTTACCTTGGGACTTCCACTTTAAAAGTTTTTCTAATGCTTGAGATACAATACTTCTAGCTTGTTTAAATTCTTTTTCTTTAACAATACCATTTTCTAGAATTTGCGAATAATTAATTTTAAGAAAATCGGACACAGCTCACCTTTTTTGTAATTCACGAAAAATCTTCACACGCATGATTTGGGAGGTGCCCGCGCCGATTTCCATAAGCTTAGCATCACGGGCATAACGCTCAACAGGGTATTCCTTGGTGTATCCATAACCACCAAATATTTGAATAGCATCCATGGCTGCACGGGTTGCCATTTCAGCTGCAAAAACTTTACAAGCTGTAGCTTCAAAAGAAAAATCTTTTTCTTTTTCATCAGCTAAAGAAGCTGCATAGTAAGAAAAACATCGCGCTGCTTCTAATTGTGTTGCCATATCAGCAATCATTTTTTGAACCATTTGAAATTCTGAAATGGTTTTATCAAACTGCTTGCGTTCTTTTGAATATTCTAAACTTTTTTCTAAAGAAGCCTCGGCAATACCTAAACTAATGCCAGAAATAGTAATGCGCTCCACATCTAAAGTATCCATCATTTGTTTAAGTCCGCCGCCCTCTTCTTTAATGAGATTTTCTTCTGGCACTTCACAATCTTTAAAAATAAGTTCTGTTGTAGGAGATCCCCGCATACCCATTTTTTTAAGTTTTTTTCCAATAGAAAAACCTTTAAACTGTTTTTCAACAATAAAAGCTGAAAGTCCACGTGTACGATCTTCTGATGTTCGTGCATACACAACAAAAACATCTCCAACGGCACCATTGGTAATAAATGTTTTTTCACCGTTAAGAATGTATTTATCTCCCTTTTTTACGGCTTTACACTTCATACCCACCGCATCACTTCCAGCTTGAGGTTCAGTCATGGCCATACCACCGATATGAGAACCTGAAATAAGTTTTGGTAGATATTTTTGTTTTTGTGACGCACTTCCATTTTCGGAAATGCCGTTCACGCAAAGAATAGTGTGAGCAAGATAAGAAAGTGCAAAAGATGCAGAAATGCGACCTAATTCTTCCATAGCAATAGTAGCGGCTAAAAAACCAGCTTCAGCCCCGCTGTATTTTTCACTGGCCGTAATACCTAAAATGCCTAAAGGCCCTAGTTTTTTAAAAAGTTTTTCAGGAAATTCATCTTTTTCATCGATTTCTGCTGCAATAGGAGCTAATTCTTTTTCTGCAAATGCACGAATTGTTTGGCGTAAAAGTTTATGCTCTTCTTTTTCAAACATAAATTAAGGGGTAGCATGAAAGGAAAGGTTAGTAAACTTCTCTGAATCCTCAATTCAACACGTTAACGCTCGGTTTTGATAATAGCCTGTATAGATTGAGGAGAGATATCAATAATTTCAATAAGGTAGGTTTGATTAAGCTGTTTCACAGAATGTCCATTGTGATCTTTTTTAATAAAGATATTTTCCATCTTCTGGGTAGAAAGATCAAAAAACTCATAAAGTGCTCCCACTCCACTCCAATTGCACTGTCTTGGTATATCGCAAGGAGAATAAAGAATTTCTTTAAGTCTTAACCTTGCCCCACCCCCTGGTAAAATGGCTTGCTGTCCCACTTGCATTGTAAAGGGTTGAGTTGCATACCACTGTGTCTGAATATTTTCATTCAAAAAATTTCTTAGTTCACGAAACTCTGCCATAGGACGAAAAGTATTTTGCGTCCATGATGTTCTCAGAGTCTCCGGTTGATAAGAAACATTTTCTACCCTCAAAGAATGTGGCGTCTCTACCAAAAAAGAGGAATCTTCTGATTTTTGGATTTTATTTTCAGATGATAAAACTATATTGACTTGTTTTTTTTGTGTGTGAATAAAAAAACCAACAGAAACAATAAAAATAAATCCAGCGGCGATATTTATAATTTTCCAATTAAATTTTTTCTTTTGAAAAAGCTTTTTATCTGTCTTTCTTAAAAGTTCAGTTGGGGTTAAATCTTCTGGCAACTCACAAAGCAATTCTTCTGTTTTTTTCATTTCAGTATAAAACGTGCGGCACAAAGCACACTGTTCAAGATGGAGCAGTACTTCTTTCTTCTGCTCAATGGCTAATTCATGAGACAAAAAATCTAAAAAATAACTTTCAACTTCAAAACACTTCATTGTGCAGTGACTCCTTATAGATTAAACTTTCAAAAACCCCCATCTCTTGGAGAGATTTACGTAAGTTAACAAGTGCATAACGCATACGGCTTTTGACTGTGTTGACAGATTCTCCTAAAATCTCTGAAATCTCTTGAAAAGAAATATCTTCTGTCTCTCTCAAAATAAGAATTTCTTTTTGATCATGTGGTAACTTTTCAATCGCTTGCTTTACATAATAGCTTCTTTCTTTATGGATCAAGTTAACATCTACAGGTTTAGAAGAAGTATCCGGAAGATCATGTGTAAAATGTTTTTTTAAATGATCTTCTAATGAAATAACTTTTCTCACTTTCTTTTTTCTATATTCATCGATACAGAGATTTCTTACAATCGAGTACATCCACGTTGTAAACTTAAGCGCGGGGCTATATTTATGAATATTGGAAAAAATCCTTAAAAAAGATTCTTGAAAGAGTTCTTCAGCTATTTCTTTATTATTAAAAAATCTTAAAACAAAATGATACACCTTTTGTTGGTGTCTTAAATAAAGCACACGAAAGGCTTGTGAACTGCCCTTCTTATATAAATTTACCAACATTTCATCTGCTAACTCTTTGACCATATTGAACCTTTGGGCACGCGTTGACTCAAACATAATACGTAAGACCCTTTTCTTTGGGTTTATTCGCCTTCGAAACCCCAGTCTAGCTCTATAACTTACCTTTTAAAAATAAAGATAGAAATGGACTTCATAATCATAAAAGCGTCTTAATTTAACATATGTTAATAAAATAAACAAGTTATTTCAAATACTTGGGATTATTAATGAGAGCACTTGCAAAAGAGGCAGTCATCCTCTATGGTACCTGTTTTTGATCTTATGAAAACGTTAAGAATGAGCTCTACTTATCTCGTTTTAGCATTTCTCATTTTTGGCTGCTCTCAATCACGAGATAATGGGACTCAGAGCCTGTCTCAAAACATCAACACAAGCTTCAATCAAAACCCATGTGGAGATCTTAAATTTTCTGGGAATTTAACAACAGAAGCATTTATAAAAATCATAGAATGCCTTGATAGAAATGGCGCTATCTCAAAAATAAAATCCCTTCTTCTTTCAGAACCACAGTATTTTGTAGAAATTTTTAATGATATTTTTCAAGACAAAAACCTTCGAAAAGATGCCGTGAATCTTTTTAATATTCTTAAAAATGAAAGGGTACTCGATGAAACCTTTGCTTTTCTTTCTGCCTTTCTAGGCTCTGAACCCTTAAGAGTGGTTCTAGAAAGAAAAGAATCAAGAAATCTTTTAGAATTTCTTTTAAATGACAATCTTCACATCATCCACAATCTTTCAAAAATAATTTCTTCACCCTATTTTTCTCAACTTGAAAATATTTTAGACGAATCCCTTCACACAGGTTCTTTTTTATCTTTAGCGCACAGTCTTTCTTTTTTTCTAACTGATCAACTACAAGGACAATCGGGCTCAAGTCATTTAGTGGGGTTATTAGAACAATTATCTGACATTAAGCCCTCACTTCTTTCTTCTCATGAAGCTTTTCTTTTTTCAAACCAGTTTTTTGTAACAAGTTTTTTAAAAAATCTCGGAGAAAGTTTTTACAAGAACCCTTCTTATCTCTCATCTTCTTATAAACTCACTCACGATGAATGGGTTTTTGACCCAAGTGCTTGGGCACTACAAAAGAAAACTTTTACTTCAGGAACATATGCAAATGATCTCTACAGTCCTTTATCAGCACTATTTTATAAGCTTCTCAATTCAAAAAGTATAAAATTAAGTTACAATCATCAAACTGATTTTGAAATTCTTCTTGAAATGGTACAGTATTTTAATCGCCCTTTTGAACTTGAGTCACCATCTCACCCACATTTACTTAAAAGCCTGGTCCCCTTTTTAGGAAATCTTCTTTCTTTCTTTAATGATTTTCCTGATGATGAACAAATTGAAGTAACAGAAGAAAATCCAGAAAAAGCAAAAGAAGAAAAAATAAAACGTATGGATCGTATGGCAACCTATTATGCCTTAGCTGACGTTCTTACGAGAGAAATTTATGACACTACTTATCAAAAACTTTCAAAAGAAGAAAAAATAAAAACGCTTTATCATTTTTACAAAGAAAAATTTAAATTTGAAACTCATGAACGGTTTAAAAATATTTTTACTAGTATTAAACCTCGTGTAGAGTCTTTTGTAGTTACAATGCCTAAGAACCCCATCACTCTTTATTTAAGAGAACTTGATAAAACAAAAGCCAATGTTCTGCTTTCACTTCTTTCAAAAGCAGATGCAGTTTTACAAGATCCTGCCATGCAAACAACTTTAGTAGAATCTGTTAAAAACTTTTTAGAATTTAATAAACCTGTTGATGATTTCTTAACATCTGAGTTCATTGACCCTTATGAAGAAGATCCTGACCATATCGTCACATGGCTTGAAGAAACATTAAGACAACTTCCAGGTTTTGCCTCTGAAATACCTAAAGAAGATACAGATCTTTACATTTCGATAATTCGGACTTCTCAGATTCACATTTCACTGCTGCAAGGGGCTTACTTTGATAAACTTCCATTAGATCTTTTGGGCAATCTGCTTGTTTCGATGAAATCAACGCACACGCTTGATTTTGTGGGGGCTCTTACACAAAGATTGTCTTCCATGTCACACGATACATTAAAAAGTTTATGCACAATTCTCTACCAAGCTTTAACATCTCACTTTTTTGACCGCATACTAGAATTTCTTGTGCTTCAAAGTGAAAATGGAGCGCTTTTTGATAAACTTGGGTTTGAACTTTTTGCTTCTTTTCAAAGAAGAGAAAATATTCTCTCTTTGGAAAAATTTTCTTTGAATAATTTTGAAACTTTTCTAACCGTAAAAAATCTTCAAAAAACATTGTGGGCTTTTAGAACAGAAGAAGAAAAAAATAATCTTATTCAAAAAATAAATGATTTAAGCTCACAACTTTCACTCCCAAAAGATTTTGCACAAAATATTCAAAACATAGATTTACAAAATGAAACGCGATTGATCACCCCACTTCTAGTTAATTTTGAAAATATTCTTAAAGACCCACATATGAGGACTCAATTGGTTCAACTTCTTGAAGCTTTGGGAAGCTCACTTCAAAACCAAGAATATCTTAAGCGTTTGATAGTTCTTTATAAAAAATATAAAGAAAACTCTCCACAAAGCCTGTGGCCTTATTTTAAAAATGAAAAACGCCTTGAAACCCTTTTAAAAATACTCAACCAAGCTTCACAATCAGAAGCTTTGGCAGAAGCTACAGAATTTTTGAAAAAAATCATTGATAATGGAGATTTAAAAGGTATTTTTGAAACCTTGTTTCGTGTGTTAGAGTTGGGTCAAAATCCCAAGGGAACATAATCATAAGGAGACCGAAATGAAAAAAATCTTCAAAAACTTTGCTTTTTTAACTGCTCTTTTAACTGTAACTCTTACAGTTGCAGAGCCACCTTTACAAGACACAAACGAAAAGTTTGAAGAAATGATGCGATACCTGACTTTTCAAGATCTTAAAAAAGAACTTAATGAAACGGGTGTTATCACTGTTCGAAAACGTGACGGAAGTGTTATTAAAGTTGTCACTCGACAAGAACTTGAAACAGGTTGTCTCAATTCAGCTGAACCATGGAATATAGGTTGTGTTCCTGTGCAAAGAAATTACTCCCCAAAACACTCTCCCCTTGCTTTAGAGTATGAAGCTAGTGTTGCATTACGAAGAGCTAAAGACAGTGGTGAAAAAATTGAAGATGAAGCTCTGTGGCTTGAAACTAAAAAGAAAGAAATCTTCACACAAGTCGATCATCAAGCCGATGAAGCAACAGGTGTGGGCATTCTTGATCTTTCAGGAAATGAATCACAAGGAAAACGAAACGGAACAGATATTGATATTTACAATATTTTTAAACGCTTCGATAAATATGCTGAAATGGTACCAGGTTTCTTTTACGGCTGTAAAGAACTTCAAGCAGAAAACCTTATTGAAAAAGGAATACCTGTAGATCCTGATTTGGGAACCCGTATTTTCTATCAAGCAAGCCGTATTAAAATGGGTCTTCCTAAATATAAAGTACATCAAACACTCCGTTATATCGTCACACGCCATCCTAAAACACATGTGATCACTGCTGCCTGGAGTATTGATCGACGTTTCAACGATCCACTGGGTTTTAAAGAATTTGAATTTGCTGTTCGAGGTAGCCCTGCTTTTGATGTTGAAACAGGGGATTTTACTGAAAATTGGAAAAAAACAAATATGGAATACTTTCCTTCTGAAGAATATTTCTCAAAATGGAAAGAAAATTTCATCAAAGATGTTATTCATGTTCCAGCCAATCTTGAAGCCTGGAAAAATGGAAAGCATATCGTACACAACAATCAATTTGGATCTCAAAATGTTCATGAGCAGTCAGGTTTTTTTACTATTGAGCCTTATGGCGATCCACAAAATCATAAATACTTTGTCATGAAACACCTTTATGTTCGCATGGATCCAACCAATCCTAAATTTGATTTCCGTGATAAAGATGACGATTTCGATAATTTAAGAACAGGCACTCAAGATCGTTTTATTAATCATGAGGCAAGCGCTATTAGAAAAGCTCTGGATCTTCTCTTAAAAGGGCAAGAGTAGATTTAATAGGCAGTACCTGTAGCACGATTTTCTCGAATGACAATGACTTGAACTTGTCCTGGGTAGATCACTTCTTTTTCAACTTGGGCTGCAATTTTTTTTGCAATCTCTCGCGTTTCGTTATCACCCACGGTTTCACTATCCACAAAAACACGTAGTTCGCGCCCTGCGTGCATAGCATAACAGTGAGTCACTCCAGGATAAGAAGTTGCAATGTGGGTGAGTTGCTCAATTCTTTCAGAGTAACTTTCAACCGCTTCAATACGTGCCCCTGGACGCCCTCCACTTAAAGCATCTGCGGCTTTCACAATATCATCCAAAGGTGTTTTAGGTTTGTATTCATCATGATGGGCACCCATAGCATAAGCAATGTGTTCTTTCTCACCATACTTCATAGCATACTCAGCACCAATCACAGCATGGCCTCCCATTCCTTCACCTGGATCCATCAAAACTTTTCCAATGTCGTGAAGAAAAGAAGCACGCCGTGCATCAATAATATTTTCTTTGAGTTCTGCTGCTAAACATCCTCCTAAAAAAGCCATTTCAATGGAGTGATAATAAATATTTTGATTATAAGAGTAACGATATTTAAGCCTTCCTGAAACTTCATAAATTTCTTGTGAAGCTCTCCCCATATTAAGAATTTTAAAAGCCTTCTTTCCATCCTCAACAGCTTTGCACTTCAATTGATTTTCAGTATCCGTTAAATATCGCACAACGTTGTGAGGATTAAATCTTTCTTCATCAAGAAGTTTAAGAAGGGCTTGGCGCGCAATTTCTTTTTTGAAAGAGTCCGTGTGAATAATACTGACTGTTCTTGCTTCATCATCAAACTCTAAAGTCACACCTGATCTCTCTTGAAACTCTTTAATATTTCTTCCACTTTTTCCAATAATGCGACCTTTCATTTTGGAACTTGTCACAGGTATCGTATACATCGGTTTAGGTAGAATGGGGCTCCCTGAATAACGATTGAGTGCTACAGATATCAATCTTTTTGAAAAACGCTCTGCCCTACTTTGCCATTCAGTTTCTAAAAGTTTTAAAGCTTTGGCTTCTTCATGCCTTGTTTCATCAATAACACTTTTAATATAGGCATGTTTGGCTTCTTCGCTTGAAAGACTTGATTTGTTTTCAAGTTGTTTCACCATATTGAGTCTTAAATCCTGAAACTGATTTTTTAGTTCTTCAAGTCTACCTTGTTTTTCTTTAAGAACTCCTTCCCGTTCAATAATCTCAGCATAACGGCTTTCAATATATTGAAAGCGTGTTTCAACATTTTTTTGTCTTTCTTCAAGAACAACTTCATTTTCTTTGAGCTCTTTTTCTTGTTCTCTAAGATCTTGTTCGCATTTTTCGCGAGTTTTCTGAATCTCTCTTTGAGCTTTGACCTTCGCCTGTTCTGTAAGCTTATAAGCTATAAGGTCGCAATTTTTAATGATCTCTTCTGCTTTGGCACATGCTGCCTGGGTGTTTTGAGATGAACGAGAAAGCTTCCATATTTTAAGAGCATAGTACACAACAATAGAAACCATGCCTGCAGAAAGCACACCTAATAAAATAGTTTCTAATGTATTCATTCATACCCCTTAGAGCCTTCTACGTTATCCGAGTGTACTCAAACATGCAAGAAAACACCCCATCCCTACTCTCTCATGGATATGTGTCATCTTGAGCAGCACTCATGTCATTCTTTGGTTCTTAAAATGCCTCTTTTTCTACAATCTTGGTTCTTAAAAATGGTTACTATCTTTCGCTTCATGGCTCGCTGTAGTTGTCCCACATGAATTCTTCGTTATCCCGTAAGTGCTAAAGCACTGTCCGGGATGAGAGTATTTTATCTTAATTACAAACCGTGTGGCTCCGCTTTATTTCCGCTCCAGATAGTAACCATTTTTTTACATAAACACGAATTTTTTGTCATCTTGAGCATAGCGAAAGATATAATTCGTGATTATACCCTTCGTTACACTCAGGGTGACAGGGAAAGCATTCAGGGTGACACGTGTTTATGTGAAGTGGATTGCCAAATATTCTTGAGAATAGTATGTTTTTTTCTCTCATGAAAAAATTTTTCTATAATATTTTTACTGTTTTAGCACTTTTCAAAGGGCTTTTTATCACTCTTTCACACATGTTTAAAAAAAAGGTTACACTCCAATATCCTGAAGAAAAGTGGAAAACCCCTTCAGGCTACCGTGGATTCCCGCGCCTTGTTCCTTCTGATAAAGAAGGAAGAACTTACCGCTGTGTTTCTTGCAAACTATGTGAAGCCATTTGCCCTTCTGATGCTATTTATATCGAACCCAATGAACCCGACGATAAAAGCCATTTTCTTCTTGATCTTAACCGTTCTCCAAAAGTTTTTGATATTCACATGGGGCGTTGTATCGTATGTGGGCTTTGTGAAGAAGCCTGCCCTGTCGAAGCCATTACAATGTCTGAAGAACATATCATCTCCCAATATGATCAACATGTTCGCCACAAAGAAGACCTTTTACTTCCTCAAGAATACGCAAAACATCTCTTAGAGAAGAAAAGAAAGTTCACCTTTACAACTAAGATCTCGATTTAACATTTTTTCTATTTACACCGAACAGTATAACTAGAGAGCCTATGAACAAAAACTATATTGGCATATGGTTAGACCATAAAGAAGCTTACATTATAAGCTTTAATGGATCTACTCATAAAACTCTGCAACACGTGCATTCGGGTATTGGAAAAAAGCCTGTCCCCGGAGGTGGTTCTCTATACTCCCCTATTCAGGAGCAACACCTTCTTCACAAGTGGCAAATTCAAATGAAAGAATACTATGAAACCATTATTAAAAATGTTCACAATGCAGATCATATTTATTTACTAGGCCCTGGAGAAGCCAAAATTGAACTTAAACATAGATTAGAACAAAACAAGCATTTTACAGATCGAATATACGCAGTAGAAAACACAGATAAGCTTTCTGAGGTAGAAATAGAACAAAAAATCAAACAGGTTTTCTTCAATAAACAGTAAATTATTGCCTCGGGGGCATTTCCGTGTGGGACAGATCAACTGGCTTGGCCTCATCAAATAGTGTATAAAAACTAATCAACTGAACTCTTTCTAAAAAATCAATTTAAATACCTGTAATTACTCAACTATTTAGATTAAGTGTTTACTCTTTTTACTATTTTAGTAGTTTTTTCTGAAATTCTCTCCAACTCAAGAAATAAAATTAATCTAGTATTTTCAATAAGTTATAAATTTATCCGTTTTGGTATGGGCATTGCACAATAGTAAAGCAGAGAGGAAGTGCCGTTATGAAAAATATGAAAAGTAAATTAATTTTAAATTTATTTGTAGGAAGTTTGTTTATTTTTGGATGTGGTCAAGTAGGTCCAAGCGATGGAAGCTCACGAGATAACCTCGTGCTTGCAGATGCACCTGTAAATACCCTTATTTTAGCCCAAAGACTAGAAAAAGAGACAAGAACACTGAATGGTTACGGCTATACAGTTGAATTTCCTATTCTTGAAACCATGACAGAACTTGAATTTGATGCTGATAAAACAAGTAAGGGCCTTATCTTTGTAGGTCGAGTTCTGGATACCCCATCTGCTGCTACTTATCCACTTTACGGTATCTATGCAAATGGTGTGAGAGCTTATGGCCTGTGGAGACCTGGAAGACCCGACCCTTACAATGTTCAAAAATTAGGTCATGCTTATATGAGCGCCCAAGGATACTTTACCGGAAATCCTGCTCAAGGTGTTTCAGCACTTCAAAGCAATGGTTTAGCACCTCTTTGCAGATTCCAATTTGGATGGGCCATTTGTCCACGATTCCCCAATCAACCTGGTCAAACAATAGCCTACATTTTCTATACAACTCAAGAAGATAGAGACTTAGGGCGTAATATCTAAAAAAAATCTTGTCCAACCCCTTATTTCTGTTAAGATTTTCGTTGTGTATAGGAAACTCATTCTATCTTAAAAAATAGATTCTTGCGCTTAGCGCGGGAATGACACGGGAGATAGATTCTCGCATCCAAGCGAGGGTGATACAACAAAACGAAGAAAGGGAGGAGTTATGGCAGAAATTTTGGTTGTTCAGTCAAAAGTGAAAGATTACATCAAAGGAAAAGGATGTAATACAAGCGGTACAGCAGTAGATGCTTTAAGTAAAGCTGTTGCTGATTTGCTTAATAAAGCTATCGATCGCTGCAAAGCTAACGGTAGAAAAACAGTGACTGAAAAAGACATCTAAAGTTACACGCAACTTATTTTTTAAAAGCCCACTTATACTGTCATCCCAGACTTGATCTGAGATTTGGTGTTCAAAGTGGGCTTTTTATTTCAAGGTCACAATCGTATCTTCTGGGTCTTTCACTTGTTTAGGACAATCTAAATTATAATGAAGTCCTCGGCTTTCTCGCCGTCCTAAAGCGCTTTCAATAATAAGTTTTGAAACCACAGCAATATTGCGCAATTCTAACAAATCTTTATTCACACGAAAATTCCAATAATACTGGTTAATCTCTTCTTGAATAAGGTTGATTCGATGCAAAGCTCTTTGAAGTCTTTTATCAGAACGTACAATACCCACATAATTCCACATAAAACGTCGAATCTCATCCCACATATGACTTACTAAAACCATTTCATCACTATCCGTTGCTTTTCCTTCATCCCAATCTGCTACAGAATCAATGTTAGAAGTTTTAAGTTCTTGTAGCTCTACATCCACATTTTGAAATGCACGATGTGCCATAACCACTGCTTCCATGAGTGAATTAGAAGCCAAACGATTAGCACCATGTAATCCTGTGTGAGCGGTTTCCCCAATGGCATAGAGACCAACAATACTTGTTTGAGCATTTAAGTTAGTATGAATACCTCCACAACAATAATGTGCAGCAGGAACAACAGGAATAGGTTCTTGGGTCATATCGATGTTAAAATTCAAAAGTTTTTCATAAATAGTAGGAAATCTTTTTTTAATAAAATTTTTTGGTTTAAAAGAAATATCAAGATAAACACATTCATCCCCTCGTTTTTTCATTTCAAAATCAATTGCACGTGCAACAATGTCACGAGGTGCTAAAGACTTTTGAGGATGATATTTCCCCATAAAAGTACTTCCATCGGCAAGTTTAAGAATACCCCCCTCTCCACGTACAGCTTCAGAAATAAGAAAAGATTTTGCTTTATTATGAAAAAGACAGGTTGGATGAAACTGAAAAAATTCCATATTTTTAATGAGCGCACCACGTCGTGCTGCTATTGCAATACCATCTCCTGTCGCAATATCTGGGTTTGATGTGTAAAGATAAACCTTTCCTGCACCCCCTGTTGCAAGAATTGTTGCATAAGAACAAATAGTTTTTACTTTTTCTCCATGAATATCTAAAACATAACATCCAACACATTGATTGTGAGAGACAATTAAATCAATGGCCATATGATCTTCCAAAATCTGAATATGTGGATGTTTTTTTACTTTCTCTGTCAAAGCTCTTTGAATTTCTCGACCCGTTACATCTTTGTGGTGATAAATTCGCGAATAAGAATGTCCTCCTTCACGAGTAAGATGAAAATTGCCGTGATCTTTTGTAAACCCCACTCCTAAATCAACAAGTTCTCGAATTTGAGCTGGAGCTTCACGAATAATGGTTTCAACAACGTCAGCATGACACAATCCATCCCCTGATTTTAAAGTATCGTTAATATGTGCCTCAAAAGAATCTTCTCCTCCGGCGACTCCTGCAATTCCACCCTGGGCATAATGAGTGGCGGTTTCTGTTATTTTTTCTTTCGTGACCAAAATAATTTTGTGGTTTTTTTCAGCTAATTTCAGAGCGCAAAAAAGCCCTGCTATCCCTGACCCAATAATGAGTATTTCTTTCTCCATTCTCACGACATACCTTTTAGCTCACACCTTATTAACTTGCAAGAATGCTTAAAATGTTGACAATGGTCGTCTATTTTTATCTATTCTTGAGCCATGACGACTATGAGAGAAAAAACAAAAATTATTGAAACCTTTTCCTTGAGAAAATCTCACAAAAAACACAAACTCTTCATTCATCTGAATAACACTATCATTCCTTTGACTTATTTTCCTTTTCATATTGGAAGCCATAAAAGCAATGATCTTGCTCTCGAAGATGAGTTTGTTTCTAAACAACATTGTAGAATTACTAAAAATGGTACTTTCTATTTTATTGAAGATCTTACAAGTACAAATGGATCTTTTCTTAACAAACAAAAAATTGAAAAAGCAAAACTTCTTAAAAGTAATGTGATCGAAATAGGTAAAACCAGACTTAAAGTTGAAATACAAACAGTCACTCATAAAAAAATATTAGAAAAAAATGAAGCTTTTCACGGTATTGTAACTCGTTCTCCCACAATGCACGAAATTTTTGAACTTATACAAAACTTTGCTGTGCTTCCCGATCCGGTTCTTATCCAAGGCGAAACAGGGTCTGGAAAAGAACTTGTGGCTCATGCTCTTCACCAAGAGTCTTCCCTCAAAGGATCTTTTATAGCTCTTAACTGTGGGGCCATATCTTATGAACTGATCGAATCAGAGCTTTTTGGGCACACACAAGGCGCTTTCACAGATGCTCGAGAAGACCGAAAAGGTGCTTTTGAACTAGCACATGGAGGCACTCTCTTTTTAGATGAAATTGCAGAGCTTCCTCTTTCTCAACAAGTCAAACTTTTAAGGGTTCTTGAAACTGGAGAAATAACTCCTGTAGGAAGTGAAGAAAAAAGAAAAGTTCATATTCGAATTATCGCCGCAACCCATCAAAACTTAAAAACCAGGGTTGAAGAAAAAACTTTTAGAGAAGATTTGTATTATCGTCTTCATGTTCTTCCACTCATTCTTCCTCCACTTCGGAAACGGAGGGAAGATATTGCTCTTTTAAGTCAACATTTTGCATCACTTAAAGGAAAAGAGATGAGTCGTCTTCTCATCCCACTTCTTGAATCACACGCTTGGGAAGGAAATATTCGAGAGCTTAAAAATACCATTTTTCATTTAAGCGCTTTAAGTTCTAACACTCTTATTGGCCTTTCAGAATGGAAAACACTTAAAGGAACATCGCTCACTGAAGAACACAAAATAAAAAATATTGAGAAAAAAGAAATTAAAAGCTTACTCCAAAAATTTCAAGGCAATAGAACAAAAGTAGCAGAAGAGCTTGGGCTTTCAAGATCTACACTTTATCGAAAACTTCTTTCTTACGACATTAATATCAACGAATAAATAGCTAAAAAAGCACTCAGCTGCGGCACATTCATTGCTCTATAATTTCAATAATTTTTCTTAAGATAGTACCTTTAATTTTAGCACTCATATCTGTTTGAAGAAGAGTGGGCATGTTTTGATTAATATAGTTAAGCATCCATTGTTCAACCCACTTGGGGGCATTTGGATTATAAATATCGATTTCTCCTACTTTCATTTCGTGAAACTCAGGCGTATATTTTGTTACACCCTCTTCATCTTCTGAAATAAAAAGAGTTAAATCAATATCTACATTTTTAATAATAGCATTCACTTGTCCTGCGGCAGCATGACACAATGTCCATACACTCTGATAAGAACCTAGAGTTTCTACAAAAAGCTCTTTAATTTTAAGTTTTATAAAAATTTCCTCATTGTGACCAAAATCAAATTTTGGTTCATAGTAAGCGCCCTTCATTTCTGTTGTGTACATCCATTTTTGATTGCAAAATCGACCTTCCTTTTCAAAAACACCATAATCTTGATCTTCTATTTTACTTGTTCCAACTTCACGCACAACATCAGCCATAAAAAAAGTTGTTAAGGGGAAAGCTTCGAGAACAGAAAAACCTAAAAACCAAAAAACTGAAATAAATAAACGAGTCTTCATATAAGTTTTGAAGTTTATCTTTTCTAGGAATCCATTGTCAAATGTGCCCTTTTTCGAGTACAAATAATTTTATGGCACAAAAACAAACACGGGTTGAGTTTTTAAACACTGTGCGAGGCTTTACACAAGCCCGGATTATTCACGTAGCTACAAAATATGATCTTTTTGATACCATTCCAGAAGGTGGGTTAAATTCTAAAGAACTTTCTAAATTGCTTGATTTTAAGCCGGGGCCTTCTGAAACTTTATGTAATGCACTTGTTTCTTTAGGGCTTCTTAAAAAACATAAAACTTTTTTTTCTTTGACCTCTTTTTCTAAAGAATACCTTGTTTCTACTTCTAAAAATTACCTAGGTTTCCTCATTAAACATTTAAGCGACATGATGGAAGGTTATATTCATTTGGATGAGACACTGAAAACCGGAAAACCTTTGAAAACACTTACTTCTATCACCAAAAATAAAGATTATGCTAAAGATTTTACTCTCACGATGCACACTATTTCTTCTTACCTGAGCCCACAGTTTTCAAAATTACTGGATCTTTCAACCTCTCAAAATCTTATTGATATCGGTGGTGGGCCTGGTACTTACTCCATTCAACTGTGCAAAGACAACCCAAAGCTTCACGCAACTATTCTTGATTTACCCTCTGTTCTTTCAGTCACAAAAAAAATCATAAGACAATACCAACTTACAGATCGCATTCAATGTTTGCCACTTGATTATAGCAAAGACCCTATTCCACACGATTATGATGTAGCTCTTCTTTCAAACATTATTCATATTGAGGGTCCTGAAGCTAATAATAATCTCATTCAAAAAGTGTACAATGCACTTTCTCACAGAGGCATGATCATCATTCAAGATTACGTCCTGAATGATGATCTTACAGAACCCCTTGACGGAGCTCTTTTTGCTATTTCTATGCTTCTCTATACAGACAAAGGCCGGTGTTATAGTTTTAAAGAAATACAAAATTGGTTACACAGTGCAGGATTTAAAAAAATAACAGAAATCAAACCCAGGGCTCCACGTCGTGCTTCACTCATCTACGCTCATAAATTTTAAAAGGAAACGGTATTTGAGAACCATTTTAGAAATATTACTTTGCTTGTTTTTTAAGATCTGAAATTTTATTTTCTTGAACTTTAATCTTTTCATCAAGTTCTTTAAGCTTCACAATGCTTTTCTGAATACTGTCTGGTAAGGCTGAATCTTTTAAATCAGATTCATAAATTTCTTTACCTATTTTTTTAAAAAGTTGGTTTTTCTCGCGATTAGAAGCAGAAATTTCTAAAAGCATTTTTCCAATTTTTGAAGATTTCAAAACCTCTTCTTTACCTTCTAAAAGAAGGTGCTTTGCTTTTTCAATGAATTCAAAAAATTCTTCTTTGCGTGAGGACATGATTTTATTATAACTATTCTTCTTCCCTTTTCAACAGCGAAAAAAGGAAGGGAGTTGCGATGAGCACATGTGATGTTATCCACATGTTTATTCGACCTTGGTTCTGAGTAGGGAGGATATTTTTTCGATACTTAGGTTCTTGATGGCCTGGAGGTTCCTCAGGGGCCCCTCCGCCCGGTGTGGATCCTCCCCTTCAAAACCTCCAGCCCATCTTCACATGAACACGAATTTAAACTCGCTCATGGATTCGAATTCTGTCACCCTGAGTGTAACGAAGGGTATAGCGCGAATTATATCTTTCGCTGCGCATGACGCAGCAACTGAACCTTAGAACTCAAGCTGGAGACCTTCTCTTTGTGAGAACGAGCTTAAGAGCGAAGTTCGAACCTAGAGAAGGCGGTACACCCGGAGGGTGGGGCACATTATTTTGACCCCGGGAGGAATCGAACCC
>JACPKQ010000004.1 GCA_016186995.1 Deltaproteobacteria bacterium | reverse complement strand
CTCAACCTTATGCTATGATTTCTTATGATTTGACAGAACGTTTTGAAAATAAAACTTTTTCTGAAGTTGATATAGAGTTGAAAGATGAATTTATAGTGAATGGTCAAAGAATCTTACTTTTAAAAAATAATAAAAAATAAAAAAGGTCATAATAATCATTTTCACGAGGTAGATTGACAGAGTGTGAAAATTGAATACGTTGGGTAGATAAATTAAAAATGCCGAGAGGTTAATCATGTATCAAAATAAAAAAGTAGTTGTGACAGGTGGTACTGGCATGATTGGCCGCTATCTTGTTGAGTTGTTAGTTCAAGCGGGTGCTCGTGTTCGCATTGCTTCTTTAGATGATCCAACACGAGCACACCCAGAAGCAGAATTTTATCAAGTGAACCTCACACGTTTTGAAGAGTGCCTGAAGGTATGTGATGGGGCTGATTATGTATTTCACTTAGCTGGTATTAAGGGCTCGCCTTTAATGGCTTCAAAAAAACCTGCCAGTTTTTTTGTTCCCCTTATTTCTTTTAACACAAATGTTCTTGAAGCAGCTAGGCAGTGTAGTGTGGAGCGTTGTTTATACACAAGTAGCGTGGGTGTGTATTCTCCAGCGCCTGTTTTTTATGAAGATGATGTGTGGACAACTTTTCCATCTCAAAATGATCGATTTGCAGGTTGGGCAAAGAGAATGGGTGAGTTACAAATTGAAGCTTATAAAATTGAATATGGGTGGGATAAGGTTTCTATTGTAAGACCAGCCAACGTTTATGGTGTTTATGATAATTTTGATCCACACAATGCCATGGTGATTCCGTCTCTTATCAAAAGGGCACTTGATGGTGAAAATCCACTGACTATTTGGGGAGATGGAAGCCCTATTAGGGATTTTATTCATGGGCGTGATGTAGCCAGGGCTATGATGCTCGTTATGGAAAAAGCCCCCGGTGGGTGTTTTAATTTAGGAAGTGGCGAGGGTGTTTCTATTAAAAAAATTGTTGAGATCATAGTTCAAAACCTTAAGCACAAACCTAAAATTGTATGGGATACTTCGAAACCTTCTGGAGACAAAATAAGGGTTATGGATACCTCTCGATTGAAAGTCCTTGGATTTAAATTAGAAACTTCTATTGAACAAGGCATTCAAGAAGTGATGTCTTGGTATAAAGAAAACCTTAGTATTGTGAGTAAACGATATAATGTCTTTACGAGCGAAAAATTAATGTGAATTCTTTTCTTATTACAGGGACAGGTAGTGGTTTAGGGGCTTATCTTTATAAAAATTTAGGTGGGATTTCTTTTAATAGAGAGACTCCGTTAGAAGATATTAAAGATGAGAAAGTTGATGTTATTATCCATTGTGCTTTTCCAACACAAAAAAAAATAGATTTTGAAAATGCATATCAATATTTAAAAGATACTTTTTTTCTCACCCAAGCATTGACGCAATTAAAATATAAAAAATTTATTTATATATCAACAGTTGATGTTTACCCTCAAAATGGAAGTTTGCATAAAGAAACTGAATCTATTGATGTTACAGCACTCACAACTTTATATTCCACGACTAAATATTTTTGCGAAAAGATTGTTTCAGAGGAAGCCCCTTCTTGTTTAATATTACGCTGTTCTGTTTTGCTTGGGTTGGAAGCACGAGTTAATAGTCTTGTAAAAATTATAAAAGAAGAAAACCCTTCTTTAACATTAAGTAAAGAGTCAACTTTTAATTACATTCTTTATTCAGATGTGTTGCACTTTATAGAAAAGGCTCTTGAAAGGGATTTAAGTGGACTATACAATGTGGTGTCGAACGATGATGTTACTTTAGGTGAAATAGCGCGCCTTTTTCACAAGAAGCCTTCGTTTGGTTCTTTTACTTATAAGGGTGGGGGTGTTAATAATCATAAAGCTTCTCAGGTTTTGCCTTCACTCAATCGTTCTTCAAAAGAAGTTATTGCTCAGTTTGTTAACACTGTTGAGAATCAATGAAGATAACACTTTTTTTACCAACACTTAATGAAATAAAAGGGATGGAGGCCATTATTCCTCGAATTAAGAAAGAGTGGTTTGATGAAATTATTCTGGTTGATGGGGGTTCCACAGATGGAACAGTGGAGTATGCCAAACAACAAGGATTTAAAGTGCATCATCAAACTTCAAAGGGAATTACAGGTGCTTATGAAGAGGTGATCCAAATAGCACAAGGTGATGTCGTTGTTGCCTTTAGCCCAGATGGAAATTCGGTGCCAGAAATGATACCTTCTCTTATTCAAAAAATGAAAGAAGGGTATGATATGGTTATTGTTTCTCGTTATTTAAAAGGGGCACAAAGTGAAGATGATTCGTGGGTTACTGCTTTTGGGAACTGGATGTTTACTTACATAATTAATATTTTGTTTGGGGGTAAATACACAGATAGTCTTGTGATTTTTCGTGCTTGGAGAAAAGATATTATTCAAAAATTTCCAAAAAATGTCCCTCGAGCAGGGTTTGAAACTTTAAGCTCTATTCGCTGTGCAAAATACAAAATGAAAGTAACTGAGATTCCAGGAGATGAGCCTTCTCGAATTGGGGGAGTGCGCAAGATGAATCCTTTCCTAAATGGGCTTGATATTTTAAAGCTGATTGCAATGGAGTTTATAACAAAAAAGAAAGTAGAAGTGAGTGTTGTAGAGTGAAAGTATTAGTTTGTGGTGCCACAGGTTTTATAGGTCATAATATTGTTAATCATTGTATCAGTAACGAAGAATATAAGATTAAAGCTATTTATCATAAAACAACTCCTCCACAATACTTAAAAAACCATCCTCAAATAGAGTGGATTAAAGCTGATCTGACAAAAGCACATGAGGTGGATCTTCTTGTAAAAGGTATTGATATTATTATTCAGGCAGCTGCAACAACATCTGGGGCCAATGAAATAGTGAATAAACCTTACTTTCATGTAACAGATAACGCACTTATGAATTCTCTTTTATTGCGTTCTGCTTTTGAGCATAAAGTAAAACATTTTATATTTTTTAGTTGTACGGTGATGTATCCTTCGCAGTCAAAACCTGTTTTAGAAGAAGATTTTAATTGCAACATTACACCAAAATATTTTGGTGTGGGTTGGACAAAAGTTTATATAGAAAAAATGTGTGAGTTCTATTCTCAAATTTCAGACACAAAATTTACTGTGATAAGGCATTCTAATATTTATGGCCCATGGGATAAGTTTGATCTTGAAAAATCTCATGTTTTTGGAGCCACTGTTACAAAGGTTATGACAGCTCAGAACAAAAAAATAACCGTGTGGGGTGAAGGAACTGAAAAGAGAGATTTGCTTTATATTGATGATCTTTTACATTTTATTTCTTTAGCGCTTAAAAATCAAAAAGAAAAATTTGAATTAGTAAATGTGGGAAGTGGCAAAGCTGTTTCTGTTAAAGATTTAGTTCAAAAAATGATAGTACAATCTGGGCGTAAGGTTGAATTAGTTTTCGATCGTTCAAAACCCACACTTCCTTTTAATTTAAGTGTTAATCGTGATAAGGCTCAAGAAATTTTTGGGTGGAAGCCACAAGTATCACTTGAAGAAGGTATTGATAAAACACTTAAGTGGTATTGTGAAAATTATGAAACGCATCCTTAAGTGTGAAAATCCTTTTTTTAAAGTTTACTTTGTTTTCTCATGAAGAAATGAAAAAAATGGTTTTTGAGAGTGAAATCGAAGACCCTTCTACGCTCATCAGTTATTTTTATTCTTTACAATATTTGTCTAAAAGGTAGTGTTTTTCCTAATCCTCCTCTCTCGCTTGAAGCGGAGAGGATTTAAGGAGAGGGTGATTTTGGAGAAGGCTATGCACTCAACTTTTTGGAAAAATAAAACCGTTTTAGTGACGGGGGCTCATGGGTTTACGGGTTCTCATTTGTGTCATGCACTTTTAGCAAAGGGTGCCTGCATCAGAGCCTTTGTTAAAAATGGGGGTAACCTGTCAAGCCTATCAACAATTAAAGATAAAATTACGCTTTATTCAGGGGATGTTACAGATATTACAAGTTTACTCATTGCCTTAGAAGGGGTTGATTATGTTTTTAACCCTGCAGCTATTGTTCCTGTTATTGAGGCAAGGCAATCTCCCCAATCTTGCCTTCAAGTTAATATTATAGGTGCACACAACGTTGCTTATGCTGCTATGAAATCACATGTTAAAAAAATGCTTCAAATTAGCACTTGTCATATTTACGGTAATCATTCAAATGTTGATTTGCCTATTAAAGAAAGTTTGGCACCTCGTCCAACAGATATTTATGCAGCCTCAAAATATTCAGCAGAGCTCTGTATCAGGCCTCTTATCAGTGAAAATTTCTCTATTGTGTTTACACGTTCTTTTGCCATGTATGGGCCTTATCAAAGAGAGCAGTATTTTATTCCTAAAGTTATTTCATGTTTATTGCGTGGAGAAATTCCAAAATTGGGGAATTCTTTTCCAACTAGGGATTATTGTTATATAGAAGATATTGTTAATGGTTATCTTATGGCGCTTGAACAGGGTGACTCAGGTGAAGTCTATCACTTTAGCTCTCAAAATGAAGTTGTTATCAAAGATTTATATGAACTGATTGCTAAACTTATGAAAGTAAATATTGATCCTATCTGGAATTATCAAAATAGATCACAAGAGTTAAAGCGTTTATTTGGAGACTCAACAAAAGCAAGAGAAAAGTTTGGGTGGAAACCACGAATAACTTTAGAAGAGGGGTTGCTTAAAACAATTCAGTGGTGGAAAGAACATCCAGAACTTTGGAAGTAAAGTGACTTTATACAAAAAGGGGCCACTATTAGCGGTTAGTTATACCAATGAAGATAGTTTTATAGAGCATCCTCAATTAAAAAATGGTGCTGATTTTTTATATGCCGATCTAGATATTTTTCCAGGAAATCAAGAAGATTTTTGTTTTCAAACTGTTGAAACACTTAAAAACTTTCCTCTTATTATTAATTCTCAAAATAAAGAGTTATTAGGAAAGATTTTAGAAGTTCAACCGGGTGAGTATATTCTTAAATCTCTAGATTTAGAGGATGATAATCTCCATAATTTTGCCCCGTTTATTGGTCTGTGTTGCTCAGCTATCGTCGTTCTTTTAAGACAGAAGGGGGACAATATAGAACCTATATTTCCAAAAAACATGAATGAGAGGAAGAATCTTATAGAATATTTAGAAAAAAAAGTTTCTAAATATTCGCTTCCTAAAGAGGGTATTATAATAGATCCAGCAATAACTTCATTAGAAAGCTATCCTCAACATAAAGAAGATGTATTAAAAACGATATCTCTTTTAAAAGAAAAAGGATTCAGAACAATAGCCTCTTTTTTAAATATAGTGGATGGAAATGAAGAAAAAGAAATTTCCTTTTTTAAAGAAGTCTTAGAAAGTGGTTTAGATATTGCTATTTTTGACCCCTCTAACAGCAAAATGAAAGAAATATTTTTTTCATTGAGATGTTAAATACTAGCTAAATATTTGACAAAATGTTTGTGATTACACTAGCATAGCAAGGTGGCTACAGATTATCGATCACAACCCACTGGGTTTAAGGGTTTTTTTTTTAAAATTCCCTTAATAGGGTACCTTAATAGTTTAAGAAGAAAGTATTTCCTTCAATTATCTAAACACGAAGAAAAAAAGTTGAGTCTTTATAGGTGTTTTTCACTAAATGGTGACGTTCAAGAAATTCAATGCATTCAACTTCTTTATAAATACCTTAAGAAAAAATCACTCAAAGGTAGTATAGCTTTTTACGGTTCAAATAAGCTATTAACCTATTTTTTAGAACATGTTCCGCAGTTTAGAGAGATGATCGCTTATACTATTGATGAAAAAGATACTATTGAAATTCCTCAAGATGTTAAAACAGTTTTTGTGTGTGAAAGAAGGTATTATTTTCTTCAAAAAATGAAGAAAAAACTAGCTTCTTTCAAAGATGTTGAAGTCATTTCACCTGAAATTCTTTTAAGTTTAAAAAGTAAAAATATTATTCCAAAAAATGCATGGCTTAAAAAACCCGATAGTATTTATCCTATAGGCCTTCCTGAAATAGATTTTTTACCCAATCAAGACTTAATTCTTATTGATTGTCCTGCGAGAAATATGGCTTGGTTACCTAATGGTTTGGGATATGTTCATAACGCACTTAAAAAAATAGGTATTCAATTTCAGACATTCGATTTAGATGTCATTGTTTATCACCGCTATCATATACATCGTTTGTTTGATGTAGGTGGTAAAATCTTGACTCCATCAGGTAAAGAAATGCCTGATGATCCTTGGCTTGCAGAAAGTTTTGAGTTTTGGCAGGATCCTGAAGTTTATAAAATTTTCCAAGAAGAGATTGAAGAAATCGTTGAAAAGCTCGTGAAAGCACGGCCTAAAATTTTAGGATTATCTATTCAAGCATGTAATATTAATTTTTCTAAAGCAGTTGTTAAAAAAGTTAAAGCTTTGCTACCAGATACCATTATTTTAGTAGGAGGGTATAGTTGTTATCAGGTCTCTATTGGGTTACAGGCATTTTCTGAGTGTGATTATATGGTCATAGGGGAAGGAGATTTAACTGTAGGGCCTCTTGTTAAGAGGCTTCTCCAGGGTGAAAGGCCAGCTAACTTGCCAGGTGTTTTATCACGCTATGATAATCCTCAAGTTCCTTATAGGCCAGGTCCGCAACCTCAAAATCTTGATCTTTTAGAAATGCCTCAATATGAATGGTTTGATTTAAAAGTTTATACAAATTATAACAACTATCGTTTAACTCCTATTATTGCGAGTCGTGGATGTCGTTGGTCTCAATGTACTTTTTGTGCAGAAAGATTTTTTTGGAGAGCACGATCAGCTAAAAATGTTGTTGATGAGTTTGAATGGTTACATAGCCAGGGTTGTGATCTATTTATGTTTAATGAAAGTGATTTAAACGGCAGGCCTGAATTATTACTAGAAATTTGTGATGAGATTATACGTCGAGGGCTTAAAATTAAACTAACAGGACAATTACGAATTCACAAAAAAAATGATAGGGCTTTTTTTAACAAACTTCGTGCCGCTGGTTTTGTGGCCTTGCGTTTTGGTGTTGATGCATGGTCTCACAATACCTTACGATTGCAGAGAAAAGGCTACACCAAGGATAAAATTTTTCAAACACTTAAAGATTGTTATGATGCTGAAATTTATACAGAGGTGAATACGGTTATTGGAATTCCGGGAGAAACGGAAGAAGATATTGACGAAACTATAGAAATGAAAATTAAGTGCAAACCTTATATTGGAAGGATTGCCAATATCAACACTCTTATTTTGGCGGTAGGGGGTGTTTATTGGGAAGAGCCTGAAAAGCATAATATTATTTTTCGAGGAGATAAAACAGAAATTTACAAGAAAAACCCTTTTAGAATACCGGATGAGCTTTGGTATAGCACAAATCCCTATATTGATGGGCTTATAAGGCAGCATCGTTTTCAAAGAGTAGTAGAAGCATTAGAAATAAGCGGGTTTGATGTAGGAGCTTTTGCTAGAAGAGTTATCGAAGATGTTAAAAAAGTGGGCCACAGCGGTGGAAGCGCGCGTCCTGAAACAATCAATATTAAAAATACCGATGAATATAGAACTATTGATACTATGACAGGCTCTCAAACTGTTAAACAGTTGTAATAGTTTTTTTCCAAAATATTCTAAATAGATAAAGAATAATAAAATAATGAAAGGGCCAGGCGAGGAGTATTATAATGGGTACATTGAAAAGTTTTATATGTTGAAGGGGCCAATGTGAGTATTCCCAATAATAATACATTGTATTATGGGTTTCCATAAAAATCCCCATAATGGCAGCTGCAAGCAGAATGGCAAGAAGTGATACAAAATCACAGTGAAGCATTTCTTTTAAAAAAGAATCTGTTTTCTTTAAATATAGTATAAATTCAAATAGGAACAAGAAGCCAAGAAAAAACATCATAAGCAAGAATGTCTTTACTGGGTAGTCTGCTTTTTGATTGAGTGAAAAAAAATAGCCGCCGTATGCTGCATAGTCTTTTAAAATAAGAAAAATAGAAATGGGTATAAGAATAATGCCTAGGAATCCTAGGGTTTTTTGTAAAAAAGGCTCAAATGCATGCTCTTTATAGATATTTTTTTTGTCATTTCGAAAATAATTGAGAACCCCTTTAAGAGCTGCATAGCTTTCTAGAACGATAAGCCAGTAAATAGCAAAACCGGGTATAAAAAGAATAGAATAAGTATAAATATCAGCATATGGATAAAACCATACTTTTCCGAGCCATTGAGCTCCACATTCTAAAATAATACCTGAGATGGTTGAGATGAAAAAGAATATCAATATATTTTTGAAGGATTGACTTATTTCTTGTAACAGCGATTTACCATAAAACTTTTCTGTAAGTCTATCGAATATGAGAATACACCCAAAACCAAGAAATAAATGGCAAGTGCCACGAGAAAAGACAGGTGTCATATAAGAAGTAAGAAGAAAGAAAACTCCTAAATAATATTTTATATTGGAAACTTTTTTGAATCTCAACTTATTTGTGGGAAGAAAAGCAATGACTAGAAAAACGGCTAGAAATATATATCCTAGACCGTACCCAGAAAGTTTGTGCATGATGCTGAATCCCTTTAATATTTTTGACAATAATAATAAAAGTATACTTTAATAGCAAGATGAAATTTATAAAGGTGTATGCCTATTTACTCAAGCTTACTTTTTTACAAGTGCACTCAAAAATTTTTTCTTATACTTTTTCAAAATGGAGAAAAATGGATAGAGGCATTTTTGAAGGATTGAGAAGTCTTTTCTATTTTTCTATCAGGATGTATAAAAATAATCTTCTCATTAAAAACAAATGCAAGGAAACCATTGCTGTGTTGCACAATAAGGATGTTCAAGAAATTGCCTTTTTAGGTAGTGATGCTATGAGACGTTTAATAGAATTAACCTCAGAATGTGTTTCCGAAAAAGTAAGATTAGAAAACAATGTTTCTCTAGATACCTACCAAGGTGTTGTTGTTTCAATGACGCCTTATAAGACTGAAAAATTTAAAACTGTGAGTCTATTCTAAATGAACTTTTCTTTAATTGTACCAACAAAAAATAGGCATTTTTTTCTAAAAAGATTTTTAAATGATATCTATGAAAAATCCTATGATTATCAGAATATTGAGATTATTTTATGCATTGATCCTAGTGATCAAATGACAATGGAAGTCGAACATCCTTATTTGAATCTTAAAAAAATTGTTTCTAGAGAAAAACATATGGCTTCTTTAAACAGAATAGGTATAAGTCAGAGCCGTGGAAAGTATGTATTTCTTTTAAATGACGATATTCGTATTAAAACAAAAAATTGGGATAAGCTGATTGTCGAAAAACTTGATAACTGCAAAGACTCTGTTTTTTTAGCCTATCCCAATGATTTATATAACGGAAAATTTTATTCTACATTTCCTATTATAAGCAGAAAGCTATTGAATCTATTTTTAGATGAATTAATACCCATTCAGTTTGAGCAGCACGGTATTGACTATCATTTATATGACATTTTTATAAAATTAAAAAAAATGGGATATGATCGACTTGTCTATTTTAAAAACATTCATTTTGAGCATCTTCTCATGGGAGAAACAGAAGCCTTTTTTTCATTTTATGGAAAAAGGTCTAGTCGGCATATCAATATGCATCATGCCGATAAAGATAAGTATTTGTTATTTGAGAAAACGAGATTTAACTTTTCAGAAAAACTTGTTCATTTGATAACGAATAATATTAAAATAAGTGAAAGAGCCATGATAAGGCTTGAAAAACAAGAAAGCGTAAGTGTTACTTGAGATTGGCTGAATCCTTTTTTTAATAATATATGGTGGATATGTTCTTTATCACCTTGGAAAATATTTTTTTTCTTTAAAATTCTTCGTATAATTGCATAGAAGGCGTCTAGGAGAGGAATAAAAAGGGTAAGAGCTACGAAGAAAAATAAAGGATTTTTGTCAGAGCTTGCACGTGGAGAATAAAGGGCTAGGCTTCCTAAAGTAAAACCTAAAAAAAGGCTTCCCGCATCCCCCATAAATATTTTTGAAGGGTACAAGTTATATTTAAGAAAAGCTAAATTACTTCCTATAAGTGCTAGAGACATTAGTATTAAAAATGTATCGTTAAAATACAAGCCTAGTACGAACAAACATATACTTGCAATAATAGCCAAACTAGAAGCGAGACCATCAATTCCATCTATAAGATTAAAAGCGTTAGTGATACCCACCAACCAAAGAAGGGTAAGAGGAAAAGATAAATTATCCATCGGTATATTTATAAAGCTTGGAATAGAAAAATGTGAAAATTGAAATCCGAAATTATAAAAAATACTGGCAGCGATAATTTGGATAGAGAGTTTAATAAAAGCACCGCTTCCTTCAATATCATCATAAATTCCTAAACAAAGAATAATGCCCCCACAAATCATAAGAGGAATAAAAAGAGGGAGTATGCTTTTAAAAATGGAAATATTAAGTGAAATAATACAGAGTGTACTTAATACAAAACCTACAAAAATAGCACAACCACCCAGTTTTGGTTTTGGGGTTTGGTGAATTTTTCTATCATTATGATAGTCATAGAAAGAAAATTTAATAGCAAAGAGTTTTACAAATGGGGTTAAAAGGATTGTGATAATAAATGCCAATAGAAATACAACTAAATAATTCATTTTTGTAAAAATGATTTAAACAGAACAAAGGTCTTTGACAATAGACACAAAAAACCACGTGGTGAATTCAGCAGTGAATGAAAACCGTGTTAAGCGTCTTTGGGCGAAAGTATTTTATACATGCCGGTGCCGCAATCAGGGCATTTGCCTTTAACAGCAGGCCGTCCGTTTTTCATGGTGACTTGTTCAGCCTCTGACATGGTTTTCATCCCTTTACATTTGACACAGTACGCTTGCACTTTATTAAGATCTGCCATTTTATCCCCCTTTAGCTTATGTTAAATGCCATTACAATTCTAATTACACAGAATCTAGATTCCTACTCTTGCCGGAATGACAATCAAATATATTCCCATTATATTCATAAGTTTCTAATAAGTCCATAAGTCTAGTTTTATTTTAACAAAAGTTATTAAAATGTTTCAAGAAGGTTGCTTCCCTAAAATCACTGTGGTAGGAAGTGAAACCTCAAGTTGGTTGTGGTTTTAAAAACAAAGGAGGAAAAGGTGAAAAAATTTTTAGGATTTATTGTTGCTAGTTTTTTATTAGTACTGCCTGTGATTTCATTTGCAGATGAAACAGAGGTTGCTATCCCAGAAACGAGTGCAGTTGCAACTCAAGATGAGTTCAATGAAGAAGTTCTTTCAGAAGAAGAGCTTACACTGCCACCAGAAGTTCTCAAAAAAGTGAGAGACCTTGAAAGAACAAAAAAACGTCTTGAACAAGAAGAAAAGCTTTATGGAACACCTCAAATTGAATGGGGTTGGGGGGCTCGAGGTGAAGTGCTTTCTAAGCAAGATGAAGGTGATGAGAGCAAAAGAGACAATCTTCAATTTAGTAAGTTACAACTTGTTCCTTGGCTTCGTGTTTATAACGTAACACCACGTGTTAATTTTACCATTAAATCCAGCTTAAACTTTGAAGGTAGGGTGAACGATCGTGGTGATAATCGTGACTCAGATAAACCTAAAGATGATGCTGTTGATAACGGCTTGACTTTGCGTCCAAGCAAAGAACTTTTAGAAGCTCTTGTTGCAGCTTTAGAGTTAAACACACAAGTGAATGATAGTCAGGTAGTTCTTCTTATTGAAGCAGGTAAGGGAAAGATTCACGTTGGGGAATTTCCTAACTCAAAATTTCTTGATTATTCAGCACTCGAAGCATTTAAAATCGATCAAACTGGTTTTGTTGGATTGGGTATGAGTGTTGATGAGAGAATGGAATTAAATGTTGAATTTTTTAATCTTGCAGAAGAAGAACAGGGTGATTTAGGAAAGTCTTTCAATCTTTATGGAGCAGCTAAGCTTATTGAAGATTCGGTAAAAAAAATTCGTGCTTATGCATCTGCGACACATAACGAGCCTTCTTATGATAACCCCAATGATTTGGTTTTCTTAAACTCTGATCAAAATCAATATTCTTTTGGTATGGAAGTGAAAGTTGTGAACTTAGGAAGTGTGAATCTACAATATATTTTTCGAGAAAATGATCAAACTCGAGATGACCAAGGTTTTACAATTACCTATGATAGGGGACTAGAAATCTTGGTTGCAGGACTCACAGGGCTTTTAAAGTATGAATATCTTGATACTCGTGATCCACTTCTTGGAAAACATCAAATGAGTGTAGGTACCAAATATGATATTTGGGAAAACTTTTCATGGGTAACAGAAGTATTTCAAACATCAAATGGTAGTAACCCTATTGGAAGCACTTCCAAAGAACAAACAGGTGCTCTAACAGGGCTTCAACTGAATTGGTAATAAAACCTAACGTAGTCTTAAAAAGGAGGAAATATTTGTATTTCCTCCTTTTTTTTATNNCATCCCGGAATTGCGTTAGCAATATCCGGGATCTAAAATCCTGGATTCCCGTCTTCACGAGAATGACAGAGGGGATTGCGGGAATGACAAGGGAAAAACAATTAGAAAAAACTTTAAGAGTGGTGTATAACCACTTGATTCTTATGAAAAATATTACCTTTTCTTTTCTTATTTTATTTTTCATTTCTTTTTTAAAAGCACAAGAAATATCTCATACAAGTGAACTTGTTTTTTTAGGAGAAAAGCAACTCCTCTTTTTACATGATGTTACAGGGTATTATTTAAATTCTACTGAAAAAATTGCTTATACTACTTTTAAAGATTCAGAGGACCCTCAGAGTGAAAAGGCGGCAACTCATCTTATTAAACGAAAACTTTTAGAGGTTTTTGAAGAAGAGTTATTTTTATTTGAAGGTGAAAGGCTTTTTGTTTTTACGAAGAAAAAAGTTCCAGATTCAAAAATATTTTTATTTAATAAAGGAAAAAAATCAGTTCTTTTTGGAGAGGATGCGGTTCAAGAAAGAAAAAGGGTTAAAAAAGAAGTTGAAAAATATTTATTTACACAGTTTGCTTCTCAAATTTATATTACCCCAGGGGAGGTTCGAGATTTTTATCACGCGCATCAAGAAGAATTTATTAAAACGCGCAGTGTCACTCTTTATGAAATTAAAATACTAAATGACAGTATTTTAAATATTTCTTTTGAAAGAAATAAAATAGAAGATACATTAAAAGCACAATTACAAAAGACTTTTTTTCGTGTTTTAGATCAACAAGTTAAACTTAATGCCGAAGTTAAGCTTGATTTATGGCACAAGGTTTATGATCGTGAAGATGGGCTTTCTATTCGAGAATCAGTGCTTCTTTATAGAGAAGATTTGGAAGCACAAGGGATAGATGTTGATTCTCTACTGGGTTCCCAAAACAATGGACTTGCTTATGAATTACATAATCGTATTTTTGTTTTAGCTTTTTACAAAGCTCTTAAAGATATTACTGACAATGCTCTTTATCAGGAAAAAGCATTAGAACTTCAAAATTTTTATAATGCACTTTTTCCAGGGCTTGTCAGTGTAAGAGTGATTGAGGGTTTAACACCTTTAACGGTGACGAGTGATATTCATCCTGATATTCATGGAAGCTTTGCTTTTCCTAAAACTAAAGAGGATCAAGAGCGTTGGTTACTGTGGATTCCTAACATTCCAAACCCAAGTTTTTTTCTTTTAAGAACTTTAGAAAAACACCAAGAGCTTTTTTCATGGGCTGATACTGTGGATGTGGATCGTGATGAAAAAGGAAATATTGTAAAAGAAGTATCTTTAAATGAGTTTATTAAAAGAAATTTAATACAAATTCAACTCAATCATAAAATAGCAAGACACAGAGAAGAATTATTTGAAAGATATTTAAGTGGTAGTCTTACAAAAGATGAGAAGGTTCAAAAACTTTTTCCTCATAAAGAATATTTTATCACTTATTCTGAAATAGAAAGTACTTTTTTAAAGTAGGGGATAGTTTTTTTAAGTCCTTCTGAAAGAGTGGTCGTTGGTTTCCACCCTAAGATTTCTTTGGCACGAGTGATATCAGGGCGCCGCACGTTGGGGTCATCAACAGGGCGTTTTTCAAAAACTATTTTACTATGTGAAAGGGTTGCTTCAATAATTTTTTGTGCACATTGAAGCACCGTCATTTCTTGAGGATTTCCCAGGTTAATAGGATCTGGCTGATTGACTTCAAGGGCTTTTGCAATACCTTCTACAAGGTCGAGAACGTAACAAAAGCTTCGAGTTTGTGAACCATCCCCATGAATTGTCATATCTTTGTTTTCGAGAGCTTGAGAAATAAAGTTAGGAACAGCTCTTCCATCTTGAAGACGCATGTTAGGGCCATAGGTATTAAAAATACGAACAATACTTGTTTTAAGCTTGTGAGTTCGATGGTAGGCAAAAGTGAGTGCTTCTAAAAATCTTTTGGCTTCATCGTAGCAACCTCTTGGCCCAATAGGGTTTACATGTCCCCAATAATCTTCTTTTTGTGGGTGAATTTGAGGATCTCCATAAACTTCAGATGTCGAAGCAAGAAGGATAGAGGCATTGTGAGCTCTTGCTAATCCTAAAGCATTATGTGTTCCTAAAGCCCCTACTTTAAGAGTAGGGATAGGCACTTTTTGATAATCAATGGGGCTTGCAGGAGAGGCAAAATGGAGGATAGCATCTAATTTTTCTCCAATATAAAGAGGATGACACATATTGTGGTGAATAAAATGAAACTGAGGGTGGGTGTTTAAATCTTCTATGTTGGAGTTGTTTCCTGTAAGAAAGTTATCAACACAGAATACTTTATTATTTTTTTCTAAAAAGTATCGACAGAGGTGAGAACCTAAAAAGCCAGCTCCACCTGTAATAAGAATAGTTTTCATGTTCCGATACCTTCATAGTAAAAGCCACATTTTTCTATTGTTTTTCGTTCATAGATATTTCTTCCGTCGAAAAGTGCGGGGTTTTTCATTTTTTCTTTCATAAGAGAAAAGTCAGGGGTTCTAAACTCATTCCATTCTGTAAGAATCAGAAGAGCTTCGCTATTGTGCAGCGCCTCATAGGGATCGTTGGCATATTCGATACAATCTCCAAAATCCTTTTTAAGGTTATCTTGTGCGATGGGGTCATAAGTAGAAACATGTGCTTTTTCTTTAAGGAGTTTTTGTATGATAACTACACTTGGAGCTTCTCTGATATCATCTGTGTGGGGTTTAAAAGAGATCCCCCACAGTGTTATTTTTTTACCTTTAAGCTCCCCTAAAAAATATTTTAATACTTTATAAAATAGAATGAGCTTTTGAGCTTCGTTGGTTTGATGGGTTGCTTTGAGGATCTTTAGATCGCAGTCGGATTCATCTGCTGTGTGAATAAGAGCAGAAACATCTTTTGGAAAACAACTGCCACCATATCCAACTCCTGGGTAGAGAAAACGGTGACCAATCCTTTTGTCATGTGTCATAACTTTTTTAACATCTTTGATATTTGCTCCCAAGCGTTCTGAAAGATTTGCCATTTCATTAATAAAAGAAATGCGAGTTGCAAGATAGGTATTGCAAGCATATTTTGCCATTTCTGCGCTCGCCTGTGTCATAGTAAGAATAGGTCTATCAAGACTTAAAAAAGGTTTATAAAGACCTTTCAATGTTTCAATGCTTGCTTTATGGGTACCTCCTAAAACAACTCTTTCTGGCTTTAAGAAATCCTCAACAGCTTTTCCTTCTCTTAAAAACTCAGGATTAGAAACATAGTGAAGCGGGAATTTCGATTTTTTGAGAAGCTTTTCTATTTTTTTATGTGTTCCTACGGGAACAGTGCTTTTCATAATAATTGTTTTTTCTTCGTTTGCATTATCAACAATGGTACCCACAACATTGAATATATAGGTGAGATCTGCTTTGCCATTTGGATCTTGTGGAGTTCCAACAGCTATAAAGATAATTTTAGATTTGTACACTGCTTCTTCTAGTTGAGTTGTAAAAGTGAGGGTTTTCTTTTTTAAACCCTTTTTAAGATAATCTTCAAGGCCGGGTTCAAAGAAAGTAGGTGTACCTTTATTTAATTTTTCAATTTTATTTTTATCAATATCAGCACAGATGACATGATGGCCAGCATCAGCAAAACATACCCCCGCCACAAGTCCAACATATCCAGTGCCAAATACAGTAATATTCATCGTTTTCTCTTTGTCGTTCCTCAGAATAATACTTCGAGTTCTTTGTCATTCTGAGCATCCCTCTTGTCATCTTGAGCGCAGCGAAAGATATAATTCGTAACTATACCCTTCACTACGTTCAGGGTGACAGGGAAAGCATTCAGGGTGACACGAACGAAAGTCGACAAAAAATATCGATCCTTCGCTTGTTCTCAGGATGACCCTTCTTCAGGGATGACAACCTTAACTTATTTGTTATTAATAACTTAAGGTTGTTTTATGTCAAATATCTTGAAATTTATATTAAAAAGTGCACTTATTTTAGGGATCTTTGTTTATCTTATTCAAGCAGGTCATATAGAAACAAAAAGCCTTTTAAAGGGTTTTTTAAGAGTAGATCTTTTTTGTGGGATGATATGTTTATATTTTATCATTCTTTTTAATAATTCATGGCGTTGGCAATTTCTTCTTAAAGGTTTGGGATTCCGATATTCTTTTAAAGAAGTATTCCAACTTTCTTCAATAGGGATTTTTTTTAATACTTTTTTACCGGGCGCTGTGGGCGGAGATTTTATTAAAGCTTATTATATTTATGCAGAAGAAAAAGAAAAACAAAAAAAAATAGCTGCCATACTTTCTGTATTTTTAGATAGAGTGGTTGGGCTTTTTGGCCTGATATCCTGTGCTATGATCATCTTTTTTTTAAATTATACCTTTGTAACAAAAGTTCCATTATTATTGAAGATGAGTTGGATTGTTTCTCTTATATGTTTTTTAGGGTTTATTTTTTATATACTCATTCATACTGTAAGTGATGAAGCTATTAAAAAAATAACATTGTTAAATCTAGGCAGTAAAATATTTACTTTAAAAAAAATAAATAAATGGGTTTTAAAAACTTATTTTTTAAGTTTTACCCCGCATTTTTTAACGATTTTTATGTTTTATTTATCTGCCTTAGCACTGGGGTATGAAGGGGGCATATTACCTTTTTTAATTATTGTTCCTTATGGGACTTTAATTATGGCTTTGCCTTTAACACCCGCTGGTTTAGGTGTGGGGCAGGCTGCCTTTTTAGTACTTTTTAAATTATTAGGATTGGGAACCCATGTATCAGGTGCAGAGGTGGCAACCCTTGTTCATGTGTGTATATTGGTTCTTAATTTTTTGATAGGTGGTTTTTATTACGTTCGTTTAAAACGGGGAAGTATAACTAAATCTTCTTTTGTCATTCCTTTGTCATTGCGAGGAACTGAAAGTGAGGAAGCAATCTCTCAAAATTTATAAAAAATTTTGAGAAGATCGCCACGGGTTCTTTTGAGAACCCTCGCGATGACGAAAGAAGTTTTTAGAGTGTCTTTATGCAATTAGCTCAAGCTGAGAAAATAAAACTTTTAGTTGAAACGTCGAAAAAACTTTTAAGACGTCAGGCTGTACCACATCTTAAAAATCTTATCGATAAGACTCATGCTTCAGATGTCGCATTGATGCTTCACCATTTAGATCCTAAAGAAAAGCAAGCTGTTTTTTCATTTATAAAATCTTCTCACATTCAAGCTGATGTTTTAAGTGAGATGGAAGAAGGGGATATTCCTCTTGTTTTAGAAGGGCTTGAGACAGAAAAAGTATGCAGAATTTTTAAAGAGATGAGCTCAGATGATGTAGCTGATATTTTAACTCTTTTACCAGAACCCATGTCTTCAGAAATTCTGAAACTCATGGAAGCAGCACAGTCTGAAGAGGTTGAAGATCTTCTCCAATATGAAGAAGATTCTGCTGGGGGTATCATGGACCCTCAGTTTTTTGCACTCGATGAGAATATGACAGTAGGTGAAGCTATTCAAAAGTTACAAGAAGAGTCGAGCGAGCAAGAGATGGTTTTCTATATTTATGTTGTAAATAGTATTGGGCAACTTGTGGGTGTTATTTCTTTAAGACAACTTCTCACAGTCAAACCTCAAAAAAAGCTGAGTGAGATTATGAGTACTGATGTGATTCGTGTGACTACTCATGAAGACCAAGAAGAAGTTGCAAAGTTGGTCAGCCAATATAATATTTTAGCTGTTCCCGTTGTCGATGAGAACAATAAACTAGTGGGTATTGTAACAGTTGATGACGTGATCGATGTTATGAGAGAAGAAGCCACAGAAGACATTTTAAAAATGGCTTCTGTGGGGAATGTGGATGTTTTAGATCTTTCAAGTTTAAAAAGTGTTCGTGCACGTTTTCCATGGCTTCTGGCTTCATTCTTAAGTGGACTTGTTGCACTTTCTATTATTGGTAAATTTCAATCAACTATAGGCAAAATGGCGGTACTTTCTGGATTTATTCCTATTATTTTAGGTATGGGAGGGAATGTAGGAACACAAACCTCTGCTGTTATTGTGCGGGGGCTTGCAACAGGTCGTGTTGTTCTTGATCAGCTGTGGAAAGTCCTTTTTAAAGAGTTAAAAGTAGGGGGTGTGCTTGCACTTCTTTACGGAGTTGTTTTGGGTTTTGGTGTGCAGCTGATTTCAGGAGAGCATCCTCGTCTAGGTATTGTTGTGGGTACATCCCTTTTTTTAGTGATGACAATAGCAGCTGTTTTAGGAGCTTTTCTCCCTATTATTTTTAAAAAGTTTCAATTTGATCCTGCTTTAGCAACAGGGCCTTTTATTACAACAGCTATTGATGTTGTAAGCACTCTCATCTTTTTTAATTTAGTTCATTTATTTTTACATATTTAATATGTCACTAGAATCATCTCAAGCGGTTGTACTCAATTTTAGACCTTATGGAGAGCTTGATAAGATTGTCACTGTTTATTCTGAAAAAAAAGGAAGAGTCACAGGAATGGCAAAAGCGGCACAACACAGTCGTAAAAGATTTGGTGGACGTTTGGATTATTTTTCTTTGGTAAACCTTTACTTTGAAGAAAAAAAACGCACATCGCTTTTTTTCTTCAAACATGTTGAGCTTATCGAAAACTTTGAATCTATGAAAAGCTCACCTTTAAGATGTGCTTATGCGGGATATTTGTGTGAACTCATTATGAAAATGACACCTGAAAGAGAAGGGGATCCTTCTCTTTTTAATGTTTTTAAAAATGTGTTGGGACGGTTAAATACAGAACTTGGTTTCAAAAAATATATTCGTTTTTTTGAAATATTCCTTTTAAAAAAAATAGGCTTATTCCCTTTATTAGAATCGTGTCTAGGATGTCAGAAGAAAATATCTTTTCAGGAATACTATGATTTATCTTTTATACAAGGTGGGCTTTATTGTTTTTCATGTTCACAAGGCAAAAAAATAGACTGGCGTTTAGAAAAATCTGTTTTTGATTTTTTAAGGAATGAGCCTGTTGAAATAGAAAAATTAAAAGATCCAGAGAATTTGAAACTTCAAGATTTTTTACACTCTTATTTTTCTTTTCAGCACGGATATGATTTTAAATCAGTGAGATATATTAAAGAGATTGAGAAGGTTTACTCATAATCCACGAGGCGGCGGCGTAAAGATCTTCTGCTATGAATGAAACTTTTTTTTGGGCTTCTTTTTTAAAACTTTGTCCATAGCCTGTAAGAACAAGAATTGTTTTTATCCCGGCATTGTATCCACATTCGACATCCACCATTTTATCTCCAATAAAAAAAGATCGTGATTTATCAATATTGTATTTTTTGAGTGCTTCTTCTATCATTTTTGTTTTGGGTTTTCTGCAAAGGCAGTTTTCTTCTGGAAGATGAGGGCAGTAAAAGTAATCGTCTATTTTTATGTTGTGTGATGAAAATAGAATGTCAAAGTATTTGTGAATATTGTGGAGCGTTTGTTCAGTTAAAAAACCTCGAGCAATACCTGATTGATTTGTTGTAACTATAAGTTTAAACCCGTCTTTTTGAAGCAGTTGAAGAGCTTTAATACTGTTTTGAGGGATTGCTATTTGGTCTATCGAGTTAAGATAAGATACCTCTTTATTAATAGTTCCATCTCTATCTAGGAAAACGGCTTTGTTCATAGCGTTGTTACTTTATTGTATTAAAACATTCTTCGCAACTATTCCTCGTACTCTACGTTCTTGAAATGGCTAATTTACATAAAGTTACCTAGTATATTTCTCAGGCACAGTGATCATTTTTCGATACTTAAATTCTTAAAATGATTACTATCTTCCGCTTCATGGCTCGCTGTAGTTATCCAACACTAACTCCGCTTGATCCCGTAAGTGCTAAAGCACTGTCCGGGATGCAAAGTTTTGAATATTTACAAACCGTGGGCTGCGCTTTACTTCCGCTCCAGACAGTAACCATTTTTTCACATGGCTACGAATAATGGATTAAAGATTAATGAATATCTGAAACTGGTGTCTTTATGTAAGTCATTCGGAAGCCGAGCGGGCATGGCTTTTTTACGAAGTAAAAAAGAGCGAGGCTGAGGTTAAGCGCAAATTCCTCGCAGGGGAATTTGACGCGGGCTGGAATAAAGATACCAGTGAAGATATGAATCAGGGTTGGTGCCGTACCCGAGGGAAGTACTCCCCTTATCTTTTCCTGTGCCACAGACTATTTCAAGAACTGTTGAAAACAGAGGGGCCTCGTGATACGAATTTTGCATGTCCCTCCTTGATATGAAAACCCTTGTTTCCCTTTGCAAAAGACGTGGGTTTATCTTCCAAAGTAGTGAAATCTATGGTGGTCTTAATTCCTGTTGGGATTATGGTCCACTAGGAGTACAGCTTAAAAAAAATATTGAACGATATTGGTGGGATACCATGACCCTTCGTGATGATATTGAGGGAGTGGATGCCAGTATTCTGATGCACCCACGGGTGTGGGAAGCCTCTGGGCACGTAGAAGGGTTTACAGACCCTTTAATTGATTGCAAAAAATGTAAGGCACGATTTCGTGCTGATGCTTTAAGTGAGGCCTGCTGTCCTGAAAAACCAAGTAAACACCCAGGGGAGTGTGGAGGAGAGTTGACAGAAGCAAGAGCATTTAATCTCATGTTTAAAACTTACATGGGGCCTGTAGAAACAGAGGCAAGTCGCATTTTTTTGCGCCCCGAGACAGCACAAGGAAGTTATGTCAATTTTTTAAATGTCCAAACCACCATGCGAAAGAAAACCCCTTTTGGTATTGCTCAAGTTGGAAAAGCCTTTCGAAATGAAATTACCCCAGGCAATTTTATTTTTAGAACTCGTGAATTTGAGCAAATGGAAATGCAGTTTTTTGTAAATCCAAAAGAAGATATGAAGTGGTTTGATTACTGGAAAGAAGAAAGGATAAAATGGCACAAAAGTTTGGGGATTCATCCTCAAAAGTTGCGCTTTTATGAGCACGGAAAAGATCAACTAGCTCACTATGCGAAGCAGGCTTTTGATGTTCAATATGAATTTCCTTTTGGATGGAGTGAACTTGAAGGAATTCATAATAGAACAGATTATGACCTTTCAAGACACGAAGAATTTTCCGGAAAAAAACTTCAATATCTTGATGACGATACAAAAGAAAAATATATACCTTATGTCATTGAAACAGCAGTTGGGCTGAATCGAACTTTACTCGCAGTACTCTGTGATGCCTATCACGAAGAAGAAGTGAAAGACGAAAAAAGAGTGGTTCTTAAAATAAAGCCTCAGTTTGCTCCAGTTCAGATCGCCTTTTTTCCTTTGTCGAAGAAGGACGATCTTATGAATCTTACACACAATATTAAAAATAGATTTTCTAAAAAATATTTTTCTCAATTTGATGTGGCGGGAAGTATTGGAAAGCGCTACCGAAGACAAGATGAAGCAGGAACTCCTTATTGTGTTACGATTGATTTTGATTCTTTAGAAGATAAAAAAGTGACCGTCAGAGATCGTGATAGCATGAAGCAAGATAGGATATCAATAGATCAGTTAGAAAATTATTTCGAAGATAAGTTTAAATGAGTTATCAGGGAAATAATGCGAATTTATGTGAAAAAATGGTTACTCTAAGGTGCTGCGTCAAGCGGAGCACACGGTTTGTAAAAAAATGAATACTGGATCCCTGCCTTCTTGAGGGATGACAAGGAGTCCGCGTGGGACAAACACAGCGAGCCATGAAGCGGAAGATAGTGACCATTTTAAGAACCTAAGTTTGATTCGGTTCAGGATGATAGGGAGGTATCAGAGTGGATCCAAAGCTTTTAAAAACAAAAAAAGTGTATTTTTTTGGTAATGGGTATGCAGAAGGTTCTGCCTCTATGACCAAAATTCTTGGTGGGAAGGGCGCTCATCTTTCCGAAATGACACTTCTTGGTATTCCTGTTCCTCCTGGGTTTACCATTACAACAAATGAGTGTGTACACTATCTTAACTCAGATAAAAGAATATCTCAGAATTTAAAAACAGAAGTTCTTTACAATATTAAAAAACTTGAAAAGCTTTTAAATCTTCGTTTTGGAGATAGGAAGATGCCACTTCTTTTTTCTGTAAGAAGTGGGGCGGAAGCAAGTATGCCAGGTATGATGGAAACAGTTCTTAATTTAGGACTGAATGATGAAACAGTAGAGGGTTTAGTTGAAACTTCTCACAATGAAAGATTTGCTTATGATTGTTATAGACGGTTTCTTCAAATGTTCGGAAGTGTTGTTTTAGGGATTGAAGCCAAACTTTTTGAAAATTTGGCCGGAACATCTACCAGCTTAAAACAGACTGTACAAAGTTTTAAAGCTTTGATTCGAGAAAAAACAGGCAAAGATTTTGAACAAGACGTTCATCAGCAGTTGTGGAAGGCCATCGGGGCTGTTTTTGATTCTTGGAATTTACCTCGGGCTGAAACCTATCGAAAGCTTAATAATATTCCCTCCAAATTAGGAACAGCGTGCACTGTTCAAGCCATGGTATTTGGAAATTTAGGGGAAAACAGTGCAACAGGGGTTGCTTTCACAAGAAATCCTTCAACTGGGGAAAAAGAAATATTTGGAGAATTCTTAGAAAATGCCCAAGGAGAAGATGTTGTTGCAGGCTTGAGAACCCCTCTTTCTTTACATGTTATGAAAGAAAAACACAAAGCTTGTTATAAGAAGTTTCTTTCACTCCAAAGTCGTCTTGAAGGTCATTATAAAGATATGCAAGATATTGAATTTACCATCCAAAATGGTGAACTTTTTTTACTTCAAACACGTACTGGGAAACGATCTGCGCAAGCTCAAATAAAAATTGCTGTGGATATGGTTGAAGAAGGAATTATTGATCAAAAAACGGCTGTTTTAAGAGTGAAACCAGAACATATTGATCAGATGCTTCACCCTCGAATAGATCCTAAGACGAAAAAGAAAAAAATAGCAAGAGGACTTCCTGCAAGCCCAGGGGCTGTGAGTGGAGAAATTGTTTTTAACCCTGACGATGCTCTTGTATTGAAAGAAGAAGGAAAAAAATGCCTCTTGGTTCGAAGGGAAACATCGGCTGAAGATATTCATGGTATGAATGCAGCTTGTGGCATTTTAACAACATTAGGGGGAATGACGAGTCATGCTGCTGTCGTAGCTCGAGGGATGGGCAAACCTTGTGTAGTAGGGTGTGGAGAACTTATTGTTGATGAAAAAAAGAAAAGTCTCCAAGTTGGAGAAAATATTTATCGTGAAGGAGATATTTTAACCATTGATGGTTCGACGGGGGATGTTTTTGAAGGAAAAGTTTCAACCATTGAGGCAGAGAGCGGAGAAGAGTTTAAAACTTTAATGGCATGGGCAGATCATTTTCGTTCTATGAAAGTAAGAGCCAATGCAGACACACCTCAAGATGCTTACAAGGCACGTGAATTTGGAGCAGAGGGTATCGGGTTATGTCGTACAGAACATATGTTTTTTGATGAACACCGCATTTTGGCTGTGAGAGAAATGATTCTTTCAAAAACCCAAAGTGAGAGAAAAAAAGCTTTGGAAAAAATCCTTCCCTATCAGAAAGAGGATTTTCTTGGGATTTTTAGGGCTATGGCACCCCTTCCTGTAACAGTAAGACTTTTAGATCCTCCTTTGCATGAGTTTTTACCCCATGATGAAAAAGGCATTAAAGACCTCGCGAAGGATTTAGGTTGTGAAGAGGAAGAAGTAAAAAGAAGAATTGCTTCATTACAGGAATATAATCCTATGCTTGGGCACAGAGGCTGTCGACTTGGGATTTCTTATCCAGAAATTTATCATGTTCAGGTTCAAGCTCTGATGGAGGCAGTGTGTGAGCTTAAAAAAAATGAGGGACTTTATGTGAGGCCTGAAATTATGATTCCTCTTATTTCTCATGTTAAAGAGTATGAATTTATCGAAAAGGATATTCGAGCAATCTGTGACGATATTCTTAAAAAGAATAATGTTTCTGTTAAGTATTTTGTAGGTACTATGATTGAACTTCCTCGTGCCGCTCTTACGGCAGATGAAATTGCCAAAAAGGCTGATTTCTTTTCTTTTGGAACGAATGACTTAACCCAAACAACCTTTGGTTTAAGTAGGGATGATGCAGGAAGTTTTTTATTTGAATATGTCCAAAAAAATATTTTACCAGAAAACCCTTTTATTTCTTTAGATAAAGAGGGTGTTGGAAAGCTGATTACAATGGCAACTCAGAATGGAAGGGCCGCCAACCCCACTTTAAAAGTAGGTATTTGTGGGGAGCATGGCGGAGATCCAGCATCCATTCAATTTTGTTTTGAAAATGGGCTTGATTATGTCAGTTGCTCGCCTTACAGGGTACCTGTTGCAAGATTGGCCGCTGCTCGCGCAGCACTCATGTCATCGTAAACTTAAGTTCTTGAAATGGTCAGTGTCTTCCGCTTCATGGCTCGCTACACTTGTCATACTGGATTTTTTGTATCCCGTAAGTGCTAAAGCACTGTCCGGGATGAGAGGGTTCTGAGTGTTTTCAAACATGGGCTGCGCTTTACTTCCGCTCCAGACACTGACCATTTCCGAGCATAGTTACGAATTTTGTCGTGTTTGTGCAAGAATCTAAACTCGAAATAAAGCTATAGGGCAAAAGACAGGGATAGTGCTTACAGAGGGTCGTGTCGGAAGGCCAGACTGTCATCGCGAGGGAGTAAAACGATGATGGGATTGGTTCACATTCGTTCGCAATGACACGTGTCCATGAGAGAGTTTAAATTCGTGTTCATGTGAAGATGGGCTGGAGGTTTTGAAGGGGAGGATCCACACTGGGCGGAGGGGCCCCTGAGGAACCTCCAGGCCATCAAGAACTTAAGTATCGAAAAAATACTCTCCATACTCAGAACCAAGGTTGTTATTATGCCATTTCAAAAACCTATTTTATAAGCCGTTTGTGGATCATTTTTGTAGAGATCCAAAAAAAGAATAATCCTAATAGGAGAACGTAGGCACATCGAAACAAAGAAAACATCTCGAACTTTCCAATAAAAAGTTCACGCGCAACATAAACCATTTGAGTTAAAGGAAGGGTTAAAGCTATGCGTTCAAGCCATTGTGGAAAATGTTCGATTGGAAAGAAAATACCTGAAAGAAAAAAACTAGGGGTTACAAAAAGGGTGTAATAGTAAATAAAAAACTCATATCCTTTTGACCAGGCCGTGACAGTCATCGCAACAGAGGCAAAAAAAACACCTGTAATAAGCCCTAAAAAAGGCATGAGAATAAGAAGAGGTGTTTTTACAAGCCCAGCAAAAGTAAAAACAATTAAGATGACCATGCAATTAATAAAACTGCGTGTAGACCCAAAAAGGATTTCAGCCCCTACAATTTCATGTGTATTGATAGGGGCGGCTAAAATTGCATTATAAGTTTGTTGGGTTGTCATTCGAGTATAAGCACCATAGGTGCATTCAGCACTCGCTCCACCCATAGCAGAAGAGAGCCAAAGCCCCGGTGCAATGTATTGAATATAAGTGAGCCCATTCATGTCACCAATGTAGTGCCCCATTCCATAGCCTAAGGCTAAAAGATAAATAATGGGTTCACCTGTTGTTCCTAAAATAGCTTCTTTAAGATATTTTCGCCACACGATCATATGGCGTTGCCAGATTCGAAATATTTTAAGTGAAATCATTCTCTTAATTTCCTTCCTGTCAGTTTTAAAAAAACGTCTTCAAGTGAACTGCGACGGTGAACAAATTCATATTCTTTGAGCTCAATGATTTTTTTAAGTACATCTCCGCCATCATGAGTATAAATAAAAAGCCGTGCTTCTGTTTGCTCATAGCTAAAGGGAAGCCCCTCGATGTGCTTCAAAATCAACTGTGCTTCACGGGAGGGAACTTTAACTTCAATAGTTTCTTTTCCAATATGTTTCAAGATAAGCTCGCTTGGCGTTCCTTGAGCCAAGATTTTTCCATGATCCATCATAACAAGTTCATCACAAAGTCGCTCAGCTTCATCCATATAATGGGTTGTGAGAACAAAAGTTTTTCCAAGAGCTTTTAAATTTTCCAGTTTTTCCCAAATAAGATGTCTTGCTTGTGGATCAAGCCCTGTCGTAGGTTCATCAAGAATAATGATGTGAGGGTCATGTATAAAAGCACGAGCTAACACGAGTCGTCTTCTCATCCCGCCTGAAAGTTGGGTAATACGGACGTGTTTTTTTTCTGAGAGGTTAAAATAACGAAGAAGCTCTTCAATTTTAGGGCGAGATTGTGTGTGTGAAATTCCAAAATATCTTGCATAAACAACGAGGTTTTCATAAACCGTCAGATCAGGATCTAAATTATTATCTTGAGGAACAATTCCCAGTAGAGATTTTATTTTTCTCTCATCGGTTTTTGGATGTAGGCCTAAAATAGTGAGTTCACCTTCGGTGATGGTGACATAGCAGTAGAGCATACTTATAGTTGTTGTTTTGCCTGCCCCATTAGGGCCTAAAAAACCAAAACACGTGCCTTCACGGATTTTAAAATCAATACCCCGTACAGCTTCAAAGTTTTGAAATTTTTTAGTAAGCCCTTGAGCTTCAATAACGTGGTTCATAGATTTTTACTTGTCATTCCCGCTTATAGACTAAAACTTTGATTTAAATAAAGCAATATGTTATAAGCTTGCGTTTTCTATTTTCTAAGAGGGATTCTTTTAAAAATTTATGAATTTACTTTATTTTTCACTCATCTCTGTGTTTTGGGGTGGCTCTTATATAGCCATCAAGATACTTATTTCTGATCTTCCTGTTGTTTTTTCAGCCTTTATGCGAGTCTCTTTCGCAGGACTCTTTCTTTTTGTTTTCTTTCTCTTGCTTAATAAAAATATGTCAGTGCATAAGGAACTGAGATGGAAATCCTGGTTGGCTGGAATTTTTTTACAGGGTTTGCCTTTTGCCATTTTATTTTGGGCTCAGAAAGTTGTAAGTCCAAGTCTTTCCGCTATTCTTGTTGCTACAGTTCCCCTTTGGGCTTTTATTTTGAGTTTTTATTTTTTAAAGAATGATGAAGAGGTAACATTAGCGAAGGTTTTAGGGTTGATCTTATGTTTTTTAGGCGTCCTTTTGATTTTTCTTCCAACATTACAAATGAATTCATCTGATGGGTTGATATGGGGTGTTGGAGCTGTTGTTATTGCTGCGTTTTCCTATGCTGTGGGTGTTCTTATAACCCGTTCTATTTTAAAATCGCATAACAAGGTTGATTTTTTTGGTAATCTTTTCCAACAGCAGCTTGCTTCTATCGTTTTCTTATTTTTTGTAACTTTATTTTTTGAAAGAGGGTTTCCTATAACAACATTACTACTTTCCAAAAAGGCGCTAGCGGCTGTTATTTATTTGAGTTTTTTTTCAACAGCACTTGCCTGGCTTATGTTTTTTAAAATTCTTCAAACCTGGGGCTCAGTGAAAACAAGTGCTTCAACCTATGTGTGTCCTATCATAACTCTTATTTTAGACTATGTGATATTTAACCATATTTTATCTTTGAATGAATGGGTTGGGTCTGTTGGTATTTTAATGGGAATATTATTGATTCAAGTTCCAAAAGAATATTTTAAAACTATCAAAATTCAAAAAATAATTGTGCATACCTTAAAGCCCGTTTTTAGAATTTTTCAATTTTAACTTTAAGAAGATTTTTGAAGTGGAACTGCTATCCAAAGAATAATATAAATAAGAATTCCCCACCCGAAAGAAGTAATAGCTAAAAAAACAAACCCCAGTCTAAAAATAACAGGATCCAGTTCAAAGTATTCCCCAAGTCCGCCACACACTCCTGCAATAATCCGATGTTTTGAAGATCGTCGAAATGGTTTATGTGAAGAAATGACTATTTCGTTAGGGCCTTCTGGCATGACAAGCCAAGCAATAATATAAATGAGAATGCCTGTGCCTGCGAGAAGAATGGCAGAAAGCCAAATAATACGTACAATAGTTGGATCAATGCCAAAGTACTCTCCAATTCCGCCGCACACACCTGCTATTTTTCTGTTAGTCTTTGACCTGTAAAGAATTTTCATCTTCTAGAGCTATATCAAAAAACCACCAACTTTCAAGAACACTCGAACTTAGATTCTTGAAATGGTTCTTTTTCCTGTAATAACCTTAAGTTCTTAAAAATGGTTACTATCTTTCGCTTCATGGCTCGCTGTAGTTATCCCACATGAGTTCTTTGTTATCCCGTAAGTACTAAAGCACTGTCCGGGATGCACAGTTTTGAATATTTACAAACCGTGTGCTGCGCTTTATTTCCGCTCCAGACAGTAACCATTTTTTCACATGGCTACGAATAATGATGAATATCTGAAACTGGGATCTTTATGTCTCATAGAAAAATTTAGTTTAAGAGATAGGGGTAGTGCTTGCAGAGGGTCGTGTCGGAAGGCAATCTGGCTTGGTCTGCATAGTATATGCAGCAGATTGCCTGAGACGCGAGGCGCACTTTTTCGCAGGAAAAAAGTGACGCCGTACCCGAGGCAAGTACTATCCCTATCTCTTATGAAGATATGAATCAGGGTTGGTGCCGCACCCGAGGGAAGCCCTTTCCCTATCTTTTGTGACGAGCGTTGACCAGGTGAAAGGTGAGTGTTAAGTCATAAACATATGTCAAAAACGGTTGTCATTGTTGATGGGGTCCGAACACCCTACGTAAAATCTGGGGCTGATTTTAATGATGTTTCAGTGGTTGATTTAGGTGTTACCGTTGCTAAAGAAACTCTTGCTCGAACAAATCTTGATCCAAGTCTTTTAGATGAAATCATTTTTGGAAATATAGGCCAACCTGCAGATGCCGCAAACGTGACTCGTGTAGTTGCTTTAAGAGCGGGAATTCCACAAAAAGTTCCTGCCTTTACCGTTCAAAGAAATTGCGCTTCTGGAATGCAATCTATTGCAAGTGCTTATGATAGTATCCAAGCGGGGCAAGGAGAGCTTTATCTTTGCGGTGGAATAGAATCCATGAGTAATATTCCTCTTCTTTTTCCAAAAACATTTTCTAATTTTCTTGCAAAACTTTCACGTGCTAAAACGCCACTTCAAAAAATAGGTGTTTTCTCTCAGTTTCGCTTGAATTTTTTAAAACCTATTATAGCCCTTGTACAGGGGTTAAGAGATCCAGTATGTGGCCTTAACATGGGACAAACAGCAGAGGTTTTGGCAAGAGAGTTTAAAATAACACGTGAAGAACAAGATCAATTTGCTCTTTTAAGTCACGAGAAAACAACTCAAGCACAAGAAAAAGGGTTGTTTAAAGATGAAATTGTACCTCTCTTTTTAGAAAATAAAGCTGTATCTCAGGACGTGGGGCCACGCAAAAATCAAACTTTAGAAGCGCTCGCAAAGCTAAAACCCTTTTTTGATAGAAAGCATGGAACGGTAACGCCAGGTAATTCATGTCCTATTACAGATGGGGGAGCAGCCCTCCTTGTCACAACAGAAGAAAAGGCACAAGAGTTGGGGCTTAAACCTAAAGCAAGAATGGTTCAATATGCTTTCGCAGGCCTTGATCCTGCACGGATGGGATTGGGCCCCAGTTATGCAACCTCTGTTTTACTTAAAAAAACAAATTTAAAAATGGAAGATATCGATCTTGTAGAAATGAATGAGGCTTTTGCAGCACAAGTTCTTGCTAACCTTAAAATATTTGAAAGTAGAAAACTGCAAGAAGAAAAGGGAATTGAATACCCGCTTTCAAAAATCGATTCCAACATTTTAAACGTCAATGGGGGTGCTATTGCTTTGGGTCATCCGGTAGGCTCTTCAGGAACACGTCTTGTGCTGACTCTTATGAATGAAATGCAAAGACGTAATACAAAAAGAGGACTTGCAACCCTTTGTGTAGGGGGTGGTCAAGGTGCTGCCATACTCTTGGAGAATGTATGAAAGCTTTAAGTGTGCACGTTGAAAATCATATTGCCTATCTTAAATTTGATTTGCCAGGTGAAAAGGTAAATAAACTTACTTTAGATCTCATGGATGATTTTAGAAATCATCTTAAAAGTTTAGAATCTCATAAAGATGTCAAAGCTGTTATTTTTTATAGCGGGAAAAAAGATATTTTTATAGCAGGGGTGGATATTAGCTTTTTCCAAACCATTAAAACACAAGAACAAGGTGAAAAGCTTTCACGCGATGCACAAGCCTTTGCAGATGAAGTAGAATGTTTTTCAAAACCTATTGTTTCCGCCATTCATGGCGCTTGTTTAGGCGGTGGGCTTGAACTAGCCCTTGCGTGTGATTATCGCATTGCAACAGATTCCCCAAAAACAGTTTTAGGTTTACCTGAGGTTAAACTTGGTTTTATTCCTGGCATGGGTGGTTGTGTGCGTTTGCCAAAACTTATTGGGCTGCAACAATCTTTAGGAATTATTTTACCGGGTGGAACTGTTTCAGGAAAAAAGGCAGGGTACATAGGTTTGGCTGATGATGTTGTGCCTTACGAATTTCTTTTGGAAAAAGCTGCTCAATTTATTAAAAATAAAAATTTTAAAAAGGCACAAAAAGGTTTTAAAGGAAAGAAAAATCTTTTCTACTATCTTTTAGAAAAAAACCCTTTAGGAAAAGCACTTGTTTTCCATTTAGCTACAAAAAACGTTCTTTCTCAAACAAAAGGGCATTACCCCGCACCTTTAGCGGCAATTCAAGTTGTTAAAAAAACTGTTTCTGTATCTCAAAAGTTAGCCCTTCTTTTTGAAGCACAAACTTTTGGAAAACTGTGCATCACACCTATTTCTAGCAATCTTGTAAAACTCTTTTTCTTAAGTGAAGAAATGAAAAAAGACAAAGGTGTTCGAAGTGATAGCGTGCCACGTGTTATAAAAAGTGTGGGTGTGTTAGGGGCTGGAGCTATGGGTGGTGGCATTGCACAACTTGCAGCCTATAAAGATTTAGAAGTATACCTTAAAGATATTAACGAAGGCGCCATTGTGCGTGGCCTTTCTCAAGCACGCTCTGTTTTTACGAAAGCTTTACAGCGAAAAAAAATACAAAGGCATGAGTTTGAAAATAAATGGGCAAAAATTTCTCCTACTTTAACTTACGCTGGTTTTCGCAGTTTAGATATTGTCATTGAAGCTGTTATCGAAGATTTAAATCTTAAAAAGAAGGTTTTTGCTGAGTTGGAAACGAAAGTTAAAGAGTCAACTATTTTGGCAACGAATACTTCTTCTATCTCTGTAGATGATATGGCTCGTGATTTAAAACACCCAGAAAGATTTGTAGGAATGCATTTTTTTAATCCTGTTCACAAAATGCCTTTAGTAGAAGTGATACGTGGGGAAAAGACGACAGATGAAGTTGTTGCAACAACTGTACAGTTTGCAAAAGTTTTAGGTAAACTACCTTTAGTTGTAAAAAATAGACCTGGTTTTTTGGTGAATCGAATATTGATGCCCTATATGAATGAGGCCGCCTATTTAGTTGAAGAAGGGGCTCAAGTCGAAGAAGTTGATCAAGCAGCTCTTTCTTTTGGGATGCCTATGGGGCCTTTTACTCTTTTAGATGAAGTGGGGTTGGATGTTGTCATTAAAGCTTCCAATACAGTTGTAGAGGCTTTCAAAGAACGATTTCAAAGATGTGAACTTCTTGAAGTTGTGTATGCCGCAGAGCGATACGGCAAAAAAACACAGGAAGGTTTTTATAATTATAATAAAAAAGGAAAGCGTAGTGGGGTTTATGAAAGAATTGAGGATTTTAGAAAAGATAAGAAAACGTTTTCAAAAGAACACA
>JACPKQ010000003.1 GCA_016186995.1 Deltaproteobacteria bacterium | reverse complement strand
GTGCGCGAAAAATTGCCACATTTTAATTTTTTTGAAAAAAAGGAGAAGGATGATGATGAGAAGATGGATTTTAACTTTTGTTTTTTTATTTCACATTGTGCTTAATGTACATTTAACTAAAGCAGCAACATGGGGACCAGGATATCAAGTACAATTGAGTAACCCTGAGCAAACGATCTCACTCACCTTAGGAAGCGAGAACGATTTTCTACTTTCTGTTTCAAAAGATGTCGGCAATGGAGAGTTTCAAATGAAAATTCCTGTTGGAGACATTCACAGTCTCCTTTTTTACCCAGTCAAATACGAAGATAAAAAACTTTTGCTTACCGTCATAAGGACGGATGCTAGAAAAGCACTTCTTGGTTATTTATCAGAAGAAGCTGTGTGGGATGTGGCTTTACAAAATGGAACATCTTCAAAAATTGCTCTTAAAGACATCGTGAGTGTTCAGTTTGTCACTTCAAAAACAGACAACACTGACGCAGAAGACTATGCAAAAACTTATGTTCAAAAAACGCTTCGTAAAGGAGATTGGATTGAGTTTCAAGTCTTGGAAGGAAACAAAACATTTAAAGAAACCTATGCTTTTCAGGGTGTTAAAGATGAAAAGCTGAGCTGGCTTGTCAGAACACCCAATGAAGAAGGCAAAGAGTGGGTTGAAGTTCAAAAAGAATATTTCTCTGATGAAACAAAATTAGAAGTTCAAGGTGTCGAAAATGTTAAGTTAGAAAATGTATGGGTTGATGATGTTGATGAAGTGAAAAATTTTGAAATAGACGCTGTAAGAACCTATAATAAAGAAACAAAAGAAGTCGGCTATCTTCAGCATGGACTTCTTCCATGGACTTACTTTAAAGGACTTCTGAAAGAAGAAGACTCAAAGAAAAATATTAAAAGAGAAGTGGTTGCAGTCAGTCGTCTTCTTCTTCCTCAGAAAGAAGAAGACAAGTTAGACCCAGAAAAACGCAAAGAATACAGTCAAACCTTAAAAGATCAACTGGCCTCACTTCTTAAAGACGTTAAAGATAACTATCATTTTAATGCTGATGACATGGATAAGATTTTTGACCTCACTCATTTAACACTTAAAATGAATGGTGAGCGCCTCGTTAAAGAAGTACCGACTCTTGAAGAACTTAAAAAAAACATTGAAGAAAGAGTGAAACAACATTATGAAAGCATTCCACAACGTTTGGCTGCTTTAGAAAAACAAGAAAATAAAGTAAAAAATCAGCAAAAAGAATTGAGACCTAAAATTGTTCAATCAGAATTAGGTCTTTCCAAAGATGAACTTCAAACCATTAAGGATGAAGTTGATCTTCAGAAAAAACTTCGAGATAAAAAATACGATGCTTTAAGACAGCAGTATGTTAAAGACTGTGAAGTAGCTCGTGCCACGAACAAACCAGAGCTCTGTAAAATTCTTCCAGAAACAAGAATGACAACGTGGACGCAGACTCAGAAAGATCATTATGCTTTGAACAAGCAAGATCTCTTTTACACAGGTCGGATTGAAGAAATTGGAACACAAAAAAATAGAGTTCAGAAATTAGCAACGACACCTCAAGAAGAATTTGTTCAGAAAAAACTAGACACCGTCAAACATGTTGCCCTTGCAAAACCTTTAAAAAAGGACTTAGCAAGACAGCTTAAAGAACACAGCAATGAAGTTGCTAAACTACCAGGGGCACTCTTAAATCAAGCAACTTTTACTTATCCTAAAAAGGATTATGCCGTAGCTCACTTTCCAGGAACCTCAACAAAAATAAAATTTAGAAAACAAACAGATGGAACTTGGAAAATAGCTACACTAGAGGTTGGGAACGCAAGCTAAGCTTTACTCAAAGTACCACGGGAGATCATCCTCCCACACATCCCCTCCCGTGGTACCCTCTCCTTTTTTTAGTTTTTTCCTTTAGTTTTTTCCTATGGTGGCATAACACTTGCAGTCATTTTCCATAGTATGAAGTGGTCTCAAGTTTTTATTATAGCTTCTTTAACAAGAGTCTTTTTCTTGCCTCCTCTTTTTGCACAAGAGGTTTCACCTTTAGAGTCACACCTTGAAAAATTTCAAATACAAAGGTCCCAGAAAGAACGGTTTTACAACTTAGATGAAGCTCTTAAACTTATAAAAACCCAAGAAGACATTCATCTTCTTAAAAATTACATGCTTCTCTCTTTAGAAAAAGAAGAAGAAGATGTTTATATTTTACGAGTAAGTCTTTTAAAAATTTCGAAAGAAATATATGGTAAATCTTTCATTATTGACTTACTTTATGAAAGAGATACATATCTGTGCACTTTCACAACTCAATACAATCGACTCAATCGTGTTCTTGGAGTTATTTCAGAACTGCAAATTGAATATGCACTTCCTCATTTACACTCTTTGTTAAGGCACATACTTGAAAACAGTCTTGAATTTCAAAGTCACTATTTTAAAGATAGTATCTTCACAAAAACTCTTGAGGCTATTGGAAAAATAAATCATTCAGAATCAGTTTTCTACATCATCCGAAATTATAAAAACAAGCCTGCACAATGGGCCCGAGCACTCATGCATTTTGCTTACTGGCAAAGACCCTACTTTCCAGGAAAAAGAATAATTGAATTAAAACCGGAAGAAATTAAACACATTTTAGAGCTTACATTGAGTGAAAAAATGCTGGGTCAGCAACATGATAACTTTTTTATAGCATCGCTCTTTTTAATGAGGTTTTCTGATAATCTACCTCACAACCTTCTTCAAACTTATATGAGCATGGCAGGGGAAAAAATCAGCCAGAAAAGAACTCAATTCATACAAGAATTTTTAGAAAGATTTGATACTATTCCCCGCCTCATTATTGCTGGCTCACATTTTGATAATGCTGATAGCTCTTATTCACATCAAGAAATAAACATTAATCTTTTTCAGTTATTTATTCCTATATTGCTTTTTGTAGGCCATAGAAGCTCAGGAATACCCTTCAAGAAAAAAGAAGAAATTTTAACCGATAACATTCTTTCCAGCTGGTATAATGACTGGACTTATAAGATTAGGTTTTAAACGTTAAAATAAGCTTCGGTTCTCACATGAAATCCTTTCGGAACCAGTGTTGTTTTTAAATGGGTTGAATTGCTAATTTTTTAAAATAACGATCTAAAATTTCATTAACCCGTCCTATTTCTCCACGCCATGCTTTGTTTCTAGGCTCTTGTGGACGGCTGACTGTAGGAACATAATAAACCTTCCCTTTAGCATGATATCTTTTAAGTTCTTCTTCATAACCAAACTCATCCATATAACTCACTCCTTGGAAAATATAAAAAGGCTTTTTACATTCTCCATAATATCCTTCCATGTGAGCTCGAATCATACTGATGAAAGGAGCAATACCTGTAACAGTTGCGACCATGACTCGTGTCGTACACGTTTTATCCACCAAAAACCTACCCTTCGCGTGCGCTCTCATTTCAATGTGAGTGCCTACATCTAATTCTAAAAGTTTAGGGGTCAGAGATCTTTCTGTTTTGAGATTTTCCGGAACAACTTCTAAGAAGAGTTCAACAATACCTTCACTAGGAGCACTACAAATAGAATAAGGTCTTTCGGTACCTTCAAAACCCAAAGTGCAATACTGTCCTGGTTGCCATTCAAATTTTTGTGATGGTTTAAGCCATAAAATCCAAAGTTCTGGAGTGAGATTTTTTTTTTGAACAATTTCGGCAGTTATTTTAGGAATAGAACTCATTTTAAGCTAAACTCTTTTCATCTAAATAATCTAACTTATCAAGAGGCATGACAACACTTGTAGCAATATTGCCCAAATGCCCTAAAGTTCTTTTGAAAAAACGCGCTAAAAGTGCATAAGCAACAGCAAATTGAACTGGATTATCTAAAAGCTCTTCAACAATAGCATCGCACTTGTCTTTATATTGAGATACAACACTAATAGCAGTACGCGCCCTGGCCTCGTTACTTTCTTTATAAGAAAATTTAACATCTTTAAATGTTTCTAAAATAGTATTTCTAATTTCTAACAACCGATCATGATAAGCGTCTTCTTGAAGAATAGATGTTTTTTCAAAAACTTCAAAAATATTTTTTGCATAATCTCCAATTCTTTCAACATCCTTAACAACACTCATAAGAATAAGCCCCGTATTAATATTAGCTAACGAAGAAATGCCAACACTTAAATGGGTCACAATTTTTCTTCGGATAGCTTGTTCTAGTTTATTAATTTCATGATCTTCAGCTCGCACCTGCACCTTCAATTGAGGTAAATTTCCCCCTAAAAAAAGAGCTTCTGTGACATCATGAAAATTTTTTTCAGACTTTTCAAGCATCTCATCGAACATGTCATTCATTTCTTCTAAAAGTGTTTTTTCTTGAGACCATAATTTAAGAAACTCTTTAAACATATTATCTCTCCTATTTCATAAATCGACTGACCAGTATAAAAGCCAGCGGAATAAAAACAAAAACTACAAATATGTATACTAAAGCAAAAACCCTTCTTTGAACAGCCACTTTAGCAAGTGTTATGGCACACCAAATAGGTATTCTTCTTATTTTAGGGATAGGATAAATAATAAGAATACCCACAACATTAAATAACAAGTGCACAAGCGCAATAGTAAGCCCAGCAATATTTCCTACAAGGGCGGCCATAAGAGCTGTAACTGTTGTGCCTACATTTGCACCTAAAGTAAGTGGAAACGCATGCTCTAATGATAAAATGCCTGTTGCAATCAAGGGCACCATAAATGAGGTTGTAATAGAGCTTGATTGCACCATGACCGTAATAATAATACCGATCAACATTGTCAGCATTCCACTTGAAGAAAAAACCCTATCCACAAAAATTTTTATTTTTTGAACTAGGGTAGATTTTAAAATCTTAACCAGAAAAAAAAGAGAGGCAAAAATTCCGACAAGAGTAAGAAAAAAAATAAAAATCCCAGTCAGTTTTGGATCTCCTGTTAAGTCTAATAAAGAGTGTTTAATAAATTTAGCAGCAGGTTTAATAATGATTTTGATGGGGCTTTCAAATTGATGAGACGTTTCAAATCCATAAAGAAAGCCTGAAAGATAAGAAGCCGTCTTGGCCAAAAAACCCGTCATAAGCTCAATAGGAAAAAGGATAAGCACTGTGATTAAATTAAAAAAATCATGCATGGTTGCGCCTGCAAAAGCCTTTTCAAATTCTTTTTGACGAGAAATATGGCCTAAAGAAACAAGTGCACTTGTAATGGTTGTGCCAATATTGGCACCCATAATCAAAGGAACTGCGTTGTGAACAGAAAGAGCCCCTCCTGAAACAAGCCCCACAATGACAGAGGTTGTTACTGAAGAACTCTGAACAAGAACGGTTGATAAAATACCCACAAAAAGCCCAACAAACGGGTCTGAGGTTGTTTTAACAAGCTCAACTGAAAAATCGTTTCCTAAAAGATGGAAACAATCTCCTAAAAGTTGAATGGCAAGAAGAAAAATAAAAAGAAGAAATAGAACACTGAATAGTTTTGAAGCCCCATTTGCCCAACTATTCAGCATTTTCATTGAATCAAATCCTTATATTCAATAAACCTTGGTTTTCACAGTGTGTCATTCCCGCGGAGGCGGGGATGACACAGGCTGAAGTGTGATAATGATTGTTGTGATTGTAAAGTGTTATTTTTTAAGCACGTGGATGAAACTTTTTATAAGTTTCTTCTAAAGTTTTACGACTGATATGCGTATAGATTTGAGTTGAAGAAATATCACTATGCCCTAAAAGAGCTTGAATAACACGTAGATCTGCTCCACGCTCTAAAAGATGCGTTGCAAAAGTGTGTCTTAAAGTATGAGGACTCATTTCTTTTGTAATACCTGCTTTAAGCGTATATTTTTTAAGAAGCAACCAAAAACTTTGCCTGGACATCTTTTCACCCTTTCGGCTTAAAAAAACATCTTTCTGATTATTTTTTTTATCTAATTTTGGACGAGATTCTTCTAGATACTTTTCTAGCTTTTCCTTGGCTATATCTCCAAAAGGGATGAGTCTTTCCTTAGACCCTTTACCTTGAACCTTAAGATAACCAATTTTCATATCAAAAGCATGAAGGGAAAGAGAAACAAGCTCTGAAACACGCATTCCCGTAGCGTAAAGAAGCTCAAGCATGGCCTGATCCCTTATGCCTAAAACTGTTTTACCATCTGGAGCTTCTAAAAGCCTTTTCATTTCTTCTTCTGACAAAACCGAAGGAAGCGTTTTTTGAAGTTTAGGCATTTCAATATCACAAGTTGGGTTTTCCTTAATTTTTTCTTCTTGAGAGAGAAATTTAAAAAAACTTCTCAAGCTTGAAAGATGTCTTGCTACGCTTTTGGAAGATAAACCCAAATCATAAAGATGAGCTAAATATTGAATAATAATTTCTCTTTTAAGAGGCCATTTCTTGTGTTTATCTAAAACATACTGATGAAAATGCACTAAGTCTCTAGAATAAGATTCTAAGGTATTCAATGAAAGACCCTTTTCAATTTTAATAGCATTTAAAAAAAGAGAAATATGTTCATCCATAGCTTAAGATTGCCACGGGCCCTCTGCCCTCGCAATGACTAAAGTGTTTAAGATTTTTTCATGTGCCTAACAAAAAAAGTGTAGCTTGCTAACTTGTTGTTATTTCTTAGTTTTTAATCCCCACAAAAAAAACTTTTAAACCATCTTCAAAACTAAATATGTCTTAACTCTTTTAAATCATTCAGAAAATAGTTTTTCCATTCATAAGTGACGTGAAATGTTACCTTGTATTTGAGGTCATCCATCCCAACATATTGATTTTATTCAGTTTTATATTCTAAAAACTGGCACACGAGTTGCTTTTTACTTGAACTGAGAGATAGACCCCGGCTTGAGAGACCGGAAAAAAAGTAAAGTAAGAAGGTACGTAGGAGTAGTAAAATGAAAAAAATATTTTTATTATCACTCATTATTTTTGGGTTATCCGCCATTGGATGCGGAAAACTCAATGAAGGAGCTCAACAAATTCCTTATGCGGAATTTAAACAGGTTCCAGGTGGCACAAATTTTCCTGAAGGACACACCGTCAGTTTTGGAAAAATTAATGTCCAAAACTTTCGTGCTTTAGAACAGATTTTTGGTCAGGGTGTCAGCCCTCAAGATGTTGTTGCTAAGCTCACTTATAAAACAGACGGGCAAAATATTGAAACCTCTTCACATAGTGAAGTTATTCTTTTGGCCAAGAAAAATGGAAAGCTCTATTTTTATAAGTTTCAAGATGCTTCAGGAAGTGCAAATCAAAATCATATTGATGTCACTTATCGAGATAATCAAGGAACTTTAAGTTTTGTAGGAAATGTTGATGCGAGTGGTCGTATCAACTCAGATGTTCGATTGGACTGCCATGTACAAAAAACATGCTCAGTCATAGGTACTTTTGAGTCACACGTCAATGATGTGGACTCAAAGATTAACTAAGAAAGGAGACAAGAAAAATGAAAGAACTCATAAAAATAACAATGATTGTAACTCTCGTTACAGGACTGCTGCTTCTTATGGGATGTGGAAAGACTCAAGATTCACTGATCCCTGGATCTTATTCAGGTGATTATCATACAACAAGTGGCTTTTCTGTTGATTCACAAACCTATACAGCTGAAGACGCACTTGGAAGATGGGAAATCACAGCACGCATGAGCCCAGATGCTTTTGAAACAAGCTCTCTGGCTTTACCTTTCACACCTATGCAGATTCAACTCAGAGATAAACTTTGCGGTGGTGTTGTTTACAGTTTTACAAGAAATGACGTCAGACCTGAAATAGGATCTGTTGTTAAAACCCGTTTCCATGCAGACAATGACAGTCGTATTAAGTTAGATACCGGTATCTACTTTAAAGAGTATTTTCCAGGTCGCAGAAAAAAGATTGAGGGAAATTTAAGACTTGAAATGCCTTATGAGATGAATTGCCAAAACTTCCAAGATGCTTTTGGAAGAATAGGCGGTGGACAAGGCAGTCTTAGTGGATTCCCAGCATTCATTTATATACAGATTTAAGTAATGGATCCCCCGGTTTAACCGGGGGATGACTTGTTTTAAACCAGGATGATAGAGGAGAAAAGAAAATGGATATTATTATAAGAATCGTAATTTTAACCTTTCTCATATTCGGACTGATCGGATTGTTCTAAAAAACGTCACCCTCTTAAATAAAAAAGCCTCTCATACGAGAGGCTTTTTTATTGAACTCTGAAACCCCTACTGAGTGACTGTAGGACCATCTATCGTAATTGATTTTGCTAAAGGGACCCTTTCACCCTTAGGTTTTTTTGGCTTTTGAAAAAGTACTTGTCCCTCTTTAAGAACGAGTGCATGAGGTAAAACCTCATCCATATGAGACACTGCAATAATCTCAAGCTCTTTTAAAACTTTATCAGGCATTCTCTTGAGATCTTTCTCGTTATATTTTGGGATAAGCACTTTTCTAATACCACCACGGTGTGCGGCAAGAAGCTTTTCACGCAAGCCTCCAATAGGAAGAACGCGCCCTCTTAAAGTAATCTCACCTGTCATAGCCACCTGACGATTGACAGGTACTTCAAGCAAAGCTGAAGTAATCGAGGTTGCTAAAGTAATCCCTGCAGAAGGCCCATCTTTAGGAATAGCCCCTTCTGCCACGTGAATGTGAAAATCTAGTTTTTGATAAAAATCCTTATCAAGCCCAAGCTCTTCAGCACGAGAACGAACATAACTCATAGCTGCCTTAGCAGATTCTTGCATCACACTTCCCAGCTGCCCAGTAAGAGTTAACTGCCCTGTACCAGGTACAATAGAAACCTCAGTTGAGAGAAGATCTCCACCCATTTGTGTCCAGCAAAGCCCGTTGGTAAGCCCTATTTCGTGCTCTTCTTCAGCCTTGCCATAACGATAGCGTGGAGCTCCTAAAAACTTGTATGTCATCTTCTTTGTAATCGTTGTTATTTTATCTTTTTTCTTTTTACCCTCACCTTCAACAATCGTTTTTGCTACTTTTCTGCAAATGGTTGCAAGCTCTCTTTCAAGATTTCGAACTCCCGCTTCTTGCGTATATTTATTAATGACTCCTTTAACTGCGATAGGTAAAAATTGAATATTTTTTTCGGTTAAACCATGCGCTTTTATCTGCTTTGGAATTAAATGGCGAACAGCAATTTGGTATTTTTCAGTGTCCGTATAGCCAGAAAGAGAAATAATCTCCATTCGATCCAGTAACGGACGTGGAACTCCATGAAGAGAGTTTGCTGTTGTAAAAAACATCACTTGAGAAAGATCATAATCAAGTTCTAGATAATGATCATTAAAAGTATTATTTTGTTCAGGGTCTAAAACCTCAAGCATGGCACTTGATGGGTCGCCTCTAAAATCCATACTCATTTTATCAATTTCATCGAGTAAAAAGAGTGGGTTATTAGAACCTGCTTTTTTAAGACTTTGAATAATTTTTCCTGGAAGGGCTCCTATATAAGTTCTTCTGTGTCCTCTAATTTCTGCCTCATCACGCACACCCCCTAAAGAAGTTCTCACAAACTTTCTTCCAGTAGCCTCAGCAATAGATCTTGCTAAAGAGGTTTTTCCAACCCCGGGAGGTCCTACTAAGCAAAGAATAGGAGCTTTTCTATCTTGTGTTAATTTTTGAACTGCTAAATGCTCAAGAATGCGAATTTTCACATCTTTAAGCCCGTAATGATCTCGTTCTAAAATACCTTGGGCTTTCTCTAAATCAATTTTTTCCTTCGTGTATTCATTCCAAGGAAGCGCTAAAATCCAATCGATGTAGTTTCTCACAACAGTTGCCTCTGCAGACATAGGCGACATCATCTTAAGTTTTTTGAGTTCTTTTTCTGCTCTCTCTTGTGCTTCTTTAGGTAAGGATTTTTTCTTAATGGCACTCTCAAGCTCATCAATTTCATTTTCTTTATCCCCAAGCTCTTTTTGAATAGCCTGCATTTGTTCATTCAAATAGTATTCTTTTTGAGATTTCTCCATTTGCTTTTTAACACGGCTTGCAATCTTTTTCTCAATTTGAAGAATCTCGATCTCAGCCTGTAAAAGCTCATAGAGTTTCTTGAGCCTTTGAGAAGGATCTGCAAATTCAAGTAACTGCTGTTTATCGGTCAGCTTAAGACTAATATGAGCCACAATAGTATCAGAAAGCCTTCCTGGCTGATCAACAGAAGAAACAGACATAAGTACTTCAGGAGGAATTTTCTTATTGAGCTGCACATATTTCTCAAAAGAAGTTTTTACACTTCGCATAAGCGCTTCAATTTCTTTTTCATCAGAGATTAAAGACTCTTCTTCAAGAACTTGTACCTCAACAAGAAAATATTTTTGTTCACCAAGCAGTTTAATAACTTTTGCTCGACGTACCCCTTCAACAAGAACCTTAACAGTTCCGTCAGGTAAACGAAGAAGTTGAATAACAGAAGCAAGTGTCCCTACGTAATAATAATCTTCTGGTCCTGGATTATTTGTCTTTGCAGTTTTTTGAGCACAAAGAAAAATATCTTTCTTTTTAGAAAGTGCTTCTTCTAATGCACTGATAGATTTTTCTCTTCCTACAAAAAGTGGTACAACCATGTACGGAAATAAAACGACATCGCGCAAAGGCAACAATGGCACAATGACTTTCTTTTTTTCCGTCATATTCCCCCTTCTGTTTTAAGCAGACTCAGCCTCTTTTTCACCCGAGTCATCTGAATCTACTTGGTTTTTATCACTTTCTTCATAAATGAGAATCGGTCTTTGATTCTCGTTGATTGTCTTATCACTTACTAAACATTCTTTCACATTATTCTGAGAGGGGAGTTCATACATGACATCAAGCATGGTTTGCTCAAGAATAGACCTTAGCCCACGAGCCCCAGTTTTGAGCTTCACTGCCTTTTTAGCAACAGCTTGAAGGGCTTCATCTGTAAATCTTAACTTTACATTCTCAAATTCAAATAGTTTTTGATATTGCTTAGTGAGTGCATTTTTAGGATCTTTTAAAATACTCACAAGAGATGGCTCATCTAAATCATGGAGAGAAGCAGTTACAGGAAGACGTCCTACAAACTCTGGAATGAGCCCATACCTAAGCAAATCTTCAGGTTGCAACTGAGTCATAAGCTCTGAGTAATTTTTCTCTTGATCAGATTTAATATTAGCACCAATTCCCATTGATTTTTTGGAAGTGCGTTGTTCAACAATTTTATCAAGTCCTACAAAAGCACCACCGCAGATAAAAAGAATGTTGGTTGTATCAACCTGTAAAAAATCCTGTTGAGGATGTTTCCGCCCACCCTTGGGTGGAACAGAGGCTTTAGTACCCTCAATAATTTTGAGAAGCGCTTGTTGAACACCCTCACCTGACACATCTCGAGTAATAGAAGGGTTATCCCCTTTACGTGCAATTTTATCAACTTCATCAATATATATAATTCCTCGCACAGCACGTTCGACATCATAATCAGAGGATTGCAGTAAACTTAAAATAATATTTTCAACATCTTCACCTACATAACCCGCTTCGGTCAAGGTTGTTGCATCAGCAATGGTAAAAGGAACATTGAGGATTTTTGCAAGTGTTTGAGCTAAAAGTGTTTTGCCACTTCCTGTGGGGCCAATAAGTAAAATATTACTCTTTTGAAGCTCGATGTCTGATTTTTTATTTCGCACGCGAGAAGTAATTCTTTTATAATGATTATAAACGGCGACAGAAAGTATTTTTTTAGCTTGCTCCTGTCCTATAACATACTCATCAAGGGTATTTTTAATCTCAACAGGCTTTGGAATTCTCCCAAGCCCTTGCGTGCCTTGATCTGTGGTATCTTCTGCAATAATATCATTACAAAGATCGATACACTCATCACAAATGTATACTGTAGGCCCTGCAATGAGTTTTTTAACCTCATTCTGGCTCTTTCCACAGAATGAGCAAACAAGCGTTCCTATTTCTCCTTTACTCATATTTTATCCTTCACGCTTTTCAACAATAGCGTCAATAAGCCCATATGCCTTTGCTTGTTCAGACGACATATAATTATCACGATCTGTATCTTTTTCTATCGTTTTATAGGATTGCCCTGTATGTTTGACAAGGATTTCATTCAATCTTTTTTTAAGTGCCAAAATTTCTTTTGCTTGAATATCAATATCTGTTGCTTGCCCTTGAAAACCACCCAATGGTTGATGAATCATAATGCGAGAGTTAGGCATGCTATATCTTTTTCCTGCCGCCCCTGCAGATAAAAGTAATGCTCCCATGCTTGCAGCAAAACCTAAACAATAAGTTTTGACATCAGATTTAATATATTGCATGACATCATAAATAGCTAAACCAGCAGTCACACTCCCCCCAGGAGAATTAATATAAAAATCAATATCTTTATCTGCCGCTTCGGATTCTAAAAATAAAAATTGAGCAATGAGAAGATTGGAAACATCATCTGTGACAGGACCTCCTAAGAAAACAATTCTTTCTTTAAGAAGGCGTGAATAAATATCATAGGCCCTTTCGCCTCTCGCTGATTGCTCTACAACCATCGGGATCAAACTCATATCCACCTTCCTTTTAACCTATTGTTTTTATTAAGAGAATAATCAACCACTTAAACCCAGTTTACTGGATTTAGGGTGTGGTTTCAAGTGACAATATTTAAGCAACACCAGGCTTGAATAGTGTCATCCCAGCGCAAGCTGGGATCCAGAGTTTCAAGATTAATATCAATGATATTATCTATTTAACTGCTTCCTTCACAGAGGCTTCTTTTAATAAATGCTCTATGGTTTTCCCTTCTTCAACTTGACGATGTAATTGTGAAAACCACCCCTTTTCTTGATAAGTTTTTACAACCTCTTCAAGAGAAACACCACTGTGAGAAGCAATGTGCGCTAGTTTTGTTTGGAGATCTTTTTCTGTTACTTCTAGTTTCTCAACGTGAGCCACCTTGTGTAGCAACATGGAAATTTTTAATTCAAAATACGCACGATCTTTTATCTTTTTTGCATTCTCTTTCAAATATTTATTAATTTCTTCTTCTGTAAATTGGCTTTTTAGAAGATCCTCTCGAGCCACTTTTTTAACTTGTTCTTCATGCCGATTTAAAAGCTGTGAAGGAAGCTGGAGAGGGTTTTCTTCAACTAACTTTTCTAAAAGATCATCACGTAATTTTTGATCTACTTCACCCCTTCTCTGCCCTTCCAAATACTTTTTGATTTCTTCCTTAACTTCTTTGAGATCTTTGTATTTGCCGAGCAATTTTGCAAAATCATCATTTAACTCTGGTAGTTTTAAAGTTTTCATTTCTTGAATGACTACTTTGAGAGGGAGCTCTTCTGAAGTTTTAATTTCTTTTTTAAGATCTTCTGGAAGTTTAAGCTTAATTTCAAACTCTTCATTTTTGTTTTTTCGAATACATTGTTTGCCCAGATCGTTTTTTTTATCAACAAGAATCATGTAACTATGAGCATAGCCTTTTTCTAATTTTAACTTTTTAAGAAATTCTTTAATTTTAGGTGTTAAAAAGACTTCGTGAATAGTAACGAGACACATTAAATAATCACCTTCTTGGGTAGGACGATCTTTCTCTAAAGTGGTGAGCTCACCACGAGATTGTCTCATGTGATCGAGCGTTTCATCAATTTCTTTTGAGGTTACTTCTTTGAGCTTGTTTCTCACTAAACTTAAACCTTTGTACTTTTTAAGAGGTACTTCAGGGTGCACTTCAACATAAGCCGTATATTTCAAAGGCTTTCCCTCTTCAAACTCAAGATTCTCAATACGAGGATGTGCAATGACTTCTAAATGATGTTCATTAATAGCTTTTTTGTAGGACTCATTAATGAGATCATCGAGTGCTTCAGAACGAGCATTGTCATGATAGAATTTTTTTACGACCTCAAGAGGCACTTTACCAGGCCGAAAACCTCGTATTTTTACTTTTTTTTGAAGTTTTTTAAGAACCTCATCAATCTTTGATTGGATGTCTACTTCTGGCACTTCAATGCTTAATTTTTGCTCTAAATCGTTATGTTTTTGAACTGTAACTTTCATGAATCCTCCCATCCGAAATGCGTAGCCACCTTATACTGCATATGGAGGACTTTCTCAACTTCTTCTACAAAAACTATTTATGGTCAGAAAAAAAAGTTTCAATTTCGATTTTTCTGGCTTTAGCGTCTTCATAGCCTAGCTGTATGAGTTTTTTGATATAGATACCTTCAAAGAGAAGATAGCTTAAAAGGTCTGCACTACCCCTACCTTGAGAACCTAAACTTTTTAAAAGAAACTTAAGCTTTTGTGGCATAGATTGTTCATAAGCTAATGCCAAAATACCTAAATCTCTTGAGGGCTGAACAAGAATCGTATTAATAAAAACATAATCTTCTAAAGACTCACGTGAAATTTGTACCAGTTTATTAATCTTCCGCAGCGTATGCACATCATAATCTAAAGAGTCATGGAAAATAGCGTTAAGAAGTGTACCCCCAATTTGAGCAATCGAAGGATATTCTTGAGCTGGAACAAGCTCTGAGGTTTCAATCTTTCTTAAGCCAATAGCAAGAATCTTGTTTGCTCCCATATGAATGGCTGGACTTAAAGGGGCTGTAAACCGAACACTTCCGTCACCATAAAAATATTTACCAACTCGTACAGAAGGAAAAAGAACAGGAATGGCAGCTGAAGCAAGAACATGTTTTAAACCAATTTTTGTAGGCACACCCTCTCTTTTTGGATACCACCACTTCTTCACGGGGTTTGTAGGGGAAGCATGATAAAAAGTAATGGCTCGCCCCGTACCATACTGGGTCGCTGTAATACCCAAGCCACTAATCACACCTTCTTCTATGTTTTTGTGAAGTTGTCTTGTATCTGAAAGCGATTTTAAAAGTTCGTAAAGCGGTGTTGAATCTAAAAAAGATTCTATCTTTTGTTTATGGCTCAGCTTTCCAATAGTCGAATTGTAAAGCCAACGCCCTACAAGTTTTGAAATACTCGAAATATTTGTTTTATAAATACTTTCAACATGAAGACCTTCCCAAACACCACAAAGCTCATTAATGATGACACCAAAACCTCGATGGGCATTCTGAGCAAGATAATGAGCGTTAATAGCCCCTGCAGAAGAACCTACAAGAACAACATCTTGAGGATTAACATTCAAATCATGAAAAATAAATTTGAGAACCCCAAGTGGATAGGCACTTCTTGCACCCCCACCGGTTAAAACGATACCTAAACTTTTGTGTCGCCCCTTAACCATGTTAAGATTATATCACATAAAAATAGATTTTTTTCTCACAAGTTTTGGGTATACTCATGATATGGAAAAATTTCATCTTAACATCCTTCTTGATAAGACAACCTATAAAAAATTAACTCGGAAAACAAAAACACCCCATGCTTTTGTGGAAGCTTTAGTAAATGAATCTCTCGATCTTAAACAATGCCCTACCTGTGGACATAAGCTTAAAATATCAAAAACAAAATCCAAAAAAAGAAAATAGGATAAACTCAGGAAGTTGTCATGAACACATACTCCGGATGACAGGGAGGGTATGAGGGTATAGAGGTTTTGGTCTATGCTTAAAATAGGAAATCTCACACTCGAAAACAACCTTATGCTTGCCCCTCTGGCAGGCATTACGGACATGATTTTTCGTGTTTATGCAAAACGCTACGGGTGTGGCCTCGTTTTTAGCGAAATGATTAATTCTAACTCTGTCCTTCACGGAGGGGTCAAAACCCTTCGAAAAATGGATCTTCACCCTGAAGAACAACCTGTAGGCATTCAATTAGCAGGTGATGATCCTCACATTATGGCAGATGCAGCACGCATGGCCTATAATGCCGGAGCTAAAATTCTTAATATCAATATGGGGTGCCCTTCTCAATCAGTTACAAAAACAAAAGCAGGTTGTGCACTGATGAACGATCCACTTCTTGTTCAAAAAATAATTCGTGCTGTGCACAAAGCAACACCCCTACCCCTGACAATTAAAATAAGACTGGGTTGGGATGACCTTCATATGAATTATTTGGAAATTGCAAAAATAGCAGAGGGTGAAGGTTGCGTAGGTATTATTATGCACGCTCGAACAAAAGTAGATCGCTTTAGAGGAGAGGCGCGTTGGGCAAAAATTAAAAAACTTAAAGAAAACACTTCTATGGTTGTTATTGGGAATGGTGATGTGACTGATGCTTTTAAAGCCAAAGCTATGCTTGAAGAAACTGGGTGTGATGGTGTTATGATTGGCCGCGGAGCTCAAGGAAGACCTTGGCTTTTTAAGCAAATTCTTGGAATGCAAAATAAAGAAAATGTTTTTGAACCCACACCCCATTATATTAAAAATCAGATTCTCAACCATTTAGAATGGTCTCTTGAAAGATATGGTCATCCAGAAGGTATTATTCTTATGCGAAAACACTTTGCTTGGTATTCCCAAGGCCTTCCTCACAGCAATGTTTTTAGAAAAAACATTCAAACCATTCTCGATCTTTCTCAAATACATGAAATGATTCATCAATATTTTGACACCCTGGAAGTAACCAAAGCCGCATGAAAAAATTGATTCTTGCCTCAAGTTCACCACGCAGAGTAGAACTGCTTAAGAAAGCAGGTTTTGATTTTGAAGTGTGTCCAAGTGGAATTCACGAGGTTATAAACCCTACACTTTCACCCCAAGAAAACGCGACTCAGATTTCAAAAGATAAGGCGCGTCATGGTGCTCAAAAAAAAGAAGGAGTTATTCTTGCAGCAGACACTTTTGTTGTGTGCCGAGGAAAAATATTTGAGAAACCTAAAGATAAAAACGAAGCTTTCCACATGATTCAATTTTTTTCTGGAGTCTCTCAAGATGTTATAACGGGCTTTACTATTTTAGATACACAGTCACAAAAAGAAATTTCTCAAACTGTTTTAACGAGACTACGATTTAGAAAATTAAATACAAAAGAAATCAAAAATTATATAGATAACAATGATGTGACAGATAAGTCAGGAGGCTATGCCATTCAAGAAATAAAAGACCCTTTTATAGAAAAAGTGCAAGGATCTTTTACAAATGTTATAGGGCTGCCTATTGAAGAAGTCATACAAGCACTCAAAGCTTGTGGTATAGAACCGTTTGACAAAAAAAAATAAAAAATTTAATAATAATGAAGTATATGTTTCGCATAGGTATCTTCATTCTTTGCTTGATTCCCTTTTTGTCACATAGTTATTATGGATTGCGATCAACAGAGGCAACTCTTACTTTTAGTACAGTTCTTGAAGCGCTTGCAAGCGATATTAATTTTTTAAAACTTAACGAAGGCGATCGACATGAAACACTTCCCATTATTGAACAACAACTCGATTACCTTGTAGGTGCGTTTCAATCTGAATCATTTTACAAAGAATTTGGTTATAAGGGTGTTTTAGGAGAAAATCATCACTATAAAGTCACTTTTAAAAAAATAGAAAACACGAGTGATCCACAACGTAAAAAAATTCACTATGATTTTGAAGGAACTGTTGTTTTCGACAAAGAAGCTTTTGGAGGCAAAAGTTATAAGAGAGCTATAAGAAAAGTTCCTATTAAACTTCCCCTTGAACCTGATAAAATTTATGACCTCAGTTTTTCTAAAAAGTTCAATCCTTGCACGGATAGAGAGTATAATTCAAAAGAAGATTTCTGGTATTTTTGGGACCCAGATTTACCACAATGTCGGCTTAAAAAAGACAACATCAATGTTGTTCGCACACAAGGAAGGCTTAAGAGAAAAAAAAGCACAAAACTTTCTTACCCAGAATATGACAAACTTTATAGTGATAATGGAAACGGGGAAACACTCGATATAGCACTTTTCTTTGGATACATGGATGATGTGGATGTTCACAATTTTGAAAATTCAAAAAGGGTCAAACGTAGAAAAAAAGATGATGCTTATAAAGCCTATCGAACAATCATTAAGGAACTTCAATCAAGAGGGTTTAAAAAAATTGTTGAAAAAGAATTATTTCGCGTTTACAGAGATGGCAACCGAGATGGAAAAAATAGTTTTGCTCAAGGGCTTAATTTTTTAACTCAGTTAGAAAAAACTAGCACTTCCAAACTTAAAACACCTTTAAACATAAGAATACAAATTCTTCTTACAGATACCTCTATTGAATCTAAAGATTATACTTTTCACTATTACGTCAAACCTGCTTTTGAAAATGCAGATATTATTCTTTATGATGGCCATTCAGGATTAGGGGGTAACCTTGATCTCACCTCTCGTGATTTTCAAGATATTCAATTTAATAAAGACAAATACCAAATTTACTTTTTTAACGGATGTAGCACCTATCCTTATTTCAAAGGACAATTTTTTACAAAAAAAGGGGGAACTCACAATTTAGAAATTATTACATCAGGGCTTCCAACATATAGCACTACTTCAGTTCCTAATACTTTTGCTTTTCTCGATTATTTCTTAGAAGGAAAAACACGTTCTTACCAAAAAATACTCCAAAACCTCACTCAATCTAACTTTGAAGAAGAGGAAGATCTTATCTACCTTATGGGTGTCAATGGGGATGAAGACAACATCTGGAAACCATAAAAATGATGCCGGGGAAAGGACTTGAACCTACGGAAGCGTAGCTATTCTTAATGAAAATGCGATGAATAAGAGCATCTGAATTTTAGAATAGTGTGGCGATTACGAGTGCCACAAACGCATGACAGAATTATACCGCTCAAAAAAGAATAAATAAAATTTAATTGTTCTTTTTCAAATGCTTAAAATATTGAATTTGTCGCTCTCGTTTTAAAGCAGCTTCTCTGGTTTTAAAAACACCTAAGCGTCGCCGCTTGCCCTTCCTTTTGCTTCTGGAATACAAAACGTATTTATTTCCGCGTTTCACGATCATAAATAAAATCTTTCATCTTCTCAGAAACGAAGACAAGACTTATAAAATTTCTAATAGCTCTTCGATCTTATGGATCGTATGATCTGGTTCTGTAGCTGTTTCAACACCCACAGAGTGGCCATATTTTGCAAAGCATGCAATTAAACCTGCTTTTTTTGCACCCACCATATCCTTTTCTGGCCAGTCGCCCACCATCATGACTTCCTGGGGTTTTAATCCAAATTTTTCAACTGCCTTCAAAAAACCTTGTGAATCTGGCTTTTTAGCTTCTGTGACAACGACATCAAAAAATCCATGCAGTTTCATGGCATCAATGCGTTGATGCGCTTTTAAAGACGGCGCATCGGTTACAATGCCAAGCTTAATGCCTTGTTTAATCAGTTTTACAAACATTGGAATCACACCAGGGTAAGGCTCCAAAAACGCACTTTTCACACGGTGATATGCATTGATGGCCGAAGCAAGTATTGCATCTGTGTAGGCATTATGTTTCTTTAAAAAATCTGTGAAAGGGTAATCTCCTTCGATGCCGTAATTTAGATAAAAACCAAAGAGTTCTTTTTCCAGCGTCTCAAACTCCATCTTTAGCCCAGCCCCAATCATGGCAGAAGCAGCTTCAGAACAGGCCATCCGCTTCATTTTCATAAAATCAATGAGCGTATTGTCGAGATCAAAGAGGATTCCTTTTATTTTAGACATTGTTTTTTCTGCTTTTTATCTGACAAAAGATTTAAAAAAAAGTCGTGGATTTCTACCATGACTTGCGTGTCTTTCTTACAATATTCACGTAAATTCTTTTCAATCGCGCTGATTTCGATTTCGGAGAGGTCTTCTGTGAGCGTTCGCATATAAGCAGCGCTGGCTGATCCTCCTTCAGCAATTTCCATGCCTTCGTATGAAAGAGAGGGGGCAAGAACAGGCACGATTTTTTTTAAGCTTAGGGAGCCATGAAAATCTGGATGATAATAATAGTTCAAAAAAATATCCATCATGTCTACAATACGTTCAATAATCCCATTTATCTTTTTTTCATACTTTGGAAACGATTTTGCCAAACTTTTTAAAATTCTTTTTTCAAACACGGCATTATAAACAAAGATTGATCCTCGATTTTGAATACCCTCTAAAAGTGCTTTCAAAAGTGCCTCACGGGGGTCGTTTGTTCCAAGTTGTAGAAATTCCCGATATAAAAGATTTCCATTTTCCTCACGCACAAAACAACTAAACTGAAAAGGGATATGCTCGTATGGGTGTATGCCCTTAAACCTGGGAATGGCTGGATTTGCAGTTTCAAAATCTAAATAATGCACGGGATATTCAATTTGACTTAGAAAATCCCCGATTCCAGCTTTATCCATATAAGGCGCTTTGGAGAAAACAGCCTCAACTTGTCTTTCCTGCATGGCATTTAACTTATACCCCTTGGGTAAAGCCTTAATCTGAAGCACGCCAGAAGTGTACAAATCAAACTGTTTTTCTTTTTTAAGACGATAAAGTTCAAACACAGAATTTTCTTTGATATGCTTCCAACAATGTTCTTTAAATTCGCACGCGCGTGGCTTTTTATTCCCAGGAAATTTTAAGCAATACTCCCCAATATCAATTTTGGGCTCACGCTTAGATTTTAAAACATCAAATTGTTTTTTGAGATTCCCTTTAACTTCGGAAAGTTTCATTTCAACTTCTTTTGTGACATCTTCTTTTTTAAAAAAATTGGATAAATCAGGATAAATACACGCTGTATTGACAAGCATCAAATATGCGCGCTCAACCTGAATCCCAGCCCCTTTTAAAACAGCATACTGAACGGCTACATCATGAATATGCTCTTCAGTAACTTTGGTCGAAGATTTCACCTCAATTAAATTCCAGCCCTTTTTTGTTCTTTCCAAAATATCCACTTTACAAAGCACACCCTCATGCAAAAAAGTAGCTTCAAAAATAGCGGGTACATCTTTTTTCAAAGCCTCTTTCGTCAAGCGAACCTGTTCATCAAACTTTCCATCCGACTTTGAAATATCAACCCCACCTTTAAATTCTTTTTTTGCAAACTCTCCCACCGCTTGTCCTTGCGCCATAATCATTTTTTGAGATTCATCAGGCTCTTTTCCAAGCTCAGGCTGATAAACGTTCAAATACAGTGCCTTTAAGCACCGCACACCTTTCACATATTTGGTTTTTGTGAGGTTTTTCATCCTTCTCTTCTTTTCGGAATTTTGGAGTTTTTCTTGATCGAAATGTGAACACAAACCACATTTTAAGTTGCGTCGTATTGAGAAAATTTAGCTTGCTTGAATAAAAAACTTTGCGTATACCAAAGTTATCAATGACTATGGCTAAATCTCAACCACAAACTGAAGTCGGTTTATCGAATAAACGAACTGGGTATTCGATTTATAATGAGGACGCCACGAAGCGAACAAAGCAAAATACATTGTCGAGTCTTTATCCTAAATTACCAAATAAAAAATTTAATGTAATTTATGCTGATCCACCTTGGTACTATAATGGGAAATTGCAATTCGATAAAAGCAGCAAAAGTAAAGAGAGTATTGATTTCTCAAGAAAAATATTCATAAGTTCGGCTACGTTTAAGTACCCAACATTAAAAACTAGTGAATTGATGAAGATTCCCGTTCACGAAATTGCAAAAGATGATTGCCTTTTGTTCATGTGGACATCAAATCCGCATTTAGCCCAAGCCATAGAGTTGGGCGAAGCATGGGGATTTGAATACAAAACAGTCGCATTTGTTTGGGACAAAATGAACCATAATCCCGGGCAATATACTCTTTCAAATTGTGAGTTATGTTTGGTGTTCAAGCGAGGCAGAATACCAAAACCAAGAGGCGCAAGAAATATACAACAATTAGTGCGAAGCCCAAGAAAAAAACATAGTGAGAAGCCAATAGAAGTAATTCAAGCAATAGAAAAAATGTTTCCAACTCAGGAACGCATTGAATTATTCGCAAGAAGAAAGATCAAGGGTTGGTCAGCGTGGGGATTAGATATGCTTAAGAAAAGTAATGAATGCTTCTTAAGTTAACAGATTTTTTAGTTTCTTATTAAAATGATTAACTAGAGATTTGTGATCTGCTGAATTACTCCACAAAAAAAAGTTGGCAGAATACCCAGTGTACCAGCAATGTATTTCTCTTACACGTTTTGGATCACGTGCAATATCACCTTGAAAGACAATCCAAAATGGTAAAACATCGTTACCAAGCTTCCCGTGTTCTCTCAGTATTTTTAGTAATCCTGGCGTGAAGAACTTACATGATCTCTCATGCGCATTTCCTCTACCCGCCTTACGGGGTTTTCCTTCTACCCACCCATCCTGCCTTTTGACTTCTACGTATAGTGTTTTATTAGTTTTGAGATTATCTATAGCGAAATCTGGAATTACTCCATGTATCCATGTTTCATCTGGGTTATAAATATTTGCTAAAACTTCATCACTGAGTTTTATTTTAGAGTAGATATTTTTAAATTCTTTTGGCTTTGAGCGCACTCTAAAGTTCGAGCCTTTAAACTCTTTCGACAATATTTCGTAAAATTTTTTTTCTGCGACTCCTGCTTTTCTTCCGCTGGAATCTTGCCAAATTTTTCTTTTTCTTAATTCATTTGTTCCCATAGATTTACTTTTCCAAGCTCATTAGCTTATCGAGCGAGATTTCAAGAGCTTTGGCGATTTTTTCGATATTTTCGAGTGTGATATTTTTTTCTGCGCGCTCAATCATGCCGATATAAGTCCGGTGAACACCAGCGCGTACAGCTAGTTCTTCTTGAGACAAACCTAACCTTGTACGCTCTTCTCGGACTTTTTGACCAAATCTGATAAGGATTTCTCTTTTCATAATTGATAACTGAAGTATATCCACTTGCTAACTTTGATGCTACATACTATAGTTAGCATATTGATTTATTGATTTTAGGGAGTTCTTTAATCTTGTCCGCGCACGGGGGTGGTGGGGCAAGGGCAAGAAAAATAGAAACTGCCGCCAAAAAATCCGCCCGTCCAAGCGTAAAAATGAAGGCTGCCCGCCTCACTGCTCGCCAGAGCAGAGCCCCGCATAAAAGTTTTCTTTTCCTTAAAAAAGATAGCTGAGGACAAAATTATTCTGACCGAAACCCAGCTTCAGAAAAGCGCACTCAATCCTGAACCAGGCAGAGGTGAGAGAGGGATCGGATTAAATGAAGTCTGGCAGTTTATTAAAAAAAATACGGGTTATTTGAGAATAGAATCAGGTGACACATTTAGATTTCAAAGGCGTTCGATCCTTCACCCAGTCATTTGTTTCCGGGCTACTTATTGAATTATATCATACAGGTATTGATCTAAACCAAGTTACATTTGAAGGCATAACAGAAAACGATTTAATCGATCGTTTTAACAGAGAAAAAAATCGCTTGATTGCTCTTTATAATAGCGATGCCCAAAAATCTCAAACTTCAGGAAGAACTAGGTGAATTTAAAACGCGGAAGTGGTGCCGGGGAAAGGACTTGAACCTACGGAAGCGTAGCTATTCTTAATGAAGATGCGATGAATAAGAGCATCTGAATTTTAGAATAGCAGCTGGAGACCTTCTCTTCGTGAGAACGAGCCTGAAAGGCGAAGATCGAACCTAGAGAAGGCGGTATGGGATGTTTGTTTAAATATGAGGAAGAACTAGGTGAATTTAAAACGCGGAAGTGGTGCCGGGGAAAGGACTTGAACCTTCACGGGATAACCCACATGATCCTAAGTCATGCGCGTCTGCCAGTTCCGCCACCCCGGCGTATTAAATCTTACCCTCTCCTGCTAGTCCTCTCCCGTCAAGGGAGAGGATATTCTTTTTTGAGTTCTATGTTGAATATATTTTTTTGCATCTTCTAAAATAAGATAAAAACAAGGAATCACAAGAAGTGTTAAAGCCGTTGAAAAAAGAAGCCCCCACGTAATAGAAAGTGCAGCTGGTTTTAAAAAGGGGTCATTCCCTCCAATACCATAAACAACAGGAGCTAATCCAAAAACTGTTGTAATCGTTGTTAAAATAACAGGTCGAAATCTTCTCTTTCCACCCTCAAGCAAAGCTTCCATCATGTTTCCAGTTTCCTCAAACTTTTGATTAATAAACTCAACTAAAATAATGGCATCATTCACAACAACACCAATCATTCCTACAATCCCAAGAAGGGCCATAAAACTAAAGGAAAATCCATGAAGAAAAAAGGCAAGAATCACACCTATGAAACCAAACGGAATAGCCATAAGAATAATAAGAGGTTGTAAAAGTGAATTAAAACCCGTTGCAAGAATGATAAAAATAACACAAAAAGCAAATAAAAAAGCTTTTTTAAGACTGTTTAAAGATTTATCTGTATCTTCTTGTTCACCTCCATATGTAATTTTATATCCTGGAAATTCATGAGAAATATTTTTAAATTTTTCTTGAACTAAACTATTCGCATAAGATGAACTTGTTTTTTTATTATCAACATTAGCATTCACAGTCACAACGCGATCTTTATCTAGATGTTTAATGTTAAAAATTCCTGAGGTTGTTTCTAATTTCGAAACTTTATTAAGGGGAATGAGTCTTCCATTCGAATTAGGTACTACAATTTTATCAAAGCTCTCAAGTGTTATTCTATATTGTTCACTCAAAAGAACTCTTACTTTAATTTCTTCATCAAGCTTTTTAATAATGGTTGCGATCCCTCCTTCAAATGCATACTGAACTGTTTTTGAAATTTCTGTGATGGAAAGCCCTGCTTGAGAAGCTTTTTCTTCATCAACAACTATTTGAAGCTCTTTTTTCCCTGTTTCAAAATCATTTTTAACATCAAAAACACCTTTCAATGTATGAAGATAGCTTTCTACTTGAGAGGCTATCTGAGAAAGCACAGAGATCTCTTCCCCTATTACTTGTACTGCAACTGCCTTTCCAATAGGTGGGCCAGGATTCACACGATCAAAATAAATTCTTTGAAATCCAGAGATTTCTTTTGTTTGGGCTCTTAAATCATCTATGATGTGAGCTGCCGTTCTTTTTCTTTTCTGTTCAGGAGTCAGATAAACAATGATTTGCCCAACATGACTTCCCCTTAAAGCAAAAGGATCATTAGGATCTTCTTGCACAATACCCACTTGGGTCACAAATGTATCAAGTTCTTTTTTTGGTAAGTTTCTAATAAGATTTTCAATGGGTTTCATTTTTTCATAAGTAACTTCAAGTGGAGTTCCCACTTGCACCTCTGCCCTTAAAAAAAAGATCTCTATGCCATGGGAAGGAAAAAGAACAAAACTCTTAAGGGTAAGAGCTGCAATAACAAGGAAAATAAAAGTTACAACCACTCCTCCCATAAATTTATAACGATGGGTAAGAGCTAATTTCAAAAATTTAAGATAAAAAGAAAGCAATTTCTCAAACCAATGAGTTTCTTTAACCATTGCTTTTTTTCTGGAAAGTTTTTTTAAAGGTATGATGAGATCAACACAGTGCGAGGGAAGAATAAAAAAACACTCTAAAAGAGAAGCAACAAGACAAATAATCACAACAGCTGGAATCTGCCAGATAAATTTCCCCATAATGCCTTCCATCATGGCTAAGGGCAAAAAAGAAGCAACAGTTGTAAACACCGTCATCAGCACAGGTTTCATCACTTGAGTTGTTCCTAAAAATGCGGCACGAGAAGGGTTTTCACCCTTTTCAATATGAAAATAAATGTTTTCAGCAACCACAATAGAATCATCTACAAGCATTCCTAAAACAATCACAAGCCCAAACATGGAAATAAGATTGATACTCAAATCAAAAAAATCAAAAACAAGGGCAGCCGTCATAAAGGCAATAGGAATACCCATGGCTGTAATAGTTGCCATTCCGAAATTAAGAAAAAGAAGCAAACAACCTAAAACAAGAGCAATCCCAACCCATGCATTACTTTTAAGAACATTAAGACGTCTTTGAACATAGTAAGAAATATCATTGGCATATTTAATATTTAAACCAGGAGGTAATAAAGGTTTTAACTCCTCCATTTTTTTCTTAATTTTTTGAACAAGGGATATAATATCGCCTGATTCTTTTTTAAGAACAACAAGCCCAATAGATTTTTCTCCCTCTGTTCTTTCAATCAAAGTTTCTCTTTCAAAATTATCTTTGACTGTAGCAACATCTTTAATACGCGCTAAATATCCAAAATCATTCGAACGAATAATCACATTTTCAACTTCTTGAGGATTTGTAAATTCACCCACTGTTCGAATGAGATACTCAGTACTTTTTTTATCATCGAGTGTTCCCCCGGGCTGATTAATATTCTTAAGCCTTAAACTTTCAATCATTTGCGAAAGTGAAATATGAAAAGCCTGGAGTTTGAGCGGATCTGTTTCAACCCAAATTTCCCTCTCTCGATATCCTCTTTTGAAAATGCTTGCCACTTCTGGAAAATCATCAATTTGATTTTCAACATATTTGGCTACTTTTCTTAATTCAAATTCAGAAAGCCCCCCACTTAAAGCAATTTCAATAACCGGTGTTTGGCTTGTTGAAACCTCTCTTACATTTGGATCTTCGACCTCTTCTGGTAAGTCGGTCACTCGATCAATAGCCCTTTGGATATCATTTTTAATTTTTTCTTTATTTTTGGCATCTTCATCAATGGTGATAACAAGTAATGAAAACCCTTCAGCAGAAAGAGATTTAATCTCCTTCACGCCATCTACTTCTTTAACAGCATCTTCAAGTGGAATAGTGACAAGCTTTTCCACCTCTTTAGGACTGGCACCAGAATAGATTGTTTCAACACGCATAATATCAAGATAAACATGAGGAAACGCCTCACGCTTCATAGTAAAAAAAGAATAACCCCCAGCTATAATAATAAAAACTGAAAGAAGATTCACAAGAAGAGACTTCGAAAGAAAAAATTGAATAAATTTCATCTTTTAAATTTTAAATCTATTGTGTGATCCTTTACAAAAACACCTTGAGCTAATTGCCAATTTATATAAGCTTCTTTGTATTGCAAGATAGATTGCAATTTATTTGTTTGCGCTGCTAACAAATCTTCCTGATAATCAATCACAAGATCAAGTGAGGAACGCCCCTGATTAAACTTTTTTTCTTCAAGTTCAAGTTTTTGTGTTTGAAGTTTTTCTACCTTAAAACTATTTGCCACAATTTTTTCATATTTCTTCAACGCTTCATAGGACTCTTTCACTTCAAAATAAACATTTTGTTCTGTTTTTTTAAGCTGATAAAGAGTTTTTTGCTTCTCCGCCTGAGCCTTTAAAAAATTACTGTGATCTAATCGGTTATTAAGAGGAACACTTATATTAAAGCCAACAACATAAGTAGGATGTTGCCAACGCATGGCTTCATCCTGACTATTTTGAAACTGGCCTTCTAAACCATTTGAAATAAGAGTAGCAATAAGATCAAGTTTTGGAAGCTTTTTATTACTCTGAACGCTAAGATTAAGATCCTGAGCCTTAGCATTCTCTAAAACACTTAAGTAATCATATCTTTTCTGAAAAGCTTGAGCCATACCTACATCAAGATCCAAAGTTTTTTTCTCATATACAAACTCCTCATCTGGCTCAAACGTAAATTTTTGACTCCTTTTAAAAAACTTTTGAAACGCTGCGTCACTCGAAATCAACTCTTTTTGAACTAAAAGTAAATCACTTTGGCGTGTTGCCACATTAGCTTCTGAAGCAAGAAGCTCGGTTTCTTCAATCAAGCCTGATTTTATTTTTTTTTCATGAGAGGTTAATAATTTTCGAGCTTTCTCGAGAGCTTGTTTTTTAATTTCTACGTTTTGATAACTATAGATTAAAACCCAATAAGCTTTTTCAACATTACTTAAAACAACTTCAATATTTCTAAACTCATTTAAATCTTGTGATTGAGAGGTGAGTTCTGCAACTTGAACCGCATTTCGATCTGAAAAACCAAAGAAATTTTCTAAAACAGGGTGTGTGAGACCAAAAGAGTAAGTTAAATCCCAATAAGGATTATGTGCAAGCCCAGCAAAATTGCTTTTTGTTTTAATATGATTGAGCTTTAATTCTAAAAGAGTCCCCCATAAAAATCTTTTACTTAAACCTAGACCATAGGTCGATTGTGTTGAGCGACTCGCTGCAAGTGCAGCTGCGACAGCTTCATCTTTATCATCTTTGTAGGAAAAATCTCCATCCAAAGTCCAATCAAAAACTGACTTTTTTGCCTTAATATCAAAATAGGATTGATGAGCTGTACTTTCAGAAATGTGTATATCAAAATTCTCTTTAAGAGCCCTTAGAAGCAATGCCTCTAAAGAAGTTTTTTGTGCCGAATCAGCAAAAAGACAAGGAGAAAGAAACAAAATCAAACTCAGGAACAGCACATAAAGGGGCATACTTTTATGCTATATCACAAGCTTTTTTTACACAAGAAAAGACGCAGAAAAAAAACTCATCTATGTTCAATAATAATCCGTTAATTTTTGTTAATATTTTATTTTAAAATCACTTGCTATTGCATAAAAAATGGATATTTTAGTGAGAATGAATATCATTCTCATTTATATATGGAGGCATGATGACAAGAGAACAAATAGTTGAAAACAAAATTCAAATACTCAAAGATTTTTTGAATAAAAAAGGATTTAAATCAACTAAGCAAAGAAATGCTATTATTGAAATTTTTGCAACACTTGAAAATCAACTGAACGTTGAAGAAATTTATAAAAAGGTTAAGAGAAAAGTTCCAAATATAGGTTTTGCCACTGTTTATAGAACAATTAAACTTCTTGAAAAAAATGGTTTTGCAATACGCTCGCATTTGGGGGATGGGTTTTCTCGTTTTGAACCTGAATTTAATCAAAAAAACAGGCTTCTTTTTCAATGTACAGAATGCCACACACATCATCCTGTTGAAGATGACGAACTTACTTATCTCTTTCAGACTATCTTGGAAAAAAAGGGTATCAAATTTTTTGCCATCAAAGGTGAAATTAAGGGAATGTGCGAATTCTGCCAAAAACCATTGAATTAGCAAGGATCTTTAAGTAAATATCTCATGATGCGCCCGTGGCTCAATTGGATAGAGTATGTGGCTTCGAACCACAGGGTTGCAGGTTCGAGTCCTGCCGGGCGCATTCCTAAACCTTTAACCGTGGAGTACCTTTTATACGGTCAGAGGAAACAATTTCACGCTTTGTTCACTGATTTGTTCTTGTTCGCCATAGCGAACGGGGAGGATTATAGTAAAAAGATTCCCGTTTTCCTCATCACATTCAATATTCATATAACCCTTCAGCATGTGTACCATGTTGTTAACAAGAATCAACGCAGGAGTCCGTATACTCATGTCCAACAGACCCGTGGCCATAACAAATGATCGGTGATACCCATCAAAAATATCTTTTAGGTCTTTTGGAGGTATCGCTATGCCGGTATCTTTTATTCTAATAATAAAGTTTTTACCTCTTTCTTCTAGTGAGAGTGCTATAGTGCCTTTTTCTGTGAATCTAATCGCGTTATTTAAAAGGGTATCAATCAATTGTTTCATTTTAATTTCATCGGAATAGCAGAGAGATGCTGTCTCTGGAAATATTTCTGAAAATTTAATATTTTTGCTACTGAATAGAGCATCATCAATTGTAGTCGACCAGCAATTTTTAATGAGCTCAAGTAAACTAAACTCATTTATTTTTATAGGCGATTTACTAAGCTCAATCGGTGTAGTCACTTTTTTTGATTCTAATTCCCCGTGATTTATTTTGTAGACCGTTATCACCCTCTTTTCTTTGTTTTCTTTATTTTTTGAAATAAAAACACTTACAACCACCGCTAAAATGAGAATAATAAGTGAGGCTAATACCATACCTCTACTTTTCTTTCCAAGAGAGCTTAATGTACTGTTAACACTCTTTAATGATTCATGGGACAAGTTTGACACGATCATTGCTGTATTCTGAACTTCAGAATAAGAAGCATTTAAATTCTCTATGCCTTTCCAAATAGCAACTAATTGTGCCACCTCATTTTCATGGAGATCTAATAATTGCTGACGAGACAACACAAGTTGTCTCATGTGCTTACTTAAGATCTGTGCTCTCTCAAGGAAACTCTTATGTGTTGGTAAAGATAGCTGGCTATAGACTTTTTTTGATCTCTTATCAAAGACATCCATGCCCAACTTAAAATTATTTCTTATTGCTAAGAGCTTTTTTATCATGTGCGCTTCAGATTTCGTTTCCGATATCGAAAAAAGTGGATGAGAAAAGAAAGCGGCGCTATTTGAAATAATTTTTCTTAAATTTTGAATTTTCTTATAAATATTTTTATGAGGTATTGTTTCGCGAGCCAAGCTTTTGAGATTTTTATCTATTTCTTCAGAAATGTTTTTAAATTCAGTTAACTCTTTTGTTTTTAATTGATGCAAAGAAAGATGAACTTGATTATTTTTTATTATAGAATGAGCTGTTTCAGAAAATATTTTTAAATTCTTATCAATCTGCCCTAGCGCTTGCTTAATCTTTTCATCAGAAACAGAATCTATATTATTAAAAACACCTACAGCTTTAAGGTAGAACAAGGATGTAAGATTAATTGCTGTTATGATAAAAACAAATGATACTCCTGCCATCCACAGGAGTTTCTTTGTACGTTTCATGTTCATAAGTCTCATCGGCATATAAATTAAAATCTTGAATCTCATCATCAGGTACGCCTACGTACAACCTCATCAAATGTTAGAACCTTGAGTATTTTCATATATTTATAGATAAAAATCACATTTTATAGACGTATTTGCATATTATTTAATCACTCGTACTATGTCACAAAAATTTTATAAAAAGGCTGTTATCACAAAATATAGAAGACTCGGGGATATTTTTTCTATTATTTTTTGATATTTTTTAAAGAATTTAAAATCCATGTTTTAAATTCTTTATTATTTAATTCTATAGATTTTTTAATTATTAAACAAATATCATCCATTTTAAATGATTTAAGAAGCCCCCCACAGGCTTCTGATTTTTGGATTTCGCGCCAATCATCTTCATCTGCGTAACCTGTCATTATGATAATTTTAGCTTCTGGATCAATTTTTTTTAACTCTTTGGTTGTCTTTATTCCATTCATTTCAGGCATGGCCATATCACAGAATACAATATCGAAACGCTTTTCTTTCATATATTTAATCGCTTCTTTTCCGCTTTTACATATTTGAACACTATATTTTTTTTTACTTAGAAAGTTAAACATCACCTGACGAAACAAATCGTCATCATCAACGACAAGAATATGAGGAACACTATTGTTGGTAAAGTGTTCTTCTAACATTTCCTTTTTCATAAAGCCTTCTCAAAAGTTTTGTTTCATTTCCCTGCTTAATAGCATCGTCAAGCCTATGAAGGCTCCTGGTCTCTATAATAGAGTTCGGTATACCGAACGCAGAACTTAAGTATTCTTTGTAATATTCAAAATATGAGCAATATGCACTTAATACGATTAGGGAAAAGAATCCGTGATATGAGACTTAAAAAGGGGATGACCATTGAAAAACTCGCGTGGGAAAATGATATGTCCAAGGGCAACCTGAGTGAAATTGAGAAAGGAATGAGAAATATACGTTATCTGACACTTAAGAAACTTGCTAGCGGCTTAAATGTATGTGTAAGAGATCTCGTAGATGGCGACTAGCGCCAATGTGTTTTAAGCTTGCAATAAACTCTTAATCTGTTTTATCAGTTCATCTGTTTCAAAAGGCTTTGTAATATAGGCATCCGCGCCAACTTCAATCCCTCGCTCGTGATCGGCCTTCCCAAATTTAACAGTGAGTAAAATGATAGGAATATTTTTATACTTCTCATCTGTCTTTAATTCCTTACAAATAGTAAAACCATCTAAAGTAGGCATCATGACATCTAAAATAATAATATTGGGTCTTTCTTGTTTTACTTTTTCTAGCGCTTCTTTTCCACAAGAAGCCTCTATCACTTCCCAACCCTCAACCTCCAATACAGGCCGCATAATTTCTCTAAAATCTTTTTCATCATCCACAAGTAAGACTTTAATTTTTTTCATCGCTAAGCTACCTTTTTCTGTTTTTTAGCAAGCGGTACAGTAAACGAGAAACAACTTCCCTTATTGACTTCGCTCTCCAGTCTCATTTTACCTCCCAGACCCTCTACGAGAGCCTTTACAATTGGCAAACCAAGCCCTGTTCCGCCAATTTGTCCTTTCTTAAGTCTATCTTTGACCTGTTTATATTTTTCAAAAACTTTTGTCTGCTCCTCTTTTGGAATACCATAACCCGTATCTTTGACGCTGATTTCCAAATAATCCCCTTTGATATTTGAAAATACCGTAACACCCCCCCCTTCTGGCGTAAATTTGAGTGCGTTGTGCAAAAGATTTGTCATAATTTGATTAAATCTATCAGGATCAACTAAAACATCAGGAGTTGTGTGCGAAATCTTATACTCTAATCTTACACCTCTTTGTTTTGAAAATAGATGAAATGATTCAACCGCATTTCGAATCATCAGAGCAATGTGGTGAGGCTTAATAATATATTCCATTTTTCCTTTTTCAATTTTTTCTAAATCAAGATGGTCGCTAATCAGCGTACTGAGACGATGAATCGAACCATCTATTATCTTAAATATTCTTTTTCTTACTTTGGGAGCAAGCTTTAAATGTTCTAAATTGGATACCCCAGCTTTAATATGGGTTAACGGTGTTTTTAGTTCATGAGAAGTCATCTGGATAAACTCCGATTTTAATTCGCTCATCTCTCTTTCTCGTTTTGCTGCTTCAGATGAAACAGCTGCCGCATGTCTTAATTTTTCTTCTGTCTGCTTATGTTCTGAAATGTCTCGAATGGCCGCTGTAACAATGAAGTCTCCGTTTATTTTCAAAGGACTCAAAGCAATATCAACAGGGAACCTGCTACCATCTTTTCGCACACCATAGAGATCCAATCCGATCCCTATGGTCCGTTTTTTTGGCTGCTCAAAATATGTTTTTCTGTGCTCAACATGCTTTGTGCGCAAATGTTCCGGCACCAATATTTCAACAGGCTTTCCTATCAACTCTTCGCGAGCATAGCCAAAAAGCACCTCCACCTGATTATTTATCATGATGATTTTACCTTCTTTATCAACAATGACAAAGGCATCAGGTGCAGCCTCTAATAATCCTCTGAATTTTTCTTTCTGTTGAAAAAAATCGCGCGATTTATTTTCAATAAAGTTTTCAAGGATTTTCACTGCATTGTGTTCTTTTTCTAATTTCTTTCTCAAAAGCCTGAGTTGCTCATCTCGAGACTTGAAAATCTTTTTTAAAAAATATTTAAACATAATTAAATGTCCATAAATAAGATTAAATTCATTTTATAATTGAAATCTTGTAGACACACTCTTTGTCTCCCTTGTTCATACAATGAGTCTGATGATAAGTGATCTTTTCTTTATATCGATCGGCCAGACCATCTAACACACCATCTACTAACCTGCATAAATGCCTTGGAGAACAATAAGTAAGGACTCCTTCCTGTTTGCTTTCATCCCATTCTTTAAGTTTTATATCTGGCGGTGTGGCATCAGGATATAATTTCATGATTTCAGTCACATGAATATGCTCTACCCTCTTTAAGATCCCACTTGTAGAATGAATACTCTTGATGAGTTGTGGATACATTTCAAGCAGACCTGGAACCAGATGTTTTCCATAGTCATAAACAATCTGATCAACAGAGAGTCCTGTTTTTGATGATAACGCTGAAATCATTCCTAGTAAATACTCATCAGGGTAAGTGAGCGGCTTTAAAAAAGGAATAACATTTTCCGGAATACTTGTTTCATTATAAAGCTCATCCAGAACCATTTCTCCATGTTTTTCTTTAACAAAGATCTCAAACAACTGAAATATATGTCCTTTCATAGCTCCCTCCTCATTATACTAAACAGCGTTTTTGCTCATAGTGCTTCCAGAAACTGGGATGATAAAAGTAAATTTTGACCCTTTTCCTTCTTCGCTTTCAACCCATATTTCACCTTTATGTTTTTCACATATTTTCTTACAAATAGCTAATCCCAAACCCATGCCGCGCTTGCGATCTTCGGTACTCATTTGAGTAAACATGATAAAGATTTTACCAATTTTATCATTGGGGATACCTCGTCCTTCATCTTTTACTGAAAATGCAATAAATTTCTCATGATCCTTTGCAACCTCTTGGGCAGACATTGTAATCGTCCCTTTATTTGAAAATTTAATAGCATTTGAAAGAAGATTTCTTAAAACTTGCTCTAAACGTAATTCATCTGCATAAACTGACAAAGATGATTCAATTTCATCAACTGAAATTCCAATGCCTTTCTCTTTTGCCAATTCCCTAAAGTCATCAGCCATTTCTATTAATAAATCTTTGACGTTAATGCTTATTTTTTGAATATGAAGCTCTTGTGTTTCCAGTGCGCTCACCTCTAACAAATCAGAAGTAAGCACTATAGCTCTCTCAGCTTGTTTGCTTATCATCTCACAAAGCTTCCTTTGTTCTCTATCTGTTTTTATTTTATTTAAACTTTTAGAAGCCAGTTGAATGATCGCTAAAGGGGCTTTCATATCATGAGAAGCCATTTCCAAGAACTCAACTTTCTCCTCTAAATCACTTTTTGCCAACAGTAATTTCTCTCTAGACGCACTTAGAGATTGTATGGAACGCGAAAGCCAGAGACTTATAAGTGAAATGATGAGCACCAATAAAATAACGGAGAAACCAAATTGAACAGTAGACTTATTTATATTTTCTAACATTGAATTAAACTTATTTTGATTGCGCGAGCCAGATGAGAGCAGTAAATTGTCAAAAGAAATATGAAGAAGTGAGAATTCCTTATTGGCTTCTATCATAAAATTATTTGCCAACTTTAAATTTACTGAAGATATTGCCACCACTGAAGTAATAAATTCAGAATAGTTGTGGATTTTTCTCATAATTTCGTCTAATGGCTCTTTGGACTGCAAGTAAGTATTTTTAAATAAAGGAGTAATTTTAATTTTCAGTCTTTCAATTTTATCTAAAATAGGTCTTCCATTTTCATATATTTCTTCCTCATCAAATTCAGTGCCTGCTTTTGCTAAAAGTTGAATCATTAAAATATGTTGGGAAGAGAAGAGTGCAAGTTGTTTTGAAATCTGAATTAAATTTATCTGGTCTTTTGAGAAGGCAACGAAGCTTTCTTGTTGGAATTTGAATGTCTTGAACTCAATAAAAATGAGTGCTGCTGAGAAACCAACTACAACAGCTGGAATCAAAAAAAGCTTAATCTTTCTAAAATTTTTTTTTTTAAAAAACAATCTTAAACTCCGGCTATTTTGGTTTTAAATATTTTTTCCATTCATCGGGCAATACTATGCCAACAAATTCAAACTGGCCGTTCCCGTTTGGCTCAAAGATGATTGCCACTCCTTCGGGTTTAGGCCAAATATTGGCTGCTTCCTTTAAATTTGCAGTATGCGATACGATAACAGAATTTGTCTTTTCTTTTGGTTTTTGAGATAGAAGTTTTCTTAGCGCTTGTCCCTTTCGTCTGCGCTCTTCTGGCCCATCATAAATGGCAAATTGAAGATCATCATCAAGTTCTGTTGCTCCAAAGGCGAGAACTGCTGTATCACGACAGCGACAGTAGGGACTTGAAATAACAGATGATACTTTTATTTTTAATTTTCTGAATGCCCGGCCAATCTCAATGGAACCTTTTTTGCCTTCCGCTGTCAAATTTCTCTGTGTTGAACAATCTTTAAGATTTGTTCTGTCTTCGTCGACTTTTTTATCATCAGTTATATGATGACGAAAATAAATGATATAACCACCGTCCTGAAGCGCTTTGACAAGCTTTTGTTTCTCTAATTTAGCAGGCGGCATTTTTTCTTTTTCATACTCTGCCTTATCCTCTGCGAAACTGCTCATAGCGCAAAACACTGTAAATATGACCAGTACAAATAAGATTCTTTTCATCTTAGCCCTCATTTTTAAATATGCTCTTCTATAGGCCATATCGACTATAGGCATATCGACCTAAGACTATAAAATCTTTACCTCAAAAGTCATTATGTTCTTCTATTGATAAAAACATCAATAATAGTACATAATACATCTATGCCGGACTGCATTGAAAAATCTTGAAAGTCTATCCTATGAAGATTTTAAGGGACATGTTATCAATTTTTTAGACTTAGAACATCAAAAACAATTTGGAAATCAAAATCAATGGAAAACAATTATGTTAGAAATTTCAAAAATGTTGAAGTCAATATGAATCCCTATCAAATCTTAAACGATAAAGATTTTATTTTTTTTACAACACAAACATTTGCATTGAAGATGCAGCTAAATATGAGCGCTGCTTCGCATCAATTAAAAAGAATGGGGGGTCGCGGGAATGACAAATGCTCGGGACTGGACTCGAACCAGCACGGGTTTCCCCATACGCCCCTCAAGCGTACGTGTCTACCAAATTCCACCACCCGAGCAAAAATTTAATTTTTCTTCTGTTCTTCTGGAGGAGCAGGAGGTGTGACAACAGGTGTAGTTGTTTCTGTTTTGACACCTTCAAAAACAGATAATTTCTGTTTTTTTGAAACTGTTAAATATACAGAGGATACAACAAATAAAATAGCTAGCACAGTTGTAACCTTTGTAATAAAAGTTGTAGCCCCCGTTGTACCAAAAATAGTAGAACTCGATCCTCCAAAGACAGCACCCATATCAGAACCTTTTCCTACTTGAAGTAAAACAGAAAGAACGAGGAAAACGCATATTCCGATATGAAGAAAAATAAAAAAACTTTCCATATTCATCTCCTATAAAAAAGCCTTCTCAATGATGTGAGCAAAAGAAGAAGCTTCCAACGAAGCCCCTCCTACTAAAGCACCATCAATATTTGGCTGAGCCATGAGGCTTGCAATATTATCTGGTTTAACACTGCCACCATACTGGATTCGTATTTGATCTGCAACCTCCCCATACTGCTTTAAAAGAAGTTTTCTCAAAAATAAATGTACCTCTTCAGCCTGTTCTGGAAGAGCTGTTTTCCCTGTTCCAATAGCCCATACAGGTTCATAAGCGATTGCAAGCTTTGTGGGCAATTCTGGATTCCCTTTTTCAAGGGAATGACAGGAAGTTTCAAGAGAATGACAAGACAGCGCAGTTGTGAGTTGCTCTCCTACTATATCAAAAGTTTTGCCACTTTCTCTCTCTTCTAAAGATTCACCAACACATAAAACAACCCCTATGTGTTTTCCTAACGCTGCTGCAACTTTCTTTTGAATCAAAGCATTGGTTTCCCCAAAAAGAGTGCGTCTTTCTGAATGCCCTATAATGACATAATCACACCCAACATCGATGAGCATTGAAAGAGAAACCTCACCAGTAAAAGCACCCCTCTCTTCCCAATGAACATTTTGAGCGACAAGTTTAACGGAATTAAATTGAAGTTTTTTATGTAACTCACTTAAAAGAACAAAACTAGGCGCTATGGCAACTTCAGGCGCATTTTTGGATTCCAGTCTTGAAAAAACACTTTCACGTTTAAAATCTTGAAGAAATTTTAAAGCCTCATCTAAAAGATGGTTCATTTTCCAATTGGCAATAATAAGTGGCTTTCTCATGATTTTAAGCTCATTAATCCTGGAAGAATTTTCCCTTCTAAAAATTCAAGACTTGCTCCACCACCTGTTGAAATGTGAGAAATTTTATGGAGAACCCCTGCTTGGGCAACCGCAGCAACGCAATCTCCTCCTCCTACAATAGAATAGACAGAACTTTCACCCACTAATTGAGCAATAGCACGTGTTCCAGCATCATAAGGAGGTTTTTCATAAATACCCAAAGGCCCATTCCAAAAAATAGTTTTGGCACGAGAAATATAATATGAAAATTTTGAAATTGTTTTTGGCCCAATATCAACTCCACAAAAACCTTTTTGAATATTTTGGTTTTCCGTCATGATATACTCACTATCTTTCTCATTTTCTTTTTTCACAATATGATCACAGGGTAAAACAAGCTCTACCTTTTCTTGAACTGCTTTTTCGAAAAGATTTTTTGCTAATTGTAATTTTTCATCCTCAACCAAAGAATCTCCCACCTCTACCCCTTTTGCTTTCAACAAGGTATATGCCAAGGCTCCTCCTACAAGCACAATATCAGCTTTCACCATAAGATTTCTTAAAAGCCCTATTTTGTCAGATACTTTTGAACCTCCAATGATAGCTACATAAGGTCTTTCAGGGTGTTCCAAAACACGCGTGAGATTTTCAACCTCTTTTTGAATAAGAAAACCACACCCTCTTCTTTTAATAAGATGAGGTAAAGCCTCTACAGAAGCATCAGATCTATGACTTACTCCAAAAGCATCATTCACATAAACATCTACAAATAAAGACATGTGGTGTGCAAAAGCAGGGTTATTTTTCTTTTCCCCAGAATTAAAGCGCAGATTTTCAAGAAGAAGAATTTGTTCAGGCCCCACATCTTCTAAAACTTTTTGAATCCCTTCACCTATACAATCATCTGCCACAATAACATCTTTTTTAAGAAGCTCTGAGAGGCGTCTGCCAACAGGCTCTAAGCTAAACTCTTGTGCGGGGGCATCTTTAGGGCGCCCTAAATGAGAGGCTAAAATAAGTTTTGATTTTTTATCAAGAAGATATTGGATTGTAGGGAGTGAAGCTCGAATGCGAGTGTCATCTAGTATATTCCTATTCTTATCAAGAGGAACATTAAAATCACATCGCAAAAAAACTCGGTCTCCCTCATGAATTGGAAGTTCATCAACTGTTTTAATGATATGATTAAAATAGTGAAGCGGCATTTTAGAGACCTTCGGCAACAAGCTCTGCCAGTTCAACCATTCGATGTGAAAAAGCAATTTCATTGTCATACCATGAAATCACTTTCACAAGGTTTTCACCCACAACATCTGTAAGCTCTCCATCTACAATAGAAGATCTTGGGTCTCCTATGTAGTCCGAAGAAACAAGTGGTTTATTCGAAAAACCTAAAATATTTTTAAACCTGGTTTCACTGGCCCTCTCTAAGGCTTGATTGACACTTTCTTTGGTTGCAGTTTTTCTCACATGTGCCACAAGATCAATCAAAGAAGCACAAGGTGTTGGAACCCTCATAGCTAAACCTGTCACCTTATCTTTCAACTGCGGAAGAACAAGGGTTGCAGTTTTTGAAGCTCCTGTGGTGGTTGGAATCATATTTAAAGAAGCAGCTCTCGCACGTCTTAAATCTTTATGGGGTAAATCTAACAATCTTTGATCAGCGGTATAAGAGTGAATGGTTGTCATGTGCGCTTTTTCAATTCCAAATTCTTTATCTAAAACTGCTAAAACAGGAGTTAAACAATTTGTTGTGCAAGAAGCATTTGAAATAACATGATGTCTTTGAGGCTTATATTCCTTGTGATTAACCCCCATAACAACTGTAAGGTCAGCATCTGAACTAGGTGCAGAGATAATAACTTTTTTAGCACCACTTTTTAAATGCAAGGCTGCTTGTTCTCTTTTTCGAAAAACACCGGTGCACTCTAAGACAAGTGAAACCCCATAATCTTTCCAAGGAATGGAGGATGGATGAGAAAAGTTTAAAACAGAAATTTCTTTTCCATCAACCGAAAAACCCCTTTGAGTCACTTGAACAGAGCGTTGATAACGCCCATGAACAGAATCATATTGGAGTAAATGTGCCTTGGTGAGAGCTGAATCTAACCCATTGACGGCTGCAATTTCAAAGTTTGCATTTTGAAATGCAACACGAAAAATAGAACGTCCTATTCGCCCTAAACCATTAATACCCACTTTAACCACAAAAACTCTCCGGAAGAATATAATTCTAGACAGAATTAACTAACTTATTGAAATCTAAAAAGTTTTTGATAATCGCTTTTCCAAAACTTGTCAATATAGACTCTGGATGAAACTGTACCCCTTCTAAGGGTAAGCTTTCATGGCGAAGCCCCATAATACTTCCATCTTCTGCTCGTGCGGTCACCTTAAGACAAGTTGGAAGATACTCTTCATCAACCACAAAAGAATGATAACGCATAACTGGTGTTTCTTGAGGAAGGTTCAAAAAAACACCCCGCCCATCATGGCTCATGCGTGATGTTTTCCCATGCATAATTCTTTGCGCGTGTTTTAATCTTCCTCCAAAGGCATTATTAAGTGCTTGATGCCCTAAACAAACACCTAAAATAGGCTTTTTTTGAGCATATTCTTGAATGAGTCGAAGAATTTCTCCGGAAGTTTCTGGAACTCCCGGCCCTGGCGAAATCACAAGAGCCTGGCATTTATTGAGAATTAATTTATTTGAAAAAATGTGATCATTCTTTACAACAGCAACTGAAATCTTATTTTCTTCTAAATACTGAAGAAGATTAAAAGTAAAAGAATCATAGTTATCAATCAGTAGAATCATTTTGGTTTTTTCGAACCTGTTAAAAATTCATGAGGATTTTCAGTCGCAGGATCAATAAGAAGAATTTTGCTTTCGGGGCTAAAAATAATCTCAAAAGCTACAGTATAAATCCATCCTCTATCTTTTGTATTTATTAAATCCATTTTGAACATCCAACACTGTGAAGTAGGTAAAATTTGAAAACCTGCCTTATGTTCTAAAAATTGATGACTCGTTAACGAGTAATTACTCGTTCCATAAAGTTTGAGCCACTCTATAAAATTAAGGTTAACCCCAAAACTGACGTTGTGAGATGTATCTCTAACATAATTATGGGATAACGTATAAGAATTAGAAAAACTATCTGATATAGTAAAACTTGTTGTATTATTTTTTAAAAATAAACGGTTTCCATCAAAAATATTTTCTATTGATGCATCAAAATGTAAAAAATCAAGTTGTAATTTTGCTGTTAAATCCTCCCAAGGATTTTTTTCATGATTAAAAACCCTTTTTAAATCGAGTGTTTGAAAGAGTCGAAACTCTAAAGCCTTTGGGTAAGTATGGGTCTCTTTCTTATTTGATTCATCTAGTGAAACGTTTTTAAAATGAAGCCAGCTTGAAAGAAAATAACTTATTTTATGGGAAGCCTCAATCTGATCTACACTATCAAACTGAGGCAACCCTGTGGTTTCAATTCTTGGGATATAAGTCCACTCCAAACGTGGTTCAACAGAATGCCTTGAAGCCTTCACTTCCTTTTCTTCTGGAAAATAAAAAATCTTTTCAAAATTGGTTAAAAGATTTGTTCTAAAACGAAAAAGAGAACGAGTTCCCCAACCTTGAGAGGCTCCTTTAAGATAACGCGTATCACGATACCCTACTTCAGGTATGAATTCAAAAGCTTTTCCCATATGAAAAGGCAATATAAGCCTTGGAAATAAATCGAGGCGATGAGCCTTCAACAAAATATCTTGTTCATTTTTAATATCGAATTGTCCATTATTATTACCATCAATAAAATCATTTTTACCTAAATTACTAAAATGAGCATAAGAGCTTTCTAAGTTAAAATACAGAGGCAGATCACGTGAAAATGGTAGCGAATGAATAAACAAACCAAGCTCTGGCAATTTATGTACTGTATTTTGATTTGAATTGCGAGGGTGAGCCGACAAAAGATTTTGATAATATACAGCTTCAGTTGTTAGATTACTATAAGGGGTATGCCAAGATACAAAAAAATTGGATTCAGAAGCTGAGCTCTTTTCTAAGGGTGTCTCACCAGAAAAATGAGAAACTTCTTTAGAAAAATCATCTGGATAATCTGCATCACTTAACCATGCAGCTTTAAATTTATGGCTCCAATTTTTTGAAATATCCCATGAATGTCTATAAAAAGCAGCCCCTCGACGTTCAGGGAAGATTTTTCCATATTTACGATCATTAAGATAATAAGAGTTCAACACGGCTGAAAAATTTTGTGCTGGTGTTAATCGATATTCCAAACCATACTTTTGTCCTCTTTTTTCATACCAATGATGAGAAAATGTCATATCTTGATGAGGAGTTAAAGCCAAAAAAAACTGGTTTAAAAATGCCCATCCATGGTTGTCACTAAAAGAATGTTTGGGAAACAACAAACCTGATTGTCTTTCATTTTTGATGGGTAAAATAAGAAAAGGCAACCAAAAAACAGGCAAACCTTTTATATATAAAACAGGACTTGTTACAAAACCGTATTCTTCAATGGTAGCTGTTGTTGAAAGCCCCCATATCCTCCAATCAGGTGATTCATCTTCACAATGCTGACAAGATGTCCAATAACCATTTGTAAGCTTGTATTTTTTAGGTCCTACTTTATCAACCTCTGAAGCAACAAGAATGCTGGAGCCTTGAGTCACTCTTCCTTCAAAAATTTTAGCAAGTTGGGTATCATAATGGTAAATAACTTTTTGAGCAGAAATCTCAGTTCCATCACTTATTTTAAGAAGAACCTGACCCTCAACTGTAATAATTTTATTTTTAATATCAATTTCTGCTTTTTCTGCCTGAACCTTATCTTCCCCATAACCAAAATCAATTCCGCCTGACAGAATCAGTTTTTGTGTAAGTGGATCAAATGAATAGTTTTTAGCTTTATAGTGAATTTTATTTGATAGGGCGGCATAGCTTAAATAATGAAAAAAGAAAGAAATACAAAATATGAAAAAAAAGATTTTTTTTAGGTTAAACATATTTTTTAACTTCAGAAACTGAATAAAGAGAACCCGTCACACACAATAAATCACTTTCAGTAAGTTTATCTTTAAAAAAATCAAAGCCTTCCTTCATAGAAGAAAATTTAAACTCAACGTTTTTAATATCGTGAACATCCCAGCTTCTTTGAGATTCAAAAGAGGCAACCCCCATAATAGGGTTTAAAGTTTGAATAATATCTATCATCTGAGACCACTCTTTATCACGTACAATGCCGAGCAAAAAATAAATGTGATCCCAATCAAAGAAACTAAGCAAGCTCTTTTTCAAACAATGAAACGCATGGGGATTATGGGCCACATCAAATAAAATGAGAGGCTTTTTTTGAATGATTTCCATTCTTGCTGGCCACTTAAAATCTCTCACTCCTTCTTCCAAAGCTTCCTCTGAAATAAGAATCCCCTCTTCCCTTAAAACCTCCACGCACTTAAGCACAAGTGAAAGATTCTCAAATAAGAAAAAATTCCAAATGTTTAAATCTTCAAATGTTTTTTTTTCTTCTCCATAAAAAACAAACTGATTTTTGTGAGGATATTTTAAAGCACTAAACTCATACTGAAAGTCTTTGTGTAACAGATAACTTGGCGAATTCAAAGAATAGGCTTTTTCTCTGAGTCTATTTTGAAGTGGTTCTTGCGTTAGGCCACTGACAACAGGAGCATCTTTTTTAATAATACCCATTTTTTCAAACGCGATTTTTTCTAAAGTATTTCCTAAATGACCCATGTGGTCATAATCTACATTTGTAATAACACTTAAAAGTGGATGGCACACATTTGTAGCATCAAGCCGCCCTCCCATTCCTGTTTCTAAAACGACAAAATCAACATTTCTCTGCTTAAAAAGAATAAAAGATAAAAATGTGAGAACCTCAAAATAAGAAAGTCCTTGAAAATAAGATTGATACTTTTCTACAGCACTCCACCACTCATCATCAGAAAGCATTTGTCTATCTATTTGAATCCGCTCTTTAATATTGAGGAGATGGGGTGAAGTATAAGTTCCAACAGAATAGTGAGCTTTATTTAAAATGGATGTTAAATAAGCGCATACAGAACCTTTACCATTAGTACCAGCAACATGGATAACTTTTAGATCCTTATGAAATCCACCCAATTCATCCAAACGATTTTCTATTGCTTTAAGAGAATAATCCTGCTTTTGAGGTGGGTACTGAAGAAAATATTGGTCTAAAGAATAACTTTTTTCACTCGTCATGAAAGTGAAACTACAGCATTTTGATAAGTTTTGAAAGTTGAGTTTTAAGCTCAGTTCGGTCAACAATCATATCAATCATGCCATGTTCAAGCAAAAACTCAGCCCGTTGAAAACCCTGAGGTAACTTTTGTTTTATTGTTTGTTCAATGACTCGAGGCCCTGCAAATCCAATAAGAGCTTCAGGCTCTGCTAAAATAATATCTCCTCTCATTGCAAAACTTGCTGCCACCCCCCCTGTTGTTGGGTCTGTTAAAACAGAAATAAAAGGCCTTTTTGCTTTTCGAAATTGGGACAATAAAGCCAGTGTTTTTGCCATTTGCATAAGAGAAATAATCCCTTCCTGCATACGCGCTCCTCCTGAAGAAGAAATAATAATAACAGGAAGTTTTGTGAGTATTGCCTTTTCAAAAAGACGTGCAATTTTATCACCTACAACAAGCCCCATACTGCCGCCCATAAAACTAAAATCAAAAGCGCCTATGAGAACTTCTCCCCCATTAATTGTGCCATACCCTGTTACAATAGCATCTTTTAACCCTGTTTTTTTCTCTGACTTTTGAAGCCTCTCTTCATAAGTCATACTATCTTCAAAATTAAGTGGATTAGGTGAGGTTAAATCTTGATCATATTCTTGAAAAGAATTTTTATCTAAAAGCATTTCTACTCTTTGATAAGCAGAAACACGAAAATGATAATTGCACTTCACGCACACAAAAAGATGTTTTTTTAAATCTTCTTTATGAATGATCTCTCGACAACGAGAACAATTAACCCACACTCCTTGAGGTATTTTTGAAACTTCATTTCGGGTTTTGATTTTGGGGGTTTGGATCTCTTTAAACCATGAAGGCATGCTTTATATCTTTCATAATTTACACAACTTTTCAAGTTACAGTTATCCATGAGAGAGTTGGGACTGGGTGTTTTGTTTCCGATACTTAGGTTCTTGCTAACCTTCCTAAATTTTGCTTCATGGCTCGCTGTAGTTATCCAACATGAACTCTTCTTGATCCCGTAAGTGCTAAAGCACTGTCCGGGATACACAGTTTTGAATATTTACGAACCGTAGGCTGCGCTTTACTTCCGCAAAATTTGAAAGGTTAGCTTTACATAAACTCAAATTCTGTCACATAAAGTTACCTAGTATGTTTTGAAGGCCGTCTCGGAGGCCTAAGCGGGCCCTAGGCTTTTATGAATCATTTTTTAGTTTCACAAAAATGATTCATAAAAAAGTGACTCCTGTAGTTAAGTTAGCCTTTCCTATACAGTAAAAAAGAGCGAGGCCGAGAGGCGTGCGGTGTTTTTCTCGCAGGGAAAAACAACCGCTGTGCCTGAAAAATATACTAGGTAACTTTATATGAGGTGACCACCAAGAACTTAAAGTTTTTATCTAATCAGTTAAAGATGTCTGTAATGACGTTGGTAATGATGTTTTTAAGGTACTCCTGAACATCGGGGTGAACTTCGGGTTTGTTTAAAGTTCCTGTAATGTCGACATAGATAGGAAACCCAAATCCTCTTCTTTTAAAATTATATCTTCCTTTATAATCCAAACTTGTATCTAAATTATAAATACCATCTAAAGTAACATAATAATCTCTTGCATCTAAACGCAGATTATCAGTTTTGATATTTCCTTTCTCTAAAACAAAATTGCCCTGTAACTTTTCATAATTTCCAGAGATATCTAAATCAGAAGGAATTTGGGCTCCAAAAACCTTTAAAGTATCTAAAACAGATTTTATAATGTTAAGATGTGAAAACTTACCATCTTTAATGATGAGCTCCCCACTACCTTGGGCATTGCTTACAAAATGTTCCCAAAGGACACCCTCTCCACTTACAATACAGCGTGTAAAAAACTTTCCTTGAATTTCATCACTCAATTTCTCATTTTTAACAGCAATGAATTTTTGCAAATCTAAATCTGCTACAGCACCTTCAAAAACATAAGAAGGCTTAACATCTGTAAAACGAATCATTGTAGTTGCCGCTATCTTTCCACCATAAGTTTTAGTACTCAATTTTGTAAGATTAAAAACAAGCCCCTTCAAAGAAAGCGAGGCAGAAAAATCTTCAAACTGAAACTGGCTTAAAATACCTTTTTTAAAATCAATTTTTCCTGAGACATCTAGGTTTTTGAAAAAAGGTGCAGTTTTTAGGGTTTCGACAATACCCATGCTATCGCTTTTTTCTTGAGTGCTGGGTTTTCTTTTTTCGTCACCTTGTAATACTTTATCAAAATTAAAAAAATCTGAGTGAAATGAAAAGCTTCCTTTAGGATGATCTATATCTTTTAAATCTCCATAAACTGTCAGATCAGAATCAGCTGCCCGTACTTGAAGGTTTTTAATTGTTAAGGCTTTATCTTCCAAAGTAAAACTACCTTGAATATTGTGAAGTCGGGGTTGCAAGCCTTTTAATTTTAAGGAAGCTTTTTGAAGAGTGATATCCTGTTTGAACTTTATTTTTTCCTCCTCTGATTTTTTTTGTACCGTCCCGGAAAAAACTATTTCACCCTGAGCTTCCATTTCTTTAAGTTGTGGTATAGTTGAATGCAAAACACTCATATCAGAAATTTTTGAAGCAACTGAAAGATTAAAAATACCTTTTTTAAGATCTGTAATAGAACCCCCAATCTTAAAAGGAATATTTTTAAATTTTAAATCTCCTTCCTGAATAAGTGTTTTTCCATTTTCTTGGGAAGCCATGAGTTTTAACTCTAAATCTTCATCCTTTTTCTTTTTAAATAAATTTTTATATTCAATCTCTGAAGTATTTAAAAAAAGTTCAACTTTTAAAGACTTGATCTGAGTACTTTTTTGATCTGTTACTACTTTAAAATCAGAGTTTACAAAAAAAGGCCCTTGTATGTTAAGCCCTGGAGCCAATTCTTTTTTCGAGGCTATTTTACCTTGAACTTTATGAAGAGCCCCATCTATCTGAACAAATGGACCTCGAATATTTCCAGTAATACTCGCTTCACAATCAAGTAACCCCTGTCTTAAATCATAATCCTTCAAAAAAGGGCTTAATTGAGAAACATTTTCAACATGAACTTCTTTTGTTACAAAATGAATTTTTAAAAATTCATTAAACATTTCCCCACTTAAAGAAACCCCAAAATCCCTGAATTTAAGCTTTCCTTGGGTCATCCATTTCTCTCCCTTCAAGGAAACTTCTGATTCAATTTTAAGTGATTGATTGTCTGATTTTTGGAAATAGTCGCCATATTGAAAATGAACTTTGTCTAAATCAGAGTAAACTTTGCCATCAAAATAAGTAAGTGTATTTCCATCAAGTTCAATGTGGGCTTCACCAGTGAGGCCAAAGAATCCTTTTTGAATGAAAGTTTTTTGAGAAAGTTTTGGAAGTGCAGAAACATCTCCTCTTATATTATGAAAAACAATATGAGATCTTAACTGAGTATTATCAAACTCAAAGACCGTGGGTTCTAAAATACCTTGTTCTATCTTCATTCCCTGAATAGTTGGGAAAAAGAGCGCAAGTTTTTCAAAATCAAGCTGTGAAGTTTCAAGGGATATTTTTTTATGGTTCCAATCTTTAAAATAAGCTTCCTTAGAAATAAGAAAAGAAAACTGATCCAACTGGGCTTCTAGTTTTTTAAAAAAAATGCCACTTTCTTGAGTATATTGAAATTCCCCTTGTGCGAACAAGGGAACCATAGGTTCTTTTTTAAAATAAGTTTTTTTAGGATCACCTTCGTAAACAATTTTTGCGCGTGTTAAATCAACACCACCCGTACCTTTTAATTTCTGAATTTCAACCCCTTCAAGATCTACTTCATAGTGGCCATTAACCTTCACTTTTTCTTCAATGTGAGCACCTTTTAGAATAGGTGGTATTTTTAAATAAACATTATCTGTAATGAGGTTAAGGTTTCTTTTTTGAAATCCCTCTCCTTTTAAAGAAAGCTTAAGCTGCACCCCTCCGGAAATATCAAGAACTTCAAGAGGTTTTAGAAACTTTTTAAGACTCTCGGCAACAAAATAATTTGTCTCAACAAGAACTTCATCCTCTTCGATTTTTCCTAAAATATTCACCCCTTCAAGTCCAATATGAAATTCTCCTAAATATTTTTGAAATTCTTCCACCGTCAAGGAAGAGTAAAAAGAAAGTTTACTACCTAGTGGCTTTGAAAAAAGCTCTTCTTGATAAGTGATATTTACTTTATCTAAATTAAAAGAGCCTGCTGTATGAAATTTCAAAGGGGAAAGCGAAAGCAACCGTACGTTTCCAGAAAATTCTGATTCTCCTGCTAAACTCACCCCAAAATCTTTAAAGGGACTCAGTACCCCCTTCAACTGAATTCCAATTTCCTGATCAATACCCATTCGAGTGAGATCCAAAGAAAAATTTTCTAAGTGTACACTTTGATTTTTTTTCTCATTCACAAAATCAAACTTTCCATTATTAAAATGAAAATCAAAAACAGAGGCCGCCAAAAACTTCATGACAAGGCTTGTTTTTTTTTCTTCATTTTCTTCTGTTCTTGTTTTTTGTATTTTAATGAGATCAGAAAAATTAAATCGGTCGTCCCGTCCTAAACTTAAAAAAGCTTGAGGTTCTTCAAAGACAATACGCCATGATGGACGAAATCTTAAAACAGAACGTGGGGAGAGAAGAATCTTTAATTTTCGAGTGGAAAAAACTTTCTTTTCATTTTGAACAACCTCGACATTATCAATTTCAAGCCCTAAACCCTTGAGTGTTTGAAACTTAAAATCACCGAGACTTATTTCTGCTGTGACATAAGTTTTTAAAAAAGTTTCTAGTTTTCCCTTCCAAAGATCAGGATTCACTAGAATGTTAAGTAGAATAAGAAATGAAAAAATAATAGCAAGAAACACACCCCCAAAAATGAGAGATCTCACTAAAATTTTTTTATGATTTAAAGAAAAAGAAGCCATAGCTCACATACTTATCGGATAGAAATAGAAAAAAAATAAGTCAAAACAACTGTTTAAGCTCTAAACAATAAAACTTTCCTTTAATTTCAAAAGCTTAAAGCCCTTCTTTGATTCCTCGCCTCACATCCTGTTCACTTTTCACACCCTTTTTGTCACCCTATTTTTAAAAAAGATGTCTTATATCAATGGGTTAGATTTGGCATTCCATTTGTAATATAAGGAAATAAACGGAGTTCCTGTGAAAAAAGTGGTTGTTCAAGTGAGTTTGCTGTCTCTTTTTCTTGTGTGGCTATCCTATTCTTTAGGAAGCCATGCGGGACTTTATTCAACTCAAAATCAAGAACAAAAGTTTGAATCCGTAAGCGGGAAGCCCACCTTAACAAAAAGAGCCCAAGCAGAAAAAGTGATTCAAAAAACTCAGGAAGAGAAAATTGAAGAAAAGACACAATCTTTAGCAAAACCAGAAGAGATCAAAGATATTGAATTAGCTCCACGTATTCCAACCTCTCAATCTCCTTTTTTACAGCCTCTATCGCATGATTTTGAAAATAGTGATCTTCTTGATCCCAATCCCACAACAGAAAACCTACCAGAGCACTTTTCAAATCAGTCCAAATCCATACTTGAAAACGTTGATTTCTATATCTTTACTTTTGAAACAAGAGATTTTGCTAGAAATTTTTTACAAGAAGTACGCCAATTTAGACAAGAATATAAAGTAGATCCTGATATTACAGATGAGGAGCTTATTTTTACAGTTGAAAGCTTTTTTCCTCGTACAGTGACCTATCATGTTTATATTGATGGTGGAGAAGAATATCTCGGTGAATTACATTCGACCTCTGTACCTAGTGTTTCAGAGGAAAGCTTATTACTTCTTGTAGATAAAAACTCTTTTCAAAAAGATAAACGACGCCTTATCATTAAAAAACCTAAAAAAGATATTCTTCCCAGGGAGCTTAAGTCATTTTTCAATATATTGACGAGCCCATTACCACGAGAAAACTATATTGAAACAGATGAGCTCACCCATTTTGATATTTATGAAATCAATCCTGTGCTTTACGTTCTTGAGCGTTTCTAATATACTTCTTGTCTCATGATATTTCACAATTCAGAATGGTTCTTGAGCTTACGCTTTTTACTTTCTCAAAAGCACAAAGGAACCCTTTCTTTTCTTACCATTATTTCTCTTTTGGGTGTGGGTATTGGTGTGGCTGCTTTACTGATTGTTCTTTCTATCATGAGTGGCTTTACAAAAGATCTCACCCAGAAGCTCATTAATAGCCACTCACACATTGTTATTCAAAAAAAAAATCATGAAGGCTTCCTTCCTAACAATGACATCTTCCAAAAAATAAAAGTACTACCTCACATTAAAGGTATCTCTTCTTTTGTTTCTTCTGAAATGATGATTTCAACAACGTATGCAACCCTTGGAACGCAACTTAAGGCGATTGATCCAAATACAATTGATACTGTCATTCCCTTTTCAAATAAATTAAAACCCTTATCTTTAAAAGATAAAAAGAAAATAACCCTCACAGATCTCGAACCCCACAATGAACAACCCTCACTTTTTTTAGGAAGTGAGTTAGCTAAACGTTTAAGAATTTTTGAAGGCGAAGAAATTAATATTGTTTCACCTTTTTCCTCTATGGGCCCACTGGGAGCAATACCTAAAACAAAAAAATTTAAAGTAACGGGTGTTGTTGAAACAGGCATTTTTGAAGTGGATTCTGAATATTCCTATATTCATTTGCAAGAGGGTCAAAAATTTTTAGAAAATTCAAAAATGATTCATGGATATGAAATACAAATTGAAAATCCACTGAGAACAGAAAATACAATGATCCTCTTAAAACCTTTTTTTAGTAACGATTTTAAAATAGAAGATTGGCAAATCATGCATGAAAATCTTTTTTATGCATTCCGGCTTGAAAAAATAGCTATGTTTTTCATCCTGTGCTTTGTACTTATCATTGCCTCTTTTAGCATGATTGCAACTTTGTTCATGTTGGTCGCCCATAAACAAAAACAAATATCTATTCTTCAGGCCTTAGGCCTTCCTAAAAAATCTGTACAAAGAATATTTCAAATACAGGGCCTTTTAATTGGTGTTTCAGGCACTCTTGTGGGGCTACTACTCGGAAGTATAGTATGTTTGGTTATTAAATATCTTAAACCTTTTGAGCTGCCTGATATTTATTATCAAACAAGCATTCCTGTTGATATTAACTATACTTATTATATTCTTATTGGGTGCGTTGCTCTTTTTATCTCGTTTTTTTCTTCTTATTTACCTTCTAAGCGAGCTTCTCAAATTACCCCCATTGAAGGTATTTCTTATATTAAGTACTAGCGGGGTTTTGAAAAACTCCTGGGATAACATGTCCACAGGTATGACAACACCCATCTTTTAAATAGCTCTTTTTAAATTGATAGTGGACACGATAAATCACAATGCTTCCACAGTAAGGGCACTGAGTGTTTTGAAACTTACTATGTGCAATATTAGCAACATAAGGATAAGAAAGACCTAATTTTAGGGCACATTCATAAATATGCTTTAAATCTTTTCTTAACATAGGGCCTCGACCTTTCATCTTATATTGAGGGTCTGTTTTATGGATATGCCAAGGAATATCTGGTCTCAGGCTTCTCAAAAAAAGAATGATCTTTTGAACTTCTTGAAAATCTGTATTCAATTTTGGAATAAAGGACGTTTTAACCTCTAGCCACACATCCGATTCCGCAATTATTTTTAAAGAAAAAAGAACAGGTTCTAAATGACCTCGCATAATAAAATTGTAATTTTCTTCATTAAAACCTTTAAGATAAAAAACAACCGCATCGAGAAGGGGTAAAATTTTTTGAAGGGGTTCTTCTTGTATATAACCATTGGTTGCAAAAATATTTTTAAAACCTACCCTGTGGGCTTCTTCTGCTATCTCATAAACATATTCATAATAAATAGTGGGCTCTGTAAAATCATACGTAATACTGTCACACTTATTATGCTGTGCTAATTTCACAACATCTTTTGGATGCAGAGTCCTTCCTAAGATAGGTTTTATTTTTTCAATGGCAATATCAGATACATTACAATAATCGCACCTAAAATTACATCCTACTGTTGTGATTGCTAACGTCTTACTTCCTGGTAGAAAGTGAAAAAGATGAAGCTCTTCAATTCTCAACACTTTGGTTCTTTTAAGCCTTCCATAATTAAGAGAATAAAGAACCCCCTCTTGATTCTCTCGAACCTCACAGAAACCAAGCTTTTTATTTTCAATTTCACAAAGGTGAGGGCATAACTCACAAAGAACTTTTTTAGACCTTAGCTTTCGGTAGAAACTAGCTTCTTTCACCTTATTTTATGCTATCATGAGACTATGGTTTTTAAAATTATGGAACATACAGCAGACTTGGCTGTTCAGATTAAAGCCACATCTCGCCCCAAGCTTTTTGAAGAAGCAGCCAAAGCTTATCTTTATCTTATAATAAACCATCAAAAATGGAGCTCAACTGAAGATCTCATTATTCAAGTTGAAGGAGAAGATTATGAAGATCTTCTTGTTTCATGGCTTTCAGAGCTTGTTTACATTTTTGAAAGTGACAGAAAAATTCCTTTAAACTTTAGAGTTTTACAACTCTCTCCTACTCACCTAAGATGCCAAGTTGGGTTTGTAGCCTACAATCCAAAACTTCATACCATTCATAATGACATTAAAGCAGTGACCTATCATGAACTTGAAATAAAAAAAATTAAAAATAACTTTCAGACAAACATTATCTTTGACATATGAAAATCAAAAAAATTTCTAAATGTGTTTGGGAAATTCCAAAGCATGGGGATATGAGAGTTCCTGGTCGCATCTATGCCAGTGAAAAACTGATGCAGCATATCAAAAATGACAAGTGCATAGAACAAGTTATCAATGTGGCACATCTTCCAGGTATTCAAAAATATTCTTTAGCTATGCCAGATATTCATTGGGGATATGGCTTCCCTATTGGTGGTGTTGCAGCGATGGACCTTCATGAAGGAGTTATTTCACCCGGTGGTATCGGTTTTGATATCAACTGTGGTGTGCGATTGATGACAACTCCACTTCACAAAAAAGATGTACAGTCAAAAATAAAAGAGCTGGTCACACTTCTTTTTCAAAATATTCCTTGTGGAGTAGGAAGAGAGCAATCCTATAAACTGACACACAAAGAACTGTCTCGTATTGCAGAAGAAGGCGCACGTTGGACTATTAAGCAAGGGTTTGGAAAAAAGGAAGACATAGAGTTCATCGAAGAAAATGGTTGTCTTCCAATGGCAGACCCCTCTCACATAAGTGAGAGGGCTTACGAACGAGGAAAATCGCAATTAGGAACCTTAGGCTCTGGTAACCACTTTTTAGAAGTGGGTAACATTACCGAAATTTATCGTGAAAAAGAAGCAGAGGTTTTGGGGCTTTTCCTAGGGCAAGTCACTGTGATGATCCACAGCGGGTCTCGAGGGTTTGGTCACCAAACCTGTACCGATTATCTTCGTGTCATGCAAAAGGCCCTTCACAAATACAAAATCAACATCCCTGACAAACAATTAGCCTGTGCACCACTTTCTTCACCTGAGGCACAAGCCTACTTGGGTGCTATGAGTGCTTCAGCTAATTATGCTTGGGCTAATAGGCAACTCATGATGCACCGAACCCGTGAAGTCATAGAAAAGATTTTTTCTATTCCCTACGATGAAATGCATCTTATTTTTGATGTATGCCACAACATTGCAAAGTTTGAAGAATATGAAATTGATGGAAAGCTTAAAAAACTCTGCGTTCACAGAAAAGGAGCTACACGTGCTTTTGCTCCTCACCATCCTAAAACCCCAAAACCTTACCAAGAGATTGGTCAGCCTGTTTTAGTACCTGGAGATATGGGGCGATATTCTTTTATTCTTGTTGGCACTCACAAAGCAATGCAAGAAACCTTTGGAAGCTCGTGTCATGGAGCAGGACGCGAACTTTCACGAACTCAATCAAGAAAAAAATTTCAGAAACATGATCTTCACAAAGAAATGGAAGAACAAGGTGTTTTTGTTATGTCACAAGGAAGACGCACAATGGCAGAAGAAATGCCTTTTGCTTATAAGGACGTTTCAGACGTAGTGAACTCCATGGATGAAGAGGGTATTACACTTAAAGTTGCCAAAATAAAACCTCTCGGCTGTATCAAAGGTTAATGAAAATATGAGAGATCTCTAAAATTCAACTTTTTTTCATTTTTTGCCCAAAGAAAATTCATTTCTAATATTTTTCCTTGCCAATAAAAGAATACTTCTTAAGATGAAGTAAATTTGGGTAACGCCAGATTCAAATTGACGAATCCCGGGACCGAGCCGATGGGATCTATGGAGGCCACTGTGAGGTATATCGTTGTCGAAGGTGTGATTGGAGTAGGGAAAACAACACTGACTCGCAGTCTCGCCCAAAATTACAATGCTCGCGACTACTACGAAATTGTTGAAGACAATCCCTTCTTAAGCGATTTTTATAAAAATAAAAGCAAATACGCCTTTGATACTGAGATTTATTTTCTTCTTTCCAGATTTCGCCAACAAAGAGAACTTGAGCATTACAGAAAAGATTCTAAAGACATGGTTATTAGTGATTATCTCTTCGATAAAAATAAAATTTTTGCTCAAATCACCTTAAATGCTGACGATTTTAGGACTTTTTCTCTCGTTTTTTATGGTATTCATTCTAAAATCCTAAGTCCTGATCTTGTCGTTTACTTAAGAAACACGCCTGAAAATCTCATGAAAAGAATTGCACACAGAGACCGCCCTTTTGAGAGAAATATGGATCACAAATACATTGCAACACTGTGCCGTCAATATGATGCTTTTTTTGAAACATACAAAGGAAGCAATCTACTTGTCATTGATATCTCAAAACGTGATTTTGTGGCCCATAGAAATGATTATTTAGCCATTAAAAATAAAATAGAAGAAAAGTTAGGCTGGTCTCCAAAAAATACTTATCCCAAAGAGGTGCAAGCATGAAAAACAGAATGGTCTCTATTGCTGGTAACATTGGTATTGGAAAATCAACTATTACAACCCTTCTTTCAGAAAAATTTGGTTGGAAACCTTACTTTGAAGTTGTAGATACAAACCCATATCTTTCTGATTTTTACGGAGAAATGAGAAGATGGGCTTTTCATCTTCAGGTATTTTTTCTTTCAAAACGTTTTAAACATCATAAAGAAATGATCAGCCAAAACACAACCGTCATTCAAGATAGAAGCATTTATGAAGATGTTGAAATTTTTGCAAAAAATCTTTATTTGAAAGGTCAATTTGAAGAAAGAGATTATCAAAACTACAAAGAACTTTTCTCCATTATGACGAGCTATCTTAAACCACCTGATCTTCTTGTTTATTTAAGAGCTTCGGTCCCTGTTCTTCAAAAAAGAATTCAAACGCGTGGGCGTAGCTATGAATTAAACATTCCAAAAGAGTATTTAGAACAACTTAATGAACACTATGAAAACTGGGCAGAACACTATAAAAAAGGCCCTCTTCTTGTGATCGATACTGAAAACATCGATGTCGTTAATAGCCGCGAGGATTTTGAGCGTGTAGCAGGGCTTATCTCTGAACACCTTATGATGAAACAAGTATTGTTTTAAGTATAACTGTGTTATACAAGTAATTTCCTCCTCCTTCTCTAATGAAAATAGTGAAGTATTATGAATAACTTTAAAGAAATAGATCTACCTGTAAAACTTCATAACGTATTGGGGTCGATGGGTTTTTCTATCCCCACACCCATTCAAGCAAAAGCTATTCCTATACTGCTTGAAGGACGAGATCTCTTGGGGTGTGCTCAGACAGGAACGGGGAAAACGGTAGCTTTTTGTGTTCCACTCATTTCTCATCTTCTCCGAAATGAACCAGGTGGGTCAGCTCTTGTTTTAGCCCCCACACGTGAACTAGCCTTCCAAATTGCAGATGTTTTAAAACAAATGACAGCTCCATTCCCCAGGCTTTCTTTGAGCCTTATCGTAGGTGGAGCTTCAATGTATAAACAAATCCAATCTCTTTCTAGAAAACCCTCTATCATTGTTGGAACACCTGGTAGAATTATAGACCACCTCAACAAAAAAAATCTAAAAGTCACTACAACTAAAATAGTGGTGTTAGACGAAGCTGATAGAATGCTTGATATGGGGTTTGAACCTCAATTAAGAGAAATTTTTAAATATCTTCCACAACTAAGACAAACACTTCTGTTCTCCGCCACATTCCCACAACATATTGAAGCTTTAGCACAAAAATATTTAAAAAATCCAGTACATGTATCTGTTGGGGAAGCTCACAAACCTGTCATGGAAGTCAGACAATCTGCTATTCAAACAACCGAGAGTGATAAAAATAAAACCCTTCTCAATGAACTCAGTACCAGAGAGGGCTCTATTCTCATTTTTACAAGAACTAAACGCCGAACCGATCGTTTGTCACGACTCTTGAAAGACAAAAAACATACCGTTGGAAGAATTCATGGGGGTTTAAGCCAAGGACAGCGCAACCTAGCCATGGAACAGTTTCGAAACAATAAAAATCGCATTCTTGTAGCAACAGATCTTGCAGCTCGTGGACTCGATATTGATCACATTAGACATGTCATCAATTATGACCTTCCCGCAGTTCCTGAAGATTATGTTCATCGTATTGGAAGAACAGCTCGTGCAGGAGCTCACGGAGAAGCCTTAAGCCTTCTTGTTCCAGAAGATTATGATATTTGGAAAAAAATATCTGATCTCTACAAAATTAAAGGCCCAACTCTCCCACAACCACAAAGATCTGATTCTTTTAGACAAGGCTTCCAACGAAGAAGATCGAGACGACATAAACGCCATTAATCAGACATTAACTTGAGCCCAAACCGTAAAAAATATAGAATGACGTATGTCAATACGGTATTAAAATAGATTGTGTTCAATAAGCCCAGATATCGGCCCAATCCTCAACAAAACCACCCTGAGATTGAACGCTGGCATAAGAAACCAAAACTACGGGAATGTATAAAGGGCCTAAAACAGCTGATTGTGTAGCGTGACCGCCTTCATGCTCGGACACAGCAGACCATCCATACCCATTACTTAACTCCCACAGCCCTAAACTCATTTTTCCTGATAATAGATACATTCCACTCACATCAACATAAATTTGTTTTCCATTTTTTGCTAATTGAAATGTAGGAAAATCAATCCGATCTGTAAAAGGTGATGCTATAGCAGTTGCTAAAATAATACCAGCCCCTGCAAGAGTGTTGACGAGCCCCCAAGTCAAATTTCCTAAAACAACTAACGAGTCTAAAAAAGTACGCCGATTCAACTGAGATAAAGAAAGAACGCCTATACCACCTAATATCCCAAAAAATTCTAGGAGAGCTGCTTGATCAGATTGTGGCTGATAAAGAAGACTTATCTTACTAAATTCTTGTTTGAACTTTTGAATAGTATGATTCACTTCTATCAAGTCTTTCTCTGAAAGCTGTGAAAATGTTTGAGATAAACTTTCTGAATCCTCTTTTTTAGAATAAACAAATTTTTTATATGTATTTGAGAGAATTTCATTTAAATCAGTAGGAATCAAAGAATTCTCAAGATAAAGCTTCAATTCTTGTGCCACTTTAAATAAATCTTCATGAATCACAAAAGAAAGCCCCACTTGTTCAAAGTAACGGTTCAAGAGTAGCTTTTTAAATTGCTCAATTTTTTCAACTCCCTGAAAAGTTTCAGATCCTAACACAAGCAGTACTGGAAGAGCTATTTCAACCAAACTCTGCTGAAGCTCTCGATAATAGTGTAATCCAAAGTAAACAAGCACTGAATCTCGAGCACCTTTTTCACTTCCCTTATTTTCATAAGCATTTTCAGAAATATCATAAATAAGACTTCGAACATCTTTGGCACTTTCTGCAATTTCATGATGCCATTCTATTATTTTCTGATTATTTTTTTGAATCCATAAAACCGTTTCCTGTGGATTGGCAGTTATTCTTCCTTCAAGATTTGGAAAATGATTAATAGTTTTTTTTATTTTTTGAATATGAAGTTTTAACAAGGCTCCACTCACATACCTCTCTTTTGAATCAAAATATTTTCCCTGAATCCACTCGCTTTTCAAATTTGAGAGATAAGTATTAAAATCTGAATCAAGATAATCTGTATTCACATAATCATGGCAAGCTGTTAACTGAAGTGAAAGAGTAATTGCAAAAATAAGAAAGATAAACCGCTTCATAAAATCGTTTCTTACTTAAGCAAAATACATACCATCACATTCAAAAAATAATTTTATATTTATTTAAAGAACTTATTACTTGAGAATTGAGAATACTTTGAAAAGAACAACGTTTAATATTATAAAAATTACAGTGTATTAAGTAGCAAAGCGAAAGTACATCATATCCCCATCCTGAACTTCATACTCTTTTCCTTCAAGACGAAGTAATCCTTTATTTTTGACTTGAGCCTCAGAACCTTGGGCAAGAAGATCATTGTAATGATAAACCTCAGCTCGAATAAACCCTCTTTCAAAATCAGAGTGGATCACACCTGCTGCTTGAGGGGCTTTAAAACCTCCTCGAACTGTCCAAGCCCTTACCTCTTCAGGGCCAGCAGTAAAAAAAGTTCTTAAATTGAGAAGTTTAAATGCCTTTCTAATAAGAACGTGCAATCCTGGCTCTTCAATTCCTAAATCTTTTAAAAACTCATTTTGTTCTTCTGGAGTTAAACTCGCAAGTTCTGCCTCTACTTTGCCGCTAATCTTCAAAACCTCCGCCTGATCTTTTTCTGCATATTCTTTAAGTATAAGAAAATCTTCAGAATCTTTATTAAGAAATTCTTCAGAAACATTAGCTACATAAAGAACAGGTTTTGAAGTTAAAAGACAAAGTTCTTGAGCAATCACTTTTTCATCTTCTGAAAGATGTGCTTTTCGAACAAGCTCGCCCTTTTCTAAAATTTCTTTAATTTTTTTTATGGCTTCAAGCTCTTTGATCATTTTTTTATCTTGGCTTTTTGCCTTTTTTTCTACATTTTGCAAACGCTTTGAAACTGTTTCAAGGTCTGCCAAAGCTAATTCAGTATTAATAACCTCAATATCTCGCAAAGGATCCACAGAGCCACTCACATGAATAACGTTAGGGTCTTCAAAGCAACGTATAACATGAAGTATAGCTTGTACCTCCCTGATATGACTTAAGAATTTATTTCCCAAACCCTCCCCAGAGCTAGCACCCTTAATGAGCCCAGCAATATCGACAACCTCAAGGATATTAGGGGTCACCTTTTCTGGTTTAAAAATAGCAGCAATTTTTTGAAGCCTCGGATCGGGAATGGAAACAATCCCTACATTAGGGTCAATGGTACAAAAAGGGTAATTCGCCATGGGCGCATTTGTACTTTGAGTCAGCGCATTAAAAATGGTCGATTTACCAACGTTGGGTAAGCCTACAATGCCACAGGATAATCCCATAGTGATCTACTTCTTCTTTTTCATGGCAACAGTCAAACAATAAGCAAGACCACCATAAAAAATAAGACAGTTAACACCCATAATTGCCCATGCTAGTAACGATAAATCATTCATGATGTCTTCCTTTGAGTGAAGCAAACAGCCAGCCGGCTAAAAAAGCCGATGCTGTCATAGCCACTCCAATGGCTAAAGCTTGAGAAGGATAACCTTCATAAGGTTTTTGAAGTTCTTGATAAAGACTCGATCCTAAAATAGCTACCAATATCACTGGAGCTATATATTTAATGCAAAGCTCCCACCAGATTCCTAACGAAAAATCACTTTGTTTGTTAATTTCTTGTCTTGCTTGGCTAATATTGGAAAACCATCCAACAGCAACACACTGAAAGAGTCCTACAAGAAGAAGTGTGTATTCAGTCACAAAATGATCAATAATATCTAACCAATAAAGCCCCGCCTTGGATGCGAAAAGTAACCCCATCATAAATGCAAAAATACAATAAAGCCCCACAAGCTTTCCTTTAGAAAAACCCCATTTATCGTGTACCCCTGCAATAACACCCTCAACCATTGAAAAAAGTGAATCAATTCCTAGGGTCAAAAGCATAATGAAAAAAAGAACAGCCAAAATAGCACCCAAAGGCATAAGACTGAGAGCTGTTGGGTAAACAATAAAAGCAAGTCCAGGGCCTTTAGAAACAACATCTTGAACAGGAAGGCCTTGAGAAAAAGCAAGATATCCAAGTGTACTAAAAATAGCAAAACCCGCCATGTAACTAATGCCGCAATCTGCTAAAGAAACAATAAAAGCATTATTTGTAATATCTGAATTTTTAGGTGTATAGCTTGCATAAGCAATTAAAGTTCCAAAGCCAAGACTTAAAGAAAAGAAAACCTGCCCATAAGCAGAAAGCCAAATTGTTGGATCCTTCAGTGCAGCAAAATTAGGTTCTAAAAAAAACTTAAGCCCTTCCCCCGATCCATCCAATGTCATACCACGGATGACAAGTATTAATAAAAGTATCACAGGCAGAGGTACAGTAATCAAAACAACTTTTCCGACTCGTGCCACCCCTTTACAAATAATTAAATAAACAGAAATCCAAGAAATGGCTAAACCCATAACAACAGGCCAAGCCACATAAGGAAACTCGCCAAAATCAAAGGGCCCTGAAGACACTTGTAAAACTTTTGCAAAAAAGAAATCTTTAGCATTGGGGGACCATTCAGGAAGACTCCATGCATAATACAAATAATTAAAACACCAACTCATTACAACCGCATAATAAAAAGTAAGAATGAGTGCAGCCATCAGAGCCCACCAGCCCACCCATTCAAAATTTTTGTGTGTTTTTTTAAGTGACTGTGGAGCCCCTGCTTGTGCTCTTTGACCCAGCCAATATTCGAGAATCATAAGAGGGATTCCGGCCGTTAAAAGGGCAACAAGAAAAGGAATGAGAAAAGCCCCACCCCCGCTTTTGTACACAACATAAGGATATCTCCATACGTTCCCTAATCCGACAGCACTTCCAATAGCTGCCATCACAAAAGCAGATCGACTTCCCCAACGTTCTCGTAAAGACATATAGGCCTCCAAAATCTAGAAAAGATTTCATTCTACAAATTTAACACAGAGATGCAAGTCAAAATCTTAGTTGCATCCAAAAAGTACTCTGCCATCCCAGCATTTTCTGTTGTCAGTTCTTAAAAATGGTTACTATCTTCCGCTTCATGGCTCGCTACACTTGTCATACCGGATTCTTCATTATCCCGTAAGTGCTCAAGCACTGTCCGGGATCCGAAATTCTGAATATTTGAAAACATTGGCTGCGCTTGACTTACGCTCCAGATGGCAACCATTTTTTGACATAGACTCGAATGCTGTCATTCTGAGCAACGCGAAGAATATACTTCATGATTATACCCTTCGTTACACTCAGGGTGACAGAAGGGCTGTTCAGGGTGACAGAAGGGCTGTTCAGGGTGACAGGGAAAGCACTTGAGGCGTGACAGGGAAAATGGTTAAGAATGATAGGGACGGTGATGAATAGTTTTTCGAAAAACACATTTTAAAGGCGTAGCCCGAAATCCAAACTCATCACGAAGCGCATTTTGGAGATACTGCTTATAAGAATCCTTAATACTATTGATTGGATTTGTTTTAAAATAAAATAAAGGCGGAGAAACATCCATTTGAGAAAGTTTTGAAATACGAGGTTTTTTCCCACGATAAAAAGGTGGAGAAAGTTCTTCCAGTTTTCTCTCTAAAAATAATTTAAGTACATCTCCTGTAAGACGCTTCCTTCTTTCTTCTAGAATTCCAAGGGACATGTCTAAAAGTTTATGAACACGTTGCCCTGTTAAAGCAGAAAGAAAAATAAGAGGCACCCAATGAAATTGTGGATACTTATATCGAAAGTCCTTTTCAAACTCTTGAGCGGTTTTTGTATCTTTGTGGATAAGATCCCATTTATTCACAAGAATCATAAGTGAAGTTCCTGCTTCAATGGCAGAGTTCGCAATTTTTAAATCTTGTTCAACAATACCATCTTCTGCATCAATCAAAAGAAATGCAACATCTGCTCTCTTGATCGCTTTTTCACTTCGAGTGGTTGCATAAAACTCTAAATCTGTATTTACTTTATTTCTTTTTCGAATACCTGCTGTGTCAATAAGCGTAAAAAGAACATGGTCTCGTACAAGATAAGTATCAATAGCATCTCGTGTTGTAAGCGCTTCCGGGCTTACCAAACATCTTTCTTGCCCCAAAAGCTTATTTACAAGAGTTGATTTACCCACATTAGGCCGCCCAACAAGTGCAATTTTCACTTCTTCTTCTATCTTTTCCTCTTCCTTACTTTCTGGAAGTCCCTCTACAATATCATCTAAAAGCTGTTCAATACCCAAAGCATGCTCTGCAGAAATATAATAAAAAGCATCGGTTCCCAACTCATAAAACTCGTAAAGATCTGGTTCGAGCCTGGGTACATCTACTTTATTGATAACCCACAAAACTTTTTTCTTTTTTCTTCTTAAACTCTGAGCAATTATTTTATCTGTAGGATGAACTCCAAACTTTCCATCAAGCAAAAATAAAACAAGCTCTGCTTCGTTTAAAGCAAGTTCTACTTGCTTTTGCATGAGAAGATCAAGATCTAGAGACGCAGTAGGCTCAATACCACCAGTATCCATGATCTGAAATTTTTTTGTCTTCCAAAAAACAAAAGCATCATGGCGGTCTCGGGTAATGCCTGCCTCAGCTCCAACAATAGCATTTCTTCCCTTAACCATACGATTGAATAAGGTGGACTTGCCGACATTAGGTCTTCCGATAATAGCCACCTTTGGGTAAATCATATTTCTATACTCTCAAGTGCAAGGCGTGCTGCCTGGCACTCTGCTTCTTTTTTATTTTTACCTTTACCTCTTGCTAACTCTTTGCCTTGGAACGTAAGCTTCACTTCAAAAGTTTTTTGATGATCAGGCCCCTCTTGAGATACAATGTGATAGGAAGGAACCATTCTAAAACGTCCTTGTAAAAGTTGTTGAAGCTTTGATTTAGAGTCCATAACTTCATACTCTGTCTCAATTTTTTTAACAATATTTAAAAACAAGTTTTGGATACACAGCTTTACTTCTTCAAATCCACCATCTTTATAAATAGCTGTTATAAGAGCCTCAACAGCAGAAGCCAAAATAGAGGGCTTCTCTCTACCATTTGTTTTTTCTTCACTTCTTCCTAAATAAAGATACTCACCTAAGTTGAGTTGAGATGCCATCTCTGCTAGTGTTTTTTGGTTCACAATAGCGGCTCTCATTTGAGATAAATCCCCTTCTCTTTTCAATGGAAAAGCATCCATTAAAATTTCAGAAATCACAAAACCCAAAATAGCATCTCCTAAAAACTCAAACCTTTCGTTATGGGAAGAGTGATCTTTATTCTCGTGATAATAAGAACCATGGGTAAGAGACTTTTTAAGAAGCTCGAGATCCTTAAAAAAATACCCTATTTGTGCTTGTAGTTCATTTAATGTATCGGTTTTAGAAAGAGGCATAATCGCCTGTTTTTTAACATATTTTTTGAAATTACTCAAACACAGCCCTAATGGATCCATCCGCCGCCAATAAGACGATCCCCTTCATAAAACACAGCTGCCTGTCCAGGAGAAATAGCAAATAAAGGTTTTTGAAGCTTAACATGTAAAAAACCTTCTTTTTCTTCCACAATATGAACGGGAACTGTTTTTTGCCGATACCTTGTTTTAACTTCTAATATTCTATTGTGATGGCTTGTAAACCAATTCATTTTTTCACAAACAAAACCCTTCTCAAAAAGAGATCCTCTCTGAGAGACCCTGACTTCATTATTTTTTGAATCAATTTCTTTTACATAAAGTGGTTCGGAATGAGCTATCCCCAACCCCCTTCTCTGCCCTTTTGTATAATTCATGTAACCTTGATGTTCCCCAACAATATTTCCAGCTTCGTCTTTAATTTTCCCAACTTGTGCTTCAATATAAGGTTTTAAAAAAGATTTATAATCGTCGTTAGTTACAAAACAAATCTCTTGAGATTCAGGCTTATGGGCCGTAACAAACCCCTGCTCTTCTGCTATTTTCCTCACTTCACCTTTTTCAAGATGCCCTACAGGAAAAAGCATTCGATTCAGTGCTTGTTTTTGAATTGAAAAAAGAAAATAAGTTTGATCTTTATTTTTATCCTTCGAAATAAAAAGTTCTGGTTCCTCTCCATGTTTGATTTGAGCATAGTGTCCTGTGGCTACATAATCAGCATCAAGAGCCAAACCCTTTTTAATAAGCACATCAAATTTCATTTTTTCGTTGCACATCACACAAGGGTTGGGTGTGCGACCTTTTTTATACTCGCTGATAAAATAATCAATAACAGCTCGTTTGAAACTCTCTTGAAGGTCTATAACATAAAAAGGGATTCCAATTTTTTCTGCCACACGTCTGGCATCTTCAAAATCTTCAGGAGAACAACAACCTGAACTTCGATCTTGTTTGGTTTGCTCGTAAAGCTTCATGGCAATGCCTACAACATCATACCCTTTTTTTTTTAAAAGATAGGCAGCAACAGAGCTATCCACCCCACCACTCATAGCCATAACAACTCTTTTTTTAGGACTCATAGATTTTGACTCTTTAACATATAAACGTTTTTTAAGCGAATGGGGAATAGGCTCTTAATTTTTCAACAACGTGAGGGATGATTTCAACTGTTTTACGAACTTGTTCTTGGGTATTGCTTTTACCAAAAGAAAACCGAACGCTAGCCCCCGCCTCTTCTTTACTTCTGCCCATGGAAAGCAGGATTCGAGAAGGCTCAATAGCTCCAGAACTGCAGGCTGAGCCACTTGAAGCAGAAATACCTTTAAGATCTAGAGATAAAATAACACCCTCGCCTTCAACCCCTTTAAAACAAATATTTGAGGTATTAGGAACACGCTTTTCTCTCACACCATTCACATAACTTCCTTGAACCTTTGCCACAATATTTTCTTCAAAAAAATCACGTAATTTTTTTATTTTTTTATTTTCTTCTTCTTGGTGGTGGAAAAGTCTTTCCATAGCCTGCCCTAAGCCTACAATACTTGCCAGATTTTCTGTTCCACCCCGGCGACCTTTTTCTTGTGTGCCACCCTTGACCACAGACATACAAGGAACCCCTTTTTTAATATAGACAGCACCCACGCCCTTAGGGGCATAAATTTTGTGCCCGGAAAGTGAAAGCAAATCCACATCGAGCTCTTTGACGTTAAAAGCAAGCTTCCCAACCGCTTGAACTCCATCGGTATGAAAAAGAACACCTTTCTCATGGGCTATTGTTACCATTTCTTCAATAGGAAAAATAACGCCTGTTTCGTTGTTTGCCATCATCACTGAAACAAGGAGCGTTCCTTCACGAAAACTCTTTTTATACTCTTCAAGATCAAGTTCACCATCCCTATTGACCGGTAGATAAGTCACCTCTGCTCCACGGCTTTCAAGATATTTACAAGACTGCATAATGGCTGAGTGTTCCACCTGAGTTGTAATAATATGATTTCCCTTTCCTCTTACATAATCATAAATACCTATCAAAGACATGTTATCGCTCTCAGTACCACAGCTTGTAAAAACAATTTCTGAAGATTCTGCCCCCAAATATTCTGCAACCTGCTCTCTGGCACGATTTAAAGCTTCTTTCACTACCTGCCCCTCAGAGTGAATACTCGAAGGGTTTCCAAATCGATCCTTGAGATAAGGAAGCATCGCCTCTAAAACACTTTCATCAATAGGAGTTGTGGCATTGTGATCTAAATAGATTCTTTCCATAAAAAAATATTTATGATATTAATAAGTTAGAGTCAATGAAGAGATCACAAAATCTCGAATTCGATTTTACTCTCCCACACGAATTTTCAGCACGTAGAGCCCGTGAAGTGGCTTTGCAAAGAGAAAAGGAAAAAACCCACATTCCATCAGAGCCTCCTCAAAAACAAGAAGAAGCTTCACCCAAAAAAGAACCCTCTCAAAAAATAAGTTTAAAAAAGAAAAAACTAAAATTTATAAATGAAAAACCACCCCTTACTTCCCCTCCCTCGATGGGAGGGGACAAAGGGGATGGTGTAAAAAAAATAATAGAAGCTCTACAAGCAGCGAAAACCAAAGAGGAGTTAGCCAGTATTATTTTGGATGAACTCACTTCCTTTTTTGAACGAGCTGCTCTTCTTCTTGTAACCCGTACCTACATTGTAGGATGGCGTGGCGCTGGAAGTCCTGAATTTTCACACAATATTGCAAATGTCAGCATTCCACTTGTCGATGAATCTGTTTTTAAATATTGTATTGAGAAACAGAACCACTATACAGGCATGTGGAACCATAAACATGGAGATCATCTTTTTTATGAATCACTTGGGGTTACACGTACTGATGATATTACTGTGATTCCTGTTCTTATCAAAAAGAAAGTTTTTGCACTTTTTTACGCAGATAACTATAAAGTGAACCCTCATCATATTACATCCTCTGATACTGAAACTCCTCATCTTCAAAAGGTAGCCGAAGCCTTTGCTCACAACATCTATCGAATCATGTCAAAAAAATAAAAATATTTATGCAACGCCAGGCTTAAATATTTTTATCCTGAAGTAGTTTACAAAGTAAACAACTGAAGGATCTCCTAGAATTTCTATTAGAAATTCTAGGCGTTTGCTTCGCTTCACTCGCAATGACACTCTATTGTTTAAGCTTGAATTTTGCCCTAAACAGGGCTAAAAAACCTCTCTCAATGCGTTTTTTACTTTCATTTATTCTTATTTTTTCAATACATTCACTCAGTTATGCCGGGATTGAACTGGATATTGAGGAGCTTTCTTCTCTCATTTTAGACTGGAGAACAACAGGACAAGAGCGTGTCTCTGATGAAATTTTTGATGCTATAGGAACACAAAATTTCAAAGTTAGCTTAAATGATTATGTTTCAGGAATAGGAACCGTACGAAGACGCTTTTTTGATAATCGCGATGGCTCCTACACCATTGTGGATATTTTTGATGTTCAGGGAAGAGTTGTTTTCTCACAGCCCATTTCAACTCAATATGGAATTGATTTTACCATTGGTAGTGAAATAGGTCGCCGCTATGCGCACACCTTTACAGTGGATAATAAAGATAAACTTCTCCAATTTGAAAAATGGAAAGAAAAAAGATCTCATCAAACAAAATGGGAGAAAGTTTACACTGTTTTTTCTCCCAATAATTGGTTTGGTGTTAAAAGTTTATTTCAAGGAGTAGGTCACCTTTTAGATGAAATCGCTATTCTTTTAGGGGTTCTTTCTCAAGATAGAGCCCGTTACACAAACTATTGGAAGCAAGTAACCATTCCTTTCGACTTACCCTACACAGCCCAAACATTGGTTGATGATATTCAAGTTAATGAGCTTTTTAGCTTCACTACTTATGGTGGTATTTTTTCAACGCTTGGTCTTGGAGTTCCAGGTGGGCTTATAGCTTTAGGCAGTATTGGAGTTTATATTCGTGATGAGTTTAGAATTTCTGTGCTTAAATCAGCCCCAAAAAAAGCAAAGGTTAAAGTCCAAAAAATTTGGAGTAAAACCTTTTCAAAAGGATCTTCAGGTAAATACCCACTTTTTGATTATAAAGTGACAGCTTTTGATCTTTCAACAACTGTGAAATTTGCCCAAAAACCTTTTGAAATGACCGTTGCTCAATCTAGAGCAGATGCTTTTGATCAAGCTTATGAATACGATTTAGAAAACCCAGATGGTATTAAAGCCTATGATCTTGCCATGCAAAGAGATTTTATTACAAGCGAACAATATGCCAATGAAGGACGAGGAGTTAAAAAAATTTTAAAAAGAAAAGTTGAATCTAAATATGATCTTTCAAAAAACAATCTTGATGTTATTTTATTTAAAAAAACAAATCAACTTGAACTTTCTTCACATTGGCATAAAGATCCTGACAATAATGATAAGGCACAATTTCTTCAAACAATAACACAATACTCTGATAAGAGTCATAATTTATTCACCCATTCTGATCTTGTGAACTTCACTCTTTCAGGACAGGTGGATATTGACGAAAATGGTTTTGGCTATAATCCAAACCTTATTATTAAAATTAACTTCAATTCTGAAAAAACAAGAGGCTATGAAGTACGCAGCTTTCTAGCACAACTTCCTGAGCCTATTGTTAAAAAGTACAGAACACTTTTTCACCCTTATGAATATTATGGAAAAACGAACACTCACTATGAAATTAGATTTTCTACAGATGCCATTAACAATATTATTCAAACACCCAATGATGTGCTTCAACATGTTTTTCAAATTGTTTTTGAAGATGAGATCAGCCAACTAGAAAAATCACTTCATGACTCTGTCTATGTAGAAATTCAAGGAGAGAAAATTTTTGATATAAGAAGATACTTAAAACATAAAGAAGTTAAAGAGGGTTTAAAAGATATTAAAGAAAGATTACTTCAACTTAAAAATAAACCCAATGTTCAAGAAAAAATGCTTTCTCTCACAAAAGCATTTTCATATCCCACACTTCAATTTTCTCTTTTACAACTTTTTACAATTCTTGCCTCTCGAGAAAATACGTATCAAGAATTCGGCATAGCAGGTAAAGATATTCTCTCCATTCATAAAACCTGGGGACGTGAAATTAATAGTTCTCCTTATGAAGAAACATTGAATCAAGGTCGTGAGTTTGAAGAAGGCCCTCAAAAAATCAATAGATCTGTTATCACAGAGGCTGTTCTTTATAAAAATAATAAAGAATCTCCACTCACACTCAACTTCAAAACTAACGTTTCAGGTGAAAACATCCAAAAACTCTATATCAAAGTTCAAAAAATAAAAACCTTAGCTGATATCACTGTGTATGAAAGTAATCGTTTTGGACATTCACTCTTAAGTCAAGAATTGTTTAGCATTCAGGGTGATGTTGTTTCTCTTAATTTTGAACAAGAAGGATTTAATTTAAAAGAAATTTTTGAAGAAGAGGGTCTTTATGCTATTCATTTTGCCTACCTCACAAAAGAAGAGGTTTGGAGTGAAGAAAAAACACTTGAATTTGTCTTTCATGATGTCTTGAACCCACAATAATTGACAACCACGTATTCATAACCGAGACTCATCAAATGGAACTAGGACTTTTAATATTTGTACTTGTTCTTGCCTTAGGATTTATAGGTAATTTGATTCGCGTTAGAGAAAAAATTCATCACAGCCCTCTTATTCAAACAAAACCTGACTCCTTTCAAAGAAAAAATGAAGTTTTTTATGAGATATGCTTTTGTTTGTGGTGGCTCCAGCTTTTTCTTTATTCATTAGCTCCTACTTTTATTTTAGATTTATTTCCGTCTATTTATTCTGCTTTTTTTATTTTTGACCCCATAGGTTATGTGGCTCTTTATGCAGGGCTCATTTTATTTGTCACTTCCATCATAAGCCTTGGGGACTCTTGGCGTATTGGTATTGATAACGAAGAACCTGGGCCTTTAGTTATGAAAGGACTTTATAAGCATATCAGACACCCTATTTATACAGGGGTTTTTTTGATGCTTTTAGGCTCTCTTCTCATTCTTCCTAATATTGTAAGTCTCTTTCTTTCCTTATGCTGTGGACTTGGGGTTCTTTTAGAAGCTCACTTTGAAGAACAGTTTCTCTTATCTCGATATAAATTTCGGTATGAGGAATACATGAAAACCACAGGCCGATTTCTTCCCAAAAAACTTTTCTAGGGAGGGTGTAACACCCTCCCAGAGTATCGTTCAAACTACCATCTTCTTCCTGATTGCTCTCTTTGCTTAGGTGGGCGAGCATTATCGATTCTCAAAGCTCTGCCTTGAAATTCTTGACCATTCAAAGCTTCTTTTGCTTTTTCTGCTGCTTCAGGTGTGTCAAATTTTACAAACCCAAAACCTTTGCTTTCGATAACAGTTGCTTCTACCACTGTACCATGTTGTGCAAACAATTCTTGTAATTGTTCTTGCGTTACAGAATAACTCAGATTTCCGACATATAATTTCGCTTCTTGCATATTTGGACCTCCATCCATTTTTTCCTAACACATCCAATATCGTCTTTTTCTTTTTAAAACTGAAGTAAGCTTTTAAGGAGACTCATTCAGGAAAAGGTAACACTATTGAAGTAAAGGGTTTACGTTTTTAAACCCTATTTAAAAGATTTTAAAAACTCTGTCAACGCCTCTTTAGAAGGTCGCAACTCTTTAGCCCCATACTCATGAAGAGGCACTTGAGGTAGTTTAAGTGCTTCTGCCTGATCAACTGAGTTTTTATCATAATAAATAAGCCCTGTTACAACTTCTTTCTTATCAAAAGCTTCTTGAAGAACTCCTAAAGCTTGTAACTTACTAGAAGGATCATAATCTCTATCAAGTTTTTTAAGTCGCATAATACTTCCATCATGAAGGGAAACATCCCGATAAGTTCCTTCTTCAAACTCAACGTTAATCTCTGTTTTTTCTTCAATAAAATCAATTTCATGAAGTTTTTCATCATGAGCTTTTACATATTCATAACTTTTTGTACTTCCAGGATGGTCATTAAAAGTAACGCACGGGCTCATAATATCTAAGAAAGCTAAGCCATCATGGTGAATAGCCGCTTTAAGAAGTGCTAACATTTGCTTTCTATCTCCAGAAAACCCACGCGCAACAAATTTACAACCTGAAATAATAGCAAGCATAGGAAGGTCAAGAGCTGATTGATCGTTTGGAAGTCCATAGTGATCTGTAGATCCTACATCTGCTGTTGCTGAAAACTGACCTTTTGTAAGACCATAAGTCCCGTTATTTTCAACAATATAAATCATCTTTGTATTTCTTCTCATGGAATGAATCATCTGCCCTATTCCAATACTTGCTGAGTCTCCATCACCACTCACCCCTAAAACAATCAGATTTCGATTTGCCAAAGCCGCCCCCGTTGCAACCGAAGGCATTCTTCCATGAACAGCATTAAAACCATGAGAAGAGTGCAAAAAATAAGCTGGAGTTTTACTCGAACATCCGATCCCACTCATCTTAGCAACCTGATAAGGAGAAACACCTAATTCATAAAAAGCAGTAAGGATCCCTTCAGAAATAGAATTATGCCCACAACCAGGACACATAGTAGAAGGCAACCCTTTATAATCTTTTTTAGTAAGACCTATTCGATTTGTTTCTTCGGTTTTGACTGGTTGAGCTGTATTAGACATTGAGCAACTCCTTTGCTTTTCGAGTTAAATAAAGTGCCGAAAGTGGCATTCCATCAGAATAAGCAAACGATCTTAATTTAGGTTCTGAGTTAGGAATATTCACTTGAATCAATTCTTTAAGTTGTGCATCACGATTGAGATCAACCACTAAAACTTTATCACAAGAATCAATAAACTCCTTTACTTCAGGATGAAAAGGAAAAGATTTAGGTCTTAAATACTTTGTTTTAATTCCAGCTTCGCTCAAGTAATCCCGCGCTTCTCGAATAGCATCATATGTGCTTCCCACCCCAATAATACCTATTTTCGCTTTTTTATTTCCTTCAATCACAGGTTTTGGAAGCACACGATAAGCCTCTTGAAATTTTTTAAGAAGTCTCATCATGTTCCTACGATAAGCATCTGGATCTTCTGTATAACGTGCATCTTCGTCATGTCCAGAACCACGAGTAAAATAAGAAGCTAACGGATGGTCTGTTCCTGGGAGAGTTCGACTTGGAATACCATGACTTTCATCCCCTGAAAAATAACGGCGAAAGGTGTCCATTTCAGCTAAATCTTCTTTTCGAAGAACCTTACCTCGGTTGTATGGGTGGAGAGGATAATCAAAGTCATCACTAGGCCATTGGTTCATTCCTAAATCTAAATCACTGATCACGAAAACAGGTGTTTGAAGCTCTTCAGCTATATCAAAAGCTTGAGCTGATAACTCAAAACACTCTTTAGGGCACTTTGGGAAAAGCATGATTTGCTTTGTATCTCCGTGTCCCAAGTTTGCAATCATCGTAAGATCAGATTGTTGCGTTCGTGTAGGTAACCCGGTTGAAGGACCCACCCTTTGAACATCAAAAATAACAACAGGAACCTCAGCATAATAAGCAAGCCCAGTTATTTCTGTCATAAGAGCAATACCAGGCCCTGAAGTTGCTGTCATAGCGCGAGCCCCGGCCCATCCTGCCCCTACTACAATTCCCAAAGAAGCCATCTCATCCTCAGCTTGAACAATGGCATATCTATGTTCTCCATCTTGACTCACACGATACTTCTCACAATAACTAATAAAACTTTCTGCTAAAGAACTAGAAGGAGTAATAGGATACCAACCCACGACCGTACATCCACCATATACACTTCCCAAAGCGCAAGCTGCATTTCCTTCAATCACAATTTTATTTTTATTCTTACTATCATTTTCTTTCTCATAATAATAAGGATCTTTTTTTATGATGTTCTGTTTAACATAATCAACCCCTATTCGTAGAGCACTTAAGTTAGATTCGACAACTTTAGGTTTATGAGAGAAAGAATCTTTAATAACTTGTTCTGTTACTTCTTGATCTAATTTAAAAAGTTCACAAATAGCTCCTAAATAAATAATATTTTTTAAAAGAACTCGGAGTCTTGGCTTTTCAAAGTGTGTTGAAGCAAGTTTTGTAAGAGGAAGTGGATAATGGGTAATATCATCCCTGTGAAAATCAGACTCTGACATAATATTACTGTCATAAATGACAACTGAGTTTTCTTTTGATTCTTCATAATCTTTTTTATAAGTATCTTTATTCACAAGAACATTGACTTCAGCACCGCGATTCATGGCAGTGTAACCTTTTTGACTTGTTCTAATCTGATACCACGTAGGAAGTCCTTTAATATTTGAAGGAAATAAATTTTTAGCACTTGCACACACACCCATTCTAAAAAGCGCTTTAAAAAGGGTGTTATTAGCAGATTGGCTCCCCGTTCCATTAGCAGTTGCAATACGCACACTAAAATTATTAATTATTTTTTGTTTTTGTGACACGGACTCTCTCCTTTTGAAAAGGTAGTGCTTCAGAACTTACACTTTTTTAATTACGCCTCGAGCAAAAAAGCGTCAAGAAATTTTCAATCTACATATCCATGAGAGAATCCCAGAACCAAGGTTGTTCATGAGGGCCATTTCAAGAACCTTAAAGCTCTTCGATCCAACGAGGGTATCTTTTTTGAAGAAAAGCGGAAAGACCTTCTTGCCCCTCACCACTGGCTCTGACTTCAGCCAAAATGTGAATAACATGTTCTCTTATTTTATCGTGAGGTAAAAACTTAAGATCATGAAGTAACTTTTTTGCCTGTATAATAGCCTGAGGGCCTGAACTTAAAAAACCACGCATGATTTCATTTTTTTTCTCTTCTTTTTCTTGGAGAGTTTGAAAAGTATCATGGATCAGCCCTATCTTTAAAGCCTCTAAGGCGCTTAATTTTCGTCCTGTAAGCATCAGCGCTCTGACCCAAGATTCTCCAATTTTTGAAATAACGTAGGGCATAATAACAGAAGGAACAATACCTATTTTAAGCTCACTTAAACTTAATTGTGTGTGGTGCTCTGCTAACACATAATCACACACAGAGATAAGCCCAAAACCACCCCCCATAGCAACACCATGGACAATTCCTAAAACAGGTTTTGGATAATGATTGATAAGGTGAAAAAGAGATTCTAAGAGTTGTGCAGATTCTTTATTTTTTTGAAATGTGCTTTGACCAATTTCTTTCAGCCATGCAATATCTCCACCACTACAAAAACTTTGTCCTGCACCCTGTAAAATAACTGCTCTTACATCTTTATGATTTTTATATTCTGTTAATGTTTTAATAAGAGCTTCAACAAGCGCTTCACTTAAAGCATTCCGAACTTCTGGCCTATTTAAAGTAAGCGTTAAAACATTTTTTTGATGATTTACTTTAAGCATTTACATGCGGAATACACCAAACTTTGTCTCCGGTATGGGTGCATTGAGAGAAGCCTCCAGTGCCATACTTAAATATCTGCGCGTATCAAGGGGATTTAAAACACCATCATCCCATAAACGAGCTGTACTGTAATAAGCACTCGATTCATCTTCTATTTTTTTCTGAATAGGTCTTTTAATATTTTCAAGCTCTTCTAAAGAAGTAGCTTTTCCACGTCTTTTCATTTTTTCTTGATAAACACTTGCAAGAACAGTTCCTGCAGATTGTCCACCCATAACAGCAATTTTCCCAGAGGGCCACATCCACAAAAACCTTGGATTATAAGCCCGACCACACATACCATAATTACCACCACCATAAGAACCACCTACAACAACGGTAAATTTAGGAACCTCGGCATTGGCTACAGCCATCACCATCTTGGCTCCATGTTTTGTAATACCACCCTCTTCGTAATGTTTACCCACCATGTAACCAGGTATATTTTGAAAGAAAATAAGTGGAATCTTTCTCTGACAACAAAGTTCAATAAAATGAGTTGCTTTTAAAGAACTTTCTGAAAATAAAATGCCATTGTTTCCAAGTATACCTACAGGATATCCATTTAAATAAGAAAAACCACACGTCAGTGTTTTTCCATACAGGGGCTTAAACTCTTCAAAACGGCTTCCATCCACAATACGAACGATAATCTCCCTCATATCAAAGGGTTTTTTAAGAGTTGTTGGAACAATCCCCAACATTTCATCCGGATCATAAATAGGATCTTCAACAGCATATTTTTGTAAATGCGCTCGGTGATGGTTATTAAGACGTCTTACAATGTCTCTAGTCATTCTTAATGCTTCTTTATCATCTTCTGCAAAATGATCTGTAACACCTGACTTTTTACAATGAAGATCTGCGCCTCCCAATTCTTGGGCTGTTACCTCTTCACCTGTGGCTGCTTGAACAAGAGGAGGGCCTCCCAAAAAAATCGTACCATGACCTTTTACAATGATAGACTCATCACACATGGCAGGAACATAAGCTCCACCTGCTGTACAAGAACCCATCACAACGGCAAGTTGCGCAATTCCTTTTGCAGACATCTGGGCTTGATTATAAAAAATTCTTCCAAAATGTTCTTTATCAGGAAAAACCTCTGCCTGAAGTGGTAAATAAGCACCCCCTGAATCCACCAAATAAATACAGGGTAGATGATTTTGCTCTGCAATTTCCTGAGCACGAAGATGTTTTTTAATTGTCATTGGAAAATAAGTTCCCGCCTTCACAGTAGCATCATTTGCAACAATCATAACATCTCGAGCATGAATTTTTCCAACACCAGCAACAAGTCCAGCACAAGGTGCTAAATTATCATACATTCCATAAGCAGCTAATTTTGAGATCTCTAAAAAAGAAGAGCCTGAATCCAAAAGAAGTTCAATTCGCCCTCGAACAAAAACTTTGCCTCGCGTTTCGTGGATGCGTCGTGCTTCGTCGCTCCCTTTTTCAACTTCAGCTTCTTTCTGACAAAAATCTTGAAGAAGGGAATAATAGTACTTTTGATTCTCTTTAAAATCTGAAGCACTTGTTTTAATTTGAGATGTAAAGATACTCATTTACTTCAATTCCTCTCCATGCTATGCCAAATAACAACTTAAAAATCAACAAGTTACTTAACTTGAGGAGATTAGCATGAAAGAAAGCCCTTTTGAAGGATTTTCTAGACTTACATTTAAAGAACGCCATGAAATCTTAAAAGACTTCTGCGGCCTTTCCCAAGCTGATCTTAAAACTCTTACAGAAATACTGGACCCTCACCTTGCAGAACAGTTTGTTGAAAATGTTATTGGGTTTTATTCTCTTCCTTTAGCCATAGCTCCCCACTTTAAAATAGATGGAAAAAACGTTCTTGTGCCCATGGCTATTGAAGAAACCTCTGTTGTGGCAGCTGTTTCAAAAGCTGCAAAATTGATTCAAAAAAATGGGGGCTTCCATACACAAATCTTAGGATCTTTAAGTGTTGGACAAATCCAGTTTCCTATTGTTTTTGAAATTGAAAAATTTGAAAAAGATATTTTAAACAACAAAGGAACTCTTATCAATCAAGCTAATCAACTCGTTCCTCGTCTTACAGAAAGAGGGGGAGGCGTTCAAGATATAAAGATAAGAAAACTCAAAAGACCTGATCAAAAATGGATGGGGGTTCTCCACATTCTGTGTGATACGTGTGATGCTATGGGTGCAAACACCATCAATCAAATATGTGAATTCCTCAAACCTCTTTTAGAAGAAGTCACTGGGAGTCAAGGAGGATTATGCATTCTCTCAAATCTTACTGACAGTAGACTTGTAGAGGCACGTTGTACAATACAAAATTTAGATGAGTCACTTGCCCTCCACATTGAAGAAGCAACCCTGTTTGCCAACCTCGACCCTTATCGTGGAACCACTCATAATAAAGGTATTATGAATGGAATTGATGCTGTACTGATAGCAACTGGAAATGATTGGCGCGCTGTTGAAGCAGGTGCCCATGCCTATGCGTCACTTAAAGGTCACTACCAATCTCTTTCAAGTTGGGTCTATAAAAATAAAGAGTTGCAAGGCACACTTCAAGTACCACTTCAACTTGGTATTGTAGGGGGTGTGACTCAAATACACCCTACAGCAAAACTAGCCCTTCGCATTATGGGTATTCGAGAAGCTCATGAATTAGCACGCATATGCGCTTCAGTAGGATTAGCTCAAAACTTTGCCGCTTTACGAGCCCTATGCCAAGAAGGAATATCTCACGGGCATATGAAATTACATGCGAGCAATTTGGCTCTAGCAGCTGGGGCCACAAAACAGGAGCTTCCTATGGTTCAAACTGAGCTTCAAAAACACAAACATAAAACAATTGGCATGGCACAAAAAATCTTGGACGACATTCGACGTGGAAAACAAAATCTATAGTTGTCCTGGAAAAGTTTTTATCCTTGGAGAATATGCATGTCTCAAAGGGACCTCTGCCCTCGTTGGTACATTTCTTCCACGCTTTGAATTAAAACTCTTAAGAAAAAAAAAACATGAAATAAAAATTCTTATTCCTTTTCATAAAGATTCTCCTGCCGGAAAACTTCTTCTCAACAATCAAGAGCTCCTTTCTGAATACACATTACAATGGATGGATCCTTACAAAACTCCTATCGGAGTAGGGTCTTCTAGCGCTCAATTTCTTTTAAGTCTCAATGCGGTGCGTGACCTTAAGAAAAAAAAACTTTCTTCACAAGAAGATATTTTAAAAGAATATTGGCATTACAATCCTACACATATTTATAAGCCTTCAGGATGCGATGTTATGGCTCAACTCATCGGAGGTATAACAGTTATTAAAAATGAACCTCTTAAAACAAAAAGTGTTCCTCTCTGGAGAGATGAATCATCTAGTTTCCTTCTTGCTTTTACCGGCGAAAAAGTAAAAACTCATGAGCAGCTTAAAGAGCTTTACCAAAAGGGGTTCCCTCACAAGTATGCCCCCACCCTCTCACGACTAGACAATCTTGTTTTAAACGGAATTTCCGCTTGGGAAAGAGAAAACCCAGAACTCCTTGGAAAAGTAATAAATCAATACCAGCAAGTACTTCACACCTCACTTGTTTCTACTTCTTATCATTCTCTTATTGAGTCCATTCAAAGTTTACCCTTTGTTTATGGTTGTAAAGGAAGTGGCGCGCAAGGAGGAGACTCTCTTCTGATACTTTATAAAAAAAAAGAAGAAGAAAAACTAAAAGATTTTCTTAAAAGAAATAAACTTGAAATATATAAAATACAATGGTCAGAAAGAGGTTTTTATTCCTCTTCTTAAAAATAAACGGGACCCGTGCCTATTTTTGTCAAAAGAGGGCTCACGTAGGGGAGTTTTGAAGCCAACTCAAAAAGACTGTCTTTTGAAGATTCCTCACAAAAAATAACTACATTAGGACCTGCATCAATTGTAAAAAAAGCCCTTAATCCCCCTCTTTGCCAATCACGAATTTTGTCCAATATCTCAAGCGTTTTTCCACTCCAATAAAGGGTTGGAGGTATAGAAGTTAAGCATGTTTTATGCATTTTTAAGCAATTTGCTTCCACCGTTTTAGAGAGCATTTCGAAATCTTTTTCTAAAACAAATTTTTTAATTTCTAAATAATCTTTTTCTGCTTCTTCACTCCACTTTAAAAAATAAGGCGAAGTTTTCTCTGCATGCTTCATACCTTCCGTAGAAGAAACTAATTTTTCATGTTCTTGAATAACAAGTATTACACAATGTAAATTCCAATGAGAATGGGGCGCTATTTGAAAAGCTTCACAATCACTCCCATCTTCTTTTTCACCCTTCTTCCATTC
>JACPKQ010000002.1 GCA_016186995.1 Deltaproteobacteria bacterium | reverse complement strand
GTGCTCCCCTCGGGTACGGCGTCACTTTTTTCCTGCGAAAAAGTGCGCCTCGCGTCTCAGGTAATCTGCCGCATATTCATGCGGACCAAGCCAGATTACCTTCCGACACGACCCTCTGTAAGCACTATCCCCATCTCTTCAACCTATTTTCGTTATGAAACACATAAAGTTACCTAGCATGTTTTGAAGACCGTCTCGGAGGCCAAAGCGGCCCCTAGGCTTTTATGAATCATTTTTTAGTTTCACAAAAATGATTCATAAAAAAGTTACTCCTGTAGTTAAGTTAGCCTTTCCTATACAGTAAAAAAGAGCGAGGTCGAGAGGCGTGCGACATTTTTCTCGCAGGGAAAAATGATCGCTGTGCCTGAAAAATATACTAGGTAACTTTATGTGACAGAATTCTAACTCACACTTGCCACAGGGTTTCAGAAACACCCTTTCTTTTATTGACAATGCGTGAAAGAACAAAAAGAAAATCAGAAAGACGGTTTAAAAAAATAAAAGCTTGTGCATTGATTTTTGAATCCTGTATCAAAGGAGCTGCTTCCCTTTCAGCACGTCTACATACTGTTCTTGCAAGGTGTAAAAATGAAGATGATTCGCATCCACCCGGAAGAATAAAATTTGTGAGTGGCTCTAATTCTCGTTCATATTGATCAATAAAAGTCTCTAACTCTAAAATATCCTTTTCTTCAATACGCTGAATCTTTTTATGAGAATCAAGTGGGGTTGCTAAATCAGCTCCTAAAATAAAAAGTTTTTTTTGAAGATCTATTAAAATACTATCTATTTCTTTATCTTTGTTAAAACTCAGAACCACTCCTAAAATAGAATTAAGTTCATCAACATCGCCATAGGTTCTTAAAAAAGGAGAATTTTTAGAAACTTCTTTTCCACTAAAAAGCCGAGAACTTCCATGATCTCCCATCTTTGTATAAATCTTCATAATTTCATCATAACGACTCATTTTTTATTGTCATCTGTGCTGTCATTTTGAACACAATCCACCGATAAACATACTTTACAATCAGTATTTCAAATATATAAAGTAAGAAAATCGATGCGCCCGTAGCCGAAGGTATTTTGGGCAACGTCAGGCACAAAATACCGAGTCCCGGAAGAGGCTTTAGCCGAATATTCGGGATCTTTTTGCGTTAAAGGAAGTATTGATTATGAGAACGTTTTAAATATGCGCCCGTAGCTCAACAGGATAGAGCAACTGATTTCTAATCAGTAGGTTGCAGGTTCGATTCCTGCCGGGCGCGATAAATTTTAAGTGGAAATGGGAAGCTCTTTAAATAAACAACAAAGGTAAAAAAAATCTTTTTGTGGAAAGTTCAAAAAAAGAATATATTAAGTTTTCTCTTTTGATGATTGCCCTGATGGGGCTTTTTATTTTGTCTAAAATATTAGGATTGCATGAAAAACTTTCGGTTGAAAATATCAAAAGTGAGATGCAAGCCCTAGGTTACTTTGCACCTTTTGTATTTGTATTACTTTATGTTATTTCTTCTGCCACACTTATTTTTCCAGAAGCGTTGCTTTCCATGGCAAGTGGCATGGTGTGGGGACCTTATTTGGGAACTGTTTATACTGTCGTGGGTGCCTTGTTTGGCGCAGGGGCTGCTTTTGGAATCTCGCGTTATTTTGGCCGAGGCTTCATGCAAAAAATACTCAAAGATACCAAAGCAGGAGTGTGCGACCGCTTTTTATCCAAGAATGGTTTTATGTCCATTTTTGTGATGCGTCTTATTCCCCTTTTTCCGTGGGAGTTTGTTAACTATGTCTCTGGTATTTGTGGTTTTCGGTTTCGAGATTATCTTTTGGCAACATTTATCGGTACCATTCCTGGAAGTTTTACATATAATTTAATTGGGGCATCCTTGGGAGAGCCTATTGATAAGTTCAGAATCGTGCTTATTTTTTCTCTAGTTATTGGATTTGGCATCATTGTTCTTACATACCGAAAATTTAGCTCAAAAAACAAACAATGATTGAATTTACTACATCTGTAGTACATGCTTAATGGAACATAAATTGCGCCAAAAAGTGATATAGATCATATACCTTAGGTTATATATTATGAAAGAACACAGCGTTTGCATATAAGTTGTTGATGAAAAAGATATTAAGTAAAATTATCAATGCCCCAACCGTTTCGTTTTTTGCATTTGCTTGCGTTGGAATTTTAGTAACAGGTGTCGTTCTTTGGATCAAACAAGAACAAAAAGTGGATTCTCATTCCTCTTCTGGAAAATTTGATTCAGTCAGTTTAGAGAAAGCAAAAGAAAAGGGGTGCCTTTCTTGTCATGAAGGAATCGAAATCATTAACGAAAAAATGCAGCCTTATCTTTTAGCTTATGCTGGAGGAAAAGTTGGGTTTGAATGTGCGGTATGCCATGAGGGAAAACCCGATGCTTTAACAAAAACTGAAGCGCATAACGGGATGTATCCCAATCCTTCTAGTATGTGGGTTTTAAATCAAGGATTGGGATGCGCTAAGTGTCATAGCGATAAAGATGCCTTAAAAACACTCATGGGGAAAGTAAAAGATCATCCTTCCGGTGGAAGCCTGATGCAGTTTAAAAGTTTTGCTTCAGATCCAAGTGGGGCTACGGGTAGCAATCATGTGTATCGTATGGAACGAGCTTTGATGGCACTTGAAACGGGAAAAGCCAATAAAACACTCATGTCCAATGGCGTGATTCCTAAAGGGCATTGGAAATATGCCAACTTTGATATGGATGATCCAGATGGTCTTATCCCCTCTGCAGGAACGCCGGAATATAAAGAATGGATTAAAAAGGCTTTAGATAAAGGTTTTATCGAGGCACTTCATAAGACTGAAAAAATTCCAAATTTGGAAGAAGGAACAAAGCTATGGGGAGCTGCCAAAGCAGGATTTGCAGATATGCACAGAAAACAATGTGCACGCTGCCATGTCTGGGGTGAAGGACGAGCCAAAAGAGGAGATCACAGAGCGGGTGGATGTGCAGCCTGCCATACACTTTATACGAATGATGCCCTTTATGAAGGGGGTGATCCCACCATACCAAAAGATAAAGAATCTCACCCCATGCTTCATAAAATTACAACGAGTATTCCTGCCGAGCAGTGCACGCATTGTCATACCCGAGGAAAAAGAATCGGGACTTCTTTTACAGGACTTTTTGAGCATGCGTATGTAGGAACAGGAAAAACACCTCCCTTTGATGAAGAAGGAAATCCTCAAAAACCCCTTTTTACGAAAGAATATAATCAAACGAGAGCTGATCTTCATGCCGAACGTGGCATGCAATGTGCTGATTGCCATACTTCAGTTGATGTGCATGGGGATGGAAATATTTATCCGGTGACTTTTTACCAAGTTGAAATTTCTTGTTCAGATTGTCATGGAACACCCCAAAAATATCCGTGGGAATTACCTATTGGATATGGAACCCCTGTGACAACTAAAAAAGAACGAGGAGTCTTTAAAACAGAGGATGGAAAAGAATATCTCATTACCAATCGTGGAAATCCACAAACGCGCTGGATTAAAGAAAAACATGAGGCTTTTTTGGTTAATTCAAAAGATGGGCAAAAAAGGAAAATTCCTTTGCTTAAAAATGTTGATTTAGAAAAAAAATGGAAAACAAAACAGGGTCATGTGGCAATGAGCGTCATACCGCAGCACATAGAAAAACTAAACTGCTATGCCTGTCACTCGACTTCGGCTCCACAATGTTTTGGGTGTCATATTAAATACGATGCCAATAAAATGGGGACAGATTGGGCTTTATCTGCAGAAAAAAGAAATGCCTTGGGAAAACAGGTCAATACTGAAACCCCCGGAGATATTGCGATTGAAAATGTAGGGTATTTAAGATGGGAAGACCCTATTTTGGCTATGGATTATAAAGGAAAAGTATCTCCTGCCGTACCAGGCTGTCAGGTTGTGTGGACGTTTGTTGGTAAAGACGGAAAAGTAACTACTCGTAATAAAATTTATCAAACCTCTGATGGATACAATTCACCCACGCTTGCTCCCCTCCAACCACATGCCAATACGCTTGTGGCAAGAACGTGCGAAAGTTGTCATACAAATCCAAAATCGATTGGCTATGGTATGAGTAAAAGTAGATCGGCTGGTGAACTTGAAGGAGATGCACCCTTGTTTGCAAATCAAGGAAAAGAGTTAGGGGGAGATATTCCAACCTCAAAAAATGCAAAGCCACAAATTCCGGCCATTAAAGAATTTCCTTATTCATGGGATCAGCTTGTTACCAGAAGTGGTAAGCAAATTCAAAACATGCCGCTTCTAAAAGATCGCCCTCTCAATCAAGCAGAAAGAGATAAAGTGGAACGAGAGGGACTTTGTGTGGCGTGCCATCAACATTATAATACACCTACGTGGGATAAAGTGCGCACGAAATTAAGAACGGTACTGGGTGTTAAAGGACGCGCCTTAACACCTGACGAACATGATAAGGCTGTTGAAGCAGCTCTTCTTTCGCTCTCCCAATAATGGGTCTTGCCAACACCGGTGCTTTTACCTTACTAACGGGTGCGTTCCTGAAATTCAAATTCCTGCTCGAAACCTTCAAAAAACAGATTTTTGACATTAAGAAATATTCTACTAGTAAGTAACCCATTATGAAAAGATCACAAAATCGAAAAAAGGATGATTTACGCCCTATTTCTATTACTAATGGGTTTATTCAAACAGCTCATGGCTCAACACTTATAGAATGGGGGAAAAATAAAATTCTTTGTACAGCGACCATTGCAGATGAAACACCACCCTGGCTTGAAGGCAAAAATCAAGGTTGGATTACAGCAGAATATGCCATGCTTCCAACTGCGACTCATCAAAGAAAGCAAAGAGAAAGAAAAAGCTTAGGTGGCAGAACGTATGAAATTCAAAGACTTATCGGAAGATCTTTAAGAGCCGTAGCTAACCTCTCTGAGCTTCCCGAAAAAACAATTTACATAGATTGCGACGTGCTTCAAGCAGATGGTGGTACACGCTGTGCTTCTATTACAGGTGCTTACATTGCTCTTTACCAAGCTTTAAAAACAGAGGGTTTAGAATCGGCTTTAAATGACACACTTGTTGCTGTCAGTGTTGGAATTCTAAAAGATGAGGTTCTTTTAGATTTAGATTATAACGAAGACTCTCAAGCCCGGGTGGATATGAATTTTGTTGTAACAGGAAGTAAAAAATTTGTTGAAATTCAAGGCACAGGAGAAGAATCTACTTTCTCTCAAGAAGAACTCAGCGAGATGACAAGCACAGCCTTGGCTGGTATAGAAAAAGTTATAACTGTACAAAAAAAGTACTTAAAGTAAAAAAGGAGTCGTTGTAAAAATCTTTAATAAATAAAAAATGGAAATAGTTATTGCTTCTAACAATAAGGGTAAGATCGAAGAGATTAAAAACTATCTCTCCGATAAAAATATTATTGTTTTTTCTTTAGAAGATTATCCTGATTTTCCGGGTATTATTGAAGATGGAAAAACTTATTTTGAAAATGCTTTTAAAAAAGCCCACGCTGTTTGTCAGTACACAGGTAAAATCGCTATTGCAGATGATTCCGGTCTTGAAATAGAAGCTCTTAATAAGGCTCCAGGGGTTTACTCTTCACGATATGCGGGACCTCAAGCAGGAGCTAGTGATAACATTAAAAAAGTTTTAGAAGAGCTTAAAAAGCTTCCTCAAGATATAAGTAAAAAGGCCACTTTTAAATGCGTGATTAGCATTGTTCATCCTAATGGTAATTCTGATGTTATTAAAGAATCCTGCGAAGGAGAAATGATTCTTAAACCACGAGGCAATAACGGGTTTGGTTACGACCCTATTTTCTTCATACCTCTCCTCAACTGTACCATGGCCGAGCTTACCTTAGCAAAAAAAAACGAAATAAGTCATCGTGGTAAGGCCATGAAACGACTTAAAGAACTTCTACCCAAGTATATAAAATAATAACTTGCCTACTTACCACTAAGAGCTTAAAACTTATAGTTTATATCGGGGTGTAGCGCAGCTGGCTAGCGCACCTGCTTTGGGAGCAGGGGGTCGGAGGTTCGAATCCTCTCACCCCGAAATTTTTGTTGAAGTTAATTTTGCGTCAATCGTCGGAGTTCTGCTTCTGCGCTCTGAAACTCAAAGAAATCAGTTAGTTTCATAGCTAAACATTTTTTAAAATATTCCTTGGCCTTTGTTTTGTCCCCATCAATCAAACGCTTTATCCCGGCATAGAAGTAAGCCGCAAATTTTTCTTCTTTACTGGTCGATGATTTGAAAAACGCATCTTCTGAGAGTTCACCGAGGAGAAAAGATGCCGCCTTACCCTCCCAGAGATTACTCTGATCCTTTGTACGAATATTAAAGTATTCCTTAAGTTCCTTATTTGCCAACTCTCTTTCTCCTAATCTTGAGCGAATGATCCAAGTTCTGAGCATGAAATAATCCTGGTCGGCTGCAGGAAAAAGTTTTAACGCCTTTTCAAAATGGGAAAGAGCTTCTCCCCATGAACCCATGTCATAATAAAGATAGCCCCTTCTTACATAGAGTTGTGAGTATTGAGGATTTAACCTGTACAATTCGTTATAGTCCTGAAGTGCCATCTTGTATTCTCCCCTAATGTGGTGAAGCAAGCCACGATCACTATAAGCGGGTGCATACATCTTATTAATCTCAATCGCTTTGGTAACATCGCTGATGGCTCCGTCGTAATCTCCTTTAAGTTTTTTCGACCATCCTCTTTCGTAATAAATTTTTTCATCTTTGGGGTTCAGTTTGATGGCCTTTGAATAGTCTTTAATGGCACCCTTGTAATCTCCTTTTAACTCTTTCACCCGCGCCCGATTGTAGTATGCAAGCTCATATTGTGGATTGATTTTAATCGCTTCAGAAAAGTCTTTGATAGCCTCATCGTAATTATTATCTGACCACCAGGCTAAACCTCGATTGTAGTACGCTAATTGATTTCGTGGATTTATCTTGATCTCTTTTGTATAACTGTCGAGGCTCTGTTCCAGTAGTAATTGTTTTTTTTCCGCCTGGAGGTCGCTCAGATAGAATGCTGTTCCTTGATTTGATGGATTAATTTCAAGTGCCTTTGTCATATCTTGAATCGCTCCGTCAATATCCTTCTTCACAGATTTGATTCTTCCCCTTTGGTAATAGGCCTTTTCATTTCTTGGATTGAGTTCGATAGCTTTTGTATAGTCAGCAATGGCCCCCTCAACATCTCCCTTGTCCCTTCGCACAAGGCCACGATTGTAATAAGGACGAAAATTATAAGGATCAAATTCTATTGCTCTTGTAAAATCAGCCATGGCACTATCAAGATTCCTTTTATCATGATGAGCTATGCCTCGCTCATTATAAGAATCAAGATAATTTGGATTAAGCTCAATGGCTCTGCTAAAGTCATGGATCGCAGTGTCATAATTCCTCTGTTCATATCTCGCCCTGCCACGATTGTAATAAGGTTGAAAATTATAAGGATCAAGTTCTATCGCTCTCGTAAAATCGGTAATGGCTCCCGCATAGTCACGTGCCTCGAATTTAGCTATTCCCTGACTATTATAGAAAGAGGCATCCTGGGCATAAGTCTTATTAAAATATATGGAGGTTAGTATGAAACCACCCATCATAAATAACAGGGTGAAACTCTGAATTCTTCGCATATTGATCCTCCTGAAAACATTAATTCTAGAACTTATTCGGATACTTTCAGGTTAAGCTTTAACTCATTAAGCTTTAACTTATCTCTTGCCGGCACCCTTCATCATCTAGTAAATTCTTATAAAGATTCTCCTCTACCACAGTTTGCTGTTGTAGATACAATGAATTACTTTCCAAACCAGTTTGAAACAGTTAAAGACAATCTTCGCCGTTATAATTCACGATCAAGGCCTAACTCTAAGCCCGCTGTATCGATAGAGCTTAAAGAGGCAATTTCTTTCCATCTAAAAAAACTTCTCTCGTAAAGTTTTACAGAAAGTGTTCCGGTTAAGGTTTCATAATCATGAAAAACTTGACCTCCTGGGGTTATAAACTCAAGATCCATAAGTTCATCTAAATCACAGCTTGCTTGAAGTTCTATTTTATAATTAGGTTGAATGGCTGTGATATTCCAACTTCCCATTTTAATATCATAATCAATATAGTTTCCAATATCAGAGGAACGAAAACTATACATTTTATCTTCATGATACAGCCCTATAAGAACAGCTGTCGGAAGGGGAAGACCATATTGAGTTGCTGCGCTTCCTCCTCCAGAAGCTAAAGAAGAGTTTTCATTTTCTACAAAAGAGTTTGAAACCATCCAATACCACCATTTTGGAAATGAAGTCCCCCAGTTACGATCTTGATAACCATCAGCATCCTCAATCTCATAAACTTTTCCATTCATCTCTATTGTTCCAGAAAACGTGGCATCCATTTGAGCGGGGTACCACCAAATGTTAAAAACCTTAAGAGGCATACCCCACCCCATCGCTTGCCATCCGCGAATTTTTTTAATTTTTAAATTCCATCGTGCATAATATCCATTTTGAAAAATGAACCCTTCTATTTTTTGATCTGTTGCTAAATTATATTCTCCAATGCTTACAAGTGGTCTTTCTCTACTTGCGCTAAAACTTTTGGGAGAAAAGTTTTGTGTCATCATGGTGTGATTTGAAAAATCTCCAATACTGACCATAGCTCTAGAAGATTCTTTCTTTTGAGAAATATCCCAAGGATTGACAACCCCATACACGAAATAAAAAGGCGTTTTTGTTTTTGGATCGATGAGTTTAAAATACCACCACTCATACCAATCTTCGCCCTTCCTTCCATGCCATTGATATGAGTTATAGGGGTCAATTTCTTCCGAATAAGAAATCTGGAAAACAAAAAGAACCATGATACTTCCTAAGAAAAAAGCGATACGTTTGATATTCTTATTCATCCCAATTAATCTCTTGAGCTGTCTTAGCAATATCAGCTAAGAGTTTAGAAATAGTCATACGATCTGTTTTGACTCTGTTTTCAGAAAAATAAGAAATAGAATCCATGTCATCAGGTCCTTTAATTTTCACAACAAAGAGATCTCCCCAGCTTTTTGGAAGTTTTGCATTTGTGACTGAATACTGAAAGATTTTTTTATAAATCGAATCCATAGAAATAATATTTTTTCTAAATTTTTTAAGGATGTAAGTACTAAACTGACCTACTGCCCCAATGACTGGAATATTTTCAAAATCTTTATCGTATTTTTCATGATTTTGAATAATAGATTTAATAGTTGGCTCAAAATGAGAATAAATTTTGTTCACCTCTTTATAATCCAAAAAACCATCTTTATTCTGATCATATTTAAGAAAAATAGTTTCAACAAGTCTTACGACTCCAAAAATAATTCCTAACTCACTTGAAGAGATATTTTCTGGATTGTTTCTTCCAATCATAGCAATAAAATTTTCAACATATTGAACAATTTCTTTTTGAGATAAATCTTGAATAATATTTGGGAAATACCACCGCAAAGTTTCAACTTCATCCAATAAAGAAAGCAATCCTTCTCTTTTAAGAAGCTTTTGTTCATTTTCTGTACCGGGAAGATGAAAAGGGCGTATCTTAGGATCCCAATAAAACCAAGTGACGGCGCGCATGTTTTCAAAAATAAAACTTGCAACTTCTGTTAACTCAAAAGTATCAATAGTATTATCTGCATTACTGTTATAGAGAAGCTGATCTGCTAAAACGATCAAAACTTGACCCAAGATTTGAGGATCTAGGCCTAAGGGTTTTGACCACATATCGTCTTTTTTACCTGCCAAAAAATCAAGCCCTTTAAAAAATTTTTGAGTTGTATTTACAAGTCCTATTAACTCCATGTGCCCAATTTCAGGAGGTACTTCTGGCCTAACATCATAAAGCTTTAAAGAAAGCTTTCCATCTTGATCGTCATCATAAGCATCCACAATATTTCTAAACAAAACAGAAGTGACTTGAGAAAGCGTAAAATTTGATTTTCTTATAATAAAACTACTTTGATAAGGAGTTGTCCAAAAATAAAGAATTTTAGGAAGCGATTCAAGTATTTTAAAATAATCATTAGCATCGGCAAGTATGGAGCCTTTTTCTTCTATCCATTGTTTTATTTCTTCAAGTGAAAGATAATCTTTCCTTTTTTCAAAAATTCTTTCACTTCTATTGTAAGAATCCACACCATACTTAAAACTTTTTGAAATTTTTTCAAGCTCTTCATTTGTAAAAGATTCTAAACTTCCACCAAAAATCTTAACCTTAAGTTCTAAAATTGCTTCGACAAGCTCGCCTCCTTTACCTTCTACAGGCTCATGAAGAAACTCAAGCATACGAATAAGATCTTCTTTTTTAAGTTCTTTTTGACCTTCGGCCAAAAAAATATGAAGAAGTTTTTCTAAAAGATTTTTATAGGCATTAATAAAAGAAATAGATTCTTTTATGGTCCAAACCTTGTTTGCTAAAAGCTCTTCAACATCAGTCACAAGCATATAAACTTCAATAAAATACTGAAGCAGTTTTTCAAAATCGAAAGCCTCAATCAAACCCTCTGTTTTTCCAAAAAAAACTCTGTTAGCCAAAAAGCCTGCCTTAACATAGTGCTCGCCCACTTCTTCATGGAGAGAGTCCCACACACGATACTGCTTTAAAAGAAAATCCTTTGTGTAAGAACGTTCATACTTTCCTTGTTCATTAATTATTAATTTTTTTGCTAAATTAAGATAGGCTTCTATAAGTTTTTTCCGGGTACCCCAGTATTCCTTTTTCTCTGAAGATAACTTTTGATATCGTGAAAAGCTTTGAGAAAGAGACTCTATTTCTCTTGCTCCATTTTTAATTTTTTTAAGAATTTTAGAAATTTGAAAAAAAGAAATTTTCTTAACATTTTCTCCTAAAATAATATCCCGAGCTGAAAAAAGTCTCCACACCCATTTTTTGATTTCGACTGGATCACCCAAAACTTTTGCATCAATAACTTTTTGAAGTTCATCGTAACTTAAAACACCCTCTTCAATTGTTTCAAGCTTCTTCTGAGCTGTTATTAAAGCTTCTTCAACACAAGACACAGTTTGTTGTATACTTGAAGTTGTTAAAGCTCCTGTTTCAAACGCCTTGGTAAGAAGATAAACGTCTATAGAACACGGATTTTCAGATTCTTTTTGAGTTTGTGAATCTTTAAAATCAATAACAAGCTCTTTTTGGAGAGGGGGAGGTTCTCCAATCATTCTACTGCAACCTGCGACAGAAAGAGCAAAAACTAAAAACTGTACTTTTTTAAAAAACATAAGTTCCTTTGAGCCACATACGATCATGCGCGCGAAATTGCCCCCAATAAGTGTCATCCTCTCCCCACAAAACATCTAACCCTAAAGATAAAGAAAAGCTATCAAACGTAAAAAATCCAAAACTTCCTCTTAAAACACCTTCTTTAAACTCACTATCGGTTTCAGTCATAAAGCCGAGTTCGCTCCAATGAAAAGGTTTTAAATTTAAAGATGTAAAAAAAAGAAAAGGTGATTTATGAGGTAAAAAACCTGGGGTGGAATCAACAGTTTTTTGCCCCAATATCTTTTCGTAAGAGAGTCCTGCAATCCAATGGGGTAACCAAGATGCGTTCGCTATTTTTATTCCTAAAAGCGTTTTGAAAGATGCATTTTTATACATGTTTTCTAACAAAGAATGTGGATTACGTGGTCTTACATAAGACGCTTCACTAAAAAAAGAACCTCCTAAAAAATTTATTTGCCCATCAAGACCTATCATTTCTTCTCTGTGAAACTCCGGACTTAAATAAGCTCTTAATTCTGGTTTATGAGGAACCAGTTTTTCTTCTATACGTATTCTTGGTGAAGGGTTGATGACAGAGGCAGCATGAACAGAAAAACTTCCGACCTCGTTGTGAGCACCCCATCTCACAATAGCTCCATTTTGAAATAAAACATTTACTATTTTAGGGAGGGTGACTGTATAATCTACAGGTAAAATACCACCTCCCATTTTTGCGCGATAGAGTAAAGGCGGAAGCCATCTTGACCATACTTCTAAATGATCTTCTCCAACACCCTCAAGACGAGGACCTCCTAAAAGAGGAATAAATAAAGGACTTAATAGAAACTCAACTTTTGTTTTTTTTCCCCTGTAAGAAAAATAAGCACCTACAAGCCCTTCTTGAATGTTCGACAGAGGATCTAACGAAAAATAAGGAAAATTTTTTAAAACAGGAGAATAAGAGTGCAAGTTCCCCCACTGTGGCAAAACTCGCCCTAATTTTACCTGCCAAGAGGGGGTTTGAAATCCAACAAAAAGCTCACTCACCTCAAACCACTGAGCAACTTCACTTGGTTCTAACTTCCAAAAATAACTCGCTAAACCGTATTGAAAATCCTGATCTTTTTCTGAATAAGCCTTAACACTTAAAGAATATCTTTGTTCAAAGTTACTTTCTCTATACTGAGAAGTATAAAAATACTGGTTGGTTTCTAGCTCAACAGCAGGAATATTATTTTGAGCTTCATGAAAAAAAATGAGGCTTCCCGCTTGCACATAAGAAAGTAAAAAAAACGATACAGCAAACGCAAAAAGAATCAAGCGTCGAACCATGAAGGCTCACTTCTATCAGAGCTTCACATGAACTTCAAGAAAGAGCTATTGAATTCTAAAAGTGCCTTTTTCGACAAGAACATCAGGTTCTTCGGTTCGAGGTTGTTCTAAAAACAAACCACTTATAAAGGTATCTGCAATGAAGGTAGATTCTAAAATCCACGTTTGTCTGTTTTTAGGGGTGAGTGGTGGCCACCAAGAAATAAGAAGATGTTCTTTCACATTATTATACTTTACATCAGCAAAGCGCGTAAAATTAAAACGTCCATTGCCTGTTTCGTAATTATAAAGGGTGATTGTAGCATTAAGGGGCCCTCTCTCATCACGAATAAAGTTGATTAAAATCTGTATTTGACTGTTACTCAGACTATCGACATTTGTGATAAATCCATTCCAAGGATGGCTTAAAAGTCTTTCTTCAAGATCTTTTGGAATTCCTGCAAAACAAACACTTGAAAAACTAATAAAAAAAACAAGAACAAAAAATTTTTTCATAACGATACCCTCTCGTCGTCGCTCCGCGCTTTGATCCTCAAAACGGCGTAGCCACAACAGACTAACACGGACCTAAAAACATTAAATAAGTGGTTGTGCAACGTGTCAAGACAAGCCGTTATAAAAAATGTTCGACCCTATTAAAACTTTTTATCAATTCATTTCTAACAAGTAGTGTTGCTTTGGAAAATGAGCGTTCTCTCAAATAAGCGACACTGATTTCATTTCTTAAAGGTGTTCCACAGCCCGTAAAAAAATAAAGTTTGTGTTTGTCACTTCCTAATTTTTGAATGTGGTGGCGTGGAAGAATACCCACGCCTATTCCTGAAAGAATAAGCTGTGCTACCCCTTGTACATCTACAACAGTGGCTCTTACATTTAAATGAATGTGTGAATGCTTGAAATGATGTTTAAACCACATTCTCAAAACGGGTTCTGATTTAAGATAGGCGATGTATTCAAGAGATTCAAAAAACTTTTTACTTTCTTGAAGTTTGTCCTTCGTTTTTAAATAATCTTGTGATGCACAAAGAATATGTTGCTCCCCGTAAACAGCTTGCGCGTGAATACGTCTATCAAAACCAAAGGCATCCACAAAAGCAAAATCAAGTGCTCCATTTAAAATAAGATCATTCATTTCATAAGCATAACCATATTTAATATTGAGTCTTAATTTTGGGTATTTTTTACATAAATCTGAAAGATATGGAAGAATACAGTTATTTCCAAACTCAACAGGCACACCAATACACACAAGTCCTGATATTTCTTTTTTCACCTCAATTATTTCTTCTAATGCTTCTTCGATACCAAAAAGCCCCTTACGACATTGAAAATAAAGATGCTCAGCATGACGTGTAGGAACAAGCCTTTGTCTGACACGGTCAAAAAGTTTGAGTCCAAGAGAATCTTCAAGCGCTTTCATATGTTGACTCACCCCAGATTGAGTTAGGTGAAGTTCTTCCGCAGCTTTCGTCATGTTTTTTGTCCTGAAAACACATTCAAACATTCTTAAGTGATTGAGGTTGAGATTATCAAGAATCATAATGAACTCCTATTAAAAGTAATAATTTTTAATAATACTTTTTTTTGTATAGTATGGGTTCTCGTTGTAAGTCAATAAATTGTCTCTGAAAGAATTTAAAGAGTGTTCAGAATGACAGGTACTTAGGAGGTATCGTATGAAAAAGGTATTCGTTGTTTTAGGTCTCGTTGTATTATGTGTAACTCAAATGGCTCAAGCAGCCTTTCGCCCTGATTGGGAACGCCCACTTGCACATGCTCGTATGGATATTCAAAATGCCCACGGCGATTTTGAAAATGCTATCGATGCGCAGTTAACTCTTCATCAAAGAGATGATGCAGAAAGTCCAACAAGTATGACTCTTACTTATTACGATAAAAACAGTCATGAGCTTATTGTTGAAAAACACCCTATTATCACTACAAATGAAGTGGACTGCGGTTCGGTAGAATACACAGCTCAACTTATTGCTCCACAACCTTTAAGAATGAACAGCACAATGGAAGTGATGCCTGTTGATCCTTATGAAGCCAAGAGATTTAGCATCCATCTTGTGGATCACACAGACAGAACATGCAAAGATTTAAAACCTTTTAAGTGGGAAGCTCATGTTCGTGAAGGATTTGGATGGTGTGGAACCTTTGATTCTACCATGGATTTACTTGGCAATCCTCACACCATTTATACCATAGCAACAACCGAATAATCGTTTTGTCATCCCTGTAAATCCCACTGTCATCCCGGAAGTGCCCCCGATCAAAGTCGAGGGCAGGCTCCGCATTGTCCGGGATCCAGTATTTCTCTTTTCACATTCAAAACCTCAGGGCTTCTTCACAGATCTCTGTAAAAGATTTGCTTTTCTAAACCCAATCAGTCTTAAAGCATAATCTGCACCTTCTTCAGTTTCAGGGTTTTCGAGCGCTTGAATCAATTCTAAAATAGGGGGTATTTCCATTTGTGCCAGTTTAATTGCCGCACGCTCTCTTACTGCTTCATTTCCTTTAAGCTGTTCAAGAAGAGAATCTTCACTCTCTAATATTTCTAAAATTCTTTCGGCATGTAACCTGGTGCTGTCATTGCCGTCTTTTTTCAATTCCTTTAAAATAGGATAATGAAGCTCTTTGCTTTGTCTTAATTGCGCTAAAAAGATTCTATCTAAGATTCTTCTTTGAACGATGTCCGATGCTAATGCTTTCATGTGGCGAACAATACTTGAAAGAGTGAGTTCTATGATAGTTTTTCTCACCTCTGAACTCAGGCCTTTCTTTTGAAGTGTGTCTCCATAGTAAAGAAGCGCTAGTGCTACATCGCTCATGAGCAGAGCGTTTCTGGCTCTTTCTTTTAAATGAGGAACTTCCAGTGCCGCAATCAGTTTTGGGAAAATAATACTTTCATTTTCACTGTTAGCGAAAATGGTGCTATCAGTAATTCTTGCCATGATTTCTTCTACTGACATGCTGTCTGTCACTTCAATACGGTCAACACCTATAAGAATGACAGGGTCTTCTTCCTCTTCTGCGCCACCTTTGTGTCCTTGAACATTCTCGCCGCCATCCGTGGAAGCTTGCGGGCCCGAAAGATCAGAGGTCTTATTTTTAGGGATATTAAATCCAAGAAGTACAGTATCTTCATCAATTTCTGTTTCTTCGTAGCCAAGAATATTTCCGTCGTTATCTTTTCGAATAATAATAACTTTTATTTTTCCTTTTCTCTCTGGAAAATAGTCTCCTGGAGGAATCACAAAAGTAATGCCATGAGGGGTTGGTAGTGTATCTAGCCATAATTCTTGTGGGAGCACATCTGGAACACTGAGCTTTGGCAGAACTTCTGTAAAAGGATTGACTAAAGTTGCCACGGAACCTTGGGGTGTTTGTGTGGGAAGTTGAGGGCGATAAGTATTATCAAAAGGATGTGGATTCCCCCACTCAGGCTTGGGTGATAAATCTGGTACATAAGGATTTATTCCATTGGGACTGGGTCTTTGTGCATTTCCACGATCTCCAAAATATTGTTCAGGCAGTCTTATTTGATAGTGAGCGAGTTGCTTAGCAAGCTTTACAGTGGGGACAAGGACAATAACCGTATTGGCTGTTTTCTGTCCTAACTCATATCCAGATGCACCATAATGACCCGCTGTAAAGAGCCCTGAAATTTCATCTGGAATATCTTTAATGCCATGATAAACAGCACTCAGCAGCCCTGAAACAAATCTTGTTGGAAGAGCAATAAGATTTTTAGGATGATTGCTCAATAGAGTATCAAAAAGAAAAAAACCAATAATATCTTTTGGAACAGTCGCAGCCCCTTCAAGTGCTGTTAAATAGTTATAAGAAGTTTCATTTGTTCCATCCTGAATCGTTGGATCATAACTTTCTCTGGCATGAAGAAGAAGCTTTCTATATTTTTCTTCCTTCTCAATAAGCCTTACACTTCCAGGATCATGCCTTCCGTTTAACATCACATAATGAGATGAATTTTTTAATTCTTCGATTCTTTTTTCAATGGCTTGTTCTATTGTATTAAACTGATCTAAATTCCATAAATAAATAAGCTCAAATAAAATTTCTTTGGCTCGAACTGTTGTTCTAGGATGGTATCTGTAAGCTTCAGGGTAGCTTATGTGATAAAGAGCATTAAAAGATCTTCGATCATTCAGAGCACGCAATCTCTCAAGAGATTCAAGATGTCTTCTTCTTTCTTTTTCAACTGTGTCTTCGGGCTCTAAAAGGAAGCTTTTCCATCCCCGAAGCGTGTCTTTCCAATCGGTTGCCCTCATAACAGGATTGGCTCTTTGAATTGGCTCAATGCCCTGGCCTAAAATAGAAAGCTCCTGCACTAAAAACTTGTCTCTTCTGGATAATTCAGCTTCCTCGG
>JACPKQ010000027.1:13544-125021 GCA_016186995.1 Deltaproteobacteria bacterium | reverse complement strand
CGGGTAATACCCACAGCAGTTCCTAATTCAAAGCCTGGAATAAAAAAAAGTGTTCTATGAGAAGAAGGGGGTGTTAAATTAGTATGGAAAACATCAGCAGAAAAACCTTCAATAATAGTTTTAAGTTGAGAACTTGTAATATTTGTAAAATTGGGAACCCCTGCATCTACATTTTTTTGAAAACAAAAAAAAAGTAAAAAGAAACCCAATATTATTTTTGTTAATGTGTGCATTGATGTAAACACGTCATCCTCCTAAAGAGTTGTATCCAAATTTTGAGGTTTTGTTTGACTTGGTTTTTTAACTTCTTGTAAGATTTTTTTTGCTATCATCTTGAGTGTTTCTATGACTCCATATCCTTTGATAGCAATAGCTTCAGATTCTGGGGCTCCATAAAGATTGAGCTCTCTTGAAAGTTCAGAAAGAGGACAGATATTTTCAAGATCTCTTTTATTATATTGAAAAACATGGGAAAGGATATTTAAAGGAGTTTCTTGTTGCCCCAAGTGGTATTTTAAGTTGTGAAGGCTTTCAATATTGGATTCAAAACGAGTGAGTTGCGAGTCAGCCACAAAAACAATGCCATCAGCCCCTTTTAAAATGAGTTTTCGGCTTGCGTCATAAAAAACTTGCCCGGGTACTGTATAAAGATGAAAACGAACGTGGAATCCCCTCATTTTACCGACTGAAAGAGGAAGAAAGTCGAAAAAAAGTGTTCTTTCAGTTTGGGTTGCTAAAGAAATCATTTTTCCTTTTGTTGCAGGATTTGTTCGATTGTAAATATATTGAAGATTGGTTGTTTTGCCTGAAAGGCCTGGTCCGTAATAGACAATCTTACAGTTTATTTCTTTTGTATTATAATTTATAAAACTCATTTAAAACTCGAAAAGTCTTTCAATTTCTTCATCTTTTATCTCTTCAAACATAAGCTCTTCTGAATAAAGTGACAAGTCTGTGTTAAAGTGTGATTGCGTAAGTTCTTTAATGAGATTTTCTTTTATTTTCTTAAATTCAAAGAGCACTTTTCCTGTATAGATATTTTTGGGATGTAGAGAAAATATAAAATATTTATCATCAAGTGTAGAAAAAAAGATATTAAGATCCCCTTCTATAAACACAGCCTGGGGTAAACTCGATTTAAGAATTTGAATTGTATTTTGAATAGCCGCTATTTGACTTGCAAAAAGTGTATTAAGAGAATCCTGGTTTTCTAATTGATTTATGATTTTTACAACATGTCCTTCTAAAGTAAGAATGCCACAACTTTCCGAACTGGTTTTATTACTAAACTCTAAAAGATGTTTCTCAAGCATTTAAACCTCAATTCTATTTTTTAATGCCTTACTAATAGTTACTTCATCTATGTATTCTAAATCCGCCCCCATAGGGATGCCTTGAGCTAAGTGTGTTACTTTAATTCCCTTAGGTTTAATGAGTTTTGTAAGATAGAGCGCTGTTGTTTCTCCTTCCATATTAGTATTCATGGCGAGAATAACTTCTTGAATGTTTTCTGATCCGATTCTTTCCAAAAGCTCTTTAATTTTTAAATTTTTAGGTGTGATACCTTCTAATGGAGAAAGTCTGCCATGAAGAATATGATAGCATCCACGAAAATCCCTTGATTTTTCAATAGCAGCTAAGTCTTGTGGGGTTTCAACAATACATAAAATAGATTTATCTCTTTGCGGGTTTGAGCAGATATAACAGTGTGGAGATTCAGAGAGATTAAAGCACGTAGAACAAAGTTGAAGTCTTTCTCTCATAAAAACAATGCTATGGGCTAGATTTTTTGCATAGGAAAGATCTGATTTAAGAATGAAAAACGCAAGCCTTGAAGCCGTTTTTTCACCGATTCCTGGAAGTTTCGATAATTCTTCGATAACACGCTTAAAGGGTTTTGGCATAATGTTTAGAAGAGCCCGGGGATATTCATCCCTCCAGTAAGTGAGCCTAATTCTTTTGTGACGAGTTCTTTCGATTTTTTAATCGCTTCATTGACCGCAGCTAAAACAAGATCTTCAATCATAGAGACATCTGAGTTTTTGAGAACCTCAGGCTCTATTTTGATAGAGAGTACTTCTTGTTTACCATTAACGGTTGCTTCTACCATACCCCCACCACTTGAAGCTGTTACCTTTTTTTGAGCCATTTCTTCTTGAAGTTGCGTTATTTTTTCTTGCATCATTTTTGCCTGTTTTAAAAAGTTACCCCCAAAAAGATTTTTCATAAATAATATCCTCCCTATTCAAAAGTTCTTACATTCTGAATAGTACCTTCAAATATGCTTTGAGCTTTTTTGACAGTTTCATTCTTTAAAGCTTCTTGTTTGAGTTCTTCTTTAGGGTGGAGAACTTCTGATTTTTCTTGAGTTACGGTAAAATTAAAAGTCATTTCTTTTTTAAAAAATTCTAAGGATAAATCTTCAAGAATTTTCTTTGTTTGTGAAGTTGCAAGTTCTTCTTTTCCTATTTCATTTGCTTTCATTTTTATATTCATTTCATTTTCTGAAACCTTTTCCCACTCACAATTTTGAAGGAAGGCTGAGAGCAAAGGTTTTTGTTTTTTAAGAGCTACTAGAAAAGATTCTTTTTGAATGGGTTTTAATGTTTGTATTTGAGGTACAGCATCTAAAATATTTTGAATAGATTGGATTGAAAACGTCGTAGTCATTTTAATAAGGGTCAGTTCTAACGCATATTTTGGAAATGAGGATCTTGAAATTTCTTCAACTCCTTGCAAAAGGATGTGAAACATTTGTATCAGTTCTTCTTCACTTGACTGCTTGGCAAGAGTTGTCAGTTTTTCTTTTTCGTCTATTGGAATAAGATTATCCATAGTAGAGGGATTTTTAAAAGAAAGCTTAGATATAATAATAAGTCTTAAAGATTCTAAAAGTTCTGAACTGAAGTGATAAAGATCATGCCCGTAATGATAAACTTCATTAATAATATTAAGACATTGTGAAATATTTTTTTCAATAAGAGCTTGCAGTGTTTTATAAACAAGACTTTTAGGAATGAGTCCTAAAGTTTCTGTAAGAATTTCTTGAGATATGTTTTGCCCCCCGTAAGCTATGATTTGATCAAGAATACTCAAAGCATCTCTCAAACTTCCATCTGCAACTTGGCAAAGCTTTAAAATATTTTTTTGACTTATGTGGATGGTTTCTTTTTTACAGACGGACTCTAAGTATGGAGCCATGTCTGAAGGTGTGATTCTTTTAAAATCAAAACGCTGACAGCGAGAAAGAATAGTATAGGGAAGTTTGTGAGGTTCTGTCGTTGCAAATATGAAAACAACATGTGAGGGTGGTTCTTCAAGTGTTTTTAAAAGTGCATTAAAAGCACTTGTTGAAAGCATGTGAACTTCATCGATGATGTAGATCTTATACTTTCCTATAGTGGGTCTATAAGAAACGGTTTCTCTTAAATCTCGAATAGCATCGACACCGGTGTGTGAAGCGCCATCAATCTCTAATATATCAATATCATTTTCTAGAGTTTTTATGTGTTCAGGAGAAGAAATATCTTTTTCTCTTATTTTTTTGGCAAAGATTCTTGCTATAGAGGTTTTTCCAACACCCCTTGGGCCTGTGAATAAATAAGCATGACCTACACGATTGTTTTGAATGGCGTTGGATAAAGTTTTAGTAATGTGTTCTTGACCGCACACGTCTTCAAAAATGTGTGAGCGCCATTTACGTGCTAAAACTAAATAAGCCATAATAAATTATCAAAGGGTAGCCAGAAGGGATGTAGCTTTAGTTCTAAACTGTGACCGCTGCTTCCTTCCGGACCTGACGGGATTGAAGGTTTATTACTAATACATCTTCCAACTACCCATGTTTATGCATACTAAAAAGTAACAAATGCGTAAAGCTTATAAAACTCAGGGCTCTACAACCTTGGTTCTGAATTGGGGGAACACACCCCAATTCTCTCATGAACATGAATGAAATATGGTTGATAAATGGGTTTCTTCAACATATTAAGAAGAAGATACCGTGGAGAGATGTCCGAGTGGTTGAAGGAGCACGCCTGGAAAGCGTGTATACGTCAAAAGCGTATCGGGGGTTCGAATCCCCCTCTCTCCGAAAAAAAATTTTTCAAAAGTTTTTTTTCGGAGAGAATATAATAGAACAAATGCGATGAAGAAGAGCATTTGTCACGGAATGGGGGATGAGAAGGGCGGACTGAGGCCGGGTACCCTCTGGGTGGCGAAGGAGCCCCGGGCCCGAATGCAAAAATTGTATTGCAATTTTTGACATGAGCGGGAATCCCTGTTGACACAGAAGAAGGTTTTTGACATGAGTGGACCTCCCGCGCTAGATTAAAAATTGAGTTATTTTGAAAAATTAGAAAAAAAAAGGGGGGGTATGAGTCACTACAAAATGGTTTCATTCTGTTCGAGGCCATGTCCTCTATGTGGGGGGAAAGACTGGAAAAAAGCACCTTTTACGGAACGAACCTTTGACGATGGAAAGGTTGCTGTATTTATATGCAAATCATGTGGAATGACCCCCTTTTTCTCAACTTATGATCAATCTTATGAGAAATTATTGAAAGAAAAATATTATGAAGAACACTTTTACTCATCATCTGATGTCGATGGTTATTCAAAAATTGTTCAAATAATGTTTGAATACATTAAACTCTCCAGGGGGTCTTTAGAGAGTTTATCTTTACTTGATATTGGCTGTGGTGAAGGTTTTGTGTTGAAAACAGCTAAGACCTTAGGGTTTCGTAAAGTTTTTGGTATTGAGCCCTCTCGAATGGAAGCTACTAAACTAACTCGTTTAGGATATAATGTTTTTTCAGGACTTCTAGAAGAATATAAACAGACAGATACAAATGAGAAATTTGATATTATAACACTTGTTTTTGTACTTGATGCAATGAAAGATCCTGTAAAAGCACTTGAAAAAATACGAGGTCTCATCGCTGATAATGGGCTACTTTATATTCGATTAGGCTCACGTTATGGCACCCCTTTATTATATCAAAAGAATTTCACGTTAACTAAACCAAACAAATATGTCGCATCATATCACCCATATTATTTTACAAGAAGCTCTCTTGCAAACTGCCTTCGTGTTACCGGATGGGAATTTGAATGGTTAACTAATGAGAACTGTACTCACACTACATTAATGGCAAAACCTATCAAGCCAGTTCCGAAAGAAAAACTTGATATGAATGCAGACGGAGTTTATCAGTATTTTATTAAGTGGCGTTTGTTTAGCTCTGTAAAGTATTCACCATTAGTTCAAAAACTTAAAAAACCACTTAAAAAAGTATTACAACTAGAGAAATGAATGAAGTGAGAAAATGAGGATATTTTTATGGATGTGCCTCAATTAACACCCGAAGAAGCAGCTAGAATATTTAAAGAAAAAAATGCTGTATTTGTGGATGTTCGAGATCCACAAAGTTTTCAGGGTGGTCATATACCGGGTGCTTTGCATGTAAATGATCACAATGTTCATGAGTTTCTAAAAAATACAGATAAATCTAAGCACCATATTATTTATTGTTACCATGGCAATTCGAGTTTGGGTGCTGCCACTTATTTTTTAGAAAATGGATTTGAAAAAGTTCACAGCTTAAGTGGTGGTTTTACAAAATGGTGTGAATTATTTCCTGATAAAGTAGAAATTTAATTTTCCCAACTTACTGTTAAACCTACTGAGTCATGTGCAAGCGTTGGATAGATTTTTAAATTTTTCTCGGGGGTGGATGCTTGGGTATAATAGTGGTGTTGAAGAGCCCGTGAAATTCCAACTCCTAAGAATGCCCCAAAGAGAATGTCTGAAAACCAATGATGTTTTTTACCAAGAAGTGTTAAGGTTGTTGCTAGAGAATAAGGGAGCCATGTATTTTTATATTCTTGTGAGAATATATCAGCGACGCTAAACCACATTGCACTTCTGAATGACGGGAACGACTTTAATTTTAACCCTCCAGGATAATTGGCAGTTCTATCATCACTTCCCCAAAAAGATGACCAAGGTGAGTTTTGTATCTCATTATTTTCCCCAAGGCGAATGTAATCGCGTTTAAAAGAGAATCTAAAAGGGATCGTAAAAAAAATTGAATAAAACCATGATTTAATAGAAAGATAAGATGCCCTATAAAGTCTAGAATTATTAGAGAACATGGCATAGCCATGTATCAGTGGTAGAAGATATGAAAAAATCGAATCATAAATCATGAAACCTGGGAGTTGCCATGTGTGGGGTGTCCAAGATTTTTCTGTAAGACCCATTCGCATCGTTATTTTTTGGCCTTTTAATAAAATTGTTGTAATAGGTTCATCGATAACAATGGCAGCTCCTGTCATTGCGAAAGTGAGCCCTTGAGAGTGATAATTAGATGAGTGAAATGTAAATTTTAATGTTGCCAAAAGATCACCAGGAATTTCTTGAAATATATTTCTCATATTTGGCCAAAAACAAGATGATAAGGGAGATTTGTTACAAATTTTTATAGATTGGGCAACAGGAAGACTTGTTTTTTGAGCTTGACTCATTTGAAAGGGAAAATTGAAAAAAAATACCCAAAATAATAAATAATGATGAAATTTCATAAAATTTTTATCTAGAGTTTATTATTATTGTTCAGAACAAACTTTGCAAGGTTTCCACCTAAAATTTGATAGCCGAGTTTATTAAAATGAAACCAATCAGTAGGGCCATGGATGATGTTTTCTTGAGCCGCTTGTTTAAATGCAGACCTTAAATCTAGAAAGGTAATATTCTGTTGCCCGGTCAACTTTTCAAGTTGAGAAGCAATATATTGACTTCTTTCATGAATGAAGCTTGTTTTGAAGATTTTTTTTTCAGAGTAGTTTAAGTAGTGTGTTCTGGTAAACGTGGGGCTTATAATATTATAGACAGATGCTGGAGAAGGTATATTTACGAGCACAATTTTCGAATGTGGGAATGCTTTTTTCCAATATTTTAATGTTTCAGAAAGAATATTGAGAGAAAGTTTTATTTCTTCTTCAGACAAGAATAAAGCAGGTGCTTGAAGATCATTTGGAATTTCTTTTTTATTTTTTTTAAGTTGAACAATAAGGGGGTTGTTCCGATTAAAATTAAACCTGTTAAAATCATCTAATTGAGTGGTATGTTTTTTTTTGAATACGGCGTTGAGTAAAGAGTTAAATGCTTTTGTAAAGCAAAAACCAACTCGTAAAAGTTCGTTAAACATTTCTGGAGTTGTATTTCCCAAAAGTTGAACATAGGTATCTGGATTGTTTGGAGAAAGTCCTTTAGCTTGTAAATGGTTTAAATTGTCATAAAGATCATTTCCTTCATAAAAAAATATAAAAATAACTTTTGGTTGGGTCTTAATAAAAGAAAGAAGTTTGAATGCTTTCCAGGAAGATTGAGTGAATGTAAAGGCTTTTAAGCTAGAAGCACCAGGTTTTCCAAATTCAAGAACATCTTGTTTTGTTATTTGGTGTAAAACAAATCCACTAGAGAATCCTGTATTGTGGTGATAATTTGAATATAATCTCCAGTCTCCTTCTCCGTATGCATAAGAATCCCCAGCTAATATTATATAATTTTTAGGAGGAATATTTGTATAAGACTTTTTTATAAGAACATGCGAGGAAAAACGAAAATATCTATGGTATTGGAGAGGGATTTTTTGTAACAATTTTATTTTTATATTAAGGAAATCTAAAATAAGAAGTGGAGAGTAGAAAAAAAAGACAACAACAAAAATTTTATATAGTGCCCGGGTAATTCTTCTCATTACTTGAAATATGGCGTCCCCAAGGGGATTTGAACCCCTGTTACCAGGATGAAAACCTGGTGTCCTAGACCAGCCTAGACGATGGGGACACAATAAAAATGTGAGCCGTGCTGGGCTCGAACCAGCGACCCTCTGCTTAAAAGGCAGATGCTCTACCAACTGAGCTAACGGCCCATAATAATAATTTTGAGCCGTATAAAGGCCCGCAATTCCTATTATTTCAAACATTTTTTATAATGTTAGGCAAGACAAAATCTTTTTGGGATCTTTATTTGAAAGCAAGGCCAGATTCAGTTAAAAGAACATCTGTTCGTTCTGGGCTTGTCGAGACAAAAGCAACAGGAACTTCAAGCTCATCTTCAATCAATTTTAAATAATCGAGAGCTTCAGAAGGAAGCTCTGAAAAATGATTCATTTGAGTCATATCTTTTTTCCATCCAGGAAGTGTTTCATACACAGGTTTTCCATAAGTTAAAATTTCTTCTGTATTTTCTAATAGGTCTTTAAAAACTTTTCCTTTATATTCATATCCTGTACAAATTTTAATCTCTTCAAGTTTATTGAGAACATCAAGTTTGGTAATAGCAAGGTGAGTGAGACCATTTGTAAAAACTGCATGTTTTAAAATAACAAGATCTAACCATCCGCATCTACGTTTTCTTCCTGTTGTTGTTCCAAATTCATGCCCTTCTTTTTGTAAAAATTCTCCTGTGCTATCAGTAAGTTCTGTTGGAAATTGTCCTGTGCCAACACGTGTTGTGTAGGCTTTTACAACCCCAACAACAGCATCGATTCTTTGAGGTCCAATACCCGAACTTACACAAGCTGCGGCACTGAGTGTATTTGAAGACGTGACATAAGGAAAAGTTCCATGATCAAGATCCAAGAGTGTTCCCTGTGCACCTTCGAAAATAACACGCTCTTGATTTTGAAAAGCTTTTTGCAACACAACATAGGGTGATCCTATGTAAGTTTTTAGTTTTGCGCCTAACTCTAAATAGGTTTCAAGTATGGGCGAAAGATCAAATGTTTCTTTTTTGAGGAAGTTTTTAAGATAGAAATTTTTTTCTTCAAGAAGAGGAGAAAGTTTATTCCTAAACTTATCAGTATCAAGAAGATCTCCTAATCGAATTCCTTTTCTTACAACCTTATCTTCATAAACAGGGCCGATACCCCGCTGGGTTGTACCTAAAAAATCTTTTCCACGTTTTTCTTCCCGTCCTGAATCGATGGCTTTATGATAGGGCAAAATAACGTGCGCATATGGGCTTATAACTAATTTTGATGGGTCCCCCAAAAAACCTTGAGATTTAAGCTGTGCAATTTCTTGATAGCAACTAACAGGGTCTATCACAACACCATTTGCAATGACACAGGTAACATGATCTTGAAAAATGCCTGAAGGTATGTGGTGCAGCGCAAATTTATTTTCACCAATAACAATAGTATGACCAGCATTAGGGCCACCTTGAAAGCGAACAACTACATGGGCGTTTTCGGCAAGATAATCAACAACCTTACCCTTGCCTTCATCACCCCATTGCGTGCCAATAATAACGATATTTTTCATAAGAGAACTTGTTTTACACTAATGATATCAGGGAGATTTTCTATGCGCTTTAATATCTCAGGAGGTGCCAGAGTGTCAATATTGATAAGAGAAATAGCCTCGCCCTTTTTTTTATCAAGGCCTAGATGCATGCGTGAGATGTTAATTTTATTTTTTCCAAGGATATTTCCTAAGTTACCTATAACATTAGGGCGGTCGAAGTTTCGCACGAAAAGGATGTAACCCTCCGGAACTGCTTCTAAATAGAAACCGTCGATATTGACAATGCGAGGTTCTGTTTTTCCAAAAATAGTACCTGAAAGGGTGTGTATTTCCCCGTTAGATTGGGATTTGACCGAAATAAGACTTGCAAAGTCATGAGCAATTTTTGTTTTAGACTCGATAATATCAAGCCCTCTTTCTTGGGCTATAGTGCTTGCATTTACAAAGTTAACAGATTTTCCCAAAATACCTGAAAAAAACCCCATCAGGAAAGAAGAGGTAAGGGGTCTTAAGTCGTGTTTTACAATTTCTCCTGCATATTCAAGTGTCAAGGTTTTCAAACTCGGACACATTTGCTGCATGAGTTTTCCTAACTTTTCGGTGAGCAAAAGATAAGGATCTAAGATATCAAGAAGCTCTCTGCTTACAGAGGGTACATTCACAGAATTAAGAATGACGTTTTTGGTAACGAATTCAATAATTTGTTTGGCGCAATCAATAGAAACGTTAATTTGTGCGTCTGCTGTTGAAGCCCCCAAGTGGGGTGTGCACACTACATGAGGAGTTGTGATAAGAGGATTATTTTGAGGGGGTTCCTCTTCAAAAACATCGAGGGCTGCTGCCCATACTTTTTTATTCTGCAGTGCTTCAAGCAAATCCCTCTCATTAATAATGCCCCCTCGAGCACAATTAATAATGCAAACTCCGTTTTTCATTTTTTTAATTTCATTTTTAGAAATAAGATTTTTTGTTTGTTCTGTAAGGGGAACATGAACAGTAATAAAATCTGATTGGGAAAGAAGTTCTTCAAAACTAACGAGCTTTATTTCCATTTGTTTAGCAGCTTCTTTGGGTAGGTAAGGGTCATACCCAAGAACGTTCATTTTAAGCCCCAAAGCACGAAGAGCTACAATTCTTCCAATATTTCCTAAACCAATCACCCCTATGTTTTTTCCTGTAAGCTCTAAACCCACGAATGTTGAGCGTTCCCACTTTCCTTGACGAAGAGAAAGATTGGCTTCTGGAATTCTTCTTGCCATAGAGAAAAGAAGTGCAATGGTATGCTCTGCAGTTGTAATAACGTTACCACCAGGGGTGTTTTCAACAATAACACCTTTTTGGGTAGCGGCGGGAACATCAATGTTATCAACCCCAATGCCTGCTCGAACAATGAGTTTCAAGTTTTTTGCTTTTTCAATAAGAGGAGCTGTGAGTGTTGTGCCACTTCGAACAGCAACAATGTCATATTGATCAATAATCTTTTCAAGTTCTGCTTGAGATAGTCCTGTGTGAATATCAACTTTAAGGTTCTTAACAGTTTTTAAGATATCTAAACCTTCCTGAGCTAATTTATCTGCAACGAGAACTTTCATAACTTTAATTGAGATTTCGCTTTTTCTAAAACACCTTTTGTATGAATAGGAACTTTAAGCTCTAGAAGTACTTTTTGTAAAGATTCTAAAAGATAAAAGACATCTTCGGGTTCAATATATCCCATGTAAGAAAGGCGAAAAATTTTATCTTTATAATCTTCTTGGCCTGCTGCAATGGTGATATCAAAATTTTCTTTAAGTTTTTTGACAATGTGGGTTCCAGAAACATTGCGAGGCGCACACACAGCTGTCATTCCCGGAGCTCCCGGTTCTGCAAAAACTTTTAATCCCCAAGCCTCTATAGTTGTACGAACAACCCTTGAGTAAAGATTGTAGGTTTCAAAAATGGTTTCAAGTCCTTTTTGACAAATGAGTCTTAAGGCTTCTTTAAGTCCTAACATCAATGTGACCGGTGTTGTGTAAGAGGTTGTACTTTCTTCTAAACTTTGCTTTTCTTTTTTAAGATCAAAATAAAACCGTGGAAGTTTTGATTGGGCTTCAAACCGGGAGGCTTTTTGACTTAAGGCAATGAAAGAAAGTCCGGGCGGCAGCATAAGACCTTTTTGAGACCCTGCTACAACAATATCAAGCCCCCATTCATCCATAGGAAGTGGCATAGTAAGAAGAGCACTAATAGCATCAACAACCATAAGAGTGTTTGGTTTTTCTTTAATAAAACGGGCAATTTCTTCAATGGGATGCGCGACACCTGTTGAAGTTTCACAAGCCTGGATAAGAACCCCTTTAATAGTGGGGTGTTTTTCAAAAATATTTTCGATTTGAGAAGGTTCTACCGCTTTTCCCCAGGGTATCTGAAGTGTTATAACTTCAAGCCCAAAACAACGGCTTATTTCCCCCCAACGTTCTCCAAATTTGCCACCATCTATAACTAAGACAAGATCTTGGGGTGAGAAAGTATTTGTAATAGCTGCTTCCATTGCCCCTGTTCCTGAAGAAGAAAGTGTTAAAACAGGTTGCCCGGTTTGAAACAAATATTGAAGCCCTTTTTGAATCTCTAAAATATTTTTTTTAAATTGTGAGGTTCGGTGGTGTTCAATAGTGCTCATGGCCTTAAAAACAGAAGGAGGAATTTCACAAGGCCCCGGTGTAAAAAGTTTCTTTTTAATCATGTTTTCTTAAGGAATAAACGTGGGGTTATTTAATGTCAATGAAGTGTGTTGAAAGAGCCTTTTCAAATCGATTTAAGGCTTCATTCAGTTCTTCAAAAGAGTTTGCAAAACTCATACGAATATAGCCATCAAGGCCAAATTCTTTTCCGGGAACAAAAGCAAGGCCTGCTTTTTCGAGCATGAATTGAGAAAAAAAAACGGAATCTTTTGAAAAAGAAGAAATGTTAACAAAAACAAAAAAGGCTCCTTGGGGTTTTACAAAACTTATGTTTTTTATTCGAGAGAGTCTATCGCATACAAAATCTCTTCTTTTTTCAAATGTTTTTTTCATTTTTTCTAATTCAGGTATGTCATGGGTAATACCAAAAAGAGCTGCCTTTTGGGCAATCGAGTTTGGGTTAGAAGTACTTTGGCTTTGGAGATGACCCATGGTTTCTATAATATTGTGAGGACCACACGCCCAACCAATTCGCCAGCCTGTCATAGCAAAAGATTTTGAAACTCCGCTTACATGGATAAGCTGACTTTTAAGTGTAGGGTCTATTTTAAGAAGATGGGCTGGTTCCTTATTATCGTAAATAAGAGATTCATAAATATCATCACAAAGAACAAAAAGATTTTTTTCCCTGATGAGTGGAATGAGTTTTTCTAATTCTTCTTGGGTGTAAAGAGAGCCAGTTGGGTTTGAAGGAGAAACAAGAACAAGTATTTTTGTTTTGTTTGATATATTTTTTTTTAATATTTCAGGAGTTATTTTAAAATTATCTTTTTCCTGAAGTTGGACAATAATAGGTGTTCCTTCTGCAAGGCTTACCATGGGAGGATAAGAAACCCAGTAGGGGGAGGGGATAAGAACTTCATCGCGAGCATTCAACGTGCATTGGAAAAAGTTATAAATCGCATGCTTTGCTCCACAAGTAACAATAATTTCGTTGGGTTCGTAGTTTATATTTTTTTCGTGTAGAGTTTTTCTAGAAATCGCTTTTCTGAGTTCTAGAATGCCTGGGACGGCAGTGTATTTTGTAAAACCCTCTTTTATAGCTTCTTCTGCGGCTTCTTTAATGGAAAGAGGCGTGTCAAAATCAGGCTCCCCAGCACTCAAGGAAATAATATCTTTTCCTTGGGCTTTGAGCTCTAAAGCTTTAGCTGTGATGGCTAGTGTTGGAGAGGGTTTAAGTTGTAGAGTTCGTTTTGAAATTTTCATGAGAATTTTTCTTTAAGTTTTTGTGCTACAATTTGAGGGACAAAGCTGTCAATACTCCCCCCGAGACTGACAACTTCTTTAATGGTACGTGAACTAATGTAAAAATATTTTTCTCCTGTCATCATAAAAAATGTTTCAATTTTCGGATTTAATTTTTTATTCATAGAAGCCATTTGGAATTCATACTCAAAATCGCTTGTGGCACGAAGCCCACGAACAACAACACATGCCCCTTTTTTCTGTGCGTAATTCACAAGAAGTCCTGAGGTAGAATCTACTTCAACATGGGTAAATTTTTCACATACTTTTTCAATCATTTCTGTTCGTTCTTGTACCGTAAAAAGAGTTTTTTTATCCGGAGATTCAGCGATCAATATAATAAGTTTATCAAAAAGAGCGGAGGCCCTTTCAATAAGATTTAAGTGCCCGTTTGTTATAGGATCAAAAGAACCTGGAAAGACAGCAATTTTTTTCATATTTTTACACCCTTTGTCATCTTTGATACGTCAAACCATTTCCTTGGATGCACTCCAATTCTTTCCGTTTATAAAAAATAATTTTACTTTCACCATAGTTTTTTTCTTTCACAATGTGAAGTGTTTTTCTTGGGCTTTGAATGCGTGAACTTTGTTGTACAATGAAAAGGGTTTCAGGATGAGAGAAGTCTTCCAAAGCTAAAAGGGTTTGTTCTAAAATTTTTAAATCATGAAAGGGTGGATCAATAAAGTAAATATCAGGGCGGAAATCTAGTTTTTTCAAAGATTGTGGGAGTCTACCCCCTAAAATTTTGTAATTTAAAGCTTTTATTTTAGTTATATTTTTTTTAATAAGCTCTGGGTTATGGTCTAAAAAAAAGACGTAAGAAGCCCCTCGGCTTAAGGCTTCAAGCCCTACACTCCCTGTTCCAGAAAATACATCAGCAAAAGTTTTGCCTTCCAAGCTTCCCAACATATTAAAAACAGCTTGTCTTACTTTGTCAGAAGTGGGGCGTACCCATTTGTTGTGAGTATAATCTAAGGACAAACTTCTAAAAATACCCCCTGTAATTCTCATGGAGGCGCTTATATCATAAGTCTTGTAGGTCTCATAATGACCCTTTAACACCAAGCCTAAACCATAATAACCATTAAGATTTTTTATAGATAAGACGATAAAGTGCCTGATGAAGATAGTTTTAAGCCCACTTTATGAGTTTATTCCAAGTGAGGATGAGAGAAGTCATATCGAAAAGCTTGCTTCCTCCTTTTTGGAAAGAAGTCATATTCAAGATCTAAAAAAACGATATATTCCTTATCAGGTAACTGACACACAATCTGATACCCCTTCTCTTGTTGTGTGTGATTTTAGCGGTATTCCCTTTTTAGATAATATTATTGGAGTTGAGTTTTATCAGTATCGTCTTCGTGTTTTAGCAGGAAGTTCTGACATTATTTGTGGTACATTTCCACTTGATCCAGCTTTGGAAGATTATGATGAAAAATATTTAGGTATTGGGAGGCCTACTTATGTTCCTATTGAAGAAAAAAAGTACCATAATTTTCTTATTGCTAAAAAAATTTCCAGTCACCAACATTCTTTAGATAAATTAGCCAAAGAAGTAAAAAAGAAAAAAATTGAATACCTTCACCCTTATATGGGGGTGAAAGATGTGTGGGAAGTAGCTATCGATCTTTCCAAAAAGGTGGGAAGAAAAATAAAAGTTTTTGCGCCACCTCCTTATGTTTGTAAATGGGCTAATGATAAAGCTTTCTTTACTTATTTTGTAAGGAAAATTTTAGGCAGCAATGAGGTTCCTCAAGCAAAGTGGGCTAATCATTTAGAAGCCATTGTTGATTGTCTCAAAGTTCTCATTCCTCAGTTTCCAAAAGTGGCACTTAAGATTGCAGATTATGCTTCTGCTATGGGTAACATTGTTTACAGATCTGAAAATCTCAAAGCTCTTTCGGATGAAGAACTTAAAGAAAAAATTTATTTAGATCTTGCAAGACATGATTGGACAGATGGGGATACTGTTTGTGCTGTTCAGTGGAGAGAAAATGTTTTAACATCTCCTTCCGCTCAAGTCTGGATTCCGCACCCACGTGAAGGGTATCCTATTATTGAAGGTATTTTTGAACAATTTCTTCAAGGTGAAACTAAAATCTTTCAAGGAAGTCGTCCTTCTACGTTACCTTCAAGGTTGAACGACCTCATTGCTAAAAAAACTTTTTTGATGGCACTTTTTTTCCAATATTTAGGGTATGTAGGGCGTTGTTCTTTTGATCTTATTGTTTGTGGTGATTCTTATGACCAATGTGAAATTCAGTTAGTTGAGTGTAATGGAAGATGGGGAGGAACTTCGCTTCCTATGTCTTTTATGAATCGACTTTTTGGAAATCATCATAAATTAAGTTACAAAGCTATTGATGTGATCCATCCCAAACTCAAAGGACTTTCTTTCAAAAAATTTCTTTCTATTTTTCGAAGAGAGGAACTGTATCAACCTCACAATCAAAAAGGACATTTTCTTTTTTATAACACAGCCTGCATGAAACCTGTTGCCAAGTGCGATGTCATCGCTTTGGGCAGTTCATTTAAAGAAGCAGAAAAAAGAGCAGATCATGATCTCATTGAGTTAATCGAAAAATCCCTATAACCCGCACAATATTTAATCATTATTTTCCCTGGTCATTTATTTATTCCTAAGTTATAGTCACTTTGTTCAAGTGAGTTGTAAAATTTGACAGTCCAGCATTAAAGTACGATGAGGTTTTTCCATTGCAGTTCTCTACAGAAGAAAAGGGAACGGAAGGCCACCGAAGTTGTGATGTTGGAGTACAAAAACCCTGTCCGTCCCAGAAATTAGAAGGGTATCAGTTTGGTTTTTCCCTTAAGGGGGAGACTTACGATTTCTACAAAACGATAGAATCTCTTGTTTCAGATATTTATAAAAAAATCGGCCTCAATCAAAATAAAGTTTTTGATCTTAATCCTTCTCGAAAGAAAACGATACTTTTAGAGCTTGAAGCTCTTAGTTTTAAACTTTTTAGAAGAAAACTTGATTGGCAGTTTCGAGAAGAGGAATTGTTCGAAAGTAAGGAAAAGCAAGAGGTTTTTTCCCTTTATCTTTATCGCACTTGTTATTTCAATTTAGCAAAAATATGTTTACTGAAGTACTGGCTTCATTTAGGAATTATCCATGAAGAGGATTTAAGAACAGATTACCATTTACTCATCTCTAAAAAATTATTTCAAATTGAAGCAAATCTTATAGCTCAAAGACAAATATGGCTTTTTTCAAAACAAAATGCTTACAGTTGGTTGAGATTTAGTGAAGAAGATATTAAGCACTATTGGAAAATTTTAGAAGATACAAAACTTCGTGAAAATCCGCACCATTTCATACCTCAAATTTTTGAACATTTTTGTCAGTGTTTTGCAGATCCCTTAAAAATAAAAACGTTATCCATTCCATTGGTTGAATTTATTGGAAAGCAGATAGAGAGAGGGGGGTTGGTACGCAAGGTAGGACATTATGAAAAGACAAAATCTATTTTAAACTTATGTGCCGGCTCTGGGCAGTTTTTGTCTGAGTTTGCTGCTATTATAAAAAAAACCGTATCAAATTCTCATCTGCAATTTGAATTTTTAACAGAACATTTTACAGCTATCGAGAAAGATCTTTTTTCTTTTTACTTTCTTGAAATGACATTAGTGTGGGAAATGTCGGATATTCAATCTTTTAAAAGGGGTTCTCTTTTACACTATCACCCTTTTCGATTAGTGCATCAAAACAATATTCCAGGTACGTTGGATACTCAGCTACTTACAGAAGAAGAAAGTTTTGCAAATATCGAGCACCCTCAAGGAGATTGTAAAAAAATATATGATTTTGTCAAAAACACTCAGAAAGTTGATTTTACTATTGTGTGTACTTCAAAACAAAACGAGAGCGATCTTAAAACATATATGGAAATTTATCCTGAGCTCAAGGCCTTTTATGAAACAGATATGATTGCCTCTTCTTGGTATTATATGATTGGGCTTTCAAAGCTTCGTGAAGGGGGAAAGCTTTTTGCCTTGAGTGATGAATACTGGCCTAGGCTTTTAGGGGCAAAGAAACTTAGAAGATATTTATTAGAACATAGCAAAGTTCTTTGTATTTTTGATTTAGGTGTTCATTTAAGTCCGCGTTATCTTTTCGTCTTTGAAAAATGTCAGAATAAAGAAGAAAGGGATTCTCATAGAATTAAACTGTGTAAGCTAAAATCAACATTTAATTTTGAAGATTTAAATTATGTAGATAAAGCCATTCAAGAAGTTTGTGAAGTGGGCTCACTTATTTCAGATGATAGAATGGAGATTTTTTTTGGTCCAGTACTCCAGCAGGATTTATCTGAAACTCCCTGGAGTTCACTTGAAGAATTTACCTATGTTCCTATTTTGAAAAAGATAAGGGATAAAAAGCCCCCTTTAAGTTCGCTTTTTACTGTTAAAAATCCAAATCTTTTTCAACAAGAAGAAGATGAAAATCTTCTCAATCTTATTCCAACTGACAAAGTAGGGGTTTTAGGTACTGATTTTCAATATCAGCGAAGTGACTTAGAGCTGAAGAAAGATTTTCAATTTTTTATTTATCAAAAGGCTTCACATGTTTTGACTCCTAAACTTCTTAATATTGTGCTCAATTCAAAACTCCTTAAGTTTTGGTATAAAACACAGTGTCTTTCTGCTGTATCGAGGAAATCTTTTACACAGAGTGATCTCTACCAGATTCCTTTACCTTCATGTGAGTCTTCAAAAATACAAGAAAATTTTTCAGAAGAAAAAATTGGACAGTTTTTTGCGGCCATTGGCAGGAGAGACGCTTCTTATTTAGAGGCTGGGCTGTTGTTAGAATTAAAATATGGAAACACCCAAGTTGTTTATGAGATGATGCAGAAACTTTTTGATGAAGAATGTCGAGTCGAAGAACAAATAAAAAAATACTTAGATTTTCAAACTGAAGGAAAAACAAATTGGAAGAGAATAAAAGATATTTTTACGCTTCAAGAACAAAGCCCTCTTCAAAACCACCCTCATGTTTTTGTAGAAATGGACTGCAAAGATATTAAGAATTTTTGTTTTCTTAAAGCACGAAGACTTAAACATCCTGAATCAGAAGAAGATTTTCTTCAAATTATTTCTTTAGACAGTCAATTTCTTAAAATTTTTGCAGATTCTGTTTACCTCTCAATTTTGGAAGCAGAGTTAGAGGGGCGTGAAAATCTTTATTGGGATGAAATGGAACAGGGCATTTATTTACCTAAAGATCTTAAAGTTTTTCTTGGTTTTAAAGACGAAATTTTTCAAAAGTGGATGGAGCTTGAAAAATGGAAGGGAGATATTTTTAGAATTTTAAATCAACTTGTTTTTCGTCTTTATGGTTTTGACCCAGAAGATAACAATCAGTTTTCTGCTCAAGAATCTTCAAAATTTATTGAAATCATAAGTCAAAGTGTTCAGTAAATGGCTTCGAAGCCTGTCATTCTGACCCCGAACTTGATCCGGGGGAAGAATCCAGAAGAAGCTTAAGATATTCTTCTACCTCTTTATCTTCCGAATTTAGAGTTTGTGATTTTATAAAAAAACTTTGTGCTGTTTTATTTTGTTCAAGAATATAGTTAGAGATTCCTAAATATTTATAAGTTTGTGCAAGCCAAAAGTCTTTATTTTGTAAAAGTGAAAGTGTTCTTTGAAAGTAACCTAAGGCCTTTTGTGGGTTTTCTTCTCGAATTGCAATCACCCCAAGAAAAAAATAAGAATAGGGGTTTTTCCTATCTATCACAATTGCATTTTCAAAGTTTTTTTTTGCGTTGAGAATGTTTTTCTCTGAAAGAGCTAGAACCCCCTCTTCAATTGTGAGAAGCGCTGAAATTTCTTGTTGTGTTTGAGGTTCAAAATCAAGCTGAGTGTTGTAAATACTTTTTCTTTCAAAGAAAGAACATGAAGTGGTCAGCAATAATAATAGAATTATTTTTTTTGATCTCATCATTTTGTTTCTGTTTACATAACGTAATTTAGTTTAAGAGATAGGGATAGTACTTCCCTATCTCTTATAATATAATCACCTTATAAAAAACTTATTCACAATATTCTTTAGGTTCTGTACCTTTTATAAAGGCCTCTTTAAAATAAGGCTCTTTTCCACTTTTCACAAGACATCCGATGTTTGGATCTATATTTTTGAAAATAAGTGAAGCCGGAGGCGTGAAATCTTTTGTTTTTCTGTCTTTATGGGCTTCTTTCATATAAAGTGTCCATATGGGCAAAGCGGCTCTCGCTCCTGTAAGCCCTACTTTATTTTCTTTATCAAAGCCCACCCATACGGTTGTTACAAGATCTGGGGTATAACCCACGAACCAAGCATCATTAAAATCAGAGGTTGTTCCTGTTTTGCCTGAGGCATTTTGTGTAAAACCCATGTCGCGGGCAAACCTTCCCGTACCACGTTCAAGAACCCCTTGAAGCAAATAAGTCATGAGGTATGCTGTTTCAGGTTTTAAAATTTGTTTTATTTCTATATCTCTTTTTTCAAGAACATGACCGTGACGATCCATTACTTTTTTAATTGCTGTTGGATGGGTCTTAAATCCTTCATTTGCAAGAGTGGCATAAGCAACGGTGATTTCAATGGGGCTTACTTCAGCAGTTCCTAACGCAAGAGAGGGCACTGTGGGAAGGTTGCTTTCAATTCCCATTTTATGAGCTGTTTTAATAATGTTTGAAATTCCTACTTCCCATGCCAACTTTGCAGAAGGAACATTAATGGATTGTTCGAGAGCTTCTCTTAAAAGAATAGGGCCTTTATAAGTTTCATCATAGTTTTGTGGAGACCATGTTTGACCTTCATAGTGAAGGAGAAAAGGTTCGTCATACAGTCGTGTCGTTAAAGTATATTTTTGTGGGAAGAGCTCAAAAGCAGTTGTGTAAATAAAAGGTTTAAACAATGATCCAGGTTGGCGTTTTGCCTGAAAAACGCGGTTAAATTGAGTTTCTTGGTAATTTCTTCCCCCAAGAAGAGTTTTTATATATCCTGTATAGGGTTCCATACTTAAAAGCGCTACCTGGAGTTTTTCATCGATATCTTTAAGGTTAGGTTCTGTTGATTCTAAATAACTTAAATGATTCTCTGCTATTTTTTGAGCTGCATTTTGAAAAGATACATCAAGCGTTGTAAAAATAGTCAGTCCTTCTGAGTTGAGAGCTTCTTGTGAGTATTTCCGCTCAAGTTCTTTATAAACATAGTCAATGAAGAAGGGAGCTTGTTTCCCTACATTGAGGGCAGAAGGTTGTAAAAGAATTTTTTCTTTTTTTGCTTGGATGTACTCATTTCGAGTAATTTTTTTAAGCTCAAGCATTTTTTTAAGGACGGTGTTTCTTCTTGTGATGGATCGCTCAAGGTTTTTAAGTGGGGAATAGCGATTAGGTGCTTGAATCATGCCTGCCAGAAGCGCGCCTTCCGAGAGAGAAAGATTTTTAAGATCTTTCGAAAAATAAAACAGTGCAGCTTCTGCAACACCATGAATAGCGACAGGGCCACGATTCCCAAAGTAAATTTCATTAATATATGTTTCTAAAATTTCATCTTTTGAATATTTATTTTCGATCATAAAAGCCATAAAGACTTCAGTTATTTTTCTTCTCAAAGTTTTTTTCTGATTAAGGAAGAAATTCTTAACCAGTTGTTGGGTGAGGGTGCTACCACCCTGTGCAAACCTTCCTTTTTTAAGATTTTGAAGAAGCGCTCTTAAAATACCTTGTGGGTCGATACCCTTATGTTCTAAAAACCGTTCATCTTCGATGGCTAAAATAGCTTGAAGGAGATCAGGAGGAATATCTTGAAGTCTTACAATTCTTCTTTCTTCCGCATTTTCTTTAAAAAGAAGAGCAATGAGTTCTGGCTCAAGCTCAATTGAAGGAAGTTGCACTTCCCTTGCGGGGTCAACAATATTGTGAACTGTATGGGTGTCATCAAAATGGATGAGCACCTTTTGAGGGGCTTTTATTTTTTGAGGTAGAAAAATAGGGTGTAAGAATATTTCAAGTTTTAGATCTAAAAGTCGATACTCACCTGGTTTGAGGCTGTAAGAGTCCGTTTTCTGATATCCGAGCCTTTCTAATCTTTCAAAAAAGAGATCATTTAAAAGAATTTGACCTGGATAGATGAGATAAGAACTCGAAAAAACTTTTGAAGGAATTTCCCACTTTTTTGTTTCAAATCTTGTAATAATAATACGGTTTAAATGTTGATAGTAGAGAACAAATGAAATAATCAGAAAGAAAATAAGAAAGAGAGATATATAAAAAGCATGTTTTATATTTTTCAAAAAAGGCATGTTGAACATTTTATCCCAAGCTTTACTTACACTTCAGATACTGCTATTTCTTCACATTGTCACGATGGGGTAATTTTATGTCACTATTTCAAGTTCAAATAGATCAAATTGCAAAAATGATTGCCTCAAATCTTTCAGAGAAAAACTGCGTTGAAGTCAATCAAGAAGTCTTGAGAATTATCAAAGATACCATTCAAAAAAATTGCGATGATGAAAGGGCCATTGACATCCAGGTACAAAAAATGATGCAAGAGCTTTCCTCTCAAATGGGAGAGGAAATTGATCATAGAAAAATGTTTCTCATGATTAAGAAAAAAATAGCTAAAGAGAAAAAATTTATTTTATGAATTTAACGGAAGATCGTGTTTATTCTATAGCCAATCTTATACTCACTCGTTTGAGGGAGAAGGGGGTTTCTTTCTTAAAAGACGAAGGTGCTCTTAAAAAGGAAATTCGAAACTCTATTTTTCACTATAAAGGGCTTGATGAAGAGATTGATGTCTTTGTTCGAAAGAAGCTTGATTCCCAATCGCGCACTGTCCAGTCCGGGGGGAGAGAATGGGATGTTCTCTACCGCAAGTATTATGAAGAGGAGATGGCTTTGAGGCTTTCTAGTAGAACCCCTTGATATTAAAGAGTTTTTTGACACTTCCTTGACATCTTCAAGATCATGTTCATTGATTCTGTCGGCGAGAGATTTAATAGGGGTTGCTTTTTTAAAAGCATTTGTTATATTCCGCGCTTGTTTGGGGTGTTAGCACTTGAAAGTGAGGAGTGCTAATTAGGTAACAAATCCATATAACAAACTTTTAAAGTATAAAGAAACAAAAAAGGAGGAACAAAGTTATGGAAGTACGACCATTGCAAGATCGTGTCATTGTGAAACGAGTCAATGAGGAAGAAAAAACAAAAGGTGGCATTATCATTCCAGATAGTGCTAAAGAAAAACCTATGGAAGGTTTAGTTGTGGCTGTGGGGCCAGGTAAAGTGAGTGAAAAAGGAGGCAAAGTTCCACTTGAAATTAAATCAGGTGATCGCATACTTTTTGGGAAGTATTCGGGAACTGAAATCTCTATCAAAGGTGTAGAACATCTCATTATGAGAGAAGACGATATCTTAGGAGTTATCGTTAAATAATTTAAAAAAAAGGAGGAATATAAAATGGCAAAAGAAATATTATTTAGTCAAGAAGCCAGAAATGAAATCCTTTCTGGTGTGAATACTTTGGCTAATGCAGTCAAAGTAACCTTAGGTCCGCGTGGACGAAATGTTGTGATCGATAAATCTTTTGGTTCACCTACTGTTACAAAAGATGGCGTGACAGTGGCCAAAGAAATTGAACTCGAGAACAAATTTGAAAACATGGGTGCTCAAATGGTTAAAGAAGTTGCTAGTAAAACAAGTGATATAGCAGGAGATGGAACAACAACAGCAACTGTTTTAGCTCAAGCTATTTATCGTGAAGGTTCTAAAGCTGTGGCAGCAGGTTTAAACCCTATGGATCTTAAGAGAGGGGTTGACATAGCTGTTGAAAAAGCTGTTCAAGCACTTGCTAAAATTTCTAAACCAACTAAAGATCAAAAAGAAATTGCCCAAGTTGGAACTATTTCAGCGAACTGTGATGAAACCATTGGAAACATCATTGCAGAAGCAATGGAAAAAGTAGGAAAAGAGGGTGTTATCACCGTTGAAGAAGCCAAAGGTATGGAAACAACCTTAGATGTTGTTGAAGGTATGCAATTTGATCGTGGCTATCTTTCACCTTATTTTGTAACCGATGCTGAAAGAATGGAAGTTGTTTTAGAAGATCCTTATGTTCTTCTTTATGAAAAGAAGATAACGACTATGAAAGATCTGCTTCCAGTGCTTGAGCAAGTTGCAAAAATGGGAAGACCCTTCCTCATTGTTGCAGAAGACATTGAAGGAGAAGCTTTAGCAACTCTCGTTGTTAATAAACTTCGCGGTACTTTAAGTGCTGCTGCAGTGAAGGCTCCTGGCTTTGGTGATCGAAGAAAAGAAATGTTGAAAGACATTGCAACCTTAACAGGTGGGCAGGTGATTGCTGAAGATCTCGGACTCAAACTTGAAAACGTTACTTTAGAAGATCTTGGACAAGCAAAACGAATCACTATTGATAAAGATAATACAACTATTGTTGATGGAGCTGGCAAGAAAGCTGATATCGAAGCACGAGTGAAGCAAATAAGAGCGCAAGTTGAAGAAACAACATCTGATTATGACAGGGAAAAACTCCAAGAGCGTTTAGCTAAACTTGTGGGTGGTGTCGCTGTTATTAATGTAGGTGCTGCTACCGAAACAGAAATGAAAGAAAAGAAAGCTCGTGTTGAAGATGCATTGAATGCAACACGTGCTGCTGTTGAAGAGGGTATTGTCCCAGGTGGCGGAGTTGCTTTACTTCGTGCAGCAGGAACACTTGCATCTTTGAAGCTTGAGAATGCTCATCAACAAGCAGGTGTTGATATTGTAAGACGTGCTCTTGAAGAGCCTATTCGTCAGATTGCTCATAATGCTGGCTTAGAAGGTTCTGTCGTTGTGAATGCTGTTAAAGAAAAAAGCGGAGCATGGGGGCTTAATGCACGTACTGAAGAATACGGTGATATGCTTAAGTTTGGAATTATTGATCCAACTAAAGTAACACGTTGTGCTCTTCAAAACGCAGCAAGTGTAGCTTCACTTCTTTTAACAACAGAGGCTATGATAGCTGATAAGCCTGAATCAAAAGATAAAACTCCACATATGCCAGCTCACGCCGGTATGGGTGGTATGGGTGGAATGGGCGGCATGATGTAAGCTGCTTGTAAAAAAAGTCATCCCACGACTTGATCGGGGGATCCAAAAAGGGCAGGTTTTATACCTGCCCTTTTTTGTTTTCCCTCATTTTGCTGATTTACAGAATCAGAGGGTGTTGATATAGTGGCGACATATCAGAAGTATTGCAGTGAACTTTAAAAAGGGGCTTTTATGCGTCGAGTTCTTGCAGTCTGTGCTGTTTTCTTTTTTCTCCTAACATCCTTAGGTCACACTCAAAGTAAAATCCTTGTTAAATTTAAATCGAATCCTGTTTTTGAAGCAGGGGCTTTATTTTATACTTTTGATGTTAAAAGTATTTCTACCTTTGCTGTGTTGCCTTCGCTTTTTGAAGTGACACTGAAGAAGAATCAAAATATTGATTTTGTTTTAAACCAAATTCGAAAAAATCCACATGTTGAATATGCTGAAAGTGATCATAGAGTCAGAATTATTGGAGATGATGATGAAGATTTTCCTTTTCCGTTTCCATGGCCTCCAGGGGATGGAGACGATGGTAAATTTCCTTTTCCGTTTCCATGGCCTCCAGGGGATGGTGATGACGATAACCCGTTTCCATGGCCCTTCCCAGATCCGGGTGAGCCTTCACAGCCAGGTAAAGATCCAGCACTTGTTTTAGACCCTGAACCCATTACCAATCCGAAAGAAGATCCTGATTTTGAAAAAACATGGGGTATTCAAAAAATTGGATCTCCGGAGGCTTGGAATATTTCAAAAGGAAGTCGCAATGTAGTTGTGGCTGTGATTGATACAGGTATTGATTACAACCATGAGGACTTGAGTTTGAATGTATGGAGAAACGTGGGCGAAAGTGGGGAATATAAAGATGAGAAAACAGGGGAAGTAAAGCGTCGAGAAACAGATGGCATTGATAATGATAATAATGGTTTTATAGACGATGTTGTGGGTTATGATTTTGCAAACAACGATTCTCTTCCTTATGATGATCATTCCCATGGAAGCCACTGTTCTGGCACCATAGGTGCAGTGGGAATGAATGGAAAAGGAACTGTGGGGGTGAATCAAGAAGTTTCTATTATGGGGCTTAAGTTTCTTTCTTCTCAAGGGTCAGGGGACATCAGTGGTGCGATTAAAGCTATCGATTATGCTATTAAAATGGGTGCAAAAGTCTTGAGTAATAGTTGGGGAGATTATGAAGATTCTCAAGCCTTAAGAGATGTTATAACAGAAGCACAAAAACACGATGTTCTCTTTGTAGCTGCTGCTGGAAACGATAGTAAAAATAACGATGGCGATAAACCTATGTATCCGGCAAGTTTTCCGCATGAAAATATTATTTCTGTTGCTGCAAGTAATGAACAAGATCGAAAAGCTTTTTTTTCAAATTACGGAAAAGAAAGTGTTGATTTAGCAGCCCCGGGTAGCCAAATTTATAGCACTGTGAGGGATAATAAATATTCTAACTTTGATGGAACCTCTATGGCAACGCCTCATGTGGCAGGAGCCGCTGCACTTTTACTTTCTATCCATAAAGATTTAACATTTAAAGAGCTCAAAAGTGAACTTCTCGAAAGCGTTGATAAAATTGATGTTTGGGGTGATAAGGTTTTTACAGGAGGACGGCTTAATATTTTTAAAGCCGCTGAAAGTGTTTTAAAGAAGGAAAAAATATTAAAAATATTTTGATTAAAAATGAGTCAAATAAAAAACGAAAAATTTTTTAACATGTGGTATTGACAAGAGTTTTTAAGGTGTTACCGTTTTTACTATAGGTTTGTGTTTTTCTGTGTGGGAGACAGAAAGAGTTATTATGTTAAAAATAAAATGGGCTCAAAAAAATTTGAGGCTTACTAAACAAGGGAGGAAAGTTATGAAGAAGGTAAGTTTATTTGTAGTTGGGGTGTTAATGTTAGGGTTAACATCGCTACCCATGGTTGCAAGTGCAAAATTGAGTACGGGAGCAAAGTTTGATGCAAATGTTGAGACTATAAAGGCTGGCGCTGCCAATACAACGCATCGTGCTACTGGTGCTACAAACGCTCGACGAATGCTCGATGTTGCGGTAACCCCATGGCTCATGTGGGAGTTGGGTAAGCTGACAGGGTTTGTGTCTTTTGATATGGTTAATAGCTTTTACGGTCGGGATGTTGCTGCTACTAGTTTTGGTGCCTTGAGAGAAGCTTATTTCACATATGATGCAGTTGGAAAAGAGCTGGTCATTAAGGCAGGTGTGTGGAGTAATATGTTTGGTGTAGGAGGGCGTGATGATTTTAAAACTGTTGAGAAATATCCTTATCAACTGTGGGCACTTATGGAGAATTTTGATGAACAAAACACGGGTATTGGTGTTACAGGAAACCCCGAATTTTTAAAAGGGCTGTTTTATGAGTTTATGGCATCCAACTATTTAACTGAGAATGCTGCTTTTCTGGTTAACTTCAGTAGTCTTGAATACACCGCTGTTGTAGGTTATGACCATGCTTACAAAGGCACTCCTTGGACTGTAGGGGCTAAGGTTGGGTACGATTATTTCAATCAGCCTAATCCTGTTGTTGCGCAGAGGCGCAATTTTTTTATTGCCCCTGGTATTAATTCCAAGGAGACTTTTTGGAGCCTTGCGGGAAATGCTGGATATAAATTTTCTGAAGTTGCTACAACCTTAGATGTAACTTATATGAGCGGTAAAAGTACATTTCCTCTTCCTGAACAAACCCCAAAAGGCTATGGGGCCAAGCTGGGTGCCACATGGCGTGAGTTTAACGCCGTAGTGCACTATGCGTGGTATCAAAGAAATACACAACTTGGCAACGCAGAACAACAGACTGTACGTTCAGGTGCGGCTATTTCATATGACTGGACATCTAATTTTAAGGTAAAAGCTGGTTACCATAAAGACAAAGGAACACAGGCAGCAGCTACTGTTGGAACTACTGTGTGGCAGGTTGGTTTTGCAGGAGATTTAAGCTAATCATCAAGTAGATAAATATATAAAAAAGGGCTGTCGTAGGACGGCCCTTTTTTTTTGTGTGCTTGTCATTGTCATTGCTCCTGTCATTGCGAGTGCAACGAAGCAATCCCATCACCAAAGGTGATGAGATCACCACGCTGCGCTCGTGATGACAAAGAATGACATAAATAAGTTCTTCGTGATACCTTATCAATGTGAGTTACTTGTCAATTCAACTTAAGCAATCGTTTTTTAATTTTTTAGGTTCTTCATTTTCTATTCAAAACGGGTTGTTTTCACCCTTGCCGTCATTGCAAACAAGCCCTTCGTCATTGCGAACGAATGTGAAGCAATCCCATCGCGGTAGCGATGAGATAGCCACGTCGCCTTTTCAGGCTCCTCGCTATGACAAGGTTTTAGATCTTACAAAACTTGTTGTTGTGCCTGGGTTTATTGATTGTCATGCACACTCAGATTATTTTTTACTGATGAATCACACAGCCGATGCCAAAGTGTATCAAGGAGTGACAACAGATATTGGGGGGAATTGTGGTTATTCAGCAGCGCCTGTGTGGGGAAGTTGTCAGGCAAAAAGAATTGAAGATTATGAAAAGTATGAAAGTTTAAAACTGCCTTGGTCGAGTCTTTCAGAGTATTTTAAAACTTTGAAAAAACTGCATATTTCAATGAATTATGCTCATTTGGTGGGGCATAATACACTGCGTGAGTCTGAAACAGGGGTTGTCAATCGAAAACTGACTCAGCAAGAAATAAAGAATATATGTTCAAAGCTTGAAGAGGCTTTTCACGAAGGAGCTATCGGGCTTTCAACGGGGCTTGTGTACCCACCTGCTTGTTATGCCGATGAAAAAGAACTTTTGGAATTAGGAAAAATGTGTAAAAAACACGGTAAAATTTTTGCTTTTCACATGCGTAATGAAAATGATCTTGTTTTAGAGGCTATTTCTGAAACCCTCAATGTGGGCCGAAAAACAGGGTGTAAAATTCAAATTTCTCACCTTAAAACTTTTGGAAAAAGAAACTGGAATAAAATTGATAAGGTTTTTGATGTGATCGAAACAGCCATTAAAGAGGGTGTTGATGTCATGTGTGACAGATACCCTTATACAGCAGCACAAACAGGACTTCAGCAAGTGCTTCCAAGTTGGGTGTATGACGGTGGCGAAAAAAAACTGATTCAAAATCTTAAAGATATAAAATTTAGAAAAGATATACATCAGGAACTCTCAAAAAAATATGATTCGGGTTACTACGACACTGTGCAAATTATGGAAGTGCCATCGCAAAAAAATAAAAAATACGAAGGAAAAAGAGTTTCAGAAGCAGCTCAAAAATTAAAAGTACACCCGCTTGATTTTGTTATGGACCTTCTCATTCAAGAAGAAACAAAAGTTTCAGCTATTTATCATGCGATGAGTGAAGAAAATTTAGAAAGAATTCTTAAAAAAGAATATGTTATGATTGGATCCGATAGTGGGTGCCGAAGTTGTGAGGGGCGTTTAAGCAAAGGAGCCCTTCACCCTAGGGCTTTTGGAACCTTTCCACGAGTGATTTCAGAATATGTAAAAAAGAAGAAAATTTTAACCCTCGAAGAGGCTGTTAAAAAAATGACCGTTCAACCTGCAGAGCGCTTTGGCCTTGCGAAACGGGGCAAGATTAAGGCTGGTTATTATGCTGATCTTGTGGCCTTTGACTATGAAAAACTTCAAGATACCTCAACCTTTTTAGACCCGCTTCATTATCCTAAGGGCATTGAATATGTGTTCGTCAATGGCGAAATGGTGATTAAAAAGGGTAAGCACACGAAAAAAACCCCTGGAATGACGATAAAAATATAACAAGTTCATTATGTTGAATGACGATAACAAGTCATTGTGAGAGTGCACCCCGTCATTGCGAGCGTTAGCGAAGCAATCTCATCGCTAATGCGATGGGATCACCACGTCGCCTTTTCAGGCTCCTCGTGATGACAAAAGGAGATGACAGAGTGTTCTTGAGAACCTACGATATTTTTCCAAGCATCTTTGGGCGGAAGTGGGTCGACAAGATATTCATCTTTAATTTTTTGGAGCCTTTTGTAGGATTCTTGAAGTTTTTTTAAAAAGGAAGAATCTTTTTCTGTTTTTTTATAAAGATATTCAAAAACTTTTTTATGATGGTCATGGAGAGGGTCGCAGTAAAGAAGAAGATCAATACCTGCTTCAACTGCTAAATAAAGAGCATCTTCTTCCATTTGTACTTCTGAAATGGCACCCATATTCATATCGTCTGAAATGATAAGCCCAGAAAAACGCAGGTCTTTCCTTAATTTTTGAAGTGCTTTGACAGAAAGTGTAGTGGGCATATCTTTATCCAGTGCATCACACATAAGATGAGCCGTCATGATTGTTTCGACGCCACTTTTTATGGCTTTTTTAAAAGCGGCAAGCTCCCTTGATTCAAGAGTTTTAAGCTGGGTTTTTACATGAGGAAGGCTTTCATGAGAGTCTTCTAAAGTATCTCCGTGCCCTGGGTAGTGTTTAGCACAGGCTATGACCCCTGCTTTTTGAAGCCCTCGAACACTTGCTGAAGTAAGAGATTCAACAATTTTTAGATCTGAGCTAAAAGATCTATCGCCAATAACTTTATTTTTTGGGTTTGTAAGAATGTCGCACACGGGAGCAAAATCAAGGTTAATACCTACAGAACGAAGCTCTTTTCCGAGCGCATGGTAAAGATCAAATGTCCATTTTGGAGAGTTTTTTTCACCTATCAAGGAAGCTTTGGGAATTTTAATGAAGGGTTCCTTGAGCCTTGCAACTCGCCCCCCTTCTTGATCGACCCCGATAAGAAGAGGTTCCTTGCTTATGGTTTGAAGATCGACACAAAGATCATGGATTTGTTCTGGAGATTCATAATTTTCTCCCATAATAATAAAACCAGCAGGCCTTACTTCTTTAATAAAAGAGATGGTTGTTTGAGAAAGGCTTGTGCCTCCCAGGCCAAACATGAAATGTGAACCCACAAGATTCTTTAAATCTTTCATCGCATCATCATTTTAAGTTTAAAGGTGCTTAAGGTCAATAAAGGTCTATGTCTTCCGCTTCATGGCTCGCTGTCATCCTGAGTGAAGCGAAGGATCCATCTTTTTCTACAATCTTGGTTCTGAGTAGGGAGGGTGTTTTGTTTCCTGAACGTGCAACAAAACACCCAGTCCCTACTCTCTCATGGATACGTGTCATTGCGAGCGTAGCGAAGCAATCTCCTAGAATTGCTAAAGCAATTCTAGGACAACACTTGCGTGTTGAGATCGCCACGGTTCATTTCATGAACCTCGCGATGACAGCCGGGGCCTCCGAGACGGCCTTCAAAACATACTAGGTAACTTTATGTAACAATATTCGAGTTTATGTTAAAAAATGGTTACTGTCTGGAGTGGAAGTAAAGCGCAGCACACGGTTTGTAAATATTCAAAACTATGCATCCCGGACAGTGCTTTAGCACTTACGGGATTAATAGGAGTTCATGTTGGATAACTACAGCGAGCCATGAAGCGAAAGATAGCAACCATTTTAAGAACCAAGGTCGTAATTAAAATACCAGATCCCCCGGTCAAGCCGTGGGATGACAGAGAAAAGTGCGGGGTGACAAGGAGAGGAGCACAGGACCGACAATTGTGATAAGATAACCCTGTGGACTTAAGAAACTATGTCTTAAGACGCCTTTTTCTCGCTATTCCTACCATTCTTGGTGTTATAACTATTGTCTTTTTTTTAAGCCATATCATCCCAGGAGATCCTGTAGATTTTATTGTGGGCGATCAAGCTTCTTCTTTGGATAGAGCAGATCTCATTCAGCAATTAGGTTTAGATAAACCTCTTCCCACTCAGTATAAAAATTATTTAGTAAGGCTTTTCCATGGAGATTTAGGAACCTCTTACTACACCCAAGGAAAAAAGGTATTTTCTCTTATTCTTGAAAGATTACCTGCAACGATATTACTTGCCTTTTCTTCTCTTTTTTTGGCCCTCCTTATTTCCATACCCTTAGGCGTGCTTTCAGCAGTCAAAGCCTTTTCGAAAATAGATACTTTTGCTATGATGTTAGCTCTTTTAGGGATTTCTATTCCTAATTTTGCTTTAGGGCCTCTTCTTATCAGTATTTTTGCCGTGTGGATGAATTTACCCTTTCCTATTTCGGGAATGGAGGGGCTTTTAAGTCTTATCCTTCCAACCATTACTTTAGGAACTGCACTCACCGCCATTCTTACACGAATGCTTCGAACGAGTCTTCTTGATGTGCTTTCACAAGATTATATTCGAACGGCCTATGCCAAAGGGCTTTATTCAAAAACAATTCTTTATAAGCATGCTTTAAGAAATGCTTTAAATCCAGTTATTACTATTACAGGGCTTCAATTAGGTACTTTATTAACTGGAGCTATTATTACAGAAAAAATTTTTGATTGGCCGGGGTTAGGGCAGTTATTTATTGGAGCTATTCAGCAACGAGATTTTTTAGTGATTCAAGGGTGTGTTTTAATAATTTCTTTAACTTATATTTTTATCAATTTAATAACGGATCTTTTTTATTCAGTTGTGGATCCTACCATTTCACTTAAATGAAAAATAAATTTTTGTTCATAGGCTTTGTTCTTGTTTTTCTTATCAGCTTTCTTGGGATTGTTTCACCCTATCTGACATCCTATACACCCTCTTATCAGGATTTAAGTCATCGGTTTGCTGGGCCCAGTTTTAAGCATATTTTGGGTCAAGATGAGTACGGAGCCGATGTTTTTACAAATCTTGTTTATGGAGCAAGGCTTTCTCTTTATGTTTCAGTTGTGACAACTTTTTTCTGCTGTTTGATTGGGTTGATTTTTGGTTCTTTTGCGGCTTTTTTTGGAAAATGGGTTGATCAACTTCTTATGAGAATAGTCGATGTCTTTTTAGCCTTTCCCGGTATTTTATTAGCTATTGGTATTGCAGCACTTTTAGAAAGATCAGCACATAATATTATTTTAGCTCTCACGATCACAGGATGGACAAGCTATGCAAGGCTTGTGCGAGGTCAAATTCTTTCCATAAGAGAAAAGGAATTTATTATTTCTGCACGGGCACTTGGTTTTTCTAATGCAAGAATTGTTGCAAAACATGTGTGGCCAAATATTTTAGCACCACTTTTTATTCAAGCTAGTTTTGGAATGGCAGGAGTGATTATTGCAGAAAGCAGTTTAAGTTTTCTAGGGGTGGGCACAGGGGGAGATTTATCAAGTTGGGGTATGATGCTTGATCAAGCACGAAGGCATATATCAGATATTTCAAGAATTCATTTATTACTTCCCCCTCTTTTTGCTATCATGATGACAGTATTGGGTTTTAATTTCTTAGGGGATGGACTTTTGCAAAAATGTGACCCTTCCCGGAAATTGCCATCGCAATTCCGGGATGACACGGAAAAGAAAATATGAGTTATGAGGTGATTGCTCTTTTAGTTCTTATTTTACTTTCAGCCTTTTTTTCTGGAAGTGAGACGGCACTTTTATCTTTGAGTAAACTTCGACTGCACCATCAAGTGAGACAAAAAAAACCTAAAGCTGCTTTGATACAAGAAACCCTTCAAAAACCAGATCAATACATAGCTGCTATTTTAGTAGGAAATAATTTTGTAAATATTGGAGCTGCCTCACTCGCCACAGGAATCTCTATTCGTTTTTTGGGTGAAGAAAGGGGTATTTTTGTTGCCTCCATTGTTATGACTTTGATTCTGCTGATATTTTCTGAAACTCTTCCTAAAACTTACGCTGCTTTTCAAAGTGAAAAGCTAGCGTACCAAATCATTTATCCGATGCGTTTTTGCATGAAACTTTTTTACCCTCTTACAAAAACAGTGACGTTTATTTCCAATTCCATTCTTTCCCTTTTTGGGGTAGATTCAACTAAACATCACATCAAGCTTTCTGAAGAAGAACTTAAAACACTTATTAGTGTAACTCAGTCTACAGGAGCCTTGTCTAAAGAAAAAGAAGAGCTTCTCCAAAGTATTTTTGAGCTGGATAAAAGGCGAGTCAAAGATATTTTAACACCTCGCAATCAAATGGTGATGATAGAGGTTCATGAAACTCCTCAAAAAGTGATTGAGATTATTGAAAAAACACCTTTTTCACGAATTCCTGTTTTTGAAAGGACAAGAGATAATATTTTAGGAATTCTTTATACTAAAGATTTTCTTAAACACTTTTGTAAAACCCCACAGTTTGAAATTCGTCCTTTATTAAAAGAAGCTTCTTATGTACCTGAATTACAAAATGTGAGACACTTAGTAAGGCATTTTCAAAAAAATCGAATTCACGTGGCTCTTGTTGTGAATGAATACGGAGGACTTGAAGGGCTTGTCACTCTTGAAGATGCTTTGGAAGAAATTGTAGGGGATATTCAAGATGAGTTTGATGTGCCCGCAACACAGATTAAAGAATTTGAAGACGGTTCTTGTCTTGTTATGGCAACTTATAAAATTGAAGATCTTAATCAAAAGTTTTCTTGGGATATTCCAGAAAAACAAACAACCTTGGGCGCTCTTATTTCAGATGAAATTGATAGAATACCCTCTTTAGGGGAAGTCATTAAAATAGGTCGTTATGAAATGACGATTGTCAGTTTTTTTGAAAACAGTATTGGTTTAGTAAAGGTGAAAAAACTATGATAAGAGCGATTGGGCTTATGAGTGGAACAAGTGCAGATGGAGTGGATATAGCTCTTATAAAAATAAATAAAAATAAAATAAAGTTAGAAGCATTTGAAACTTATTCTTATCCAAAAAAAATTCAAAAAAATATTTTTAACGCTCTCAATTTATCTTTGGAAGAAATAGCAGCACTTGATTTTGAGCTGGGGCATTTTTTTTCATACACGGTGAATCATTTTTTAAAGAAGAACAAAATTTCTTCAAAAAATATTTTTTGTATAGGCTCTCATGGGCAAACTCTCTTTCATAGAACAACAGGTGCTCAAGATAAATGGTGTACATTTCAGATTGGAGAGCCTGCCTTGATTGCAACCCTTACAGGCATTCAAACAGTTGCCGATTTTAGACCTCATGATATGGCACTAGGTGGCCATGGAGCACCTTTAACCCCTTGGTTTCACGCGGTTTTCTTTAAAAATAAAAAGAACGTTAGTGTTCATAATTTAGGGGGGATGAGTAACCTGACTTATCTTGGCTCCAATTCCATTATTGCTTTTGATACAGGCCCGGCAAACTGTCTTCTGGATCTTTTTATGAGAAAACATACTTCTTATTTATTTGATTCTTCTGGAAAAATGGCAGCACGTGGAAGTGTTTATAAAAATATTGTTCAAAAATGGATGAAACACCCTTACTTTAAGAAAGCGCCACCTAAATCTTGTGGTCAAGATGAGTTTGGAAGTGCTTACCTAGAAAAACTTCTTAAAGATTTAAAAGGGTTTTCTTTAGAAGATCAAGCAGCAACGCTTACTTATTTTACGGCTCAGACTATTATTCATGCTTATGAGTATTTTATTTTAAAGAAAAATCTACTTCAAGAAATTATTTTTTGCGGTGGTGGAGTTAAAAATAAAACTCTTATGCACTTCATTCAAGAAGGATTAAAAAAATATGCTGTTCAGTTTTCAACTTTTGATAAATATGGAATTTCTTCTCAAGCAGTGGAAGCAGTCAGTTTTGCCCTTATGGGGGTTTATTGTCTTAAAAAAAAATCCAATCATCTGCCCCGTACAACAGGCGCCTCTCGAAAAACTATTCTAGGCAAAATCTCTTATCCATAGTTTTTCTTCCTGGATTACTTAGCTAATAGCAAATTTATTTATATCTTCACTGGTATCTTTATTCCGGCCCGCGTCGGATTCCCCTGCGAGGAATCCGCGCTTAACCTCAGCCTCGCTCTTTTGCTTCGCAAAAGCCATGCCCGCTCGGCTTCCGCATGACCTGCATAAAGATACCAGTTTCAGATATCACTTAAGTTTGTGTTTATCCTGTCACCCTGAACGTAGTGAAGGGTATAATACGAATTATATTCTTCGCGTTGCTCAGAATGACAAGAGGGCTGCGCTTTATTTCCGCTCCAGATAGCAACCATTTTTTCACATGAACTCGAAAATAAACCTATAGGGCAAAAGATAGGGATAGTGCTTACAGAGGGTCGTGTCGGAAGGCAATCTGGCTTGGTCTGCATAGTATATGCAGCAGATTGACTGAGACGCGAGGCGCACTTTTTCGCAGGAAAAAAGTGACGCCGTACCCGAAGGAAGTACTATCCTTATCTTTTGTTACCATTTTTAAGAACTTAAGTTACAGAGACATGAATTGTACGACTTCTTGGATGAAGGGGTTTTGTTTAAAGATTCTATCTTTGTTTTTGTGGATATTTTCGTAATCTTCTAAAGCCCCCACATCAAGCCAGGGTTTTTCATGCACAAAACCTTTTATTTTTTCTTGTGGTAAAGCTTTTTTATAACCTGTTTCAATAATGCAAGAAAATTTTTCTTCTAAAAATGGAAATATTTTTTTTGATAAAATATGAAGGCCACAAAACATATAATCTCCTTCTTTATTAAAAGAAGTAATATGATTCTTTTTATCTAAAGTAAGCCCTGTATATTTTTTTTCTCTTTTTTGTACAAAAAGAGTCGCAAGTGGAGAGGTTTTTAAATGCGCTTGAAGAGCTTTTTGAATATCAAATTCTGCAATGATGTCACAGTTTAAAAGTAAAAAAGGTTCATCTTTAAAAAAAGATTCTACTTTTTTGAGCCCCCCTCCTGTTCCAAGAATATGAGGCTCTTCCTCGGAATAGTGAATGGTTATGTTTTCAAATTTATGGCCTAATTCCTTTTTTAACGCCTCTCCATAATGATGAAGATTGATCATCACATGAGACACTTTATTTTTATGCAACAGATAAAGTCCATAATAAATAAGAGGAACGTCAAAAACGGGGAGCAGTGCTTTGGATTTATTGTGTGTAAGATGCTTCATTCGGGTGCCTAAACCGGCTGCTAAAATCATCGCCTTCATAGTTTTATTTCCTTAATAATATCATATAGATAAGGATATTCTTTGTGTTTTTTTGAAAGAACTTTTCGAATCCATATAAGAGCATTGGGTATGTATTTAAGATAGTACGTGCTTTGGGTTCTTCCCCATACGCCTGCGAAAGTTCCACAGGCTTTAAGGCTTCTTTGCAGAGAAACCTCATCATAATGTTCTAAAAACTCTTCTGGGTTGAAAGAGGATTTTTCTTCTTTGTGGGTTTTAAAATAAAATGTGAGAAGTTTTTTTTCTTCTTTTTCTTTAAAAGAAATATAAGAATCTCTTAGAAGGGAGGCAACATCATATTGAAACGGGCCCATTCTTATATCTTGAAAATCAAGAATCATGATTTTTTTATCATATACAAGAATGTTGCGACTATGAAAATCTCTATGGCATAAACAATAAGGAATTTTCGTTATTTTTTTTGAAAGTTTTTTAAGTTCTTGGTCCATGAGTTTTTCATTCATTTTTATTTTGAGATATTTTTTAAATAGTTCTTCCTTCATGTAAAGAAGTTCATCCAAAAATTTTTCCTCTGTAAAAGAAATATTTTTCGCTGAGAACTTTTTGGAAGAACGAGTGAGCTTTGTTTGAAGAAGAACAAGTTCTTTTAAAGCTTTTTTGTAAAAGGGAAGGGATGTCGAAAGATTTTTTTGGGCAATGCTTTCTAGGAGCATATTACCACCATCTTCTAAAAGAAGGAGTCCTAAAGCTTTGTGAGATTTAAAAATGGCAGGGACTGATAAACCTCCTTTTTTAAGATAATGAGCTGCCTCAATAAAGGGTGGAAGGGTATTGGGTTCTGCCTTCATAAGGATAAAAGAATATATGTCATGATTTGTCATCGCGAAGTTTCCTTTAGGAAACTGTGGCGATCTCATCGCTACCGCGATGGGATTGCTTCGTTTCACTCGCAATGACGGGAAGGGTACTCGCAATGACGGCAATGTGATTCTAAAATATTGTCGTGTTGAAACATCTCCTGCTAGTTTTTCTATTGCAAAGTTTTCTTGATTTAAAGAGTGCTTGATAAAATCTTTTTCTTGGGATGTGAGAGAATTCATTCAAGATGTTTTTTTCTGCTTTGCCTGTATTTCTTTAAGATATTGTCCAACCTTATTGTGAATTGTTTTAAAGGATTCTGTGTTAAGAGTTGTTTTTTCTTTCGCTTTATATTGAGGAATAAGCTCTTTGAGCTTATCAATTCTTAATTGGGTGTTAGGATGGGTTGCAAGTAAATCTCCGAGCAAAGAACTTGTTCCCTTATCATCCGCTAATTTTTTAAGAACTTTAAACATATCGATAGCTCCATCAAGATTATACCGAGATCGATAAATTAATTGGAGCCCCAGTCGATCAGCCTCTAATTCATTGGCTTTACCAAATTGGAGTAAACCGACATTACCGAAAAGATCGATGACTTGCCCAGCGCCCCCTCCTGCAATAGAAGCAGCAAGCCCTAAAAGATTTGCTTGTGTCAGCCTTTCTGCAACGTGCCTTGATAGAACATGCCCTATTTCATGACCGACGACAGAGGCAAAGCCTGCTTCATGTGGGGCCGCATTCATAAGGCCCACTGTTACAAATACGTAACCAGCCCCTACGGTAAAGGCGTTAACCATATCATGTTTTAAAACTCGAAACTGATAATCAAAAAGAGGGTCTGTAGCCACATTCACAATTTTTTGTCCGATTTTATCAACATAGGCTGAAATCTGAGGATCATAAAGAGGCTCGAATTGCCCCCCAACCATTTGTGCAAACTGCTCACCAATCGCTTTTTCTTGGTCATAGCTATACATGTTGAGTTGTCCTTCATTGATGCCGCGCCCTGTGGCACACCCTAAGAAAAAAAGACAAAGTATCAGGCTTATGAGTTTATACATAATTATTTTCCTGTCATCCCAGAAGCACAAAGTGCTGTCTGGGATCCAATATTTAGATTCCCGCTTGTGCCTTTGGCTAAGTGCGGGAATGACATTGAAAAAAAGATACTTCATAGCCTAGCGTATAAATTGACTTTCTAGTAGCCTTTTTTTAGTATACTTGAAATGAAACATCTTCAATATCCGATCGCCTTAGAAGGGCTTTTTTATATAGGACTCTTTTTTGGTTTTTTTGTTGTGAGTCTTTTTCTTCTTCCTTTTATATGGATACTTTTTTTTGTAGGGCTTTTTTTGTGGAGCTTGTGGTTTTTTAGAAACCCTCGAAGAGAGTTTGAAAGTAGCAACGAAAACCTGGTGGTTTCTCCAGCAGATGGTCAAATTGTAGCCATAGGACCTGCTCTTGAGAATCACTTTCTAAAACAAGAAATGATGAAAATGAGTATTTTTATGAATGTTTTTAGTGTGCATGTAAATAGGGCACCATTAAATGCCCATGTTGCAAATGTAGTTTATAAACAGGGTAAATTTTTGATGGCCCACCACAAAGAAGCTTCATTAGAGAATGAACAAAATGCCCTTCTTCTTCATTTTAAAGACACACCCTTGGTATTAGTTCAAATTGCTGGCAAAATTGCACGGCGTATTATATCGTATGCCGACATAGGCACAGATCTTCAAAGGGGAGAAGCCTTTGGTTTGATCAAGTTTGGTTCTCGAGTTGATTTGTACTTGCCTTTAAACTCTACTGTTAAAGTTAAGGCGGGCGAGAAGGTAAAATCTGGAGAGACGGTTTTAGCAGAGATTTTATGAACAATAATAATGTTGTTGATTTTGAATCGCATGAGAAAAAGAGCAAAAGAGATCTTGCCATTTATATTCTTCCCAATCTTTTTACTTCAGGAAATTTGTTTTGCGGTTTTTTTTCAGTGATTGCTTCTCTTAAAGGAGATTTTAAGAAAGCAGCACTTGCTTTATTTATTGCAAGTGTTTTTGATTTTTTAGATGGAAGAGTTGCGCGCATGACAAAAACATATTCACGTTTTGGTGAAGAGTATGACTCTTTAGCTGATGTTATTTCTTTTGGTGTGGCCCCAGCCGTAATGATGTATTTATGGGCGTTAAAACCCTATGGTCGTATAGGATGGTTGGCTGCCTTTCTTTTTTTAGCTTGTGGAGCCTTAAGGCTTGCCAGGTTTAATGTGCAAGCTCAATCGATTGAAAAAAGACACTTTCAAGGGCTTCCCATTCCTATGGCTGCAGGAGTTATAGCAAGTTCAGTTCTTCTTTTTGTGGATTATTTTTCTGAGGGAACAAAAAATATTTATATGCTTTCGATTACTTTTGTTTTAGCTTTTCTTATGGTGAGTGAAATACGGTATCGTAGTTTTAAAGATTTTGATCTTAAAGATACAAGATCTTTTGGGCTTCTTGTTGGAGTTGTTCTTTTACTGATTATTTTTGCCATTCATCCTGAGTTAGCCCTTTTTACGCTTTTTACTACATACACAGCCTCTGGAGTTGTTTTACATCTTGTTAAGGTGTATAAAAAGTTCCCTTTCAACCCCCGTCATCCTTCGGTTTAGGAGGCTCGTTTGAAAAAACCTATCCATTTAGCTCTTGTAGGAGCCACAGGTGCTGTGGGGCGAGAAGTTTTATCTATTCTAGAGCACAAAAACCTCCACCTCGAAAAGTTTTCTCTTTTTGCAAGTGAACGAAGTGAAGGGGTGAAAATTCCTTTTCAGGAAAAAATGTTGAGCGTAGAAAGGCTTGTTCCAGAGGTTTTTGAAAGAAATATTGATTATGCTATTTTTTCAGCTGGAAAAACTCTGGCGCAAGAGTTTGCTCCGATTGCACTTCGAAATGGAATAACAGTGATTGATAACTCAAGTGCTTTTCGTATGGATGAGAGGATTCCGCTTGTTGTTCCTGAAGTGAATGCGCATACGCTGAATAGAAAAGAACCAGAGATTATTGCAAATCCTAATTGCTCTACCATACAACTTGTCATGGTTTTAAAACCACTTGAAAAGTATAGAATTAAAAGAGTTGTTGTTTCAACCTATCAAGCACATTCAGGAGCGGGACATAAAGCTCAAGAAGAATTAAGAACCCAAACTACAGATTTTTTAAAAAGACTGTCATTCCTGCAATTAACTGAAAGTAATAGCGGGAATCCACAAAGCGAAGCTACCTTAATGAAAAATGTTTTTTCACATCAAATTGCATTTAATTGTATTCCCCACATCGATCAATTTGATGAAAGTGGTTATACATTTGAAGAAATCAAAGTCATCAACGAAACCAGAAAAATAATGGGTCTTCCAGAACTTAAAATCACATGTACGGCTGTGAGGGTACCTGTACTTGATTCACATTCAGAATCTGTGAATATTGAGTTTGAAAGTGCTTTTAAGTTGGAAGATATTAAAAATGATTTAGGGGCTTTTCCTGGTGTAAAAGTACTTGATAATCCAAAAGCACACGTTTATCCTTTAAATGTTGAGGCGAGAGGTCGGGATGAGGTTTTTGTAGGAAGAATTCGAAGAGATCCTTCTCTTAACTCTGGGCTTAATATGTGGGTTGTTTCAGATAATTTACGTAAAGGTGCAGCTTTAAACGCAGTTCAAATTTTAGAGACGTTACTGACGTCATAAAGGGAGCGTCATTGCGAGTGAAACGAAGCAATCTCATCACCTTTGGTGATGGGATCACCACGGGTTCTTGTAAGAACCCTCGTGATGACAAATGCGTATGAAAAAAATTATTTTTTGTCTGTATCTCATTTTTACTTTGAGCGTGCCACTTCTAGCAGAAGAACCGGACACAGAAAAGCCACAAGAAAGTTCAAAGGAAGTTCGTGTGGATGAGTCAGAGCTTATTGTAGATGAAGACACTGCTTTTGAATCATCCCAGTGGTTTGCATTTCATTACCGGTTAGGAAATTATGTTCCTAGCAAGACCCTAGGAGTCAATGGTAACTTTCAAGCTTTTTACACAGGGCAAACAGCTTTATGGCATGAGTTAGTTGCAGAATTTCAGCCTGTCAGTCGTTATGGAATTTTGGGTGCTCGAGGTATTGTTGGCTATCAACGTATTACTAGTTCAGGTGCAAATACAGCCAGATTTGAGAATGTAAGTCTTCATGGAGGAGCTATCTATCATTTTAAATACACACGCCACCAAGTTTTCGTCCCTTTCATAGAAGGTGGTGGAAGTTATTATTGGCTTAAACAAGAAAGACAAAACCCTTATAACCGGACACGACGTGGGTTTTTTGGAAGTGCAGGTATTCAGCTTAACCTTAATGCTTTTGAGAAAAAAACTGCTGATCGCTTTGATCTTAATTATGGTATCAACAATACTTATATAACTGTAGAATATAAATATATTAATACCCCCACTGCTGGAGTTTTAGATTTGTCGGGCCAGTTTTTTCTAGCTGGTTTTTCAATGGATTTTTAATCTTAGGAAGTTGCGGTTGTAGCGCATATGATATTATTTACATATCTAAAGAGTTCAGGTTCTTAAAATGATAATAAGAGATAGTGATAGTACTTCCTTCGGGTACGGCGTCACTTTTTTCCTGCGAAAAAGTGCGCCTCGCGTCTCAGGTAATCTGCTGCATATACTATGCAGACCAAGCCAGATTACCTTCCGACACGACCCTCAGTAAGTACTATCACTATCTCTTAAACTAAAACTCGTGTTTATGTGAAGCTAACCTTTCAAATTTTGCGGAAGTAAAGCGGAGCTCTATGAGGCCTTGCCGAATAAAGAGCGAGCCATGCAGCAAAATTTAGGAAGGTTAGCAAGAACATAAGCCAGTGAAAAACAACCACTGTGCCTGAGAAATATGCTAGATAACTTTATGTAAATCAAAATCAAGAAGGAGAGAAGCTACAATCGCAACTTCTTGAAGGCATTTTTGCGTGATGAAAATTAAATTAGAAATTCAATATGATGGAACACACTATGCTGGGTGGCAGCGGCAAAAGAATGGTATTTCTATTCAAGAAAAAATAGAAGAGGGGCTTCAAAAACTCTTTGGTGAAAGGGTTGTTCTTCATGGAGCTTCCAGGACAGATAGTGGTGTTCATGCAAAGCTTCAAGTAGCCCATTTTCGAGCATCTAAAATCCTTAAAAACATTGATTACGCCTTAGCTTTAAATACACAATTGCCACACGATATTCGTATTCTTTCTTCACAAGAAGTTTCAGAGGATTTTCACGCCATGAGATCTACAAAGTCGAAAATTTATGAGTATTTTATCTATAATAAACCTGTGAAATCAGCTTTATATTATCGGCACTCTTTATGGGTTCCTCAAAAATTAGATGTTTTAGCGATGGATGAAGCATCTCAATATCTTGTCGGAGTTCATGATTTTAAATCATTTCAAGCTTCAAACTCTTGTTTTAAAACAACGGTACGTGAAATTTTTGGAATAAAATGGAAAGAAAAAGAAGAATTCCTGGTTTTTTCGATTCAAGGAAGTGGATTTTTAAAATATATGGTAAGAATTATAGTAGGCACATTGCTTGAGGTGGGTAAAGGAAATGTGACCCCGTTAGAATTCAAAGAAATTTTAAATTCAAAGGATAGATCTCAAGCTGGGAGAACAGCACGGCCACAAGGACTCTTTCTTAAGGAAGTCCTCTATTGACTTGTGTGTGAGCATGATTTAAATGATTCCTATGCCAGAAAAGAAATGGTTTCATATTAATGCAGAAGGAAAAACATTGGGGCGTTTAGCATCCCAAGTGGCCACTATTTTAAGAGGAAAAAATAAAAGAGATTTTTCTCCTCATATTAATGGTGGAGACTTTGTCATTGTTACTCATGCTCAAAAAATTAAAATATCAGCCAAAGAAAAGATGTATTACACCCATTCCGGTTGGATTGGGGGCATTAAAAGTATGACTTTAGATACTATGCGAGAAAAGCACCCTGACCGTATTATAAGACGGGCTGTGAAAGGAATGCTTCCTAAAAATAGGTTACAAGCTAAGTTTTTAAAACAGCTTAAGGTTTATAAGGGTGAGGGGCACCCACACTTTTCTCAAAAGCCAAAGCCATTGGAGTTAAAACACCATGCCTAAGAAAATTCAAGAATTTTACGCTACAGGAAGAAGAAAAACATCTGTGGCTCGTGTTTATTTAAGGCCTCAATCTAAAGAAAAAGATTTTCAAGTAAACGGTCGGAAGTTTGAAGAATATTTTGTAAGACCTACATCGCGTACTACAATTCTTGAGCCTTTAGTACTTACAAACAATAAAGAAAGTTTTGATGTTGTTGTAAAAGTTAAAGGTGGTGGTTCAGTAGGTCAGGCAGAAGCCGTAAGGCACGGTCTTTCACGTGCTCTTGTCGATTTTAATGCAGAACTTCGAACGACTCTTAAAAAGGCTGGGCTTTTAACCCGTGACTCTCGTGCGAAAGAGCGAAAAAAATATGGTCAACGTGGAGCTCGAGCACGATATCAATTTTCGAAACGCTAATCTTCTTAGTAGCCTCTTCTATAGTTTAGGTAGAATTGCGGTCCACCAAAACCGTTTTGGTAATAACCATAAAAGCCAGGGTTGTTTCTATAATTACCACTATAGTAATCTCTTAGGTATTGTTCGTAATCTCTATAGTACTGTTGATAAGGGTCATAAGGTTGTTGATAACCACCTTGTAAGGGTCCTTCATAAGGGACTAAGCCTGAATCAAAAGGTCCTTGTTCTTTACCGCATGCGCCTAACATGATGATAGCTATTAAAACAAATGATATTTTTTTAATGAACTTCATTTTTCTCTACTCCTTAGTATTTTAAGTAACCACTCCACATATCTCTTCCAGAAATAGGGTTCTTTTGAATTTGAATGTTAACGAGAGTATCATTATAACCTGGGAAATTGGGTTGCATCATACCGAAAGGTGGAAGATAACCAAATCCACTACCAGGCATTCCCATGTTCCATCCATTTTGAGATGTATAAGAACTGTTATGGGAATAGTTTGTGTTCCAGTTATAATTGCTTTGTGGGCTTGCAAAATTACCTGATAAGTTAGGTTGTGTATTCGGATTTGAGTTAGGTAAATAAGCAGTATCACCCATATAAGGAACACTTTGTATGTCATTAGTGTTTGGACCACATCCTGTGGCTAACAAACCAGCAACTAAAAGCATTGTTATAAAACTTTTTATCTTCATCTTCTTCTCCTCCATATTTATATCATCCCAACTGTCATCCTCTGGCTTGACCAGGGGATCTATCCGGGATCCACTTCATTGGTAGAGCAAGGGGTATGCCAGAAATTGAAGTTTATAACTTATTGAATTTATTGGTATTTATTTTATTTTATGGGTTTTAAAGATGGCATAGAGGGGCACAAAGTGCCCTTTTTCGCCCACGAAGTATATTCTTCGCTGCGCTCAGAATGACACTGTTCGAGTTTATGTTAAAAAATGGTTGCTATCTTTCGCTACATGGCTCGCTGTAGTTATCCAACACGAACTCCTCTTAATCCCGTAAGTGCTAAAGCACTGTCCGGGATGCATAGTTCTCAGTATTTACAAACTGCGGGCTGCGCTTTACTTCCGCTACAGATAGCAACCATTTTTTCACATAGATTCGAATTCAGTAAGCACTATTCCTATCTCTTACCCTATAAGTTTATTTCGAGTCCATGAGAGAGAGTAGGATTCACCCTCACCTCAGATCCTCTCCCCTCGAGGGAGAGGAAGGAAAGGAGAGGGGGACAGAATTCGAGTCTATGTGAAGATGACCTGAAGAGTTTTTCAGGGAGGATCCACACCGGGCGGAGGGGCACTGAAAGACTCTTCAGGTCATCAAGAACTTAAGCATCGAACTAAAAAAAAGTCCCCCAATTCAGAACCAAGGGTGTAAAAATATGAATCAGGTGTTAAGCTGATAGATCTTACAAATGCCATGAAGGGTGAGATAAGGGTCTACTTTATGAATTTTTTTAGAACCTCCAGCCAAAAGCTCTGCAAACCCACCTGTTGCAATAGTATAAATGGGCTTTCCTATTTCTTTCTGCATTTTTGTAAGAAGCCCCTCTACTAAAGAGATATAACCATAATAGAAACCACTGTGGATGTGTTCTTCTGTATTTTTACCTATCAGCCTATGTGCTTTTTTAAGAGATGTTTTCTCAAGTTTTTGAGCTATTTTAAAAAGATGGTTGAAAGAGGTTTGAATCCCTGGATAAATAATTCCACCTTCATAAACCCCTTTTTTAGAAACATAGTCAAAGGTAGTAGCGGTTCCAAAATCAATAATAACAACATCTTTACGAAACTTATGAAAAGCTTGAACGGCATTGGCAATACGATCTGCCCCTAGTTCTCTAGGCTTTTGAATATTATATTTTAAACCTGTTTTAAGCTTTATTGAAACTTCCATAATGGACGTGCCTTTAAAGTTCTTTTTCAAATAAGCTTTAATGTGAGGTGTATTATGAGGGGTTACAGAAGAAAGACAAAGTGCTTTAATATCAACGGTATTCAGTTTATTTTTTTTTATAAATTTTTTTATAAAGGAAGTGTGTGCAATTTTGTGAGTGTCATAATAAGAGCTATCAAGAAGTTTCTCCTTTTTAAAAAGCCCCAGAGTTGTGCTTGTATTTCCGATGTCTAAGACAAGTAGCATATTTCATCTCCGCTAAAGAGCCGCCCGCGTGTTTTATTTTTTTCTTCATAAATAAGGCTTCCATCTTCATAAAGATCGATCAGGGTCACAATTTCTCCGCTTTGAATTCGAGCTTTTTTCCCTTTTATGAGGGACTTCCCTAGCCAAAGCTCTTTGATAGGTTGAAATCCATTTTTAAGATAATAGTCGTACCACTGCTCTGTTTTTTCTAAAAGAGTGTGAAGCACATTTTCTCTATTTAAGTCTTTTTTAGTTTGAAGGGAAAGGGATGTTGCTAATGTTTTTAAATCTTTGGGGAATTCTTTTTGATTTACGTTAAGACCAATACCCACAACAAGACCATTTTTTTCTCTTTCAAGAAGAATGCCTGCTACTTTTTTGTTATGAATCAAAACATCATTAGGCCACTTAAGACCCACCCCATCTATCTCTTTTTGGCATGTTTCGTACACAGCTAGAGATATAGGAAAAGTAATTTGTGGTAAATTTTGAGGGATGGTTTCTTCTTTAAGAAGAATACTTAAATATAAATTGGTTTCAGGGGGTGAAAACCATGTTCTTTTATAACGCCCTCTTCCTTCAGTTTGTTCATCTGCAATAAAAACTATTCCTTTTTCAAAATGAGGATTTTTTTTAAGCCATTCTTTAGCTTGAGTATTGGTGGAGTTGGTGGATTTGAAAAAGAAAATTTCATGACCCAACCATTTTGTACGAGGAGTTAGTTTCATATACTTCTTTTTTATTCATGGTGGCTCAAAAAGACAAGTTCAAATTTTCACAAATATCTGAGAAATAGGAATAATGCTCTTATTTTGTATTTAGGTTCTTAAAAATGGTTACTATCTTTCACTTCATGGCTCGCTGTAGTTGTCCCACATGAATTCTTCTTTATCCCGTAAGTGCTAAAGCACTGTCCGGGATGCGCAGTTCTAAATACTTACAAACCGTGGGCTCCGCTTTACTTCCGTTCCAGATAGTAACCATTTTTTCCACATAAATTCGAATGCTGTCATCGCGAGGTTCATAAAATGAACCGTGGCGATCTCAACACGCAAGTGTTGTCCTAGAATTGCTTTAGCAATTCTAGGAGATTGCTTCGCTACGCTCGCAATGACACGTAACCATGAGAGAATTGGGGTGTATTTTTTTTCGCACGTTTTGGAGAAAAAAAATATCCCCAATTCAGAACCAAGGTCGTGGGACAACTACAGCGAGCCATGAAGCGGAAGACACTGACCATTTCGGGAGGTTCCCCCACTATCTTTTATCCATATTTCTCTATCCACATGCTAAGGTCAATGCAATGTGAGGAGTGAGTAAGGGCGCCAATAGAAATGCGGTTTATTTTAAGATGCCCATATTTTTTAATATTTTTAAGCGTTACACCTCCTGAAACTTCTATGTGAGCTTTGTTTTTAATAATTTTAATAGACTTATTTATGTGAGGAAGTGACATGTTATCAAGCAAAAGAATAGAGGCGCTGGCCCTTAGAGCCTCTTTAACTTCTTTAAGGCTTCTAACCTCTATTTCAATTTTTTTATTGGGGTATTTTTGATGAGCACGTGAAACGGCCTTGTAAACCCCGCCTACAGCATTGATATGATTTTCTTTTATAAGCACCTCATCATAAAGACCTTTTCTGTGGTTAGACCCCCCTCCTATTTTAACAGCGTATTTTTGAAGTCCTCTTAAAAGAGGAGTTGTTTTTCTGGTATCCATAATTTTAATATCTTTATTGTTACACGATGTAACAAAGTGATGAGTCAGGGTTGCAATTCCTGAAAGATGACCTAGAAAATTCAAAAAAGTTCGTTCACGTTCAAGAAGGATTCTATAGTTGCCTTTTATTTTAAGAAGAACAGTATTTTTTTTGATACGTTTTCCATCTTTGTAATGGCAGGTAACCTCAAAAGATTTTGGAAAAAAATATTTTAAAAGAAAAAGTCCACAAATAATCGCCTCTTCTTTTAAAGTAACAGTTGCAACCCCTTTCAAATTCTGAGGAATAAGAGCAAGAGCTGTCATATCACCCTTTCCAATATCTTCTTTGAGAGCTTTTTGAACTAGAGTTTGAACTTCTTTTTTTGATAAAAGCATTTTTTAAGATGGTTTTTTAAGGAGTTTATTAAGTTCTTCACGAATCATTTGTTCAGAGAGGCGGGGAACAACTTCCCAGGTGATTTTTTCGACAATTTCTTTTGCCAGTTTTTCAATTTGGGGTTCTATGTGAAGGCAGGAATCCAGGGGTTCTGGATCCCGGATAGCACTTTGTGCTTCCGGGATGACATTTAAAGGAACCAGTTTTTTTAGTAAACTCTCTGCATCGAAAGGCTTCATCAAAGCTTCATCAGCCCCTAACATGTGGATATTTTTTGCATCTAAATCTTCAAGTGGGCTGTGTAATAAAACAATTTTTATCCCGGATAATGCTTCGCATTTCCGGGATGACACTTGAAGATTTTTTCTGAGCCCTTCGCAAGAGCTTTGACAAGAGTTTTTTAGAATTTTAGTATCTAAAAGTATGAAATTGGGGTGCCAAGCGTGAGCAAGTTTTTCAAGATCTTCAAAAGAAGAAACACTTTTTATTTCAAATGAAGCGTTTTTTAATGCAATGTGAATGGCTTTTTGGATAGTAATACTCTTTTCTGCTATAAGGACTTTTTGTGATAGAGACATGCCTCTAAAACTACTATTTTATAAATTAAACTGTCAACGATATGTATAAAAAAGCCCCGAGAATTTCTCGGGGCTTTTAATTCCCTATCTTGAGCATTATTTGTCAAAAACCTTTGATACCTTTTTCCAAGTGGGTACCATTTTGCTGCTTTAGGCTTCCCTCATTTTAAGGAGGGCATGCACACCACAGCAAGGGACAGTTCCCTTTTATATAAACATAGATCAAAGTTTTTAACCCAAATAACTGGATAGGGAAACTTTTCTCTTATTTACACCTCCATTTTATCCCCCCCTTTAAAAGATGCAATATTGACAAATAAAAAATAATCCCTTTTTTAAATTCTTCCTGTTTTTAGGTAGTTAGCGCCCATTTCTTGACGCTATTTTTAAAATAGCCTAGGATGAAAGCATGGGTCGTGAATGGATAGAGAAATTAGCTAAAGAAGAGATTAGCATCGAAGAAACAGGCGAATTTGACCTTCACCGCCGGCAAGACGAACAAAAGCTTCTTGAAGAATTAGCCCTCCAATTTCTCTATGATTTAAGAAGAGAGTTTACGACTTGTATCAACTCTTTTAATACCTATCGGGGTGAACAAAGAAATACGATCAAAATTTATGGTATTCAGGGAACAGAATCTGACTTTCTTGTTTTTAGAAACTCTTTAAAACTGATTGTTGCTAAAGAAAGACCTGGGACTATAAGCCTGAGTTTTACAAGTCTTCGTGGTGGTTTAAAATCTGCTAATGATGAAGGAAGTGATTATTTAGAAGCAGAATTAGGGCCTTTTAATGATGCTCAATGGAAGTTCAAATCGCAACCTGTAACAGCGCAAGCGCTTGTTCGTTACTATCTTACAGAGTTTATCAAAAATAGTTTAAATTGACCTAGGCTTCTGTCATCCCCGCCTGAAGCCGCAGGCACAAGCGGGGATCTAGTATTTATTGAATTCCTGGATTCCAGATAGTCCTTCGGACTTCTGGAATGACATTTTTTCTGTCATCCCGGAAGTGCGTTAGCACTATCCGGGATCCAGAAGACCCCGCCGGTAAGCTTAAAAAGATGGGGAATTTTTTTCCCAAATTTGCAATGTTTTAAGAAGCTTTTCTTCGTTTTCTCTTTCTTCTATTTGTCCAGTGATAAGTATTTTTTTATCAATAAAAAGAATTTCATATTTTTCCTTATCTACAGAGAATTTGTTTTTCTTAAGATTTTTAAAATTGTTTTCTTCATCAAAAGTTGTAAACACATCAATAGAGACTTCTTTGATAGACTCTGCATGAAAAAGAGACCATGTCCCTTGTATCTTTTCTTTTAAAGATGCACTCTCTTCTTTAAGACCAAACTTAAGAGTAGAAACCAAAGATTTCAGAATAGTTGTTGTAAGAACAACATCTTTTTCTTTTGTAAGTATTTCTGAAACTGTTTCTTCTTGCTGTGTCTGTGCAAAGTTATCTTGAACAAGATCAAGCCGGCTTTTAAAACGATCTGCACAAGAGGCCAGTACGAGTATCAAAAAAACAATTATAAATATATTACTTTTCTTCATTTTTCTTCTCTTCTTCCTTTTCTATTTTTTTCCAAGTTTCTGTTTTAGTAAAGATTTCTCCATCCATTTCAGCTAAAACAAGTGTGTCTTCAGAGATGCTTAAAATCTTCATTATTTTTTTTTGGTTTTCTTTAAGTTTGAATGTAAGGGTTAATCCTTCAATTTCGTACTTATCAAAATAGTCTTCATCAACACTCTCTCCACTTAACCCTTGAGTCATTGTTTCAAGAGAATTATCAAAATCTTCTTTAAGCTCTTCTCTTGTGAGCTTTTTAGTAAAACCCTCACTATTAAAAGCCATAAAAACTTCTTCTTTAAGTTCTTTTTCTTCTTGTGTTGGTTCCACTACTTTTTCTAAAGACCACACGAAAGATAGTTTTTCTTTAACTTGATCAACTGTGAGCTCAGAAAGGGTTTCTTTGTTTTCAGTTGCGATCACTTCTGTTGCAATATGTGTTTGGGCCTTATCAAGCCATGTTTTAAATGTTTCGCTTTCTTTATTTGAAACTCCACAATGAGACAGTGCTCCCATGAGAAATAAAAAACTAGTTATAGAGATAAATTTTTTCATTTTAACTTCCTCCTAGTAAGGCTTAAGGCAAGACCCATGCCAGAAAGAAAGTTAAATAATTTTAGATAGTTAAGATTTTAAGTAAGGTATTCGGGGTGACAAAAATGGGTTTTAAAGCCCAAAATGGTCTATGAGCGAAGGAATAAAATAAGGGCTAAAAAGAGCGAAAATCCTAAACCAAAAACACCACAAAGAGAAAATCCTAAAAAGATAGGGCCAATTTTGTAAATAATGAGAAGGGTGGAAGAAAGAACCAAAAATGAAGCAAACATCATGTGGCCTTGATATTTATGGCTTTGAGAAAGCTCTTTCATAAGGTTTTCAAGGTGTTCGATTTCAACACGGTAGGTAAAATCATCTGAGGTTTGTTTTCGAATGATTTGTTTAAGGTATCTGGGCAAGGTTCTTAAAACCCCAGAAAAATCTTGAAGTAACCAGATCATTTCTTTTCCAAGTTTGGCTGGGTTGTATCGATCTTTAAAAATTTCTTTTGAAAAGTATGTCATTTCTGAAAGTAAATCGAATTCAGGATCAAGTTCTTTTCCCATGCCTTCAATAGTAATAATAGCTTTTGAAACAAGCATAAGATCTTGAGACATTTGAATATTATGCCTGCTTGCACACACGGTGAGGTCCAGTAAGAGACGTCCCACATTAAAATCTTTAAGGGGCATTCCATAGTAGGGTTCTAAAAGTGCTTTAATATCACTTTGCAAAGCTTGAATGTTTACCTTTCCTTTTTGAGAACCGATATCTAAAAACTCATATACAAGGGTTTCGTAGTCTTCACTGATAAGGCACAAAAACATATTTGTAAGAGCTGTGCGAATTTGTTTTGTAAGATGTCCTACAATTCCAAAATCAACCATACCCAATTTTGAATCTTCTATGACAAAGAGATTTCCTGCATGAAGATCTCCGTGGAAAAGTCCGTCAATCATGACTTGTTTGTAAAAAGCTTGAACCCCTGTGTGGGTAAGCTTTTTGGTATTTATATTTTTTTGTGATTTAATTTTTTTAATATTTGAAAGACGAATACCTTTAATTTTTTCCTGGGTGAGAATATGTGAGGTAGTCAATTCTTTGTAGACATGAGGGATCAGGACATCTTCAACATCTTTCATATTTTCTTTAATTCGTATCATATTATTAGCTTCAATAAGAAAATTAAGTTCTTGTTTTAAAGAACGTTCAAATTCATTCACTTGACCCATAGGATTAAAAGGTTTTACCTCTGGAATATATTTATCAAGAAGCCCGGCTATAATGTGAAGAAGTTGAACATCTGTTTTAACCCTATCTTCGATGTCAGGGCGCCTGATTTTAACAACAACCTCTTCTCCTGTTAGAAGCTCTGCTTCATGAACTTGAGCAATTGAAGCAGCGGCAAAAGGAATATCTTTAAATTTCGAAAAAACTTCGTGGATGGGTTTTCCAAATTCTTTTTCAATAAAAGGTTTTATTTTTTCAAATTCAAGAGGAGGAACTTGGTCTTGAAGTTTTTTGAGTTCGTTGCACAAATCTTCTGGAATCATGTCAGGACGTGTACTTAAAAGCTGCCCTAATTTTACAAAAGTAGGTCCTAAATCTTCAAAACAAATGCGAAGCCTTTCGGCCACACTTAATTTTTTAAGATCTTCTTTTTTTCTTCTCAGTTTAAAAGGAAGAAATCTTGAAAGGTTCACCCTTTCAACAATTTCACCAAAGCCATGTTTTGCAAAAACAGAAAGAATGGTACGGAAACGTCCTACGTTTCGTACTGTTTGACCAATCTGTGATCCAATTTTAAAAACCTTCATACTTTAGATTCTTCGCTATCACTCAGAATGACAATGAGATCAATTTCTCTTTTGGCGACATTGACACTTTGAATTCTTACTTTAAGAGGGTTTCCTAATTTATATTCTTTATTAAATTTCATGCCTCTTAATAAAAATTCACTTTCTGAAAATTGGTAATAATCATCTGTAAGTGCGCCTATTGGAATGAGACCCTCTACAAAATATTCTCCAAGTTCAACGAAAATTCCAAATTCTTTAACGCCAGAGATTCTTCCGTGAAATTCTTCCCCTTCTTTATCTTTCATGAAGAGAACTTGTTTATAAAGAACAACTTCACGTTCTGCTTCTTGTGAAATTCTTTCTCTTTCTGAAAGATGCCTTCCTTTTTCGACCAATATTTTTTTTATTTGATGCAATTCTTTATCGGCTAAAGGAGTGTTTTTATTAAGATATTTAAGATGCCTGTGAACAATCAAGTCTGGGTATCTTCGTATAGGTGAGGTAAAGTGCGTATAATAGGGGCTTGCAAGGGCAAAATGCTTAGGATTATCAGGGGTATAGCAAGCTTGCTTCATAGATCTTAAAAGGACAAAATTAATAAAATGTTCTTCTGGTTTTCCACTTATTTCATCGAGAACTCTTGAAAACTCTTGAACACTTTCTCCGGTTAAAAGCCCTTGATAACCTAAATTATGAAGGAGAATTCTTAAAGCATGTGTTTTTTCCTTATCAGGTTTCTCATGGGTTCTAAAAAGTGCTGGAATATTTTTTTGAATAAGTTCACAAGCTACTGCTTCGTTAGCCGCAATCATAAATTCTTCAATAAGCATGTGTGATTCATATCGTGCTCTTTTTTTGATATCTGTTGTTTTTCCTGTTTCGTCCACTATGACGTAAGGTTCTGGAAGATCAAAATCAAGAGCTCCTCTTTTTGTTTTTTGGTCTTTTAGAATTTTAAAAAGCTCATAAGCATTTTTAAAACTGGGATTGTCATCACGAGGGAGTGTAACGACCGTGGTGATCTCATCGCTATCGCGATGGGATTGCTTCGTGTCACTCGCAATGACAGTTGTTTGCTCAAAAAGAGATTGTATTTCTGTATAGGTAAGACGTGCTTGGCTTCGAATGACACTTTCATAAATTTTATAACGTGATCGTGTTCCATCATTTAAAAAATCCATTTCGCAGGTCAGAGTAAGTCTATCTTCCCCAGGTCTTAAACTACACAGGTTGTTAGAAAGCTTTTCAGGTAACATAGGAAGTACTTTATCTGGAAAATAAGTGCTACAACCTCGTAAGTAAGCATCTTTATCAGTAGGGCTGCCATTTTTAACGTAATGGGCAACATCGGCTATGGATACGAAAAGTTTAAAACCCATATCTTTTTTTTGAACATAAACAGCATCATCAAAATCTCTGGCATCTTCTCCATCGATAGTCACAAAGGGTAGTTCTCTTAAATCTTTTCTTCGTTCTAAATCTTTTTCATCTATTTTTTCTGGCAAGCTTTGTACTTCATGAAGAGTGTGTGGGTGAAACTCTGTATAAAGTTTATGATTTGCAATAATAGATTCTGTTTCTGCTTGGGGGTGTCCTTGTGGACCTAGAACTTGAATAACCTTTGCTTCACCTATTTGGTGGACTCTTGGAAAGACAATAACTTCGATTTTAACAAGATCTTTTACTTGTGCCATGCCAAGATTTTTTTTAGATATTCTAAAATTTTCGCCAAAGCCTGTTTGAACAAGATATTCATATCCTTTTTGGGTAAGAACACCACTTGCTATTTTGTGGGCCCGTTCAATAATTTTAATAACCTGTCCACGTAAACTTTTTCCCCCTTTTCTTTGAAACTGCCTTACGCTCACTGCAACTTTATCGCCACTCATAGCATCTTTAAGATCGCTTGGTTTAATAAAAATATCTTCAATTTTTTGATCATCAGGCAAAAGAAATGCAAAGCCGCGAGCATGCTTTGAAATAGTGCCTGTTGTAAAGTTATCTTCACGTGCTCGTTCATAGCATTTGTTTTTATTGATGGTGATTTTCCCCTGATTTTCTAAATCTTTAAGAAGTTTTCGAAGTTGTCTTTTGCTTTTACGAGGTATTCTTAAATAAGAAGCCAGTTCAGAAAAAGAACAGGGTTTGTAATGAGGAGATTGCAAAAGTTTTAAAATGTCTTGGTATCTAACATTCATTTTTTTATCCTATCATGAATATTTGCCCAGGAAGAGATTTGAACTCTTACGGGATCACTCCCACTCGCCCCTGAAACGAGCGCGTCTGCCGTTCCGCCACCTGGGCCTTAAACTTTTTATGCAACGTCAGACGTGAAATAGCAAGCTTGTTTTCTTTGAGGATTTCCAGTATCTTCCTCCTCATTAAAATGAGCGCGAGAATGAATGTAAAAAAGTTAGAGTCTTTGAAAAATAGAGCACGCGATATTCGTGTTCTCATTATCAAAATGCTTGTAGAGGCTGGCTCTGGCCATCCCGGTGGTTCCCTTTCAGCAACTGATATTCTTACCTGTCTTTATTTTCATAAAATGAATTACGACCCTACAGACCCTTTAAGAGATCGTTTTGTTTTATCAAAAGGCCATGGTGTTCCTGCACTTTACGCAACGCTTGTGAAGGCCGGGTATTTAGAAGAAAAAGAGGTGATGACCCTTCGGAAAATTAACAGCCGTATGCAAGGCCATCCAGATCATTTCAGACTTCCTTTAATGGAAACTTCAGCTGGCTCTTTAGGGGTGGGCTTATCCATTGCTCAAGGTATGGCATTGGCAGCTAAAATTGATGAAAAAAACTATAAAACTTATTGCATGATCGGTGATGGTGAAATTCAAGAAGGGCAAATGTGGGAGGCTTTCATGAGTGCTCCTAAATTTAAGTTAGATAATTTGGTGTGCATTCTTGATTATAATCAAGGACAAATTGATGGGCCTGTAAAAGAAGTTATGGATATTGAACCTATTGCTGAAAAATTAAAATCTTTTAATTGGCATGTTATTGAAATCAACGGGCACAATTTAGAAGAAATTTTGAATGCTTTATATGAAGCTGATTCCATCAAAGACAAACCCACTTTTATTATTGCACACACTGTTAAAGGAAAAGGTGTTTCTTTTATGGAGGGCGTGATTGATTGGCATGGTAAAGCACCTTCACAAGAAGAAGGGGAAAAGGCAATTAAGGAGATTTTAAATGGCTAAGGCAACGCGAGCTGCTTTTGGAGAAGCTATTTTAGAATTGGGTGAAAAAGACAAAGATCTTATTGTTTTAGATGCTGATCTTTCAAAATCAACTCAAACACAAAAGTTTTCAAAAAAATTTCCACATCGTTGGTTTGAAGTAGGTATTGCTGAAGCTAACATGATTGGTATCGGAGCTGGGCTTGCTTTAGCTGGAAAAAAACCTTTCGTTTGTAGTTTTGCTTGTTTTCTCATAGGCCGATTTGAAACCATTCGCATATCTCTAGCTTACAACCGAGCTAATGTAAAAATGGTGGGAACCCACTGTGGTATTGGTATTGGTGAAGATGGTTATACCCAAATGTCACTTGAAGATATTGCCTGCATGCGATCTCTACCTGAGATGAGTATTGTTCAACCTGCTGATGAAATTGAGACAAAACAATGTATTGAATACATGCTCCAACACAAAGGCCCAGTTTACATAAGGCTTACTCGTCAAGCGTTAGAAGATGTTCACACTCTCAGATACAAATTTCAGTTTGGTAAAGGTGATGTTTTAAAAGAAGGAAAAGATGTTGCCCTTTTAGCAACGGGTGGAGTTGTTTATAATACACTTCAAGCGGCAGAAGAGCTTGAAAAGCTTGGTGTTAAAGCAACTGTTGTTAATATTCACACCATTAAACCTTTAGATAAAGAGCTTATTTTTAATTTATCTAAAAAGATTGAAAAATTTGTGACTGTTGAAGACCATAATATTTATGGTGGGCTAGGAGGTGCTGTAGCTGAAGCACTTTCAGAACAAACCCCACGAAAACTTTTAAGAATTGGCGTGAATGATGTGTATGCTGAAAGCGGGACGCCCGAAGATGTTTATAAAAAATATGGTCTTGATGCTGAAGGTATCTTTTCAAAAATTAAAAAGTTTCTTCAAAAGTAATATATCCTCTTTAAAATTCTATTCCAAATAGCCGATAAGAAGGCTGATGGGGTTAGCTAGTATTGGATATTTTGACAAAGATGGGAAAGAGTACGTTATCACTCAACCCAATACCCCGCGTCCTTGGTACCATTATTTAAGTAACCATGTTTACCACGCTATTTTATCCCACACAGGAGGAGGCTATAGTTATTATAAAGACTGTAAACTTCACCGAATTTTAAACTACATTGATCAAAGAAGTGATCGTCCAGGACGTTATATTTATATTCGAGAGAATGAAACAAAAGATTTTTGGACGCCTCAATGGCAACCACTTTGTAAAGATTTAGATTCTTGGCGAATGACTTATGGTTTTGGTTATGCTGTTCTTAAAGCCTCAAACAATAATATTGAAACAGAAACAACTTATTTTGTTCCAAACGATGATCCTTGTGAGGTGTGGTGTTTTAAAATTAAAAATAATTCTCATACCAAAAAAAGTTTAAGCATTTTTCCTTATGTTTCTTTTTTATTGGGTGATTTTTATATGGAACAGAATTTTAAAAATATTCTTGTTCTTTATAATGAAGGATATTTTGAGCAAGAAAACAATACACTCGTTGCTTTTAAACACCCAACCTCAGCAAGGCCTTATGAGACTTATGGGTTTTTAACCTCATCAGAAAAAGTAGATGGGTTTGAAGTGGATAGTGAAAAGTTTTTAGGAAACTATGGTTATCTTTGTGCCCCAGAAGCAGTTAAAAATAACAAAGTATCTAACACACCTACTAGGGGTAAAGAACTGGTGGGTGTTCTTAAACTAGATATTGAACTGAAACCAGGTGAAGAAAAAGAAATGACTTTTTGCCTTGGCTTTGCTGAAGATAAAAAAGAAATACAAAAATTAGTTAAAAAATATCACAATCTTCAAACGACACAAAAAGAATTAAAAGAAGTGAAGCAAATATGGCAAAAACGTTTGGGTGTGTGTCATGTTGAAACACCCGATTCTGAATTTGATCTTATGAATAATTATTGGGGGAAGTATCAGCTTATTCAAGTTACCCAGTGGCGTTCGGCTGCACCTTATAATCCTGGTGAAGGTGGACGTGGGTTTAGAGACACAGCACAAGATACAGAAGCCTTCTGTGCTTTAGATTCAGCTCAGGCTAAAGAAAAAATAAAAATGCTTTTACAAAATCAATATGAAACGGGGCATGCTGTAGCAGGATTTTCTGAAATTGAAGGCCCTTGGGAGATGGGTTCAAGCACAGGTATTTTAGGAAAGGGGGATGTTGCCGTGTGGATTCCTTACCTGGTGACCGCTTATCTTAAAGAAACAGGCGATTTTGATTTTCTCAAAGAAAAAATTTCTTATTTGAGAGGTAAAGAAGCAACAGTATGGGAACACTGTGTACAAGCGATGGAGCATTTTAAGGGGGCTGTAGGTCCCCATGGACTACCTTTGTTTTGGAAAGCGGATTGGAATGATGCTTTTGATCGTTGTGGTATTAAAGGAAAAGGGGAATCTATTTGGTTAGGTATGGCTTATGTTCGTGCCTTAAGGCAGATGGAAGAACTTTCATTTTATCTTAAAAGAAATAAATGGGCTAAACGGTTTAAAAGGGAAGCAGAGAAGAGTGCAAAAATTTTAAACGATAAAGCTTGGGATGGAGATTGGTATATTTCTCTTTTTACAGATGAGGGGAAAATAATTGGATCGCATAAAAATAAAGAAGGAAAAATTTATTTAAACCCGCAAAGCTGGGCTATTTTAGCGGACGTCTGTGATGAATGGAGGCAGAAAAAACTTCTCACTGCGGTTGAAAAAAATTTAGAAACAGAGTTTGGTCCTTATCTTTTTTCACCTTCTTATAAAAAATATGATCCTACAATTGGGCGAATCACAGCTTTTGCCCCCGGTACAAAAGAAAACGCAGCTATTTTTTCTCATGCCTGTGCTTTTATGATTGTTGCTTATGCTAAGGCTGGTTTAGGAAACAAGGCTTATGAGCTTTTTAAAAAGATAACACCTTTTAACCCGGAAAAAACTTTAGATATTTATAAAACAGAGCCTTATGTTTATCCAGAATATGTTTTAGGACACGATAATCGTGAAATGGGAGAAGGGGCTTTTACCTGGAATACAGGAACAGCTGCTTGGATGTTTATGGCAGCCCATCAATGGATTTTAGGTATAAAGCCTACTTATGAAGGGCTTATGATGGATCCTGTTATTCCCAAAAACTGGAAAGAGTTTAAAGTAAAAAGAATTTTTAGAGGTTCTGTGTACCATATTCATGTTAAAAATCCTCATGGTTTAGAAAAAGGCAAGCCCCACATAACTTTAAATGGTAAGAAGTTAAAAGGGAATATCGTTCCAACCCCCAAGCAAAAGAAAGTCTTCCGCGTTGAAGTTGTTCTTCAAAAATAAGCGTCAAAAAATGTCTTTTTAAGGGCTCAAAATGAGCTTTTTATAATGAGTCCAAAACTCATTTCTTAATATTTCTCAATAGTTAACATTCTTTTTATTTTGGCACGATGGTTGCTAACTTAAGCTCTGTTGGGTATAGAAATAGTTTATCGAAGGCAACGACGGGGATCTAAAAAGCGACGCCACTTTGTAAAAGGAGTTTAAAAAATGAGAAGAATTCTAATATTAGGTTTGTTAAGTTTTGGTTTTATTTCGTGTGGTGCTATTGATAAATTAAAACAATCATTTTCACTCGAAAAAAAGACAGAGGCCATTCACGTAGTGTTAAGTGAAGAATACAATAAGATTGCTGCTTTAAAAACGACAGTCGATCGAGTTTTAGAGATTGAAAAGAATATTCCCAATAAAGAATTTTATATAAGTGATGTTTCGATAGCTCAATTAGAAGCTGCTTTGAATTCATTATTTGATGTGGATTCCTACCGTAATTATGTTAATCAGCTTATAAAAAGTAGTGATGCATTAAGCCTTGAGAAAGAACAGCAATTTTGGAGCCAGAAACAAGAGCATCTTGATCATTTTAGAAGTCTTATTTCTAACTTATTTGAAAGAGAGGGGCTGGGGGACTTGTCTCAACTTACAAAAGAACAATTGGAAGCACGCAAGCAACTTGAAACAACCCATTTAGTTTTTACTCAACTTTATCAAAAGCTTTTTGAAGCTTTAGAAAGAATTGGAAAACACGAGAAGGTTGTTCAATCTATGTTTAGTAAAAATGTGGCTCAAGGTTGGCATCTCTATAAGAAGGAAACAACTCATGGTTATGCATATGAAGAAATCAATCTTCTTTCAGACAGTTTAAAAACAAAAGTTTCTGACGTTTTAAATATTAAATCTTTTAGATCTCAAGGTAGTGGCGCGCTTAATGATTTAATACGAGATATCACAAATCCATCAAAGGCAAATGAAAATACAGAAGAATTTCCAACTCAGAACAGAAGCTTTCATTTAGCAGTGGACTCACAAATCTTAGGCAATGAACTTTTCAGAGCTTCTTTAAAATATGCACTTTCTGAATGGCAAAAAGTTCTTCCGGCACATGTTCGTTTAAGAAGTTTTGACGAAGATGCAGCAACTCAAAAAATGTTAGACGATGAAGCAAAAAAAGATCCAAGTAGGATTCAGTTCTTTGTTGAGTCTTTAAATGCTTCTCTTGGAAACACTCATGTTCTTTATCCTGATGGAGTTAATGCTTTGCTTTTAGTTTCTAACTTTCCGGAAAAAGATGATATGAGAAAAATATCGGATCCAATCGCTATTTCTAAGCAAGGCCATGGGTCTTTTACTTATGAATACCTTATGCTTGAAGAAAAAGATGTTTTCATTCTGAATCAAGAAAAGGGTTTTTGTGTTCGTCAAGATGTTGAAAGTTTTTTGAAAGAAGGTTCATTAGGTACTGAAAATGTGTGTTTAGATTCAGATGAAAGATACGATATGACTCGTATTTTAACTCGTGAGCTTGGACATTTTCTAGGGCTTAATGGATACTTTAAAGACCCAAACCATATTCTTAATGAAGTTGTGAAAGAAGGTGGCGAACCTTACCATTGGGACGGTGTAAAAGAGCTTTTAGAGATTCTCTTTTAAATTTGTCTTGAGCCTTTTTAAGTTTAATGCTTGAATATTCAACGTCATTCCTCGGTTTAACCGGGGAATCTTTTTTTCTTGGAGAGGTGGCCGAGAGGCCGAAGGCGGCGGTTTGCTAAACCGTTATACACTCAAAAGGTGTATCGAGGGTTCGAATCCCTCCCTCTCCGCCACATTCCTCATTTACAATGCACCCAGTTCTTTTTTTCCCGCTCACAAATATCTCATACCCTCTTTTCTAATTCGATCTTCGCCTTTCAGGCTCGCTCTCATTGAATGAAAAGAGTTTACGCCTATTGATCTAAGCTCAGTTGCTCCGTTCTCTCGCAACTTCGCTAAGATCAAGTATCTATATAAATTTTTAATTGTAGACGGCTCCGTGGGTTCGAATCCCTCCCTCTCCGCCACAATTGTAGAATCCCAATCACAAAGAACTGTCCTTGGGGTCCTCAACAAGTCCTCAGGATAACAAGGGAAAATGCCGATACGTTATCTGGAAAGAAACCATGCCAGAACGTACGATATTACTTTTAATTTATATTCTTGCGGGGGTTATCTCCGTGAGTATTCTCCTTGTGCTCATGAGTGAGCTGTGGAAGAAGTTTTTACGTCAACAAACAGAAAAAAAAGTACAAGAATGTAAAGAGTTTTTTGAAGATATTGGTATTCGTCCGGAATCTGAATACGATCAGTTAGTTTCTTATATCCTCAAAAAATATGACTTAAGCATTATTGAGCCAGTTTTGGATGAAGCTTTTGAAAAAAGTTCTCCTGAGCAAAAGGTTAAATTAAGAAATCTTTATGAAAAATTAGATCTTATAAGTTTTGATATCAAGGAGTTGGAAGAATCTTCTGAGTGGAGCCACCGTGCCCATGCAGCGAAAAAACTTGGGTGGATTGGTCATAGTCAAGCTGTTAAAGTGCTCATTAAACATCTTCAGGATCCAGAAGAAGAAGCCAATGTTAAAAGGTGTTGTTCTGATGCACTTCGTCTTATTCATGATGAAGCTGCTATTCCTTTTCTGGTAGATTCTCTCTCTCAAGTTGATGCTGTTTCAACACCTCTTATTGTGAATGCTTTAGTTGGCTTTGGAAAAAAAGTGATACCAGCAGTACTTCCAAAGTTGAAAGATCCAAAAAATGAAAATGTGCGTATTAACGCTGCTCACATACTCGGTGAGATTCAGTCGCTTGAAGCTATACCTTCTTTGATTCAAGAGCTCTCTGACATGAGCGAATTAGTTCGTGAAGCCTGCGTTGTTGCGTTGGGAAAAATAGAAGATAGGGAGGCCGTGAACCCTCTGATCAATCTTATGCTTTATGATTCGATACCTAATGTGCGTCTTGCAGCAGCTGCTGCTTTGGGAAAGATTGCCGATGAAAAGGCACTTGCTCCTCTTGTTCAGGTGCTTAATGACCCCAGTCACTGGACAAGAATTCATGCTGTTGAAGCACTTGAAATGATTGGTCCGAAAGCTCAGGCTCTTCTGGAAAAAGCATTGGATGATACTCATAAGGAGATTAGGTATCGGGCAGCAACTGCTTTAGAGAGATTAGGTGTTGTTCAAGAAAATATCAGGGCTCTCGCTTCTCAAGATCAAGAAACTCGCCGAATAAGTAAAGACTTTTTAATAAATATTGGCAAAAGTGGCGCTCTCCAGGCAATGAAAAATTATTGTCACTCTCATGACAATTTTCAGGTGCGTGCTTTGTTATGTGAAATCTTGGGTCAAGTTGGAAACCCTCAAGCTCAAGACAGTCTCATAAGAGCAGTGAAAGATAATGAATGGGGTGTTCGGGCAGAGGCATTAAGTGCACTTGCAAAAATAAAAGGGGTACACATTGTAGATGAGCTGATCACAGCGCTTTCCGATGATGAAGAAACTGTGCGTGAAAAAGCTGTAGAGCTTTTCTCTCGTATTGATGTAGCGCAGTTGAAAGGTGTTCTTGATAAGCTTCGTCCTGCTCTTAAAGATCCTAATTTTTATATTCGCCGGAGTGCTTTTAAGGTTTTGATAAGGTTTGCAGATGGAAAAATAATCCCTGAAATTATGGAGGCTAGAGTTGATTCTGATAGCGAAGTAAGAAGAATTGTTGCGCAAGCCCTCGGCAAATTAAAAGACCCGAAGGCTATGATATTTTTAGTTGATATGCTCAAAGATGAAGAGCAAGAGGTTCAAATTGAAGCAGTTTTAAGTTTGCGAAAAATGGCAGATCAAACTGTGATTAAACCTTTAATTCAATTATTTAAAGATGCTGATGATAAGCTTCGTGAAATTGTTTCAGAGTCTTTGGCCACTATCAAGATAGAACCACAAGATCTTGTAGATCATTTGATGGAGTTAAGAGATATGCTCTCACGCGTTGGGGCTTGTTTGACACTTGGAAAAATAAAACATCCAGTTCATCCTGCCGTTGTGAAACTTCTGCACATATTTATAGAAGATGCAGAAGAAAAGGTGAGAGTTGCAGCAGCCACTGCACTCTCGCAGATCAAGGATTCAAGTTCCCTTGAAGCTCTCTTGAAACATCTCGAAGATGCCAGTGAATGGGTCAGGGCTGAAAGTGTGATTGCTTTAGGGCAATTAAAAAACACTTCAGCCGTGAAACCTATTTTAAAGACTCTGAGTGATCCCGATATTCATGTGAGGAAAAAAGCGTGTATAGCCCTAGGATATCTTCATTCAGAAGAAGCTTTAGCAGGACTTTCTCTTCTTTTGAAACACAGAGATCTCTCCCTGGTTGCCTCAGCCGTCATAGGAATTTCCATGATCGGCAACAAAAAATTCTTTTCGGATGTCATGAACCATTTCAAGGATGAAAAAATAAAAAAAGAAGTTCTTATTATTTTAGAAAAAGAAGACAGTGAGTGTATGCGCCAATTTTTTAGTTTTCTCGATGTCGATTATCGCCTGTATCTGCGTAAAGAAAGAGGTATCACAGACCAGGATTTTGCAGTCCAGTATGAAAGGACTCTTCGAGGATCTTTATCCCTTGAAGAGCGCAGTCGAGCTTTGAGTGCGTTAGAGTTGATTGGGGATAGCGCAGCCTGGAAATCAGTGGCTCGAAGTGTTTTGAGGGATCCTTCTCCAGAGGTTCGCTTGAGAGCTATTGAGGTTTTGACTCACCTCGCAAATCCAGAAGATACCTGTAAAACTCTGATAGAGGCTTTAGGCGATACTTCCAATAAGGTGCGAATGGGTGCTATTCAAAAACTTGGAGGCTTAGGTTTAAAAGCTGCTAATGAAGCTTTGGTTTCTTGTTTTGATATAAATGATAGAAAAACACGAGAAGCTTTGAGTGATGCGTTAGCAGAAATCAATAAAGAAGATGCAAGTGACATCACGAATTTAATTATGGGCACCGAAGACAAAAACGTCCTTTTAGGTCTTATTATGACACTTGGAAAAGTAGAAGATACAAAAACGTCACAACTTCTCAGCCAATTCTTAAAACCAGGCTCGGATAGTGCTCTTAAAGCAGCCGCTACCATTGAATTGGGTAAAAAGGGAGGTTTCAAAGGAGTAGAAACTTTTTTATCGGCCATGAATGATCCGAATGAAGAGGTACGTATCAGTACCGTTCAAGCTTTAGCCGAGCTTATTGAAAGAGATGTTTTAGATGCACTCATTCGTTTAAGTTTTGACCCGGTTGAGACAGTTCGAGCTACGGTTGCTGAAGTGCTCATAAATTTTATTAATACGAAGCTTTCGTGCGATGATAAAGTCATTAGAGTTTTAAAGCAACTCAGTGAAGATCGAAAACAAAGTGTTCAAACTCAGGCCTTAATTTCACTTTTTAGAATTGGAAGCAGTGATGCTTTCACCCATGTCGCACGAAGTTATAAGGATTTAACATCTGAAGCAAAATTGAAACTTGAGAGTGAGCTTGAAACAAAAGGTGTTATTGAGGATTTAGAAAATATTATTTCTGTCGATAAAGATGTTTCCAGGCGTACAGGCGCTGTGAAGCTTTTTGGACTTGTTAACCCAGCCAAGTATAAAGATATTCTTTTAAAAGCCTTAAAAGATCCTAACAGTGATGTTCGATTAGAAGCATTGGAAAGTTTGAAAGAAGTTGAAGACCTGAAAGAGGTTGCCGAAGCCATTGAGGAACTCATGGTGAGAGAGCCTATGACAGAAGTGAAAAAGAAGGCCTCAGAAATTTTGAAGATGAAAAAAACCAAGGTTGCCAGTTAATCATGAACATTGAGGCCATCATACCTATTGTCGTTCAGTTTTTGCAAATCTTGATCATTACGTATTTTTTTGTCTACAACTCTTTTAATTTTTTTCTTCTTATCGTGGCTTTTGTGTCCATTAAGTTGCACTTAAGAAAGCTCATCGTTCTTGATCCAGATATTATTTATGATATTCCTGATCTTCCTCCAGTTTCGCTCGTTGTTCCAGCCTACAATGAAGGAAAAATCATTGTGAGGTGTGTTGAGTCTCTCTTAAAAATGCATTTTCCAAAATTTGAAATTATCGTTGTCAACGATGGTTCGACAGACAACACCTTAGAAAAATTGATTAAGGCATTCCATTTTGAGGGGCGAGAAATAAAATATGAAGACGTGCTCAAAACAGGGAAAATAACAGATGTTTACGCTGCGCCCATTCAAGATTCAAGAATTATAGATCTTGTTCTCATTGATAAAGAGAACGGAGGCAAATCAGATGCTTTGAACGCTGGAATCAATGCAGCTACGTGTTCTTATGTTTGCACGATGGATTCAGATTCTATTATGGAACCCAATGCCCTTTTATATGCCATGCAACCGCTTTTGGAAAATAGAGAAGAAGTTGCCGCAGTTGGAGGGCAGGTAGGGGTTTCTAATGGTTTTAAAATTAAAGATGGAAAGCTTATTAAGTCAGAGGTGTCCAGGAAGTGGATCGTGATAAATCAGTTGGTAGAATATTTAAGAACTTTTACAATGGGGAGAACCGCACTTTCAAGTTTAAACTCTCTTCTTGTCTTATCCGGTGTTTTTTCAATTTTTAGAAAAGATCTCTTATTAAAGATTGGGGGGTATTTAAGTCATCATACTCAATCAAAAGTGGCTCTTGAATACTGTGGAAAACGCACCACAGTGTGTGAGGATATGGAGGTGATTGTGCGCCTCATTCGATACATTTATGAGAATGATTTAAATATGAAAATTAAATATTCTCCAGTACCCATTGCCTGGACAGAGGTCCCTGAGCATTATAGCGACTTAGCAAAACAACGTAATAGATGGTACCGAGGGCTTCTTGAGGTGCTTTATATGCATAGAGAAATGTTTTTAAATCCTACTCATAAGCAGATGGGATTTCTTGCAATGCCTCTACAAGTGATTTTTGAAGCCTTTGGTCCTTTTCTTGAGTTAATTGGGTATCTTTTTATACCCATCGCATGGCTGACAGGCCGACTTCAGATTGAATATTTAATTCTCTTTATGACTGTTTCTGTTTTGTATGGCTCTTTCCTCTCGATTATGGCTGTTCTCTTAGGAGTATCATCGGAACAAGAATATCGAAATCCTTCATCTCAGGTATCAATATTTCAATACACGAGTGTGTGGGATATAATGAAGTTGTTGATTGCAGGTATCACGAGTAATGTTTGGTTTAGACAGATCACCCTCTTGTTTTCAGTGAGTGGATTGTGGTCACTTATCAGAGGCAAAAAACACTGGGGTGACATAAAACGTCGCGGCTTTGAGGGGCAAGAAAATGAGTAGAAAACACCTACTAATGATTGCAGTTTTGTTGGTTTTTTTACTGGGAACCTTAATGACTTATTTTGCTATTAAAAGAGATCCACGGTTTGAGGCTATAAGAGAGCAAGAAGCAATACGACTTCAAAAATTAGGCGAGGTCAACACCTTGTTTGAGTCTGCTCGAAAAGCTGCTAAAGAAAAAAGATTTACAGCAGCACTGAATGATTACCGTAGAATTTTAGCTCTTGATCCAGATAATACTGATGCCAAGGTATCTATTGAAAATGTTCTTAAATGGCAAAAACAATATGAACAATTACCTCTCCATCTCCAGAAAGACGAAAAAATCATGTCACTTCTGGAGTCAGCTGAGAAAAAGGTTTCTGAAGAAAAATTCAAAGAAGCTATCAAAGATTATGAAGAAGTCTTAAGTTACCATCCAACAAATGTTGATGTGAAAGTTTTAGTGGGTAAAATTTATTTTTGGGATAAGCAGCCCGATAAGGCTGAAAAGTATCTTAATGAAGTTATTAAAGAAGCACCTGACTATGTTGAAGCCTGGATTCTTCTGGGAAATGTCTACGCTCAAAAGGGAGAGTATCACAGAAGCATTGCTACAGCTCAAGAGGTTTTAAAAAAACATCCCAATAATATTGATGTTATGTTGTCATTAGCGCGGTACTATAAGTGGTATGGTAAATCTTTAAAATCTCAAGAAGTTGTACAAGAGATTTTGAAACTGGATCCTAAAAATAAACAAGCTTTAGAATTACTAAAAAAGTAATTTTATGAGAAAGATTCTTATTCTACTTGCTATATTTGTAATAAACATTTCTCTTATTTTGTTTTCCTGGCATTCCTACCGCGAATTCCGCCGCGTTGAAGGGGTTTTTGTTGATCTCTTAGAGCAGGCTGAGAAGTATAAAAAAGAGAAAAGGTTTCGCCGTGTTGAAGAAATCTATCGCCGCATTCTTATTGAAAAACCTGGCTATGTTGAGGTCAAGCTCGGATTAGCCCATGTTTTAAGATGGATAGAAAAATATGATGAAGCCATTGCTGTTTACCAGGAAATTTTAAGAATGCAGCCTACGAATACAAATATCCTCTATCATTTGGGTAGGGTTTATATTTGGGAAAAAGAGTATGATCTGGCTAAAAAATGCTTTGAATCCATTCTTGAAATCAAAAGTGATGATTTGCCAGCACACTTTCAACTAGCTCGAGTCAATTTAGTGAAAAAAAACTATGGTGAAGTCGTTAATCATTATCAAAAAATCACGATGCATCCGAGTGGTGTTACAAAATTTCTTCTGAAGTACGGGGTGGGTTATAAATGGAAAGAAGAATATCTTGAAGCACTTTTAAGATTGGGAGAAGTGCATCTTTTAAGAAAGGAGTATCGGGAAGCTATCAATAATCTTAGAGAGTTTATCGATATTCACTCTAAAGATGAGATGCCCTATTTTTTACTGGCCAAAGCCTATGATGAAAATAAACAATATGACAAAGCAACCGGAATCTATGAGGAGCTTCTTGAGAAGTATCCTGATAACATGGATATAAAAGCACATTTGGCCATGGTTTACGGGTGGGTGAAAAACTTTAAAAAGTCGATGAAATTATTTCAAGAAGTTATTGAAAAAGCACCCTATCACCTGGAAGCGCAACTTGGTTTAGCCAGAGTTTATAAATGGCAAGGGTTGATGAATCAAAGTTTTCAAATTTTAAGAAAAGTGGCTCTTGAGTATCCTCAGAATCAAGAAGTTATCGAAGAATACAGTGATGTGAAAGAGAAAATGAAATGAAGAAAGCTATTATCGTCAGTCTGGTTTTATGTTTCCATAGTGTTTTCGCAGAAACAAAAGAAATTCCTCCACGAGAGATGCGAGGTTTTGAGACGGTTTTTGAGGCTCACAATCAAAAACTTGGATTTCATGTTTTTGGAACGAGCATGCTTAAGAGTGGGCAGTTATTAAAAGAAGCCACTGTAGAAGTACCAGATATGAAAAAATATAAAATTCTTTCTGTGTGGTTGTTTTGGTCAGGAGTCATCGGAAAAGATTATAAAAATATCAATAAAATTATTTTTGTTGATCCACAAAAAAAGAAACACTTTATCGAGTCAAAAAAAATAAAACTTGCGCAAGATATTTATGCCTGTTTTTCAGACGTTACAGCGCTTTTTAGCGGCCAGGGAAAGTATGGGGTTGAAGGCTTGTTTTCGGAAACCTATGAAAATGCTGGCTGGGCGATGGCTGTTGTATATGAGGATCAAGAGGCAGCTAAAAATAGTAGTATCATTATTAAAGCTGGGGTGGCTCGCCTCAAACCGGGTGAGCTTTACTATATGAAGCTTACCGAAGGTAAAGAAAAGTACTTTGCTTCAAAGATCAGTCTTATTGGCGGGCATGCTATACCTGGCAATGGAAGCAGTAGTCTTCTCAATGATCGGGCTCTTGGTATGAAAGGTGATTGGGATGGCTCAAGTGGTGAAAAGTGGGATATCGATACCTTTGATATTATTAACTATAAAATTGAGGCTCACCCACAAGTGATTCTTACGATCGATCCTCTTTTGCAGTGGATTTTCCCCGTTGCTTTTATTCTTAAAACAGAACTAGTCAAAGATTGAGTCACTTGTTATACTATTTTTCAGACAGGAGGGTATCTATGAAGAAACTTGTGAAGGTGTTCGTATCTTTATTTGCTTTTCTGATTATTTCTTTTGGATTGGCCGGTTTTCAGTTTGATTTTAATGCGGATGATGATGCTTCCATCAGTGTTTCCTATGACATTGTCAGTTCTCTGATGGTTTTTGCAGACGAAACTGAGGACAGTCCGGATGTTCCCATAACGCACGATGATCTTGGTGAGGGCCACCATAAGGAAGAGGGCGTTCATGGACCAGGTCACGAGGATAGTCCAGGTAAAGGTCACGATGAAACTGGTGAAGGTCAACATGGTAAAGGTCTGGGTTTTGGTCATCATCATGATGATGATGAGCCACCTGAAGTTTTTGAAATTTCAACACCAACAATGTTTATTGGGGGCTTCTTATTGCTCCTTGCGGTTATTCTTGTTGTTGCCTTTTTAAGACGTCGCAAGGTATAGCCGAAAAAAGATGAAGATGGGGGTTTTTCTCACTCATGTTCTCTTAAATCTTCTTGTATGTTTTGTGGCGGGGTTTGTTTTTTTTGACGCAGTCTCGTGGTTGGTTTTGTCCTGGAAAGCAAACCCCACTTATGCGCATTCTCCTCTTGTCATAGTGCTTTCAGTTTTTTTGTTTTGTCTTAAGCTGGGTAAATCTGTCAAAAGAGGTGATATAGAATATCCTCAATTCTCCCTTAAAAAATTGCCCGCATCACTTCCGTGGTTATTTCTTGCGATTCCTCTGATTGTGTGTGGCACGTATTTTAAGCTGAATTTTTGCCTTATTTTAGGGCTTTTATTTCTTTTTAGGGCGTGGCTTCATTTTTTATATGGACGGGAGACTTCACAACAATTCAATTTTCCTGTTTTTTTTCCGGCTTTAACGATACCCCTTCCGTATTTACCCGAGATCACCAACATACTGCAGTTGTGGTTGGCAAAACTTATTACCCTCTTACTTTCTGCCTTGGGTTATGAGATGGCAGAGCTTGGTTCTCGTATAGCTATTAGAGGATCCTGGTTTCAGATTTCACCAGCGTGTGTTGGTTTTAATTCTCTCATTATACTTTTAACACTCATGATTTTGCTCATTTATTTAATGAGAATGCCAAAATGGGTTGAGGTGACACTCATGTTTCTCACTTTGCCTATTGCCATGGTGAGTAATTTTTTAAGAATTACTTTAGTCCTTTTAATAAGCAATTACTACGGAGTAGAAAGTGCCATGAAATACTGGCATATCTTTTCTGGGTATTTCTTTTATTTTTCAGCACTCTTGAGTATGTTGATTGTGTGGCTCATTTTAGTTCGGGGTAAAGTAGGGCGTGCCGAGTTATGATAACGCAAACAAAACTTTCTGGACGGCTCGTGTGGGCTAGTATTATTGTTGTTACGTCTTTTAATCTTTTTGTAACATGGAATTTAAACAGGAAATTTCAAACCTATAAATTAGATATTCCTAAAACTGCGTTGCAATTAGATTTATCCAGAGAACACAAGTTTATCACGGATGTTGGTTATTATCATTTTACTTCTCATGAAGGAAAAATAGTTTCAAACTGGAATTTTTTTTCTGTTGATCAATTAAAAAAGATACCTCGTCAGTTAGGTGAATGGAAAGGTGTGGATTATAATCCTACGTTTAAGGAATTAGTCCATTATAGGCGTTATACAGATCAAAAAAAGAATAAAATTTGGTTTATCTCAGTGTATGGAGAAAATGAAGTCACGTTTCACACCCCTGAAATTTGTTATGCTAATGATGGTTGGGAAATTATTACGCGAAAGATTAAGTCTATTAAGCTTAAAGGGGAAGAGTTTCGAGTGAGATACATGCTGGCACGAAGCCCTAAGAGCAAGACCTTACAACTTCTCCTGTACTGGTACATGTGGCCAAATTCATTAAGAAAAATGAGTGATGGCGCTGTTCTGTTTCGAGTGGCTTTTAATGTTGATGAAGAGGCTGGCATTGAAGAAGCAGAAAATAAAAGCATTGATTTTATTAGACAGATTTTAAGTTTGAAGTTTGAAGAAGAAAAACGTGAAAAAGAGCCTGAGTTTATTACCTATAAGCCTGTTGTTCTCCCTACCATGGATCAGAAACTCACAACCCGGCAAAAATTAAAAATTGCGCAGGCAAGAGCTCTTAACTGGATGAAGAGACAGGTCGTTCCCAACGCAATCATTCCTGAACCTCAAATGGATCGGCGGAATTTGATTCTCAGTTTTGAGCTCAATCGTGAGAAACCTGTGGGTGATGTTGATAAGAATTTTAGGTTTATGTTTGGTAGATCCTTTATCTATGATAATGCACTTGCTATTATTGCGTTCACCATGACAAACAACCTTGATCAGGCCAGGCTCATGATAGATGCCTTTAAGAGGCTTTATGAACAGAGTGGGCATCTGTGGTTTGGTTATAATACCAATAACGAATGGCCGTCATCTAAGGATAGTTATGGGGCCATTATCAGAAGTGGTGCCAATGGATGGATGGGCTATGCCATTACTTATTATTTGAGAACGCGTCTCTTGAAAGACCCAGATCTTATCAATAAAGATCAGGAGTTGAGAGATTATTTAAACCTGGCTCAGAAAATGGCAGACTATCTATTAGAATTTCAAGTGACCCAGAAAGGAGATCCAAGGTTGGGTTTTGTGACGGGCGGAGAAGGTTGGTACTACCTTAAAAAAGAGCGGGGGCAGGTTGTAGAAAAGTTTTCCAAGGAAAAAGTTATGTGGGCGAGTGTTGAGCATAACATTGATATTTATTATTTCTTGAGAGATTTAGGAAGACTTACGGGGAGTCAAAGATATGTGAGTGCGGCACAAACTATTAAGGATGTTCTTTTATCAAAAGCATGGAATGAAAAATTACAACAATTTAACCAGGGGCAGCGACTGGATGGTGCAGATACAGCACAAGCTTTAGATACCGCTTCATGGGGGGCAATTCTTTTAGCATCACTCGGTGACAAAGCAAAGGCATTACAAGCTCTCAAAGCAACCGACAATTACAAAGTTTTTGATCCAGAGAAAAACAAAACTGCTTACACACCCTATCGAGATCAAATCCTTTTTGAAGATGAAGAGGTTGGGCAATTTTATTTTTCAAAAAATCCGAAAACGAAATGGGATGATTTAGAAGTGGTATGGCCAGAGGGAACTATTGGAGTTGCACTTGCTCACATCAAACTGGGACAACGCTCTCAAGCTATCAACATTATCGAAAATATTTTGGCGTATCAAACAGAAAACGGTGGGTTTCTTTATGCGAATAAAAATATTCCTTTTAACTTTTCTATTAATCCTTCTGTTGCTGGAACGGCCTGGCTCATCATTGCTCTTTCTGCTCTGAATGACGATGATATCAATAATTTATTCTGGGGTGGATGAGTGAGGACAATCTTTCTCTTTTTTCTGATTTTCGTTGTGACCTTTGTTGTCCATGCTCAAAGTTTTAAAGAGCAAATTAAATATCATAGAGATGCTCTTACCCGCAGTCCTGGTCACCCAGAGCATTTGTTTAAGCTTGCTCAATTTTTAGGCTGGGATGGCCAATATGATGAAGCCATCAAAATATATCAAAAAATTATTGCTGATGACCCCAAGCATACGGATGCCTATTTAGGATTAGCGCATGCTTATGCGTGGAAGCAGATGTTTAAAAAAAGTATTGAGACGTGTGAAAAAATTCTAAAATATGAGCCTCAAAATATATCAGCTCTTTTAAATATTGCGCAAGCCTATTACTGGGGTGAAGATTTTGACAAGGCAAAAGAATATTATAACCGTGTGCTAAAAATTGATTCAGAAAATTATCAGGCACAACAAGGTCTTGCTAAAATGTTGGATGTCAAAGTGGCATCCATATATGTTCGTGAGAGTTTGGAAAAACTTTTAAAAGAGCTTGAGACAAAACCAGATGATAAAGATTTACGAGTGGCGCTAGCTCAGAAACTTATTGCCAAAAGAGAATATGACAAAGCCTTAATCCATGTGAAAAAAGCTTATAACATGGATCCGGAAGATTTGGATGTTGTTCTGTTACTTGCGCAAGTCTACAGCTGGGATGGACAGTATAAAATGGCTTTGCAAGGGTATGATCAGGTTTTAGCAAAAAATCCTAAACACTATGAAGCTCTTATGGGGAAGGGACGCGCTTATGCCTGGGCGGGTTTTTACAAGAAAGCTATAGAACACCTGAATGAGGTAGTGAAAATCTATCCCAAAAGTGACGAAGCATTTTTAATGCTTGGTAGAGTTTATGCCTGGGATAAGCAGTATCCAAATTCAGTTCAAACTTACAAAGAGATTCTGAAGAGAGAGCCCACAAATCTAGACGCCCAGATGGGTTTAGCTGAAGCCTACCAATGGAGTGGGGAGCTTGGAAAAAGTATTTCGATACATCTAGAAGTATTAAAGCGCTCTCCTAAAAATATTGATAGTATGATGAAACTGGGAGCTATGTATTCTCAAAGGGGGGAGATTGATAAAGCTATTTATTGGTATAATCAAGCTGCTGAAATAGAACCACAACGAGCTGAAATTCATGCAGGTTTAGGTGTTCTTTATTCTTATTCGGCACGTGTTGATGATGCAGCGACCGCTTTAAAAAAATCTATTGAATTAGATGACACAAACATTTTAAATTATGTTGCTTTGGGACGTGTATATGGTTGGCAAAGAAATATTGACGAGGCAAAGAGTCTTTTTAAAAGAGCTTTAAAAATGGCCCCCGACAATATCGATATACTTAATGGATATGCCAGAGTGCTTTATTACAATGGTGAGTGGACAGAGTCAGAAAAACTATATCATCAGAGTTTAAAGATCCAACCTAAAAATTTTGAAGCCGTTCACGATTTAGAAAACCTGGAAAAAGCAAAGGCTCCAACATTACAGACGAGGTACAATTCTTTTAAGGAAGATCTTTTTGACGCTAGTCCGGCGACGCGTGCTGTGACACGGGTAGACACATCAGAACGAGGATCACTTCTTTTTACTTATAAATGGACTCCTCAATTAGATTTCAGTGGAAGGTATCAGTATTCTAATTTTAAGAGAGAAAGGCCTTCAGATCATTCAACGAGGCATCATTATAGTCAAAATACTGTTTCTTTAGGAGGGCAAGTTCCATTTTCGGACTATACTTATTTTAGAGGACGCCTCGATTGGAATGAATTTAAAAATGAGGATTCTTCAGCGGCCTTTATTCTTGAAGTAAAGCAAATGTTTACGGGCTTTGGTATCTTCCGATGGACCCAGGAAAATTTTGATATGAATCTGAGTGTTCTTCGACAAGAAGATCCTGAATCGGTTTCAGGGACAAGCTCTTTTGTGATTCGGCCTTTGGATGTTTTTGGTGGGTCTCTTGGTTATGGTGTTTCAGATTATAGTGAAGTCATAGGTTCTTATTTTTATAACGACTACCATCCAGCTACAGCTGTTGATAAGGATGAGCTTTCAGGAGCTTTTTTTTATAAGCTTCCTTTTTGGGCACAGATGAAACTTGGTTATGAGTATTATACGATCAATCACCCTACAGAGAAGAGACATAGAATGAGTGCAAATTTTAAGGATAGATGGTTGGAAAAGCTTCTTGTTGATCTTAAGCTTCAATTTGAGAGAAGCGATGATCATGGAAACTTTGGTGTTACTTATGCATATGAATTGAGAGGAGTTCTTGCCTATGAGCTTTTTTCTAATTTTTATCTCACAACCGATTTCAAATATGAGCGCGAATTAGGGGTGGATAAAGATAAGTCTTGGAATGGCAATATTTATTTCGAATATATTTTGTTCTAGCCCGTCATTGCGAGCACCTCCCCCGTCATTGCGAGGAGCGTAGCGACGAAGCAATCTCATCACCTTTGGTGATGGGATCACCACGCCCTGCGGGCTCGTGATGACAGATGCGCCACAATCGCAACATCTTAAAAAATATTCAATTTTTGTGCTTGATTGTCCGATACAAGTATATGAGAAGAAAGTATTGAGAGGGATTTTAAAAAGACTAATGAATTCAATATCTTAGAGGGACTCTATGAAACATAATAGAGGAAATGCTCTTTCCACATTTTTTACATGGGTCGTTTTTATTATTGGAGTTTTATGTGCCTGTCTTGGGGCGATCGTACTGTATGGTTGGCTGAAGCATGATATTTCTCTTGTTCAATTAATACCTGAATCCTCTGGTTTTATTCAGCCCAATGGTGCATTAGGCCTGTTTTTATGTGGCTTGGGGCTCGTGGCTCTTAGCCTTCGTATTCGAATAGTATCCTTTTTATGTGGTTTGCTTGTTGTTTTACTGGGCAGCATGACGGTTCTTGAATATGTGTATGGTTTAGAACTAGGAATTGATACGCTTCTCATTGAACCGTTTATTACAACAGAGTCATCTTATCTAGGGCGCATGTATTTTCATTCTGCACTTGGATTTAGCATTATAGGGTTAGCTTTATTATGCGCTCATATGAGAAGAGCTCTTATTTTTAAGTTTGCGTTAGGTTTTATAATATTTGCCTTAGGGGTCATCCCATTTTTGGGTACTCATTCCGCCTCAAGAACAGAGTTTGCATGGAAAGAACAAAGGGCAGAAATCACGGCAGTGGCTTTTATCGCTGTAGGCTTAGCAACTCTTTTTCATGCCATGATAAGGCAAAACTTAAAAGAGGAAAAAGAGGTTAAAGAGAAAAAAGAGGTTAAAGTTACTCAGGAAAAGAAAAAGTCTCCTGCGGCAGTTATGGGTGCAGAAAAGAAGACCGAGGAAAAAGTTGAAATGAAAGCTAAAGAAGAAATGCCTCAAAAAAAAGAAGAAAAAGTGTTAGCGGCAGAGTTAGAAAAGTTTAAAGAAGAAACTAAAAAAGAAGAAATAAAAGAAGAAGAGTTAATGGAAGTGACCCAAGAAGAAACTAAAAAAGAAAAATTAGAAGTAAAAGAAGAAAAACTTCCCATTGGAGTTGCAAGTAGTGGAACTTTATTGTCACTTGCTGCCTGGCAGGCACAAGTAGTGCCCGTAGCAATCTGGGTGATGGGGATTGCTATATCCTTACTCCTCGGACTTCTTGTTTATTTTTTCCGAAAATTTAAACTTCAAGAAACAGAAGTAGAAAAGCAAGTAAAAGAGTTTATGAAAGCCAAGGCCTCGAAGGACTATAGCGACAACGTGATCTCATCTTTAGCAGATCCAATGATCGTTCTAACCCCTCAAAAAAGAATTAAATCCTTTAATAAGGAATTGCTGAGTCTTGTGGGTTATGAAGGGGTCGAGCTTCTTGATAAAGAAGCTCTTGTCATCATGAAAGAAGAGGGCAAGGCAGATTCACATCTTATAACACCTCTCAAGAAGATTATGGAAAAAGGTATTCTTCATAATCAAGAGACTATTTTTAAAACAAAATCTGGTGAAGAGATTCCTGTGTCATTTTCTGGTTCAGTGATGAGAGATGAGAAACAAAATGTTGTGGCACTTGTGTGTATAGCTCAAGATATAAGGGGGTCAAAACAAATGGAGCTTGAACAGGTTAAAAAGCGCCTTACTTCAGAAATTGCAAGTAAAGATAAAGAATTAGAAGAATTGAAGAAAACCATGCAAACTCAAATAGCAGAAAAAGTTGGATCTCTCGAGGAAACAAGTCGTCATTTACAATTAGAAGTTTCTGAAAAAAATAATGAGTTGGAAGAGCTGAAGCGAACTTTAGAAGAAAAAGGAGCTGAAGCGGGTGTAGGGGTAGGAGAAAATATTGATGAACTTGTGGCAGAGAAGACCAAAGAATTGCAAGAAGCTAATAACAATTTAGAGTTACAGATGGCTGAAAAAAATAATGAATTAGAAGAGCTGAAGCATATCTTGGAGCAAAAAGGAACGGAAACAGAGAAGACCAAAGAGTTACAAGAAGCTAATAATAATTTAGAGTTACAGATGGCTGAAAAAAATAATGAATTAGAAGAGCTGAAGCATATCTTGGAGCAAAAAGGAACGGAAACGGGTGCGGGAGTCAAAGAGTTGGAAGCTATCAATAATGATTTACAAGAAAGAATTTTAGAAAAACATCAAGAGTTAGCAGAGATGAATAGAAAGTATAAAAAAATTGAGTCTCTTAATAAAGATCTTGAACGGAGAGTAGAGAGTTTAGAAAAGAAAAAAGAACATGCTAAGCCGGAGAAGAAAGTGTCGACACACATGCTTGCAGAGCAAAAAGAAAGCTTAGAAACTGAAATTTCAAATAGAATGGCTGAGTTGGAAAGATCTCGAGATGAGCTTCAACTCAAAATTAAAGAATTAGAATTAGCTGAGTTAACTTTAAATAGAGAGTCACAGGTGGAGAAACTTCACAGAGAAATTGAAGAGATGAGACAAAAGATTAAGGCAGCATAATTGCAAAATCTTCAAAAAATTTACTATTAATTTTCGTAGTCTTCGAGAATTTGAGGGAGTATCTTTTCAATCAAATTTTCAGGGGTATGTTCTTCAAGAGATATTTGAAGAGTGTTTTGTCTTCTTCTATCTTCGCACGTATAGTTTCCGACATAGAGGATAGGAACAGGTTGTAAGAAAGCGCTACACTTTAATTGTCTTATAATTTCTTCATTGTTTTCTGACATCACAATAAGGTCAAAATCGTTCTTATTTAAGTGAGAGGGTATTTGAGTGCTATTTTTCGACGAAATAACTTGAAATAGATGAGAAGGGAGCGCTTTTTCCAGATGTTTGTTTCCATTTCCAATGTTTAAAATACGATACTTATTGCTCAGTGGAAGTGTGAAGAAAAAAATGCTTCCTTTACCAGGATGACTCTGAACTCCAATTTCTCCTCCAAAGGATTCTACAATCAATTTGGCCAAGGGTAACCCTAGACCAAGGCCTTGAATAGTTCGTTCTAAATAATGTTCTGATTGTTTAAATTTTTCAAAAATAATCTTTTGATCTTCTAATCTTATTCCGGGGCCAAAATCCTGTATTTCTACTTTTAAATGTTTCTCATTTATAGAGCTTCGGATAATGATTTCTCCTTTTGCTGATGTTGCCCTAATCGCATTATCTAATATTTCTTTAAATATTTTGTTTAATCCTTCGGTATTTGCTCTTATATAAACAGGATTGTCCGGAATCTCCAAAGTCCATTTAATTTCTTTTGATTTTATTATTTTTTGGTAAGGAAGAAGATTCAGATCTATTTTGTTATTAAATAAAATTTTCTTTTTTGAAATTGAGTGTTTTTTCATCTCAAAATTATAAATATCTGAAAGTTTTGTTACCATCGATTGCAATCTATTAATATGCGATTCAGCTCTTCCCATTAATTCTGTTTTTTTGTTAACTTCCAAGTTGCTCATCTTTAAAAGTTCAATCGAACTCTTAATCACAGACATAGGTGTGCGAAGTTCATGGGAGGCGATAGAAATAAACTCGGTTACCATGCGTTCCAACTCAATTTCATCTGATATTTCTTGTACGACAATCATGGTGCCAAATCGTTTTTTTTCTTTATCTTCAAGAGCGTAAATGATGAGTTTATAAGGAAATGAATTTATGTTAACTGTCTTATGGGTTACCTTTCTGTTGCTATTTTCAAGATATTCAATGGGATCAAAGTTTAAATAGTTTATGAGATCTTCATATTGTTCTTTCTGTTCGCTTCTGATTAATATTTTTCTGGCTGCTGGATTATAGACCACAGATCTTTTGAATTTGTCTACAAAAGCCACTCCTTGATTAATATTACTTAAAATAAATTCTTTTTTGAGATTTTCTATAGAAGCAGATTGGCGTAATCGGTGAAGACTTAATGAGATATAGTCAGCAACTGTTTGTAGTGAGGTTTTTTCTTTGGACGAAAATTGATTTGGAGATGTATGAAAAATGCCAATTGTACCGATAGCTTTTCCGTCATCATAAATGGGTACAGATTGCCTAGAGTAAAAGTGTCCAGCACTTTTATTTTTTTTCTTGTGTTTTCTTTCTTCATCATTGTGCCATTGAATTTCTGGGGCTGTGGCTTCAGTTATTTTCTCTATTGTGAGGTTATTATAATAAGAAAGAGTTTCTTTTTTTAATTTCTTAAGTAAAGCTTTTTTTAAAGGTTCACCTTTAATAATCCACTGTTGGTTTTTTTCTAGAATAAAAAGGCAGCTTGTAGATGTAGGTTGAATTGTGTGATAAATGAACTCTAAAAAATAGTTCAATAGAGGTGGAAGGTCATTTTCAATATCAACAACTTGTAGTACTGCAGAGGCCACTTCAAGTTCAAGCACCCGTTGCTTTAAGGTTTGTTTGAGTTCTCTATTTTCTTTTTTTAATTTTTTAAGATTATTTGTCTTCATTTATTGGTACACTTTTTCATAATACATATCGGATAGAATTTGACATAACTTTAATTTACGCTAACTATTTGAAATTAAAGGTTTTATTACCTAGCTCTGTTTGAAGATCATTCTTTATTAAGAATTTAAGAACAATTCCCGATAAGAGGGCTAGAGGGGAATTAATTTATGGATAAAAAGAAGGTTTTAATCATCGATGATGAGCAAGATTTGATCGATCTGCTCACATTACGGCTTGAAAATGAAGGCTATGAAGTGAGTGCAGCTTTGAATGGAACAGAGGGTTTAGAAAAAATAAAGTCTGAAAAGCCTGATATTGTTCTTTTGGATGTTATGATGCCTGAACTCAATGGTTATCAAGTATGTCGAAAGCTTAAGCAAGATGACAATCTTAAAGATATTCCCGTTGTCATGCTGACCGCCAAAGCTCAGGAATCAGATAAGTTTTGGGGGATGGAAATAGGAGCAGATGATTACGTGACAAAGCCTTTTGAGTTTTCACAACTTTCCGAAGTGATCAAAAAGTACCTTCCAAATAAATAAATCTATAAATCTATGAGTCTCACTGCTGTCCCTCGAAGGACAGTCCTTTAGAATTTTTTTAAATCCTCAATTTCTTGAGCAATGATAGATCTTAAAGGTGTTAAAGGGTCCACCCTTAAAAAATCACTCAAGGCTTCAATAGTTTGATCTTTTTGATCTTTATATTTATAAATTTGTGCAAGAAAGTAATAAATTTGTGGTTCTTCAGGTTGGTGCTTTTTGGCGGTTTGTAAATAAGATTCTGCCACATCGAATTGATTTGAAAAGAAATGGGAAACACCCAATTTTAAATAAGCGCCTTCAAGATCTCGATTCATTTGAATAGCCTTTGCGTAATTTTGAATGGCATCTTTATAACGATTTGAAAAATAATAACTGTCTCCTAATTTAAGATAAACAATACTTAAATCAATGTTATTTTCTGTTTGTTTATTGATTTCAATTTCTTTTTGATATTCTTTAATGGAAGCTGTAGCTTCTCCCATACCTGAATAAATTTCACCCATAAGAAAATGTGCTTCTGGATATTGTGGATTAAGTCCTTGTTTGTGAGGAGTTCCTATAAGAGTTTGAAGATTATTGTGTGCTTCTTGATAAAGAGTTCTCATTTTAGAAAGCACTTCATTTCCATTTTCGTCATGACAGGATTTAAGTAAATGAACACAGATGTTTTGAGGAAGGAGTATTTTATTAAGCTCGCATTGCTTTCTATATTCCCCGCAAACAGAATTTGAGAATGTATTTTGAGCCTCTTCTACTAATAATTGCGCAGCATCATAATAAAGCGAGGTTTTGTATTTTTGAAGGGTCTGCATATTTTTAAGAGCCCCATAAGCTAAAATACGATTTCCTTGGGATTTATAATATTCGGCTACAATTTCTTGTACAAATATGTTTTGTGAGTCTTTTCCAAGCGCTTTTGTCATTTCTTCCGCAGCCAATTTTTGTTTATCAGAAAGAAAGTAAATTTTTCCAAGTCCTGCATAAAACACGGCATTGTGGGGGGAGTTTTTAATGAGATTTTGAAGATAAGAAAGTGCTGATTGAGGAAAGCCTTGAAGAAGTTTATATTCTGCTAACTTTACATAAGCTTTATAGTTTTCAGGTTGTATTTGAATCAATCTTTTAAGATAAACCTCTGCTTTGCCATAATCTTTCTTCTGTGTCCAAAGCGATGCCAAACTCCACAGAGCCTCTTCATGAGCATTATTGATACTTAAAGTTTTCTCATATTCGTTTAAGGCTCTTTCACTTTGCCCCCCCCTTTCAAAAAGGAGAGCGCTTGTAAAATGAAATTCGGCTGTATCTGAGACAAGTTTTTCTGATCTTCTTAAAAGATCTTTAGCCTTTTTAAGATTGTACTGTTCTAAATAAAGATGTGCTAAGCTTAAGTAAGAAGGACCATGGTTAGCTTTAAAGCGCACAGCGTTTTCATAAGCTTCAATGGCTTTTTCAACATTTCTTGTTTCTGTGTGAGAGTAAATTTCTCCCAAATAGTAGTAAGGTTCAAAGTTTTTTGAGTCGAGAGCTTGAGCAATTTGGAATTTTTGAAGTGCCGTATGATATTCTTTTTGTTTTAAGTGAATTTGTCCTAAATTAATGAAATAAGAAAGATCTTGTTTGTGAAAATCAGGCAGTGCAAGCTCTCCTCCTGCAGAAAGCTGTGTGTAGGCCTCGTTGTAAAGTGTATTTTTAGGATCATATACCAAAGCTAATTTGTAATTTTTAAGGGCAAGATCAAATGATTTAATATCTTGAAAGATTTTCCCAAGATAAAAATAGGCTTTGGCTGTTTGTGTAGGAAAAAGCATATCTTTTTTTTCAAGAATATTTTTTAAGTTATCTCGTGCAACAGAAAGTTCCTTTCTATGAAGGTATTGTATAATAGAAAGCTCAAGTTGAGTTCCAATGTGATCAGGTTTAATGTCGAGAGCTTCTTGGAAAGACTCTTCAGCGAGTTGAATATTATTTCTTACAAGATAAAGCTTCGCTTTTTCAAAGTAAGCTTTAATAAAAGAAGAATCAAGTTGAATGGACTTATCAAAGTATTGAAGAGCAGCCATTGTATCTTTGTCTTCGAGTGCAACAATTCCTAAAAGATAGTTTAAGTAAGCACTTTTAGAATATTTTTGCAGAGCTTCTTTCAAGATTTTAGAAGCTTGAAAAAGATCTTTTGTAATTTTAATTTCAAAAAGTGCGTTTGTTATAAAATATTCAACGAATTGGGAATTTCCACTTTGAATTCTAGTAAGAAGTTCTAAAAGCTTTTCTTTATCTTCTTTTCTTTGTGAAGTAAGATCCCATAGCTCACTGTAAGTAAGGAACAAGTAAGAAAGAGCTTTTCCTGGTTGATCTGGATTGTTTTTCAAAGACCCAAGAAAAAGTTTTACAGCCTTTTTATAACCAGAAAAGTTATCTTCTGAATAATATTGTAAGCCTTCTCCAAAAAGGCTGTCCCCCTCTTCTACATTTATTTTTTCTACTTTTTGTGGAGGGAGTTCGATTATAAGATAAGAGCTTTCTTCTTTTTTTTGAGTAAGAAAATAAATTCCAATGATAACAAGTAGAGATAAAAATAATATTTTTTTTCGTTTTGGGGCTGCTTGTTTTGGTTTATGGGGAGCCTTTTCAGGCGGAATTACTTTTTGAACAACCGTTTTTTCACCTTGAGGTTTTTCAAGAGTTTTTAATTTTTCAGTCTTTTCTTCTTTTTCTAATTGTGGGTTCTTAACGATTTTTTTGAGTTCTGTTTTCCTTTTGAGAGGAATTTCTCCTTCATCAAGAATATAAAGAATAATGTCATAGAAAAGTGGATGAAGAGCTATATTGTGCCATTTTTCTCTGGGGTATTCTGAAACGTAATCCTCTTCTTTAACATCCCCCCTTTTAATAAGTTCTGCCATTTGAGCTGCATTATAAGGGCCTAGGATAGAAGAATCCCCTTTTTTGATAAGAAATTTTTTATTTTTATCTATCTTGTGCTTCTTAAGAAGTGCATAAAAAGTTTGTGCCATTAATCAAACGATAGCACGCAAAGCTATTTTGACAAACATTAGTCTCACAATGATTGTGTTCAAAAAGCCTGTGTATTTTTAAACTTAAGTTCTTAAAATGGTCTCAAGTCCTTTCCTTGTCACCCTGAGTGCAAACGAAGGGTATAGAGCGAAGTATATCTTTCGCTGCGCTCAAGATGACAAAAAAAATGTTCAGAATTGTAAAGGTTACCTAATTCGTTGACAGAGGGAACGCTCAGAATGACGGCATTCGAGTTTATGTGAAGAAAAGGTCTCCAAAATACCATTTTATAATAAGCTCTCCGTAGAAAATATAAATCATAGAGGCTAGGGCAATATAAGGCCCAAAAGGTATGGGTGTTTCTTTCGATTGCCGAGTCACAAAAAGAATAAGAAAGCCTCCAAAGGCTCCTAAAACAGAGCTTATAAGTATAATAAAAAGGGCAGCTTTACTTCCCAAAAAGGCTCCAAGCATAGCCATAAGCTTGATATCTCCACCACCCATTCCTTCTTTTTTTGTAAAAACATAATATAAAGTGCCCATGCCATAAAGAATGCCACCCCCTATGAGTATTCCTAAAAGAGAGTCACTCGACGTTGTTGAAAGGCCAAATAAAGAAAGTAAAAAACCTAAAAGTATATTTGGAAGAGTGATTACATCTGGAATAATGAAATGTTTAAGATCAATAAAAGTAATAACAACAAGTACATAAAAAAGAAAAGAATAAAGAAAAAATACTGATGAAAGAGAAAAATTTAAAAAAAGGAAAACACTTCCTAAAGAAGTGAGTATTTCAACAAGAGGGTAAGTAAAAGAAATAGGGTGCTTACAGAAACGGCATTTTCCCTTAAGGAAAAGATATGAAAAGATAGGTATAAGATCAAATACTTCTAACGTTTTTTGGCACGATGGACAATGAGAACGTGGAAGAATAATACTTTCTTTCTTAGGAATCCTATAAATACAAACATTGAGAAAGCTTCCTATAAGGAGGCTTAAAATAATAATGAAAAAGAGTTCCATTATTCTAAGATATCATTACTTTTTGAAAAAACGATGCCTTTTTCGTTAATTTCCCACACATCAAGAGTTTTATCTTTATCGATGTTGCCTGTAGCCCGAATAATAAACGTTTTAGAAGAGGTTCTTATAATTTCGTATTTATAATCTTTGGAAAGTTCTACGTTAAGATGTGGAATGCTTGCAGTAAACCTTCCATTGTCTTTAAAATGAATCAGCTCAGCATAGTAAAGTTTAAAAAGATCTCTCTGAGCTAATTCTTGTTTTTTAAGTTTATTATATTTTATATAATTTGGAATAAACATAGCGAGAAGCATGCTGAATACAGCAATACCTAAGATCATAATAAAAAAGAGAGACCCTTTTCCTCTCCTCTTGTCATCCCGGAAGCACGATAGTGCTATCCGGGATCTAGGTTTTGAATTTTTATTCCATGTTGTGTTTTTCAAGTCGATACCTCATCGATCTAAAGCTAATACCTAAAAGTTTAGCAGCTTTCTTTTTAACCCCGCCTGTTTTTGCAAGGGCTCTTACTAAAAGATCTTTTTCAATTCTTCCTACAATGCCCTCCAAATCAATAGGTTCATCCCCAATTTTAAGAGCTCCTAAAGAAGTCAAAGAGTTTCCAGAAGGTAAATTAAACACTTGAGGAGGAAGGTGTTCAGGAAGAATAGCGAGGTTATCTGTCAGTGCTACCGTTCTTTCAATAATGTTTTCAAGTTCTCTTACGTTACCTGGAAAATGATAATTTTTAAGTGCTTCCATGGCTTCTTGACTTATTTTTTTAACATCCTTTCCAAATTCTTTGTTGTATTTTTCTAAGAAGTGAAGGGTGAGAGTTGGGATATCTTCTTTTCTTTCTCTTAAAGGGGAAGAATTAAGATGAATAACGTTGAGTCTATAATAAAGATCTTCTCGGAATCGGCCTTCTTTAACTTCTTTTTCAAGATCTTTGTTTGTGGCACAAATCACTCGAACATCAACACTAATATCTTGAGTACCACCTACTTTTCTAAATGTTCTTTCTTGAATAGCTCTTAAAAGTTTTACTTGAATAGAAAGTGGAAGATCTCCCACCTCATCAAGAAAGATTGTTCCTTTGTGAGCTATTTCAAAAAGCCCTGTTTTTTCTACAATAGCTCCTGTGAAAGACCCTTTTTTATGACCAAACATTTCACTTTCCATAAGGTTTTCTGGGATAGCCCCACAGTTAATGGTCACGAAAGGTTTGTCTTTAAGTGGGCCATTATAGTGAATGGCTTTAGCAATAAGCTCTTTACCTGTTCCACTTTCTCCTGTGATAAGAATATTTGATTTTGTTTGAGAAACTCTTTCAATCATGTCGTAAAGTTTCACCATGACAGGAGCACTCCCAACAATATTTTGGAACGAATATTTTGATTCTAATGCCTTTTTCAGTTGTATATTTTCTCTTTTAAGATTTCTACTATCTAAGGCTTTTCTAACAATAATTTTAAGTTCATCTACTTTAAAGGGTTTTGTAATATAGTCATAAGCTCCTAACTTCATGGCATGAACTGCAGATTCTGTAGAACCATAAGCTGTAATCATCATAACAACGATGTCTTCATTCATGTTTTTGGTTTTCTCAAGTAGTTCAATTCCTGAAAGCTCTGGCATTTGAATATCTGTAATAACAATATCAAAGCTTTCTTTCTCAAGTTTTTTGAGAGCTTTTTTACCATTTTCGGCAGTGACAACATCATACTTTTCTCTTTTAAGCATGATTTCTAAAAGCTCTCGGATGCTTTGTTCATCATCAACGACAAGAATTCTTGCATGTGACATAAATTTACTCCTTGTTTGGAAACTCGATATTAAAAGTTGTTCCTTGATTTACTTTACTTGTGACATCAATACGGCCGCCATGGGCTTCAATAATTTTATAAACCGTTGCAAGGCCGAGCCCTGTTCCTCCTTCTTTAGTTGTAAAAAAGGGATCAAAAATCTTTTCACGAATATTTTCCGGGATGCCACACCCATGATCTTTGATACATAGAATATTTTTATTTTGATCTTCATTCCAGGATATTTCTATTGTACCCCCTTCTCTCATGGCTTGAGATGCATTAATAAGAAGATTCCAAAGAATTTGCTTACCCCTTTCTGGATCAAAATAAAATTCGATATCTTTTCCTTTGGTAGTTATAGAAATATTTTTTTTGAACTGAGGGTTAATTTTAAAAGTAGCTATCATGTTCTCTATATATTCTTTAATTTTAATTTTTTCTTTTCGAAGAACGCTTGGCTTTACAAAAGTAAGAAATTCAGTAATCAAAGTATTAAGCCTTTCAGTTTCTTTAAGAGCAATATCCATGAGCTTTTTATCTTCTTGAGACATGTGAATGTTTGTCTTAAGCATTTCTATAGAACCACTCATAGAAGCAAGTGGGTTTCTAATTTCATGGGCAATACCTGCTGCTAATTTTCCAACGGCAGCAAGTTTGTCGCTCACTCTCATTTCTTCTTCCATTTTTTTAAGTTTAGTGAGATCTTGAAAAATAATAATTTGTCCTTTGGTTGCGTTTTCGTGGTCTTTGAGTGGAGAAGAGACTATTCCTAAAGAAAGTATACTTCCCTCTCGCATATATTTAATTTCAGGGCGTGTTTTGGGATCAACTTTTTTTCTTAAAAACTCTGCAAATTCTGGAAAAATTTGAGAAAGTTTATAATTATACACTTCTTGATAGGATTTACCTGTGATTTCTTGGGCTGCGGCATTATAATAAGTGATTTCACTTTGAGCGTTAATAGTTAAAAGACCACTGGACATATTATCTAAAATAGCATCTGTAAAACTTTCTTTTTCTTTAAGTTTTATACCAATGTTTTTAAGTTGGTCTGCCATGGTACCACTAGCAATAGCCACAAGAAAAAAAGTAAAATTATTAATAAAAAGAACATAGAGATGACGTTGTGAATCAATAATGGGATTATAAATGAGATAAAGACTAAAGCAGATAGTACAAAAACAAGCTGTAAGAAGGGCACCTGACCTTTGAAAAACGAGGCTCGCTAAAATAATAGTAACTGAATAAAGAATATTAAAAATACTTTCAGGGGTGTTTAAAAGATAGATCAAAGCTGTGACAAAAATAATGTCGTAACCAATTTGAGAACTGATATAAGCAACAACATTTTTAACTCGATTAAGATAAATCGCATAAAAGAAACTGACGAGGTAAGTTATAGTTAAAAGGAAATAGACAGCAATCAGATTTCTTGAAATTTCTGTTGTGAGGTGGGTAGTTGTAGCTTTGAGTTTAAAAAATATAAAAAAAGCAAGAAGTGAGGTTATAACTCCAAGTCTTAAAAAGATAAACCAAGAAAGTTTATCTTTATTTTCATGAGATAGCTTTTCTCCATCGAAAGATGGAAAGAAACTTAATACTTCGTTCATAGTCACTTCGTAATGTTAAGATTTAATTTTTGGAAATCCCCCACAACACAAGCTTAATTATATCATTCGGTGACAATTTAGGGCAAGCAAAAAAGTGACAATTTTAAGCAGTACAACATCTAACTTATTGTATTTATTAAAAAAATTTCATTAGAATGACAGGGGAAGAATTTAAGCATACTATCATATTTATGATCTTAGTGATTGGGGGAACTGGGTTTTTAGGCGGAAATCTCGTTCAAATTCTTATTGATAATCATAAGCCTTTAAAGTGTTTAGTACGTGAAAAAAGCTACCACAATCAATTTCAATTGGGTTCTGTAGAGGTTGCCTATGGGGACATCACAGATTCTCCTTCCTTAGAAAAAGCAACTGAATCGGTTGATACTGTTGTTCATTGTGTTGGGATTCTCCAAGAAAAACTACCCCATATAACCCACCAAAAAATCGTTATAGAAGGAACAGAAAACCTTGTTAAAGCATGTCTTAAAAATCATGTTAAAAAAATAATTTATATAAGTGGTTTAGGCACACATGAGAATGCACAAAGCCTTTATCACCAAGCTAAATATAAAGCAGAACAAGCTATTATTAAAAGTGGTCTTGAATATGTCATTTTTAGACCTTCTGTTTTGATTGGAAAAGAAGATGATTTTTTAAATCAGTTTTATACTGTGATTCGATTTTTACCTTTTTTTCCTGTTATTGGAGATGGAAAATATAAAATGCAACCGCTTAATGTTCATGATCTTGTTTCTTGTATTCTTCAAACCCTTGAAAATGAAACAATAAAAAATGAAATTATTGAACTAGGGGGGCCTGAGCAGCTGGAGTTTAAAGATATTATGAAGATTTTTTTAAAGGCTTGTGGCACGTGGAGACCTTTTATTCATATTCCGCTTTCGGTTATTCAATTTCAAATAAAGTTTTTAGAAAAGCTCCCTAAACCTTTTTTAATAACCCGGGATCAACTTCTCATGCTTAAAACAAATAATATTTGTGATAATCAAAAGCTCCATAAACTTTTCCATGTGAATCTCACCCCTCTTTCAGAAGGGTTAAAAGAGTATGAGTGGTATAAACCTACTTTTTAAGGGAACCCCAAAGAAAAAGGCGCTCCCATGAGCGCCTTTTTCAGGTTTAATTGCTTGTGTTTAGTTAAGATTAGAACAATACTTTTAAGAGTTTTCTTGGTGCAGTGAAAAGCAATGCAACTCCTTCTAATGTGGCAGCCACAAGTGTAATACTGCCAGAAACAACAGCTCCAGCAACAGAACTACCAGCACCATAAGCACCACTAGCAGCAGCAGTACCTAAGTGAAGAGTTCCAGATACTGGATCTTTTGTAAGAGCCCATGTACTTCTTAAGAGCCCTTTTGTAAGTTCAATGGCTCCTTCAACAGGGAGTCTTAGAACAAGAACAGCAGTACTTCCTGTAACAGCAACAACAGCACGTCCTACAGCTAATGGAAGACCATGAGCTTTGTGAACTTCTAAGCTTCTTCCAGCCTCAGACATGTGTTCATCAAGCCAGCTTACAGCTCTGTTCCAGTTTTTGGCTGCTTTTCTTCCGATTTTTCTTCCAGTACGAGCAGGACTGTCTAAGAATGCTTCTTCTAGGTGTTCAGGAGCATCAAAAATCATGCCTTTAAAAGCAGATCCGCTATCACGTAAGCGACTGTCAACAAACTCTGCTGTATCATTCAAACCGATAACAACATAAGTTTCTTCACCACCGATAGTTCCATCCATAAGAACTTCACCAGTGTATCCTGCACCTCTGACCGTTGATTCAAAAGAACCTAATTCTTGATCCACATCATCAGAAGCATTAGATAGATCAAAAACGGTAAGTTCTTTTTTTGGAAGCGGAACGCCATAATAATCACGCTCCACTGCGTGTGCGGTCATAAGAAACAGGAAGACCACTAATCCCGAAATGATTTTTCGACTCATAAGACCTCCTTCGTGTCTGTGTCGGACAACTTCAGTGTGGCAAAAGGCTGAAGCTGATACCTTATTTCGTTAATAACGAGAACCGATCTGTGCTCAATGCAAAGCAGGTGCCAAACTATGCCAAAAAGAATAAAAATTTTGTAAACAAAGTAGAATTTTTTGAATTTTTAAGAATTTTTGTCTCTTTTTTAGGCTTAACATTTGTAATTAATTTATGTTAAGAGTCTCAGATCTAAGAAATGATGAAAGTGTTGGCAGTATTAAAATATAAAGCGTCAGAAACTTTGTCATTTTTTTTAATTTTTAAACTCACAGAAGAAAAAAAACCTTTTTTATTCAACAGTTAAGTGTATTTTGTAATTTTTTCTCATATTGGAAAATGTCTTCATATTGAGGAAAAAACTTCTGAAAGCTGTATAAAGCTTGAGCTATAAGAAAAGTTTTTCCATTAATAAAGTTTACTTTATTTCTTTTAAATTCTATTTCATAGGGTGTTTCTATTCTGTCATATGTAAAATCCATCAAAACAGTGTTACGAGAAAGGTTTTTAAAATGAGAAAAATAAAGAGGTGTTGTATTTAAGATAATGTCTGTTTCTAAAAGAGCATTTTTAAGATCTTTCAGATGAGAAGAAGTAAGCTGTGTTTGTTCACAATATTTAAATTGCGTGCAAATTTTTTGTGCTTTTTCAAGTGTTCTATTGACGATAAAAACATGTTTAGCTTTATGTTCTGAGCATTTATAAGCTAAGGTTTGAGAAAGCCCCCCGGCACCCATAATAACAATATTTTTCTTTTCAAGACTTATATCTTGTTTTTTTAAGATATGAATGAATCCAAGGCCATCTGTGTTATGTCCTACAAGTTTCTGATTTTCTTCATAAACAAGATTGACACAACCTGTTTGATGAGCTTCTTCACTTAAACTTTCTAAATAAGGAAGTATTTCTTTTTTATAAGGTGTTGTGACATTAAAGCCAGTAACTTTTTTTGAATGTACGAAACTTTGAAGTTCTTCTTTTTTAAGAGGATTTCTACTGTAAGAAGCATTGAGTTTAAGTTCATCAAAAAGTGTATTGAAAATAAAAGGAGAAAGAGTAAAAGAAAGAGGCCAGCCAATCACACAAAACTGTTTATCGTTCATGGAAGAAAACTCGTGTTTTTTGAATATCGCTTTCTATAGCTTGTTGCAGTTTTTCAACATTTGAAAACTTTTCCATTGCCCTTATTTTTTTCATATAATGGAGCCGCAATGTTTTGTCATAAAGATCTTTATCAAAATCTAAAATAAAAACTTCAATGGTGTGGGGTTCTTTTTCTGAGAAGGTAATGTTATATCCTATGCTTCCACAACTTGGGTATCTCTTTCCATCACATTCTGTTTCAATAATATAAACACCATCTTGAGGAACAAGACGATCTTCAGTTCTTAAATTTGCCGTTGGTGTTTTTATTTTTTTGCCACGTCCTGAGCCATGAACTACTTTTCCCTCAATAAAAAAAGGACGCCCTAAAAAACGATGTGCTTTTTCAACATTGCCCTCTTGAATAAGCTTTCGAATAAAGCTCGAACTGACTATCTCCCCATCTTTTTTAAAAGGAGGGACAACAATAATTTCAATATTTTCTTTGTACCCAAGTTTTTTAAGAAGCTCGATATTTCCACTTCTATTTTTGCCAAAGTTGAAATCGTGTCCAACGACAATCACCTGTGGGTTCATTTTTTTTAAAAGTATTTCATAGAAAAAAAACTCTGGTGTTTGTGAGGCTAGTTTTAGTGTGAAAGGTTCAACAATAAAATAATCAATGTTCCATTTTTGAAGAAGTTCTTTTTTTTCAGAAAGGGTATTGATTCGATGTAAATATTTATGAGGAGTTAATATTTGAGAAGGGTGGGGATCAAATGTCATAACAGCTCCCCGAGTTTTATTTTTTTTCTGGGCTTTCAAAAGTGTTTTAATAATTTCTTGATGTCCTAAATGAAGACCATCAAAATTTCCGATGGTAAGAACAGTTTTGGGTAAAGCTTTTTTAAGTTGAGAAACGCCGTTAATAACTTTCATTTTAAAATTTCTTGTGTAAAGGCTTGTGCTACGGGAAGCCTTCGTCCCGTTCCAAAGGCCTTGGAGGTAATCCTTAAAGTCATGGCGGCTTGTCTACGTTTGTATTCATTAAGATCCACCATTTTAATGACGCTTTTAACGACAGAGGCTTCATAACCCAATTCGATAATTTTTGGAATAGGAAGATGGTTAACAATATAGGCTTCGAGAATTCCATCTAAAACATCATAAGGTGGAAGTGAATCTTGATCTGTTTGATGATGTCTTAATTCTGCAGAGGGGGCTTTAGTAAGAACATTGTGAGGTATAACAGGCCCTGTCATTTCCGTGGAGGCGGGAATCGAATTCCTGTAATGACACAATTTATAAACAAGGGTTTTAGGAACATCTCCGATAACAGAAAGCCCACCGGACATGTCCCCATAAAGGGTGCAATAACCTACAGCCAATTCTGATTTATTGCCTGTTGCTAAAACGAGGTACCCATATTTATTTGAAAAAGCCATGAGTAAGTTTCCACGAATACGAGCCTGGAGGTTTTCTTCAGTAGTATCAAATTGGGTTTTTACAAAAACTTTTTTAAGAGTTTTGTTGTAACAATCAAAAATTTCTTGAATGGAAAGTGTATGAGTTTGTATTTTAAGATTTTTTGCTAAATCGTCGGCATCTTTAAAACTTGCTTCTGTATTAAATTGTGAGGGCATCATCATTCCTACAACATTGTCACTTCCTAAAGCATCTCTTGCAATGGCAGCGACAAGGGATGAATCAATCCCACCTGAAAGTCCAAGAATTACTTTTTTAAAACCACATTTTTGAACATAATCTTTAAGTCCTAGACAAAGAGCTTTATAGACAAGGGCTAGATCGTTCTGTGGAGTATCGTGGATTTCTCCACTTTCTTTTTCTGTATCAAAAAGAATAAGGTCTTCTTCAAACATTTTTGCTTGAGCTACAACTTTACCTTTTTTGTTAAGTGCAAAACTTCCACCATCAAAAATAAGATCGTCATTGCCGCCTACTTGATTGACATAAATAAATGCTTTTTGAGATTGAATGGCGTCTTTTTTAAAGATTTCTATTCTTTTTTGATAACGACCCATAAAAAAAGGAGAAGCTGAAATATTTATAAAAAAATCTGGGTTTTCTTGATTGAGAATATTGTGAGGATTAATATTATAAAGTGTTTTCTCCCAATAAACTTCTCCAGCCCAAGAGTCTTCACAAATAAGAACCCCCATTTTTTGTAAATGAAATGTAAGTGTTTTTGGTTGTGGATTCGATTCAAAATATCTTTTTTCATCAAAGACATCGGTCGTGGGCAAAAGAGTTTTGTGATAGGTAAGTTTTTCTTTTTTTTCATTGATGAGAGCTGCAGAGTTATGAAGAGGTTTGCCAACTGAAAGTGTATTCTCATCCACATAACCAAAAAGAAGTGGAAGTTTAGCTTCACTTTGAATGTATTTCACCATTTCAAGATTTTTTTGAACGAACTCAGGTTTATCGAGAAGATCCCGTGGTGGGTATCCGCACAGTGCAAGTTCTGGAAACACAGCTAACTCTGCCCCTTTTTTATGTGCAAGCTCTGTAAAATTCAAAATTTTGTGGGCATTGGCTTGAAGGGCTCCAACAGTTGGGTTGATTTGACACAGTGCTATTTTCATAGAACTTAAAAATAGCCTAAATATGCGTAAATACAAGGCCAAGCCAGTTTACACTGTCCGGGAGCCATCTTCTTCCAACAACCTTGGTTCTGAGTAGGGAGGGTGTTTTTTCGATACTTAAGTTCTTGATGGCCTGGAGGTTCCTCAGTGGCCCCTCCGCCCGGTGTGGATCCTCCCCTTCAAAACCTCCAGCCCATCTTCACATAGACTCGAATTCTGTCCCCCTCTCCTTTCCTTCCTCTCCCTCGAGGGGAGAGGATCTGAGGTGAGGGTGAATCCCCCTCTCTCTCATGGACTCGAATGTTTTATTCTGAGAGATAGGGATAGTACTTACAGAGGGTCGTGTCGGAAGATAATCTGGCTTGGCCCACTATGAGTTAGTTTGTAATCATTTCAAGGAGCAAACTTATTGAATAGAAAAAAAGCTAGCAATTTCAATAACATTGACACCTCACTTAAGTACTATTAACCTTAAACCGAGGAGTGGTATGGAGTGGGATGAAGTGGTAAAATAAAAGGGGAACTCATTGTTTCGAGGCAAGTTTGACCATAATGTAGATCTCAAAGGGCGCCTGAGTGTTCCTTCTAAATTTCGTGAGTATTTAAAGGAGCGAGAGGAAAACACGCTTGTGATGACTAATTCTATTTCAAACGGAGAAAGATTTTTAGATATTTTTCCTCTTTATCGTTGGGAAGAAATTGAAAAAAAGGTGAGCACGCTTTCTCAAGTTAAAACTGAAGTGCAAAACTTTCAAAGATATTATTTATCACAAGCTTCTGATAGTCATCTTGATAAAGCTGGAAGAATCCTCATTCCTTCAGGTCTTCGTGAATATGCAGGACTTGAAAAAGAAGTTGTTGTTGTAGGAATGTTAAATAAAATAGAGCTGTGGTCAAAAGAGAAATGGGAAAGAATCTTTAAGAAGGCTGAAGAAGATTTTGAAAATATTATGTTGAGCTTAAGTGAGATGGGGTTATAAATGCATAAAGCTGTTTTACTTAATGAAGTTATAGAATTTTTGAAACCTCAATCAGGTGGTGTTTATTTTGATGGTACTTTTGGGGGTGGTGAGCACACTCAAAGTATTTTAAATAAAACACACCATCAATGTCGGGTTATTGCTGTCGATCAGGATTTAGAAGCCATTCAAAGAGCTTCTGTTGTCTCGCAGGACAAGACCCGGGATCTAAGAAAAAACTTGCATCTTATCCATGATAATTTTAAAAATATAAAACTTATTCTTAAATCTTTAGAAATAGAAAAGATAGACGGTATTCTTTTAGATGTAGGTGTTTCTTCTTTTCAATTAGAAGATGGAAAGAGGGGATTTAGTTTTTTAGAAGAAGGGCCTCTTGATATGAGAATGAATACACACAATAAAACAACAGCAGGCGACATTTTAAATAAAAACTCTGAACAAGAACTTGCAAGAATTTTTTATGAATATGGTGAGGAAAAAGAATCCAGAAGAATTGCTAAAAAAATAATTGAAGAGCGCCCTATTCACACTACTTTAGAGTTAGTCAGTATTATTAAAAAAATAAAGGGGCCTGGAAAACCTGGAAAGCATCCCGCAACTCAAATTTTCCAAGCGTTAAGAATCGCGGTAAATGAGGAGTTAGAAAGTTTGAAAGAAGTACTTCACAATGGGCTTGATGTTTTAAAAGAGGGTGGGCGTTTCTGTGTTATTTCGTTTCACTCACTTGAAGATCGTTTAGTAAAGCAAACCTTTGCATATGCCGAAAAAGAGTGTGTTTGCCCAGATGATTTTCCAGTTTGTAGGTGTCATAAGAAATGTACCGTCAAAGTTCTGACAAAAAGACCCATAACCCCGAGCAGAGAGGAGCTTTTCCACAATCCACGTGCGCGCAGCGCAAAACTACGTGTGGCAGAGAGGGTTTGTTTATGAGAATGGCAACACATATGGGTTTATTAGGAAAACAAAGAATTCAAAATAGAGCACCTCAATTTCAAAAGATTATTCCTTCTTTAATACTTATGATATTCATATCTTGTTCTCTCTGGTTTTACGCTTGGACAAGGATACAAGTTATGTCTTTACATTATTCTATTGTTGAAGTCTCAAAAGTGGAAAAAGAGGTTTTGCAACAGAATCAAAAATTGAGATTAAAACTTGCAACCCTTAAATCTCCAAGTCGTATTGAATTTATTGCAAAAAACCAACTTGATCTGAAAGATCCGGTTTCTACACAAGTTATTTATTTAAAGTGAAGAATCGACTGATTCTTATTTTTTTCGTTTTCCTTATTGTCTCAAGTGTTATTTTCGTACGAATTTTTCGTTTGCAACTTTTAAACGATGAAAAGCTAGAAAATCTTTCTCGTTCTCAATTCTCAAGAAATATTGCAGTCAGAACTAAAAGAGGTCTCATTTATGATCGTTTTGGTGAAGAACTTGCCATAAGTGTTGAAAGTGCTTCTGTTTATGCTCACCCCCCCCTCATTAAAGATAAAAAAAGAACGGCATTTATTCTTTCTAAGGCACTCAGTTTAAATGTTGATGATGTTTATAGAAAGTTAAGCCAGAAAAAACCTTTTGTGTGGATTGTAAGGCAGTTTCCTAAAGAGTTGGGACAAAAAGTAAAAAAAGAAAAATTAGTAGGGGTTGGAGTGTTTCCAGAACCTCAAAGGCGTTATCCTAATAATGGTTTAGCAGCCCAAGTTTTGGGTTTTGTAGGCATTGATGGGCAAGGTTTAGAAGGGCTTGAGCTTGCCTATGACAAATTTTTAAAAGGTGAGAGAAGATATTTTCAAGGTTTGACAGATGCTTACGGCAGGCCTGTGACTTCAACTTATCGAAAAAATTTAAGAGAGTCAGAATCTTCTCTTATTTTGACTCTTGATAAATCACTTCAGTACTTAGCAGAAAAAGAAATTGAAAATGCGGTCAAAGAATTTCAGGCTGAACGAGGAAGCGTTATTATTTTAGAGCCTCACACCGGAGAAATTATAACCCTGGCTCATTATCCTAGTTTTAATCCTAATTATTTTTCAAAAACCACACATGCTCTTTGGAGAAACAGAGCTTTTGTAGATATTTTTGAACCAGGATCTACCTTTAAAACATTTCTCATGGCAGCAGCCTTGGATGAAGGGCTTGTAAAACCCCATGATCAATTTTATTGTGAAGATGGCAGTTTGAAAGTGCTTAATCGTACGATTGGAGAAGCACAAAACCATAAATGGAAATGGCTTACTGCGGAAGATATTCTTAAACATTCAAGTAATATCGGGGCTGCTAAAATAGCTTTTCATGTAGGATCAGAAAAATATTTCAAAAAAATAACAGAGTTTGGTTTTGGTTCTAAAACAGGAATTCATTTTCAGGGGGAAAGCCCAGGCCTTTTAAGGCCTTTAAAGGAGTGGAAAGAAATTGATTTAGCAACTGCTGCTTTTGGACAGGGTATTTCTGTGAGTGCTTTGCAACTGATTACAGCTTATTCTGCTATTGCTCATGACGGAGTTCTTATGGAACCCTATCTTGTGAAGGAAATTACAAACCGAAAAGGGCAAAGAATTTATGAAGCTAAGCCTAAAGAAAAAACACGTGTTATCTCGTATGAAACAGCACAAACCTTAAAAAAAATGTTAGTTCGGGTTACATCTGAAGATGGTACAGGTTATAAAGCGTCCCTTCCGTACTTTCATATAGCAGGTAAAACAGGAACAGCTCAAAAACCTAGTGTAAGTGGAAAAGGCTATTCCACCCATGACTATGTTTCTTCTTTTATTGGCTTTTTCCCAAGTGATAATCCTATGTATACCATGCTTGTGGTTGTAGATGCCCCTAAGAAAGAACATTACTCTTCCAGGGTTGCTGCTCCTGTTTTCAAAAAAATAACCCAATCTATTGTACGTCTTTACAGCAAAAAATTTCAGAAATACGTATTGGCTGGAACACTTCAGGGGCCTCAACCTAAAAGTGGTCACTATGACAAACTTCTTCGAAAAGTTTTACAAGAAATAGATTGGAAGATTTCTCAAACTCACAATAAACTCACCATTCCTAATTTTCAGGGCCTTACTTTAAGAGAGGTTTTAAAATTTTCTAAAGATGCACCTGTTGTTATGGATATTCAAGGATATGGAAAAGTTGTGACACAAGATCCAAAACCTGGTACAGAAGTGAGTATTGGAAGTGCTTTAAAAGTTTTACTTAAACCCGATTCATAATGAAGCTTGAACATTTATTAGAAGGTCTTCAAATAAAAAAAGTTCAAGGCTCTCTTTCACTTGATATTTCCAACATTCACTATGATTCTAGGCTTATCAAACCCGGTGGTTTGTTTGTAGCATTTAAAGGAGAACATGAAGATGGACACTCTTTTATTGGGCAAGCAAAAGAAAATGGGGCTACTGCTATTCTCACTCACATAAAATTTGAAGATGAAAAAGTAACCATTATTCAAGTTGAAAACACAAAAGATGTTTTACCAGGGCTTGCTTGTCGTTTTTATGAAAATCCTTCCTTAAAAGTTCCTGTTATAGGGATTACAGGAACAAATGGAAAAACAACTATTACTTATTTAATCGAATCCATTTTAAAAGAAAATGGATTAAAGCCTGCAGTGATAGGTACAGTCAACTATCGTTTCCAAGAAAAAACCTGGAATGCAACACACACCACGCCGCAATCCTTAGATCTACAAAGGCTTTTGAGTCAGTTTGTTGAAATGGGAGCAACACACATTATTATGGAGGTTTCTTCCCATGCTCTTTCGCAAAGAAGAGTAGAAGGGGTACATTTCGATGTTGCAGTTTTTACTAATTTAACGCGTGATCATCTGGATTATCATAAGACTTTTGAAGAATACTATGTTGCTAAAAAATCTTTTTTTACAGATTACTTGAAGAATTCAAAAAAGAAAAATAAAGCAAGTATTATTAATGGTGATGATTCTTACGGACAAAAATTACTCCTCTCCCTTGATGGGAGAGGGCAGGGAGAGGGTGAAGTAAGTTTACTCAGTTTTGGATTGCATTCTGAAAAAGCTTTATTTCAAGCTCACATTCGTGAAATGAATGTCTATGGAACAAAAGCCTTTATAAAAACGCCACGGTGGAGTGCAGAAATAAAAACCAATCTTGTAGGAGAGCACAATTTAAGTAACATTGTGGCTGCTCTTTGTGCTGCTTCTCATTTAAAAATTTCTCAAGAAAAAATCTTGCGGGGTATAGAAAATCTTAAAAATATTCCAGGGCGTTTAGAAAAGGTTGAGGCTCAAGATGGTCCGCAAGTTTTTGTCGATTATGCACATACCGATGATGCTCTTAAAAATGTTTTAAAAGCTCTCCATGATTTAAAGCCACAAGGCAAAATTATTACTGTTTTTGGGTGTGGAGGTGATAGGGATAAAACAAAACGTCCTTTAATGGGAAAAGTGGCTCAAGAAAATTCAGATGTTATCTTTGTTACTTCAGATAACCCAAGAACAGAAGATCCACTTTCTATTATTGAAGATATTAAAAAAGGGCTTACTTTAAATTCTTCTGTCATGATTGAGGCAGATCGAACTCAGGCTATTTACAAGGCTATTTCTTTAGCTAAAAAAGAAGACGTTGTGCTGATTGCGGGTAAAGGGCATGAAGATTACCAAATTTTAGGGACTCAAAAAATTCACTTTGATGATCGAGAAAAGGCTTTAGAATGTTTATCCCTAAAATAGCCTGGCCTTTTAGGGTAGATGGGAGGGGCGGTTGCTCACACTTAATGAAATTCACAAAGAAGTAAACGGGACGTTTTTCAATGCTCCCAGAAATTTTTCTTTTGAAAAAGTTTCAACAGATACTCGTACTTTGAAAAAAGGAGATATTTTTATTGCTCTACGTGGCACAAAATTTGATGGGCATCAATTTGTCAAAGAAGCTTTTGAGAAGGGGGCTCAGTTTTGTATTGTTGATACGAAAGTTCCCGTGAGTTGTTTAGTTGTCAAAGATACATTGGAAGCTTTAGGAAACATTGCCAGAGCCTATCGAAGAAAATTTAAAATTCCCATTGTGGGTATTACAGGATCGAATGGGAAAACAACAACAAAAGACATGGTAGCTTCTCTTTTAGCTCAAAAGTTTGTTGTTCATAAAAGTAAAGCTAATTTTAATAATTTGATTGGCGTTCCTTTAACCCTTTTGAATCTTAAAAAAGACCATCAAGCTGCAGTTGTTGAGATGGGAACAAACCAATTGGGTGAGATTAAAAGACTTACAGAAATAGTAGAACCTACTCTAGGTGTTATTACTCATATTGGGATTGCTCATTTAGAAGGGCTTAAAAATCTTGAAGAAATTTTTAAAGAAAAAATTGCTCTTTTTGAGTTTCTTCATAAAAAAGAGCATCATCTTATTGTAAATATTGATGACCCTTTCTTAGCACAATGGGCGCAAGGTAAGAATCATGTTACAAGTGTTTCTCTTGAAAGAAAGGCAGATATTTATACAAAAAATTTTAAAGTACTCGAACTTGGCAAAACGTCTTTTGAAATTCTTTTGAACAAAGATACAATTCCTGTTGTACTCAATGTGGGTGGAAAGCATCATGTGAGAAATGTGCTTTTAGCAGTAGGGGTGGCACATCGTTTAGGAGTGAAGTTAGAGGATATTGAAAATGGACTTTCTCATTTAACCACGAGTCCAGGTCGATGCGAAATTCATGATTTGGGTCGCGTTAAAATTTTAGATGATACTTATAATGCTAATCCAGATTCCATGCGAGCTTCGCTTGAGTATTTAAGTGAAGCAGGAAAAACATTGGGTTTTAAAACAGTTGCTATTTTAGGAGATATGTTTGAGCTTGGGTATAAAACAAAAAAATTTCATCAAGAAATAGGAAGGTTTATTTCTCAACTTAAAATTCATACCCTTTATACTTTAGGTGAGTATTCTCAAGAAATGATAGGCGAGACAAGTATTCAGCACACTCAAGCTGGCAAGCAACCTATTGATATTGTTAATGATTTCATAAAAAGACTTGATCAACCCACCTTAGTTTTGGTAAAAGGATCCAGAGGCATGAAAATGGAAGTTGTTGTTGAGTTATTAAAACAAAAATTAAAAAAGGGTTGATTCGTTGTTATACCATTTTCTCTATTCGTTTTCGACTTCGTATTCTATCTTTAATGTTTTTAAATACATTACTTTTAGAACGTTGGGTGCAAGTCTTACAGCTTTAACAGTGTGTTTTATCTTAGGTCCTTTTTTCATTAAATACTTAACAAAAAAACAAGCTCGTCAGGTTATAAGAACCGATGGACCTCCAACACATTTAACAAAGGCAGGTACGCCTACTATGGGTGGGCTTCTCATTTTGATTTCAGTTTTTGTAGCTACTCTGCTTTGGGCAGATCTCTCAAATCTTTATATCTGGCTTTCTCTAGCTATTACATTTTTTTATGGATTGGTGGGATTTGTTGATGATTATCTTAAAGTGATTCGTAAAAATCCAAAAGGCATTCCTGGTCGATATAAAATATTAGGACAAATGTTTTTTGGTTTTATTGTGGTGTGGTTTCTTTACCAAGATGTGGGTGTGGATACACGGCTTAATTTTCCTTTCTTTAAAAATATTGTGATTGATTTAGGTTGGTTTTATATTCCTTTTATACTTTTTGTGATTGTTGGAACCTCTAATGCTGTGAATCTTACAGATGGGCTGGACGGTTTAGCGATAGGTCCTATTATGATTGCTTTTACAACTTTTTTGATTTTTGTTTATGTTGCGGGGCACTTTAAAATAGCAGAGTATTTGCAAATTCCTTATATTCCAGGTGCTGGAGAACTTTCAATTTTTTGTGCTGCGATTGTGGCTAGTGGGCTTGGATTTCTTTGGTATAATGCTTATCCAGCTACCGTTTTTATGGGTGATATTGGCTCTCTTGCTTTAGGTGGGGCTTTAGCCATTGTTGCTACTATTTGTAAAAGTGAGCTTTTGCTTGTGATTGTAGGGGGTATTTTTGTTCTTGAAGCTTTATCTGTTATGACACAAGTCTTTTCTTATAAATTATGGAAAAGAAGAGTTTTTAAGATGGCGCCCCTTCATCATCATTTTGAATTGAAGGGATGGGCTGAACCTAAAGTGATTGTTCGTTTTTGGATTATCTCAATTATCTTAGCGCTCATTGCGCTGAGTACCTTGAAATTAAGATAGTAGTTTGGAGGTGAGGGTATGGATGTAAAAGGGAAAGAAATTCTTGTTGTGGGTTGCGGTGTGACAGGTATTAGTACGGCTCGTTTTTTAGCTGAAAGTAAAGCAAAAGTTACGCTTACAGATTATAAAAGTAAATTGGATTTGAGACATCTTCTCGAGCCTCTTGAAAAATACGATATCAAGTATGATTTGGGAACTTATATTCAAAAACGCTTTAATGATTCAGATCTCATTGTTGTCAGCCCTGGCGTGCCTTTTGATTTAGAGCCACTTGAAATTGCTATCAATAAAGGGGTTCCTGTTATTTCTGAAATTGAACTGGCTTCACGATTTATTCGAAAACCTATTATTGCTATTGCAGGCACAAACGGAAAAACAACAACGTCTGAACTTGTTGCAAAAATGATTGAGAATGATGGTGATAAAGTATTTTTGGGAGGGAACATTGGAAAACCTCTTGTAGATTATTTAATTGAAAAACCAAAAGTAAAACACATTGTGTGTGAAATCAGTAGTTATCAGCTTGAGGCTTGTAAAACATTTCGTCCACAAGTAGCGGCACTTCTTAATGTTACCCCTGATCATTTAGATCGACATGGGACTTTCGAAGAATATGTGGCTGTAAAAGGTCTTGTGTTTGAAAATCAAACCCAAGATGACGTTGCTGTTTTGAATTATGATGATCGAGTCGTGAAAGATTTAGGTCTTCACATTCAAAGCGAAGCGCTTTTCTTTTCAAAATATCCTTTTGAAGGAGAAGGAATTCATTATGAAGACATGAAACTCATGTTTCATTCTAAGAAGTTTGGAAAAAAACAATTAGAACTTCAAAACATGAAATTAAAAGGTATTCATAACCTTGAAAACATTATGGCTGCTTCCTCTATTGCTTTTTCTTTAGGGGTTTCTAAGAAAGCAGTTCAAAAAACAATCGATGAATTTAAGGGTCTTGAACATCGTTTTGAATTTGTCGCTCGTAAAAATAGGGTCAACTTTTTTAATGATTCGAAAGGAACAAACATTGATTCTATTGCAAAGATTCTTCAAAACTTTTCTCGTCCTGTTATTCTGATTGCAGGTGGGCGAGAAAAAGGTGGGGATTATTCCGTTCTCAAAGATATTATTCACCAAAAAGTAAAAATGCTTATTCTTATGGGAGAGGCAAAAGAAAAACTCAATCGTGTTTTGGGAGACTATACCGAAACTTTTGTTGTGGGAACTCTTGAAGAAGCTGTTCTCTATGCTTATCAGAAATCACGATTTGATGATAATATTGTTTTTTGTCCTGGATGTTCAAGTCATGACATGTATACAAATTATGCTGAGCGTGGAGAAGCTTTTAAGAAGTTGGTTTTTAATTTATAATTAAAATTGTGAAAAAAACTCGTTTTCACTATGGGCTTTTGTTGACAACCATTTACCTCGTTCTCGTAGGTATTGTTCTTGTTTACAGCACAAGCGCTATTTATGCTCAGGAAAGATTTGGGGACTCTTTTTACTTTTTCAAACGCCATCTCATTTATGCTTTTGTTTCTATTGTCCTCATGTGCGCCATTATATGGCTTCCTAAAGATCTTTTCAAAAAAGGTGCCTATCCTCTTTTTTTCTTAAGTTTAATTTTGCTCTTTCTTGTTTTCGTGCCAGGTATTGGTCAGAAAGTAGGAATTGCAGCACGGTGGATTAAAGTAGGAGCCGTTCGTTTTCAACCCTCTGAACTTATGAAATTAGCGCTTATTTTTTATCTTGCTTATATTATTACGGAAAAGAATTGGGTAGAGAGGGTCTTTCATAAACTCTTACCGCACTTTTTTTTGGTTTCATTGATTTTGCTTAATCTTTATCTTCAACCTGATTTTGGAAATGTTGTTATTTACTTGGGTCTTATTTTCCTTCTTATTTTTATCGGAGGTATTCGTTTTCCCTATATTTTAGTAAGTTTTCTTGTATCAACTCCTTTTATTTATTATTTAGCGTTTAGTGAGGGTTATAGAAGAAAAAGAATTTTATCTTTTTTAAATCCTTGGAATGATCCTCAAAACTCAGGTTATCAAATTATTCAATCATATCTTGCCTTTTTTTCAGGTGGGCTTTTAGGAAGAGGTTTGGGTGAGGGAAGAACAAAGCTTTTTTATCTTCCAGAAGCGCATACCGATTTTATTTTTTCAAGTTTGGGTGAAGAGTTAGGCTTCATAGGAAGTTTTGCTGTTTTGGCGGGGTTTATTTATATTATTTATCAAGGAACAAGAATTTCTTTACGTGCTCCAACACCGTTTCTCTTCTGTTTAGGGGCAGGTATTACAGGAATGATAGGTATTGAAGCTTTTATGAATATGGCTGTGGTAACAGGGCTTTTACCTACTAAAGGATTACCTCTGCCTTTCGTCAGTTTTGGGGGCACTTCTCTTTTTATAAATCTTATCGGAATTGGAATACTGCTTAACATTTCAAAATATGTAGAGGAGACTCAGCTGTGAAACTTGTAATAGCTGGAGGTGGAACCGGTGGACATGTTTTTCCAGCATTGGCTGTTGCAGAAGAGTTTCTAGAAAAAGATGATACTAACCAAATTCTTTTTATAGGGACAAAAGAGGGTTTAGAAGCACAAGTAGTACCTGAACATCATTATCCTATTCACTATATCCCTAAAGCGCCCTTTGTAGGAAAGTCTTTTAAAGAAAAAATAAAAACTCTTTCAACACTTCCACAAACAATTAAGTTAGCAAAAAAATATTTAAAAGAGTTTGCCCCTCACGCAGTTTTAGGAGTGGGTGGTTATGCTTCAGCTCCTGTGCTTTTTGCAGCCTCTCGACTTAAAATTCCTACCTTTTTACAAGAACAAAATGCTCAACCAGGGCTTACGAACAAAATTCTTTCTTATTTTGCGCATCACATTTTTGTTTCTTTTGAATCAACCACAAATTACTTTTCAAAATCAGCCTGTGTTGTTACCGGCAACCCTGTGAGGAAAAGCTTTTTAAATACTCCTGTCATCCCTCGGGCCCATCACAAAGATTTTCATATTTTTGTAGTGGGTGGCAGTCAGGGTGCTCATATGGTGAATGTAGCTGTGACAGAGGCGGTTTCTTATTTTAAAGATTTACCTCGATCTATTAAACTGACTCATCAAACGGGAAGTTTAGATTATGAGTTTGTAAAGAAAGAATATGCTGAAAAAAAATTTCAAGCAGAGGTTCTCCCTTTCATCGCTGACATGGCTTCTTCTTACAAAGAAGCTGATCTTGTTATCGGTCGAGCTGGAGCTGGAACAGTTTCTGAACTCATTATGACTGAGACTCCTTCTATTCTTATTCCCTATCCTTATGCCAAGTCTCATCAAATTTATAATGCTGAAGAGTTGGAAAAAAAGGGTGCTACCCGTGTTGTTCTTCAGCAAGATCTTTCAGGAGAGAAGCTTTTTAATATTATTAAACAACTTATGACTTATGAGCATGCATGTGAAAAAATGAAAGAAGCACTTCACAGTTTTGAGTGGGGAAATCCAGCCGAAAAAATTGTGAACTTCATCACAAGCTATTGTAAAACAGGAAAGTTATGAATAACTTATGAAAATGGATGTGAAGCTTAAGAAAATTCATTTTATAGGTATTGGCGGTATTGGGATGAGTGGCATTGCCGAAGTGCTTCTTAATTTAGGTTATAAGATAACAGGCTCTGATCTCAATCTTTCTCCACTTGTAAAGCGTTTGCAAAGTTTGGGAGCAACGGTTTTTCAAGGCCATAACGAAAAAAATGTTTATGATCAAGATCTTGTTGTGACTTCAACGGCGGTATCTTCAGATAACCCTGAAGTTCTTAAAGCTAAAAAACTTAAAATTCCTGTTGTTCCCAGGGCTCAGATGTTGTCTGAACTTATGAATATGAAAGAAGGAATTGCTATTTCTGGTATGCACGGAAAGACAACAACTACTTCCTTGACTGCCATGGTTTTTGAACATGCAGGCCTCGATCCAACAGCTATTGTAGGCGGGCGAGTCAAAGGCATCGGTTCTAATGCCAAACTTGGCAAAGGAAAATATCTCATTGCAGAAGCTGATGAAAGTGACAAATCTTTTTTGAAACTCAATCCGAAAATTTCTGTTGTGACGAATATCGATTTAGAACACATGGATCACTATCGTGATCTTAAAGATATTCAGGATACCTATGTATCTTTTTTAAATCGTGTTCCCGAAGATGGACTCATTGTTGCTTGTGGTGACGATGCTCATGTTGTTGAGATTTTACCAAGACTCAAAAAAAAATATGTTACTTATGGAATGACAAATGATTGTGATTACACGGTTAAAAACATTAAACATTACGGTACAAAAAGCTATTTTGATTTTTACCATCATAAGAAAAAAATAGGTGAGATTGTACTTTCCATACCTGGAGATCATAATATTCTTAATTCTTTAGCTACTATTATTGTGGCTTTAGAGTGTGGTATTGCTTTTTCAGAAATTAAAAAATCTCTTTCTGAGTTTCATGGGGTTGAAAGAAGATTTCAAACCAAGGGTGAAAAAGAAGGTATTCTTGTTATGGATGATTATGGTCATCACCCTACAGAAATTAGTGTCACCCTTAAAACTTTTAAAGACTGTTGGCCAGAGAGGCGACTTGTTGTTTTGTTTCAACCACACCGTTTTACAAGAACAAAGGATTTATTCAAAGAGTTTGGAAAGGCTTTTTTCTGCGCCGATAAGCTTTTAGTTATTGATATTTATGCGGCTAGTGAAAAGCCCATTCAAGGTATTCATGCAACAAAACTTGTTGAAGAAATCAATAAAAACTCTCATAATGCTGAGTATGTTGGGGATTTACAAAATGCTTTAGAAGTTTTAAAAGGGCTTGTTCAAAAAAATGATATTGTCTTAACGTTAGGGGCTGGTAACATTTATCAAATAGGAGAGAAATTTTTAGATGGATGAAGCTTTAAAAAATCATACAACCCTCCGAGTAGGGGGTATGCCAAGACAGTTTTTTTACCCTCACAATGTATTTGAACTTCAAAAGACTTTAAAAGAAGCTAGAGATTACTATGTACTAGGTGGTGGAAGTAATATTTTGGCTGAAGATACTTATCTTTCTAAACCAGTACTTAAGCTAAGTTCTATGCCGATCTATCTTGATATATATAAGGAAGAGCAAGATGTAGTTTATGTGAAGGCAACAGCTAATGTTACAAAACAAGGTCTCTTACAGTTTTGTATGAAGAAAGGGCTTACCGGAGGAGAATTTCTTGCAGGTATTCCTGGAAACTTAGGTGGTGGTTGGGCTATGAATGCAGGAACTCAGTTGGGCGATTTTGCCTCTCTCACAGAAGAGCTTATTGTTTTAAATAGTCAGGCAGAAACAAAGGTTTATTCAAAAGAAGATCTTAGTTTTGATTACCGAAAACTTACTTTAAAAGAAGGTGAATTGATTTATAGTGGTATTTTAAAGTTTAAAAAAGCAAACCAAGAAGATATTCACAATAAGGTTAAAGAAATTATTCAAAGAAGAAATGCAATGCAACCCGTAACCCAAGCTAATTGTGGATGTATTTTTAAAAATCCATTTGTAGATGGGAAAAGAGAAAGTGCAGGAAAGCTTATTGAAATGGCAGGTTTAAAGAAAATGCAAATAGGGGCTGCTCGGGTTTCGGAAAAACACGCTAACTTTATTGTAAATTTAGGAGGAGCAACCTCTAGAAATATTTTTGATCTCATTTCTCATGTCAAAGAAGCTGTCAAAAAACAATTTTCTGTTACACTAGAAGAAGAAGTACAAATTTGGACATAGCAAAAAGCATTCAACCTTAGGTTCTTGAAATGGTTAGTACACATAAAGTTACCTGGTGTATTTTTCAGGCAGACCATGAATTTTAAAAATAAAAAAATAGGGGTTCTCATGGGGGGGGAATCTTCTGAAAGAGAGATCTCTCTCAAGACGGGTAAGGCTGTGTTTGAAGCTCTTCAAGCAAGAGGTTATAAAGTAGAAGCCATAGATCTGAGGCATCCTTTAGAAGAAAATGTTCGAAAAATAAAAGTTGATGTTATCTTTAATGCTCTTCACGGTGTTTTTGGCGAAGATGGACAAGTCCAAAAAATTTTAGAAGAAATGAAAATTCCCTATACAGGAAGCGGAGTTGAATCTTCCGCTCTTTGTATGGCAAAGGTAAAAACAAAAAACATTGTTCATTCTCATGGTATTCTTACCCCACGCGGTGAAGTGTGGGTTGTTTCAAAACAAAAACGAGAAAATTTTTTAAACAAGCTTAAAGTGACAGTGCCTCTTGTGGTTAAGCCAGAAGCTCAAGGTTCTACAGTGGGAGTGAGTATTGTTAAAGAGAAAGAAAAACTAAGCGAAGCTTTAGAAGAAGCGGCGAAGCATGATTCTTCTGTTATGGTGGAACAATTTATTGAGGGGAGAGAACTTACGTGTACTGTTTTAGATGGGGAAGCTTATCCACTCGTTGAAATCAGACCTAAAAGTGGTTTTTATGATTATGAATCAAAATATACCAAAGGAAAAACAGAATATTTATGTCCTGCACATTTACCACCTCAAGTTACCAAAACCGTTCAAGAAAATACAAAAAAAGCTTTCAAGGTTTTAAAATGTCGAGGGGTGGCTCGAGCTGATTATATTCTTGATAAGAATAACAAGGCCTATTTTTTAGAGATCAATACACTTCCTGGGATGACTGAAACAAGTCTTGTTCCTAAGGCTGCAAAAGCACAAGGTGTTTCATTTGAAAGTGTTGTTGAAAAGATTTTAGAAACAGCTTCCTTAGACTCTTATGTTACGAAATAAAGTAAATAGAAAATTAAGCAGTATTCAGGCCCAAAAAGAAAAAACTAAAACAATGTTTAAAGTAAGTGGTCAAACTGCTTTATCGCTTGTTTGTTTTTTTATTCTTATTATGGGAGTGTATTTTTTTTATCAGTATCTTTTAAAATCTTCTTTTTTTTATCTTAAAGAAATTGCTATTTCACCCACAACAAGGGTGTCTCATACACAAGTTTTACAACTTGCCCATATTGCTCCGCATGTGAATATTATTTCTTTAAATTTAAAGGATGTTGAAAAAAGAATTTATGAAAATCCCTGGATAAAAGAAGTGAAGCTTTTTAGAATTCTCCCCCATAAAATTAAAATTAACCTGCAAGAAAAAGAAGTTTTTGCGCTTTTACAAAAAGAAAAAAAACTTTATTACATAGAAAAGAGTGGAGAGCTTATTAAAGAGGCAAAAAAAGAAGAGGGTTTAGATTTCCCAATAATTACAAGTACTTCTAGGGATCAGGAAGAGGTTAATTACTATCAAAAAGCACTTTGGTTGCTTGAGAAAGCAGAAAGTTTACAGTATTTGAACGTTAAAAAAATCTCAGAAATTCATCTTGAAGAGTCTAAAGGGCTTACAGTTTACTTATTACCACACTCAACTCGAGTTAAGATGGGGTCTCAAAATTTGGAAAAGAAAATCACCCGAGTTGAAAAGGTATTGGATGATCTCTCCCAAAAACACATCTTAGCTCGTGAAATTGATCTTAACTTCTCTAAAAAAGTGGTTGTAAAAACCCTAAAAAAATCTTAATCTTTAAGTATAATCGCCGTCTTATGTTATTTTTGTACTTATATAAGTAGTTGTAGAAGGGGTTCAATGCTGATGGAGTTGGAAGTTGTCAAAAGAGGTATTGTTTATGGCGAAAAAGGATGAACTAGTTGTTGGCCTTGATATTGGTACAACAAAAATTTGTGCTATTGTTGGTGAAGTAACTGACAACGGTATCAATATAGTTGGTGTTGGCTCAAGTCCTTCTCATGGGCTTCGTAAAGGTGTTGTTATCAACATCGAAAGCACCGTTGAATCTATCAAAAAAGCAATCGAAGAAGCAGAACTCACCGCAGGGTGTGAAATATCATCTATCTATTGTGGTATTGCAGGTGGGCACATCAAAGGTTTTAATAGCCACGGCATTGTTGCTGTGAAAGACAAAGAAATTAAAGCTGCGGATATCCAAAGAGTCATTGATGCCGCAAAAGCTGTTGCCATTCCTTTAGATCGAGAAGTCATCCATATTATTCCTCAAGAATATATTATTGATGATCAAGATGGGATTAAAGAGCCTTTGGGAATGAGTGGCGTTCGTCTTGAAGCTAAAGTTCATATTGTAACGGCTGCTGTTTCTTCAGCTCAAAATATTATTAAGTGTGCTAATCGTACTGGGCTTAATGTTGTTGATATTGTTCTTCAACAGTTAGCTTCAAGTGAAGCAGTTCTTTCTGAAGATGAAAAAGAACTAGGGGTGGCCATGGTTGATATTGGTGGTGGTACGACTGATATTGCCATTTTTTCTGAAGGAAGCATTGTTCATACTGCTGTACTTTCCTTAGGAGGCAACCATCTTACTAATGATATTGCAGTTGGATTACGTACCCCTACCGCAGAAGCAGAAAGAATTAAATGTATTTCGGGGTGTGCACTTACTTCAATGGTTGATAAAGATGAAACTATTGAAGTGCCCACTGTTGGAGGAAGAGAACCTCGTATTGTTACACGAAAAGTATTAGCCGAAATTTTAGAACCTCGTGTTGAGGAAATTTTTGCCCTTGTTCAAAGAGAGATCATTAAAAGTGGTTATGAAGAACTTCTTGCCTCTGGTATTGTTATTACAGGTGGATCTACCTTACTTGAGGGTATACCAGAGCTTGCAGAATATATTTTTGATTTACCTGTGAAACGTGGGTTACCCCAAGGGATTGGGGGACTTACGGATGTAGTCAATAGTCCCATTTATTCAACAGGTGTTGGGTTGGTTCTTTACGGAGCCAAGAACCAACAAAGTGCTTTATTTAAAATTAGAGAAGAAAATATTTACAGCAAAGTTAAAACGGTTATGACGAATTGGATGAAAGAAATTTTTTAGGAGGCCCCTATGTTTGAATTTGATGACAGTCCACATTCCGGAGCAAAAATTCGAGTTATCGGAGTAGGTGGTGGTGGTGGCAATGCCATTAGCACCATGATTGAATCAAAATTGAAAGGTGTTGATTTTTATGTAGCCAACACAGATAAACAAGCTCTTTTTGCAGCACCTACTGAAAATAGACTTCAATTAGGCACAGAGTTGACACGAGGTTTAGGTGCTGGAGCTGATCCTGAAGTAGGGCGCAATGCAGCTTTAGAAGATTATTCTGTGATTGTTGAAACACTACAAGGTACAGACATGGTTTTTATCACTGCAGGGATGGGTGGTGGAACAGGTACTGGAGGTGCTCCTGTTATTGCTGATGCTGCTAAGGAAGTGGGTGCATTAACTGTGGGGGTTGTGACAAAGCCTTTTATGTTTGAAGGCAAAAAAAGAATGCGTCAAGCAGAACAAGGTATTATTGAGCTTAAAGAAAGTGTTGATACTTTAATTGTTATTCCTAATCAAAGACTTCTTTCTATTACAGGGCAAGATACTTCTATGATTGATGCTTTCAAAAAAGCAGATGAAGTTCTTTTAAAAGCAGTGAAAGGTATTTCTGATTTGATTAGCATTCGAGGTCTTATTAATTTAGATTTTGCTGATGTCCGAACTATTATGTCTAATAAAGGCCTTGCTCTTATGGGAACCGGAGTTGCAAGTGGAACAAACCGCGCTATTGAAGCGGCCAATCTTGCTATTTCTTCCCCTCTTTTAGAAGATGTTGCGATTGATGGGGCTATGGGGATTATTATTAATATTACAGGAGGGCCAAATTTAACCCTTCATGAAGTGAACGCTGCTTCTTCTCTTATTCATGACGCTGCACATGATGAAGCAGATATTATTTTTGGAGCCGTGATTGATCCATCTCTTAAAGATGAAGTACGAGTAACTGTTATTGCAACAGGTTTTAATTCAGCCCATTCTCAAAAAGTAATAGAAAAAACGCAACCAACAACAAATTTAAAGCAACAACCACTTATTCAAGCTCAAGATGTTATTAAGAAAGACGATGTAGATATTCCCACTGTGATTCGTCAGAAACGAAGCGAAGAAATTGAACAAGCTCGCCGTGCAGCAAAAGAATTGGGCTTGGGTGATGACGAGTATGATATTCCGACGTTTATAAGAAAACAGACTGAATAGGATTTTTTAATACTTTGGTTCGTTCAGTTATTATTTTTTCTCTTGTCCAATTAAGATCTGGATCTCTGAACGAAAATCTTTCAGGAGAGGTTTTAAGCTTGTTCTGTAATTTAAGGGGTAAGTCCTGAACCTTT